>JANXSM010000064.1 GCA_025352665.1 Rhodospirillales bacterium | reverse complement strand
GTTCGACGAAGCCATGGCCGTGCTCAAGGGCCGCGCGCGGATCAAACGCACGATGTGGTCGCGGCGGGCACAGGAATACGAAGCGAAGATCAACTCCGGCGATCCGATGGCGATCGCCGAGGTGGTCCGCGATTTGCACCGCAATGCCGGCCAGCCGGATCAGAGCTTTTCCGAGCGGCAGATTTACGAAGCGGCGCTGGACCGGATGGCGGCCGAACTCGGCGCCATCGACCAGACCGACAAAAGCACGGCGCTGGCCAAGCTTGGCAGTTATCTCAAGGCGGCGTGAGCGCCGGCGAACGGTAGGATGCTCAGAAAGTCCCCCGCTTCGAACCTTACGATTCCAGGGCTTCGATCTCTGCATCCGAGAAGCCGAAATGATGGGCAATTTCGTGGATCACGACATTGCGCACGAGATCGCTGAGGTCGACGTCGGTCTCGACCCATTCCAGCAGGATCGGCTGGCGATAGAGAAAGATCAGGTCGGGCGAGCGGCTGATATCGCTCACGCTGCGCTGACCGATCGGGGTGCCGTGATACAGGCCGGTCAGTTCCCAGGGTGATTCCAGCCCGAGCGCCTCCAACGTTTCGTCGTCCGGCATCTCCTCGACGGAGATGCCGACACCCGCCACATGCTTGCGTAGCGATTCGGGGATGGTGGCCAGCGCTGCCTCGGCCATGTCGGCGAGAACGAGAGCGTCCGGTGGCATTGTTGGGCGTGGGGTCATGGCCATCATGGGCGCACCGGGTCGGTGCCGGCGTCAACCGCTTTTGGGAGAACCAGAATGATCGTCGCACTCACATCGGCCGAACGGGCGTCGCTGGCCACGCGGCTGCCGTCATGGCAACCGGTTGCGGGGCGCGATGCGATTTCGCGCAGTTTCACATTCGCTGATTTTTCCGAGGCCTGGGGTTTCATGGCGCGGGTGGCTCTACTGGCGGAGAAGCAGGACCATCACCCCGAATGGACCAATGTGTGGAATCGGGTCGATATCACCCTGTCCACCCATGATGCGGGCGGGCTTTCGGCCGCCGACCTCACCCTTGCCGAAGCGATCGATGCGGTCGCGAAGGCCGCTTGATCCTCTCGGCGCCGGAGCGAACGGCGCGGGTGCGCCGGGCCACCGCGCGGCTGTGTCTTGCACTGGGCTGGGCGCCGCTGCACGAGGTGGGACTGGCCAACGGCAGGCGGGCGGATATCTTGGCGCTGCGGCCAGATGGAGGTTTTGTCTGTATCGAGATCAAGTCTGACCTCAACGACTTCCGTGCCGATCAGAAATGGCGGGAGTACCGCGCCTTCTGCGATGCACTGTTCTTTGCCGTGGATGTCGATTTTCCGCTCGCCATGTTGCCAGAGGATACCGGCCTGATCGTGGCCGAGGAGATGGCGGACATTCTCAGAGACGCTCCGGCGCATCCGCTGGTGCCGGCACGCCGTCGCGCGGTGATGCAGCGTTTTGCCATGCTGGCGGGCTTGCGGCTTGCAGGTTTCGAGGATTCGCAAGGTATCGCCATGCTGCGGGCAGCGCTGCTGTCCGAGTAATACCAGCCGGCTGGCCGGCGGCGCGCAAAAAATGACTCATGCCAAACCGTCGTTGACACATCCTTCATGTGTCAACGACGGTTTGGCATGAGCGGAGATCAACGGTTCGGACGCAGGCGATAGAGTGCCATGCGGAGACGACTGATCCCGGCGCGAATCAGGCCCTGTGCGCACAACCGCCCGCCCTCATCAGCCAAGGCCCGAGACGCTGCGGGAACGGTGTGGTGCCCCGCGCTGATGCGGGCGAAGTAACGAGACAGATGATCGCAAAACTCGGTCGTATCGGATGTCACCCGTATTGCAGGCTGGGGGTCCGGCTGCGGCTGTGCCTGCACTGTGGCGGTGCCGATGACCAAAATCGCAGAAAGTGACTGAACGAGTTTCATCGGTGCGCAGAGTGAACGCAGCCCCGTTGCGAACGACTGTGTCGCACATGACGTTGCTGTTATGTGCAGTCAGGTCCAACTACTTTGACGCGATTGTTATCGAACGCGGCGCCTCGGGCTTGATCCGCCCAGCGAGGGTGAGCACCGCGTGCAGGCCGGGCGCACCGTCGTCCAGGTTGAGCGAGCCGCCGTGCAGATGCGCGACCGCTTGCACCAGAGCGAGGCCAAGGCCTGAGCCGGGCGTGCTGCGGGCACTTTCGCCACGGAAGAACCGCTCCGCGGCGCGGTTGCGATCCTCGGGCGGAATGCCGGGTCCCTGGTCCGCTACCACTATCGCGATGCCACCCGGCGTCAGGCTCGCCGTCAGCTGGACGGTGGTATCGGCCGGAGAGAATTTCAGCGCGTTGTCGAGCAGGTTCGCCACCGCCTGCTGCACCATGTCACGGTCGCCGAAGCTCGGCAGCGTCGCTGGAATACTCGTCTGGAAGCGAACGCCACGTTCCTCGGCGGCGGCATCGTAGAGCTCGGCGAGGTCTGTGAGCAGCGGTGCGAGGTCGAACGGGGCGAAGGCACTGCGCCGGGCGCCGGCCTCGATTTCGGCAATACGCAGCAAGGCCTGGAACACGCTCACCACACCGTCGAGGTCAAGCATGGCGCGGTCCACCGCAGCGCGCAGCTCGGCCTCGGTGGTGGCATGGATCGCCGCGTCCTCCAGCCGCGTGCGGGCGCGGGTGATCGGCGTGCGCAGGTCATGCGCGATGGCGTTGGACACCTGGCGCACCCCGTCCATCAGCGAGCTTATGCGATCCAGCATGTCGTTGATGGTCTCGGCGAGCAGGTCGAACTCGTCCTCGTGGCCGGCGATGCGGACACGGCGCGTGAAGTCGCCGGCGCTGACCGCCATGGCGGTGGCGGAGACATCAGCGATGGTGGAGCGGAACAGGCCCCGCACCGCCCAGGCACCGATCGTGCCAAGTATGAGCGCGATGACAGCCGCCCAGAACATCGCATCCGCCATCATCACCCGCAGCTGGGATCGTAGTTCGACATCGCGGCCGATCAGCAGGCGGAAACCGCCGGGCAATTCGAAATAATGAATGCGGGCGAGACTGGCGACGCCGGCGCGTTCGATCCGCAGTTCGTCCCAGTCCTCGTCCATCGCCATGCGCAAAGGCCAGCTCTCGAGATTGCCGGCAACCCGCTGAGACGCGGAATCGACCAGCAGGTAGAGTGCATCGTCATCGACATTGCCGAGCACGCGGTCGTTGATCGTCTCGACCAGCGCCTTGGGACCGCCCTCGGCGAAGCGCTCAGTCAGACCAAGACTGTCGGTGAGGATGGCAGCGTCCGTTTGGCGCTCCAAAAGCCCCGCGGTCGACCACCACAGGAAGGCTGCGAGGGCGATGGCACTGATGCCGAACAGGGCTGCGTAGATAACGCCGAAGCGTACTGCCGCGGAGCGCAGGAAGTTAGGCGCCGGCACCTCCTCCTCCGCTACCGGGCTGGGCGCGGCGCGGTTCCAGCGTCGCCAGCGGGCCAGCCGACCGGGGCGGTCGATACCGGCCGGCTTGCCGGCAGCGCCACCGCCCGCTGCGTCAGCCACGGCATCGCCGGCTGCGGCGTCAGCCGCTGTTTCGCCGCCCGCTGCGTCAGGCAAGGAAGCTGAGCCTCACGCTTCCTCAACCCGCAGCATGTAGCCGGCGTTGCGGACGGTATGGATGAGCGCGATCGGGAATGGTTTGTCGACTTTTTGGCGCAAGCGGCTGACATGGACGTCGATCACGTTGGTCTGCGGGTCGAAATGATAGTCCCACACGCCTTCCAACAGCATGGTGCGGGTGACCACCTGCCCCGCGTGGCGCATCAGGAACTCCAGCAGGCGGAACTCACGCGGCTGCAGGTCGATCTTCTGGCCGGCACGTTTGACGGTGCGCGACAGCAGATCCATTTCAAGATCGGCGGTGACCAAGCGGGTCGTCGGCGTGTCGGTCTTGCCGCGGCGGGTCAACGCCTCGACGCGGGCGAGCAGCTCGGCGAAGGCGAACGGCTTGGTCATATAGTCGTCACCGCCGGCCTTGAGGCCACGCACCCGGTCGTCGACCTGCGCCATCGCGGACAGGAACAGCACCGGCGTGTGGTTGTCCTGCGCGCGGAGCGTCTCCAGCAGGCGCAAGCCATCGACGCCGCCGGGCAGCATCCGGTCCAGCACGATGGCGTCGAAGCTCTCGCTGGCCGCCATGAAAAGGCCGTCGCGGCCGTTGGGCGTCTGCTCCACCACATGGCCGGCTTCCCGCAGGCCTTTAACCACGAAGCTCGCCACATCCTTGTCGTCTTCGACCACCAAGATCCGCATTCTGTCCTCTGTGTACTGAAAGTCGGGGTAATGAAAGCCGCGCGCCTCAATGAGACGCAGTAAAGCCGGGTGTTGGGATCGCGCGCAATGAGCGACGGTATCAGCCTTGGTCGTTGGCAGGCCTGCGGCCGACGGTGATCGACATCTCCATGTCGCGGCCCTGACGGCGCACGGTGAGATTAACGCTGGTGCCAGGAGCGCTGGCGGCGACGGCGCGGATCAGGCCCCGGGCGGTGTCGACTGGCTGGCCGCTCACGCCGATGACCACGTCGCCCGCGCGTATGCCGGCGCGCGCGGCAGGTCCTGCGCGGTCCACCCCCGCGATGGCCACGCCCGGCGTGCGCTTGCGGCCGCTTTCAGGCCCTGGCAGGTCCTGCACGGAAACCCCCAGCCAGCCGCGTTCGATGCGGCCTTTGTCACGCAGTTCGGCGGCGATCCTGCTGGCGAGCTCGGACGGGACGGCGAAGCCGATACCCACCGAACCGCCGCCGTTGGGCGAGACGATGGCAGTGTTGACGCCGACCACCTGGCCGTCCGTGTTGAACACCGGCCCACCGGAATTGCCGGGATTGATCGGCGCGTCGATCTGGATGAAGTCATCGAACGCGGAGGCACCGATGTCGCGGCCGCGGGCGGAGATGATGCCGGCGGTGACCGAGCCGCCCAGGCCGAACGGGTTGCCGGCGGCGATCACCCAGTCACCGACCTCGACCTGCTTGCTATCGCCCCAGGTGACGAAGGGCAGCGGTCGGGGAGCCGTCACCTTGATGACGGCGATGTCGACCAGGTCGTCGGCGCCGATCAGCTTCGCGGGCAGTTCGGTGCCGTCGGACAGCGCCACCACGATGGTATCGGCTGAGCCCACCACGTGGTTGTTGGTGACGATGATGCCCGAGGGATCGATGATGAAGCCGGAGCCGGCGCCCTGCATCTGCCGGCGTCGATGTAGCCGGTCGTTCAGACCGAAGCGGCGCTGGATTTCGGGCGGCATCATGTCCAGCGCCTCACTGCCCCCGGCGACGGTTTCGGTGACCGCGATGTTGACAACCGCGGGCAGCACCCGTTTGACCAGAGGCGCAAAACTGTCTGGCCCGCTGCGCGCCAGGGCGATCCTAGGCAGCACCAGTCCGGCGGCGACGGCCAGCGCCAGGTTGCGGCGGGTCATATACGACATTGCAAGCGCTCCACGCGGTCGTTCTTCACTCAGATGTGGCCATTCGGTCGCAGTATCACAAGGCGGGCCGACGCATCGAGGTTGCTCAGGATTTGGGCGGGTCGGGTTTGCGCGCGCTGGCGGTCGCCGGATCCTCCGGCCAGTGGTGGCGGGGATAGCGTCCGCGCATATCCTTGCGCACATCGGCCCATGCACCGCGCCAAAAACCTTGAAGGTCCGCGGTGATGGCAACTGGGCGCTGCGCCGGGGAAAGAAGGGCGAGGCGGAGCTCCACCTTGCCCTGCGCGAGTCTGGGCGTGGCCGACAGACCGTAGAAGAACTGCGCGCGGGCTTCGGCCAGCGGCACCGCCTGCGTGTAGTCGACGCTTGCGCGGCCGCCGGGCAGGCTCAGATGGGTGGGCAGTTCGCGGTCCAGCAGTTGGGCCTGCTCCCAGGTGAGCGTGGAGCGCAGGATGTCGTGCAGGTCGAGCTTTGCGAGTTCTGCCAGCCGCGACAGGCCGTGCAGATGGCTGGCAAGCCAGGCTCGGTCGGCGGCGAGGCCTGCATCGGACAGATCGGGCCAGGCTTCGGGCGCCAGCCGGTGCATGATGCCGACGCGCGCCTGCAGCTGGCGAGCGAGGTCGGTCCAGGGCAGCGCCGCCAGACTGGCGGCCTGTGCCAGGGCTGTGGCGGTTTCCGCGGGGTCGGCCGGTTCGGTGCGGTCTTCCAGCACCAGTGCACCCAGCCTGCGCCGCCTGCGGGCGAGCACCGAGCCGGTGGCGGAATCGAGCCCGGTTTCCACCGATACGGTGGTGCGGGCGGCGATGTCGGCGGGATCGAGGGGGGCTGCCAAGCGGATCTGGGCGGAGAGTTTCATCTCCAGGCTGGCTACGGCGAGCAAGGGCGAACGGGAGAGTTTGTCGCCGAGTGGAAGCTTGGCGCCGCCACCGCCGGACAGGCGGAAGCTGCCGGGCTCGCCGCGGCGCTGGGCGATGCGGTCGGGGAAGCCGGCCGCGATCAGGCGACCCGGATCTCCCTCGGCGATGGTGTCGCGCAAGCCAAGGCGGCGGCGATACTGCTGGGCGGCGCGGCGGATGCGGGCAAGGCCCTGGCGATCGCCGTCGGCATGGCCGGCAATGGCGGCAAGACGGAGCGAGATATCGCTGGTAGCATCATGGCCAAGCGGGTCGCGCTCCTCCAGCAGAGCTGCGATATCGCAGGCGAGAGCGGCTTCGGCGGGGGAGGCGGCGGCCAGCATCATGGCGGCGAGGCGGGGATGTGCGCCAAGCCTTGCCATGCGGCGGCCGAGATCGGTGATCCCTTCGTGTCCCAACGCGCCAAGGCCAGTGAGCAGCGCACCGGCGGCGGCCAGCGGGCCCGTGGGCGGGGCGTCGGGGAATGGCAGTTCGGCCGGTAGCTTGCCCCAGGCGGCACAGTCGAGTGCCAGGCCGGAAAGCTCGGCTTCCAGGATTTCCGGCCGGTCGAACGCCGGCAAGCCGCGGTGCATCGCCTCGCTCCACAGCCGGATCCCAACGCCAGGTGCCTCACGACCGGCGCGACCGGCGCGTTGCTCCGCAGCGGCACGGCTGATGCGCATGGTATCAAGCCGGGTAAGGCCCGTCGAAGGGTCCAGCCGCGGTGCGCGGCGCCATCCGCCGTCGACCACGATGCGCACGCCGGGCACGGTGAGCGAGGTTTCGGCGATGGAGGTTGCAAGCACCACGCGCCTGCCTTCGGCGATGGTCAGCGCCCGGTCCTGTTCGGCGGGCGGCAGGTCGCCGTGCAGCGGCAGAACCAGAGCGCCGCAACCCTCGAGTGCCGATTGTGTGCGGCGGATTTCACCCATCCCCGGCAGAAAGGCGAGGATATCGCCTTTATGGGCTGCCAGTGCCGCGCGGATGGCGCGCGCCATGGCGTCTGGCAGGTCGCGGATGGCGGCGAGGTCGCGGGCGGAATGGCTGATGGCGACCGGGAACATGCGACCCGCCGACTCGACGATGCTGGCGCCGAGCAGCGGGCCGAGCCGCGCACCGTCAGCCGTGGCGGACATGGCGAGCAGCCGCAGGTCCGGGCGGTAGTCGCGTTGCAAGTCGAGGCAGAAGGCCAGCGCCAGGTCAGCGTCCAACGCGCGTTCGTGCACCTCATCGAAAATGACGGCGACCACACCGTCCAACCCCGGGTCGGATTGCAGGCGGCGGACCAGCAGGCCTTCGGTGATCACCTCGATGCGCGTGGCAGACGACACCGCGCTGTCGAGCCGAGTGCGGTAGCCAATGCTGGCGCCGACGGTCTCGCCGATGAGAAAGGACATCCGGGTGGCGGCGGCGCGCGCCGCAAGCCGGCGGGGTTCGAGCATGAGGATACGGCCGTCGCCACGCCACGGGGCACCGCGGAGCGCGAGCGGCACCAGCGTGGTTTTGCCCGCGCCCGGCGGTGCGATCAGCACGGCGTTGGACCGCTCCTCGAGAGCTTGGAGCAAGGCGGGAATGGCATCGGTTACCGGAAGGTCGGGCAGGATCATCGGCCGCGCGTATCACTGTTCTGGTGGCGAGGCGATGGCGGGAGGACTATGTGGGAGATATGCGCATGATCCTCCCGTTGATCGGTTTGGCTGCCCTGTGTTCCGCAGGTGCCGTGCAGGCGGCCGAAAGCACGCCCAGCGTCACCCGGCGTGCGACCGTCACCCTCATCTCCGACACAGACACGGTGCAAGCGGGAACGCCCTATCACGTCGGCCTGCGCTTCCGTCTCGCGCCCGGCTGGCACACCTATGGGCGCAATCCCGGCGATGCCGGCGTGCCGGCTGAACTCAACTGGACATTGCCCGCGGGGACCAGCATCGGCGACATCGCTTGGCCCACACCCAAGCGGTTGGCGGAGGGCACGTTGATGACCTACGCCTATACCGGAGAAGTGCTGCTGGCGCAGACTGTCAGTGGTCCCGGCAATGGCCCCGGCTCGCTGCGGCTGCATGCATCCTGGCTCGTCTGCAACGATATCTGCGTGCCGGAGGAGGCCGATTTCAATCTTGACCTTGCGGCCGGAACGCCTGCGGCCTCCGCCGAGGCCACGCTGTTCACCTTGGCTGCGAGGGCCCTGCCCCGCACCTCGCCGTTCCAGGTGCGAATTTCGCCGGATGGCGCCCTGCGGGTTTCCGGCAATGGCCTGACGGGCGTGCGCTCCGCTTGGTTCGTGCCGGACGAGGCGAATGTGATCGCTGCCAGCGGGCCGCAGAGCCTGCGCGCGCGTGGCGACGGCTTGGTGCTGGCGATGACGCCGGCCGAGGGTTTCAAGCCTGGCGCCACAATGTCCGGCGTGCTGGTGCTGGACGATGCCAGCGGTGTCGAGACATCGCTTTCGGTGCAGGCGCAGCCGGGGGCCGTCGAGGTGGTGACGCCGCTGTGGCAAGCAATCGGCTTTGCCCTGCTGGGCGGACTGATCCTCAACCTGATGCCTTGCGTGTTCCCCGTGCTTGCGATGAAGGCCTATGGGATTGCCAAGCTCGCGCACGGCCATCGCCGGGCGGCGCGCCTGCAGGCCGGATTCTACACTTTGGGAGTACTCACGACCTTTGCCGTGATCGGGCTCGGGTTGGTGGCGTTGCGCCAGTTCGGCCATGCGGTGGGATGGGGGTTCCAGTTCCAATCGCCGGTGTTCGTGGCCGGCATGGCCTGGGTGCTGTTCACGGTCGGGCTCAACATGTCCGGCGTGTTCGCGATCCACACTCAAGCAACTGACATGGGTCAGAATTTGACCTTGCGCGGCGGCTGGATTGGCAGTTTTGCCAGTGGGGCGTTGGCGGTGCTGGTGGCCACGCCCTGCACTGCGCCGTTCATGGGTGTGGCGCTGGCGGCGGCCCTGGTCGCGCCACCGCTTGAGACCCTGGTCGTTTTCCTTGCCATGGGCCTGGGCCTTGCCGCGCCGACGGCCCTGCTGGCGCTGGTGCCGGCGTTGGGTCGCAGCCTGCCCCGGCCCGGCGCCTGGATGGAGATCCTGCGCCAGGCGCTGGCGTTTCCGATGTATGCGGCGGCGGCCTGGCTCGTCTGGGTGCTTAGCCTGCAGGCAGGACCCTCAGGGGTTCTGGTGGTTGCAGCCGGAATGGTGCTGATCGGCTTTGCCGTGTGGGCGCTGCGGCTGGGCCGAGTTGGCAAGGGCTTTGCGGTGGCAGCGGTGGTTGGCATTCTGGCATTGCTGCCAACGATCGGCGTAGCGCCAACGGTTGAAACCTCCGCGGAGAGCTATACACCTGCACGCTTGGCCGGACTGCGCGCGGAGGGCAAACCGGTGTTCGTCAATATGACTGCGGCCTGGTGCGTGACCTGCCTGGTGAACGAGCATGTGGCCTTGTCCACCGCCCCCGTGCGCCAGGCGTTTGCAGCCCAGGGGATCACGCTGTTGAAAGGTGACTGGACGCGGCAGGATCCGGAGATTTCGCGCTTTCTACAGGCGCAGGGTCGCGACGGTGTGCCATTGTATCTGTTTTATCCCGCCAACAACCGCCCGCCGGTGGTGCTGCCGCAGATCCTGACCGAGTCGACCGTGCTGGATGCGATCAAAGGGAGCTAAATGGTGGGTTTCCCGTAGCGCAGAAGAATCGCCTGTGGGGTGATGCGCATGCGGCGGACGGCCAATGTTTGATCGCTGCCGGGAAGCTGGCCGAGCCAGCCCTGGTAGAGCCCTTCCAGCAAGGCCGAAAGCCACGTGCCCGGCGGGTCGCCGGCAGCCCCGATGCGAGGCAGCTGACTGTGGGTGATCAGCAGCGAGCGATCGCGTTCGCTGAGCACGAATCCCACATGGCCCCAACCCATAAGCGCGAGCTGGTCATTGATCTCCATGGCCAACGTTTCCATGTTGGGCGCAGAACTCAGCGGTCGCATCGCCGCCATCCGGGCGCCGACGCTGCGCAGCAGCGCATCGCGCGCTGCACCGCCGCCAAGGGTGTCGATCTCGTCGGCCATCGCCCGCAGGAAGATCGACCAGTCGACGTGGACCGACGACGCACTCCCTGATTGGCTTGCCTGGCCACGCTCGGCCTGGGCGTCCAATCCCTGCCGTCCGCTCATCGCTTGTCGGTGCCGTTGAACACGTAGCGGGCATAGAGGCTGCCCACGGCTTCGTTGAAGTTGCCGATGTTCTGGAAGCTTGCGGCACCGCCCAGGAACAGGCTGGGCGACACGCGATAGTCGAACTTGCCATGGATGGCACCGGCCACACCGGACTGGCTCTTGCTCGGGTAATACGTGCTGAGGCCGGAGAAGCCCGGAACCGCGTTGAGTTGGGCCTGCAGCTGGGCATCGCGCGGGAAGTAGTCGCTGCGGTTCTGGGTGAAGCTCTGCAAGCCGATGGAGGCGCCTAGCTCGTAGTTCAGGTCTTCGTCGACCTTGCTGCGATAAGTGATCGGGATCATCGCCGAGATGAAGTTCTGCGGGCTGAAATAGCCGCCCTGCCCGTAGGTGAAGTAGCTCAGGTTCTTGCTGTAGTTCAGGTAGGCGAGATCCACGCCGACGCGGATTTCGTCGCTGCCTTCCTTGTAGATCGGATACGAGCCGCCGGCGCCGGCATCGACCTCGGTGTTGCTCGCGACATTGGAGCCGGTGACCGAGCCGCCGCCGCCATTGACGTAAAAATCGGCTTGGCCGGCGCTGAACTCGAGTGCCGCATGGCCACGATTCTTGACCACGCCGCCCCAGGTTTTGCCGGTGTTGGTGTCGACCGTGCCGGCATAGGACAGCACGCTGTCCGTCACCGCCCGGCGTTCGACGCCAACGCGCAGGCGCAGGCGGTCGTTCAGCTGCGGCGAAAGCTCAACGCCGCCGACCACGTTCTGAATGCGAAAGCCAACCGGCGTGGTGCCGATGTCCGCACCGAACCAGCGATTGGTGTAGCCAAGCCCCGCTGCGACGCCCTGTGCATTCTGCGACGACGGCAGCAAGCCCGTGTAGACGGCGGCGACATAGGGCGGTCCCTGCACGGCCGGCGTGATGTGCAGTGCGCTGGTGCCGAAGCGCTGCACGTTGGTGCCGGTGGTGCCGATCGAGCCGCCGGTGATCACGGTCGGTTGCACCCGGAGCTTGAGCTCGCCGGCGCCGCCGGGCTGGAAGGTGGCTTCAACGGGAACATTGACCTCGGTCAGCTTGTCGAGACCGGTGTCGCCGGATCGGACACGGAAGCCGAAGCCAGCCTGGACGCTGGGCGCCACGGTGTCGCGCAACTGGACGATGCTGCGGTCGATCTCCTGCGTCACCGGATCGGGACCGACGGTGCCGGTGCCGGGTGGCAGACCGGCGGAAGCGCGGATGCTGTTGTCTGGCGAGTGGCGGAACGGGTTGTCGTAGAAGCCCGAGGGTTGGTCGCGCGTGTCGCGGCCGAACGGTAGTTCGCCGTTGTCGCCCAGGCGCGGCAGCGAGGGGCGGTACGGGCGGTTGAAGTCATCGTTGCGGCGGAACAGCGCGTCATCGTCCGCTGCGGCCTGACCGGCGGACGGCGGCGGCGCGGGACGGTACTGCGGCAGATATTCCTGCGCCTGCGGCTGATACATCAGCTGCGACGGTATCTGCTGCTGCACGGCGGCACTTGGCTGGAACACCGTACCTGGCGGCGGCGCGTAGGAAGGATAGCTCGGCACGTTGTATTGCTGCTGCACGAACTGCGGCGGCGTGTAGGCGGGGGGTGCCGCCGGGTAGGTGGGTGGCACCGTCGGCGGCTGCGGCGTGGCGTAGGCGGGTGTTGCATACGCCGGATAATTTGGCGCCGGATACACGGGTGCTGGGGAGCCGGGGGCTGCGTAGGAGGGCTGCTGGCCGAAGCCACCGAGCTGGCGGGCATTCAGCTGGTCGGCCGTGCCGGTGTAATCGGCGGCGGGCCGCTGGGGCGGGCGCACCGATACCGGTGCCGGCAGGGTGTCCGGATTGGTGGTGTCGAGCACGCTGCGGCGAGGCGCGCCATAGACCCCTGCGGGAGCGGGCGAAGATGTGGGAGCCGCGGCTCGGCGCGCCGGCAGCGTGGCGGAGGAGGAGTCGCCAAAAGGCGCCGTCGACTGCCCATCGCCCGGCGGCACCGTCTGTGGACGATATTGCGGGGCCGATTGCTGTTGGTATTGCTGGGCAGCCGGCTGCGGCTGGAACTGCGGTGCGACCTGGGGGGTGGGCGCATAAACCGGCGCGGGCGCAGGCAACGGCGCGGTGGCCACCGGCGCGGGTGCTGCACCAGGGCGCAGCTGGGTTGGGCGGGTTGGCACCGGCAAGGGCGCGGTGCCAAGGCCTGGCGGAATGGCCAACGGGGGGATCACATCGTCGCCGTGGTCGGCGTTCTGGCGCTTCTTCGCGGGCGTGATCGGCGTTGCCTTGGGTGCGGCGACCGCCGGGTTGGCCATTTCAGGATTGGCGTAGGTATAGGTGGCCGAGCTCGGCGGCTGGTTGGAGCCGAAAGCTGCAATCTTGACCTGTGGACGCGTGCGCATGTTGACCGGCTGGTCGCCGGGAGCCAGCGTCACGTGGGTCAGCGTGCTGTCGTCGTCGCCGTTGTCGGAATAGCCGAGCTGCTGCAGCCGCAGTTCGCGGGCGCGCTGCAGGTCACGCAGGGCACGGGCGTTGTTGCCATTGGCGCGGGCGACATCGGCCGAAGCCATCCAGGACTTCGGATCGTCGGGTGCGATTTCTAGACCCTCGGCGACCAGTTGCTCGGCGCGACGGCGGTTGTTGGACAGCAGGGCTGCCGCCACGGCGCCGCGGCGGGCCTCGGCATTGGCGGGGTCGCGCTTGAGCAGCGCCTCGTTGATCTCAAGCGCCTCGCGCGGGTCCTTCGCACCGGCGTAGAGCCGGGCCAGGGCCAGGTTCATGTCGGTGTTATCAGGATCGGCGGCGAGGGCTGGGGCCAGCTTGTCGTAGCCTTCGGCCTGGCGGCCGGCCTGATTGAGATCGTCGGCGGTTTTCACCGCAAGTCCCGCGCGAAGCTGGGTAAAGGCCGCCAGCTGGCTCGGGTTCAACCCGCCGCCGTTGCGCAGCGGGTTGAGCATGATCTGCGCACCGGTGGCGTCGCCCACATCGAGCAGGGCGCCGGCATAGGCGATGCGGGCGGCGTTGCCCTGGTTGGGGGTGGCGTCCCGCGCCACGATGATGGCGCGCCGGGCCGAGGCACTGTCGCCAATCGACGACAGAGCGCGGGCGATCGCAGCGCCGCGGGTGCCGTCAGGATCCGGCTGGGCCGCCATGGCGAGCAGCCGGGCGCGGGCGGTGGTGCGTGGCAGGTCGATCACCTGGCCAATTTCGCGCTGCAGGGACGCGTTGGCATAGAGCTGGCGCATGTCGGCGGTGCGCTGGTTGGGCGGAATACGCGCCAGCAGGGCCTGGGCCGCGTCCGGATCGGAGGTTTCGTTGGCGAACACGATGCCAGCGCGCACCGCTTCGGTCGACGCGTTGCCCGCGACGGCCTGGGCCATCACGGCGCGGGCCTCGCGAACCGCGCCCTGTTTCACCAGGGCCCGGGCGTAGTCGAGCTTAATCCACGGGTTGGTGGGGTCGGCCGCGATGGCTTCACGGAACAGACCGGTCTGGGTGACCGGGTCGGTGATCGACTGGGCCTGTTCGCGCAGCTGCAGCGCGCGGGCCTGGCCGACCAGACGACGGTCGCCGCCGGCGGCCTCGGCCTGGCGGAGCAGCGAGATCGCCTCGTCGTGCTGGCCCTTGGGGCCGATGATCCCAGCGAGGCCGACCAGTGCCGGGGCGTAGCGCGGGTTGCGCTGCAGGGCGGCGCGGTAGCTCTGCTCAGCGGGGCCGGTTCGGTTCTGCCGCGCCTGGGCGTCGGCCAGCATGGCGTAAAGCGCTGCGGTGTCGCCGCTGCCGCGGGCGATCTGGCGCTGAATCTCGGCCTCGGCGGCGGGATAGTCGCCGCGCTCCATCAGGGTGGTGGCAGGGTTGGGCTGCGAGCCGGCGACGGCGGCCGAGACGCCATTCAGCGCCGGCTGCCAGCGGCCGCGATTGGCGGGTTCGAGTGCGATCGCACGGTTGAGCAAAGTGCGTGCCTCATCCAGCCGGCGCTGGCGCAGACGCACCACGCCAAGGCCGCCGACGGCATCGGCGTCGTTCGGATTGGCCTCGATGGCCGCCTGGAACGCCGTTGCCGCTTCGTTCAGCCGACCGCGATTGAGCTGGTCGAAGGCTGCGATGCGCTGCTTGGCGGCCGGGTCGTTCGGGTCCGGCGGTGGATTGCGGGCGGCCTCGATCTTGGCCCGCACATCACCGTCGTTCGGATGCGACGCGAGGTATTCGGTCAGCGCCGGAACCGCGCTCGGATCGTTCGGCAACCAGTTCAGCGCTTGGCGCCAGGCGGTGGTCGAGGCTTCAGAGACGGCGGGGTTCCTGGCCAACAGGGCAAGCCGGTTGATGCCGTCGGTGCGAGCACCGTCGCGATAGGTGAGGATCTGCGCGTAGGCGAGCTGCGAGCGCACGTCCTGCGGGTTTTCGCGCACGGTGCGGGCGAGGCCGTCGCGTGCCTTTTCCCATCCGCCTTCAGTGCCCGCGACGGTCTGGTAATATTCCACGGCCAGCCGGTCCGGTGGCGGATTGCCGCGGAACACCCGATTGTAGCGGTCGACTGCCTCGGGCAGACGGCCTTCGCGGGCGAGCCGGCGGGCGTCGGCCAAGGCCTCCGGCGGTATCGCACCGACGCGCACCGCCTGATCAATCTTGTCGATCCGCGGATCGCCGGGGGCGGCCTGACGGAGTTTGGTGAGGGCCGCCTGAGCGGCGGCGTTGTTGCCGCGTTCGGCCTGGATCTGGCCGATCAGGGCCAGCGCGTCGGCATTGCGCGGGTCGAGGTCGAGCGCGCGGTTGAGGCTTTCCAACGCTTGGTCATATTGCGACCGGTCGCGCCAAAAATTGGCCCGCTCCAGCAGCACGGCCACGGCCGGGTTGGCGGCTGGGGCCACCGGGGCTGCGGCAGGGCCCAGGGCCGGGGTGCGGGCCAGCGTGGGCCGAGCGGTCTGGGCACTGGCAGCGCCGATCAGGCTACCAAGGTCAAACTGCGAGGCTGCCAGCAACAGCGCGCCGCCGGCGAGCGGCACCAGCATCGTGGCCGCGCGTAGCCGATACCGAAGTGGGCTCGGCTTTGCGGACTGCCCCGGCTGCGCCGTGTGCATCGTCGTGTCCTGGCTCGTCGGGGTCGGGCGGGTCAAGATCAGTTCCTCACCGGCTGGATTGGGTCAGGCGGCCGCCGGCGCGGCGACGCATGGCCCAGTAGAGTGCCAGACCCAGCAACACGCAGCCGCCGAGCATGATGGCGATGATACCATAGGGTGAGTCGGCCAGCAGCCAGCTCGGGTAGAGCCAGAACGGCAGCGTGCCGACAGTATAGGCGTCGGCCACGCGGTACGAGGTCACCTGGCCACCGCTCAGCAGGGCCAGGTCGCCCTGGATCAGGGGAGCCTGGGCGGTGTCGCGCAGCAGAGTGACCGCAGATTCCAGCGATTGCGGGGAGCCTGCCAGCATGGCGACGACCGAGCGGCCGCTCGACAGCGGGCTTTGTGCGCCCACCATCATGGCAGTGCTGTCCGAAATGCCCGTCTGCAGGGCCACTTCAGCTCGCCGACGTTCGGGCTCGCTGCGGTCGCTGAAAACCCGCCGTAAGGATTCCACGGTATCTGGCACGCGGAGAGACATGCGGTTGCTGATCAGTGACACGCCAGACCGCAGCAGCAGATCGCCGACCTGTGGCATGCGGCTGATCGTGCCCATCACCAGCAGGTCACGGTCGCCGACCGCGTTGACGCCATCCGGCCGCACCACGGCCATGCGCACCGGCGGATAGCCGGTCAAGGCGCCCAGGCGGCCCATCATGTCGAGGAACACGGTGAGTTCCACGCTGCTGGGGCGATCCGGCAGCACCACCGCGGTCTCCGACAGGTCGGCCATGCGGGTGAACGGGAAGCCGGAGTTCACAAAGAACTGCAGATTGGGCATCTCGGTGAAGCGATAGGCGCGCGACATGTCGATCGTGCTGTCCGGGTCGACGGACATGCGCAGGTCCGACGGGATGTTCACGCAGTCGCCGCGATGCAGGGGCCGCGCGTCGAAAAAGAACTGTAGGTCGTTGAAGCCGAACACGTCGTAGGTTGGCACGTTGACGCGGGCAGTCGGTTGAGTCGCGCCCAGGTCGAGCAGGCGGGACAACCAGCTGTCGCGGCGAGCGCCACCGCCCAGTGAAAATGTGTCGAGGTAGATGCCATTGATGCCGACATCGAGGCGCGAGGGGGCGACGTCGATGATCGGTCCCGGCGGCGAGCGGTAGCGCAGGTTCATCGAGAAGGCGCGGTCACGCCAGGTATAGAAATCGGGTGCGGTGCGGAACGGCACGTGGAGCATGCCGGTGTAGCCATAGCTTTGCAGGTCCGAGGCATCGACCAGCTCACCGAACTTCACCGGGCGAGTGGAGTTGATCCAGTTCGGCGCGTCGTAGGGCGATCGTGCGGCGAGCGTGACCGGCTGCACCTGCGCCACGTCCGAGCTCAGGGCGCGGCTTCCGAGCACGAGTGTGGTGGCGGCGTTGACTGCCTCCTCACCGGTTCGCCCGGCGATCAGCAGGATCGAGGAGGTACTGTCATTCGGATTGGCAATGACGCCGACCGTGGGGCCGTTGATCGGTGGCAGGAAGGTGCCCCCGTTGGCCCGGCCTTCGTTGCCGACCACGATCATGACCGCATTGCCTTCGAGCGGAGGTTCGCTGGCGACCGGATAGTTCTCGCCTCGGAACGCCGCTTGCGCGCCGAACCATGAGGCGACGATGCCCGCCGCCTTCAGCGCGTCGTTGCCCGGGCTTGCGGCCATCACAAAGGGCAGGGTGAACAGCGTGCGTTCGCGAGCGTCAAAGAAAGGCAGCGGCAGGCGCGACAGGTCGCGCTGCGGCGGCAGGCGTTCCAGCGTCATGGTCAGCGTTGAGGTGTCGTAGATCGTCGCCCAGTGCAGCCCGCTCAGCGGGTCGTTGCACTCCGGCGTGGTGCGGCCAGTGAACCGGAAGTTCAGGCGGTTGAGGTCCTGGAAGAACACCGGGCTGACCGGGAAGTCGATCGTGAACGAAGGCTGGTCGCGGTTGACGTTGATGGTGCCGACGTACTGTTCGTTCAGCGTCACGGTGACGTTGCTGAACTCGGGCAGCAGGGCCGCCGACATGGCGCCGGTCAGCGTCAGCTGGGCGGAGGTGACCACCTCGTCCGAACGGACGCCGAATTCCACACCCTGCAGCTCGCTGGTGCCGCGTAGCGCCAACGGACCCTGTGCGCCGAGCTGGCGCAGGTTGAACACCACCCGACGCGCGCCGGGGCGGAGGGCGGCGTCGGAAACACCGGGCACCGGCGGGACGCCGGCGGTGAAGCCAGCAGTAGCTGGGGTGCTGGCGCCAGGGGCCATCGGCAGCGGCACTGGCTGGGCGGGCAGCGTGCCGACCTGCGCAGGGGCCAAGGCCCCAAGCGGCGCCGGGGCCAGGGCGGGCGCCGGCGGCGGGTTGAAGCCGGTGCCGACCGGCGCCGCCTGCCGCAGGATCGGGCGCACGATGGTGGTCCCCGGCGCCGAAGGGGACTGCCCGATGGTAACGCCGTTCTGGCGCTGGAGCGGCTGCACCGGGAGGGGCTGCTGCGGCTGTTGGGCCCGCTGTGCCGGAGTCAGATTCTGGCTGCGTGCAGCGACCGGGGCGAACAGCAGGGCAAGTGCCACTGCAGCAGCGGTGCTGGCGATCGCCGCACGGCCGCGACGGCCTTCGGGCCCTGCGATGCCGGGTCCGCTGGGCTGCGTCGGGGTGGCCGGGCGGGCTTGATCGTCGCGCGGGCGGAACAGGCCGCGAATCGAGACCATCACACGCCACAGGCTTGCCAGCGGCCTGTCGACCGGGAAGGCGGCCCAGTCGGTCCAGCTGTCGGCGCGTCCGAACACGGCCTGCACGACCTTTGCCTCTTCCTCGATCGTCGTCGGCTGCCAGCGGATCTGCATGAATTGAGCTTCCCAGCGAAGGACCCGGGCCGGCACCAGCAGAGGCGCGTCACCAAGTGCGAATTCCACGTCGATGTCAGAGTCGTCCAGAAAGCCTTCCGGCCGTTCGGCGGCAAGCGATCCGCCACCTTGTGACAGGTCACGTGTATTGGCGGCAACCACCCGTCCATCCGGCAGGTGCAGCGACACCGGCATGGCGACGGAAATGCGGGCGCGGCTGCGCAGCTGGCGGGTTTCGCGGCCCACGGCCAGTGCGGCCATCACGACGACCAGGCTAAGGGTCGCCCAGATGGTATTGAGCAGCAGCGCCTGGAAGATCAGCGGTTCGGTTTTGAAGAAGATCAGGCTGACGAGCCCGCGGATGACGCCGGCCAGCACCAGGAAGACCAGGATCAGGTTGGGGTAGACAGCCGAAAGATCGAAGAAGCCGTTTTCCAACAGGCCACCCTTGGCCGTCACGTTGAACTTGCCGCGGCGCGGCGATATCAGCGTGGCCAGCGTGACCCGCACCAGGAACAGCGCCAGCACAGTCTCGTAGATCTCGGACCAGAACGAATGGCGCCAGTTGCGCTGCAGGCGCGAGTTGGTGGCGACCGAGTGGAAGATATGCGGCAGCGCATAGGCGGTGATGGCCAAAGGCGAGGCGGCGATGATGTTCTGGCCGGCCAGCAGATAGGCGAGCGGAGCGGTCAGAAACACCACGCGCGGCAAAGCGAAGAAGAAATGCCCCATTGCCTGAAGATAGCAAAGCCGCTGGCCGAAGCTTAGTCCACGGCCGAGCAGCGGATTGTCGATGCGGAAGATCTGGATCATGCCGCGCGCCCAGCGCACCCGCTGACCGATGTGCAGCGCCAGACGCTCGGTGGCAAGACCCGCGGCCAGCGGCAGGCCCAGATAGGCGCTGTCCCACCCGCGGCGATGCATCTTGAGCATTGTGTGGGCGTCCTCGGTCACGGTCTCCACCGCGAAGCCGTTGATCTCCTCGAGTGCGGTGCGGCGCAGCACGGCACAGGAGCCGCAGAAGAAGCAGGCGTTCCAGTAGTCGTTGCCGGCCTGGATGAGGCCGTAGAACATGTTGCCCTCGGAGGGCACGCGAGTGCCGGCTGCCAGGTTCCGCTGGAACGGGTCGGGCGAATAGAAGTGATGCGGCGTCTGAACCATCGCGATCTTCGGTTGGTCGACCAGCCAGCCCATGGTGAGCTGCAGGAACGCCCGAGTCGGGATGTGGTCGCAGTCGAACACGGCAATGAACTCGCCGTCGGTCTGTTTCATGGCATTGTTGAGGTTGCCGGCCTTGGCATGCAAATTGTTGGCACGGGTGATGTAGCCAACGCCGCAGGCATCGGCGAACTGTCGGAATTCCTCACGCCGGCCGTCGTCCAGCAGCCAAATCTTCAACCTGTCACGCGGCCAGTCAATCGCCATGGCGGCCAGCACGGTGGCGCGCACCACTGTCATCGGTTCGTTGTAGGTGGGGATGTAGACATCCACCGTGGGCCAGGTGGTGGTGTCCATCGGCAACGGCAGGACCTTGCGCTCCAGCGGCCAGACGGTCTGGATATAGCCAAGCACCAAGGTGGTGATGGAATAGATTTCGGCCAGCACCAGGCCGCCGCCGAGCACGAATTCGACCGGGCCCGGGAAGTCCAGCGTTTCGGTCAGACGCCAGAAAATGTAGCGCGTTGACACCGCGAGCGAGAGCGACACCAGAAACAGCGTGACGCCCTTGCCTGGAAAGCGATTGGCGATGAGGAACACGATGGCAGCGCAGACCGCGAAGATCGACTGTTCGCGCGGCATCAGCGGGACGGTGGCGCCCGCCAGGATGATGGCGCCCCCGAGCAGCGCCACGATCAGGTTAGCGACCGTGCCGCCAAACCCTGTCCGCCGCTTGCGCGCCTGAGCCTCGTTCCGCTCGTTGGTAGTGCTGCTCATCGGTATGCATCCTGGGCAACAGTGGTTCGGGACGGCTGGGCGCGCGACGGGACGGCGGTGGGCTCGGACAGCGAGGCGAAAGCGGGCAGCACGTTGGCGGCCAGCGGCCGCACATCGCGAAGCCTTTGCAAGATACCCGCCGAAAGCCGGGTGAGGTCTTCGCCGGCCGCTGAATGCGGGGCCATGTCGCCCACCATGCGCTGGGCGGCACCGGCTTCGGGCACCGCCTCGTCGTAGCGAACGGCGCCGATCAGCTTCTCGCCGAGATGGCGACGAACGCCCTCGCCGATCGCGGCCGACAGGCGGCCTGGCGCACCCCACTGATTTATGAGGAACAACATGCGGGCCGCCGGCAGGGCGCCGGCAAAGCGGCCGCCTTCGACGGCCGGCAGTTGCGCCGCGTTCGCCGGCGTGGGCAGCACCGGCACCAGCAGCAGATCAGTATAGGGAAGCGTCGCCGCCAAGGCCGCAGAGGCGCCGGGCGGTGCATCGACCACCACAATCACCCCGGTTATCGACAGCATGTCGCGCAATGCCACGGCTAGCATGTCCGGCCGCTCGGCTGTGGCGGATGCGACGCTGACCGCACCGTCGAGCCCGACATGGCCATAGGGCAGGAACGACACGCCGGCCGGGCTGGACCGCATTGCCGCCCGCCAGGCCGCGCGCGGGTCGGCGGCAAAGCGCAGGGTTGCCAGGAAACCGAACGCATCGCGCAGATCCAGGCCGAAATGCATGCCCAGTGCGTTCTGCGAATCAAGATCCAACGCGATCACCCGCTCGCCCACGCGCGCCAGTTCGCGGGCCACGTTCGCAGCCAAAGTGGTCCGGCCAACGCCACCAGCGGGAGAAGCGAGGCAGATCAGGGGCATCGGCCGGTTATAGACCTTTTATTCATCATGATTAATTGAATACCAAAATCTAACCGATCCGTTTAGGCATCAGTTACGGCCGTTATCGGACGATGCATACAATCAGTTGCCGCGACTGCGAAGGGCTAGATCCGCCGGAACAGCGCCTGGTGGTCTGCAATGGGCGGCGGTTCGGGCGTGGGCGGCGGCGGCGGCTGTTCCGCGTGGCCCGACAGTAGGCGAAACATGTCGGTCAATGAGCGGCGATCGGTATCCGGGTCGCCGGCGCCAGCAGGCCCCGGCGTGCCCATGGCGGCGGCCAATCCCAGCGATGGCAACTCACCAGGCCGCAGGGGCAATTTGGCGGCCGCCGAGGTGAAGGTCCCATAGTTTGTCGCGGACGGCTCAGGCGCGCGGCTGGACGGAACGCCGACGCGGGACGGTCCGGCCGGCATCGGCATGGGAGCGGGCGACTGCGGGAGGATGGCGCCCATAGGCTCGGCTGCCTCCGGCAACGATGCCGCGAGCAGCGGGTAGAGCGGAGCGGACGGCATCGCCACAGGCTCGGGTGCGCTCATGGGCTGCGGCGCGGCGGGTGAAGGGTAGAAACCGGGCGCATAAGGATTCGGTGCGTACGGACTGGGGGTTTGACCGAGCTGGTGGGCCTGCGGTTGCGGCACACGCTCACGCAGCTGTGGGGCGCCACGCGGGGGCATCGGCTCGAGCCGCGGCGCCGCGTGCGAGGTGGGCTGGGGGTTGGCCGGTGGCAACGGCGGCGGTGCCATCATCGGCAGCGGTGCGACGGACGGCTCGTCCAGCTGGTCAGTGTAGTAGTAGGGGTCTTCTCGGGACGGCATCACACCCGCGCGGCGTTCCGCGGCCAAAATCGCTGCATCCGGCGTGGCATGGCTGATCCGCGGCCGCACCACGAAGGGTCCGAAACTATGGTAGGGGAGCTGGTCGCTTCCGAAAGCAGCCAGCGCGCGAACAACGTCCTGATTTTTCTCGCTCACGCATACGCTCCGGGCAAAAAACCATTTTGGTCATACCATGCGGCTCTCCTGCCAAGCGAGCCGCGACAGGAGTATTAATGCCGCAGAGTAATAGTCTGGGGAAGCGCGTAATGCCGGGAAGCCGCCCGGAAGCGATGGTTTCATATTTGGCTGTGCTGCATTGGTCGCAATTCGTGCGACGGCGATCATGCCCGGAGGCGCGGGATAGTTCGCCGTTGTATTCGTATATAGATCCACCCAGGCCGGCGGCACCGGTAAGGAATTGTTCCAATAGGCGGCAAACGAGCTGCCGGCGGCTGAGGGCAGCTGTCCCGACCACGCCAGATACAGCGGCACCCGGATTGCGTCGTACGAGAAGCGTGCCGGCCAGTCCGGGTGCGGTGACAAGGCGCCGGTGGTCCGGTCCACCCGCATCCAGTCGGGCGGAAGGCGCCATGCGCCGAACCGTCCGTCCGCCAGCAACGCCAGACCGCCTGCGTGCAAGCGCGCCCAGAGCGGAGAGGGTACCAGGCTCGCCAACTCCTCAAGCATCGGGAACGCGTAGTAGGACGGGTTCACCGTGAGCTGGCCCGCCTGCTCGAAGCCATAGGCGCCTGGCAGCAGCACCGTGCGAGGCCCGGCCTCGCGCACCAGCAGCCGCAGCACGTCCTGCGCGATGGCAGTGGCGGCCTGGGCGTGGTCCGGCCGGCCCCAGCGCCGCGCCGCGCGCGACAGGGCGGCGGCGATGAACAGGTCGCCGTCGGTTGCGTTGTTGCGGTCCGGCACCTTGTTGGCGGCCTGCGGCAGATAGCGCCAGGCGTGCAGCGAGTCACCCGGACGGCGCAGGTTGCGCGCGGTCCAGCCGACCAGCTGGTCGAAACAGGTCTGGTCGTCGAAGGCGACGGCGAACAGCATGCCCCAGCCCTGGCCCTCGCTGTGCGAGACGGAGCCGTTGCCGGTGTCGAGCACCCGGCCTTCAGCGGTGACGAAGCGACGCTTGAAGATGTCCCATTCGGCGAGATCCTCGGCCGAACAGGCGCGGGCGGCGGCGAGGCGTTTCGGCATGGCGGCCGGGGGCGGTGGTGGCGGCGCTTGCCGGGTTTCGATCAACGGCGGCATCAGCGCAGCGGTCTCCGAGGGCTCCGTCGCGGCGCTGTCCATGGTCCAGCCTTTGCCGACCCAGGTGGCCGCCGCTGCGGCACCGAGCGCGAGCATGCCGCGACGGCTGGCCCGTCGGAATGTCGAGATTTCGGACAGGGGACGCACTCCTGGGCTTGGCGCCGATCTGCCGGACGAGGCGATCGGTCTGCCAAATGCGGCGCACGGTCATTCTGATCCGTGAGAACGTGCCGATTTTGGCGCCCAAGGGTTAACGTCGGCTTTCTATATATTGAGAAAATCTCTGTGCATGAGACAAAATGTCGAAACACAAGGTTGGCGTAAACGAACGTCCGCCGTCAGAGTTGAAGGCCAAGGGAGGGAAACGGGCGGCGCTGGAGCGGGTGAAGGGAATCGAACCCTCGTATGCAGCTTGGGAAGCTGCCGTTCTACCATTGAACTACACCCGCGCGCCGAGATAGAGCCGCACGCTTTATACGAAAGCCACGTTGACGGCGCAATGCGCAGGTCATAGGTTTTCTGCCCCGTCCTCCTCCGAGGAACGGGCCTCGTGATTTGTCCGGCCGGATTGCGGCGAGGTTAAACAATCGCGCTAAAGAGGCCAGCGGACCAAAAGCCGCGGGAATAGGCCCGTGGTACCCCGCTGACACCACGGCCGGCTCAGATTCGAGGGCCATTCATGCCGACCATTCCACCGAAATCGCTGCGCCCCGCCACCCTGCTCGTGCACGGCGGCACCGAACGCACGCCCTATGGCGAAACCTGCGAAGCGCTGTTTCTGACCTCCGGCTTCGTCTATGAAAGCGCGGAGCAGGCCGAAGCCACCTTCACCGGCGAAATCAAGCACTACCAGTATTCCCGCTTCGCCAACCCAACCGTGGCCATGCTGGAAACTCGCCTGGCGCTGCTCGAAGGCGCCGACGCCTGCCGCGCCACCGCCACCGGCATGGCCGCCGTGCATGCCGCCATGCTGAGTCATCTGCGCACCGGCGACCGTGTCGTCGCCTCCCGCGCCCTGTTCGGCTCGTGCCACTGGATCGTGTCGACCCTGCTGCCGCGCTACGGCATCACCACGGTGTTCGTCGACGGCGCCGACCTCGCCGCCTGGGCCGAAGCACTGGCCACGCCGACCACCATGGTGCTGCTCGAAAGCCCCTCCAACCCGATGCTGGAACTGGTTGACATCCGCGCCGTGTGCGACCTGGCACACGCCAGCGGCGCACTCGTGGTGGTCGACAACGTGTTCGCGACGCCGATGCTGCAAAAGCCGTTCGAACTCGGCGCCGATATCGTCATCTACTCCTGCACCAAGCATATCGACGGCCAGGGGCGCGTGCTCGGCGGTGCGGTGCTCGGGCGGCAGAAATGGGTGGACGATGTGCTGACCCCGTTCATCCGCAACACCGGCCCCTCGATCTCGCCGTTCAATGCCTGGCTGCTGCTGAAGGGGCTAGAAACGCTGGCGTTGCGCGTCAATGCCGCCACCGCCACCGCCAGCGCGGTGGCCGATCACCTGGCCAGCCGGCCCGAGATCTCGCGCGTGCTCTACCCCGGTCGGACCGACCACCCACAGTATGCGCTGGCTCAGAAGCAGATGTCGGGTGGCAGCACGCTGGTGGCCTTCGAACTCGCCGGCGGCAAGGCCGCCGCCTTCGCCATGATGAACGCCATGCGCCTGGTCGCCGTGTCCAACAACCTCGGCGACAGCAAGTCGCTCGCCACCCACCCGGCAACCACGACGCATATGCGCATCGGGGCCGAGGAGCGCGCACGCCTCGGGATCAGCGATGGCGCCGTGCGGCTCTCTGTCGGCCTCGAGGACGCAGCCGACTTGATCGACGACATCGACCAGGCGCTGGAGGGGCTGCCGCATCCGATGCGCCAGGCTGCGGAATAGCCGAGATTGCGCCAGGCTGCTTGGCGGGCACAATTACGCTAAACTGCCCCTGCCCGGCCACAATGGCCCGGCAGGGGGCAAGCATGCCGGACGATTACGCCGCCACAACACGCAACATCCGCGTCAGCATACGTAGCTTCTATCTGGCCGATCAGTCGCGACCCGAGGAAGGCCACTACGTGTGGGCGTACCGGGTGCGCATCGAGAACCGGGGCAAAGAGGATGTGCGCCTGCTGGCGCGCAGCTGGGTGATCACCGATGGCATGGGGCGGGTGCAGCGCGTCCACGGTGAAGGCGTGATCGGTCAGCAGCCTTCGATCGATCCCGGAGAGAATTTTGAATACACTTCCGGCACGCCGCTTGAGACGAGTTCCGGTTTTATGGCCGGAACCTATCACATGATCGTGCGTGAAACGAATGAGCGCTTTGATATCGATATTCCACCTTTCAGTCTCGACAGTCCTTATCAGAATGCGCGACTGCATTGAGAGTATCGGAAGTTGATTGGTCCGCCTCTCGACCCGACCGAAAGCGAAGACTTTGTAAAAACTTCGATATATGTGGGCCTTCCACTTTAAGATTTTATATATATGAAATATAATCGGATTGAACAACCTACCCTGGTCTATCTCGACGGAAAATTACTTGCTATATATCTCGCCAGAGGCTGTTCTGCGCATCATCGCCACCACCGGCTGAAAGCCTCATTTGATTGACTTGCGGGACGGTTGGTCCGTACTACATCGTTTGAATCGCCTTGTCCCTCGCGCCGTTGCGCGGCGGACCAGACTGAGGGAACGCCGGTGAACATAGTGATCAATCCGAAGCCTCTCCCCGCCGTCGCGCGGCCCAGCCGGCAGGAAGCGGAGGCTGCGGTTCACACGCTGCTGCTGTGGGCCGGCGACGATCCGACCCGGGAAGGCCTGCTGGGCACGCCCGACCGGGTAGTGCGGTCCTACGAGGAATTCTTTGCCGGATACGCCGTCGATCCCGTGGCGCTGCTGGAACGCACCTTCGAGGAAACCGACGGCTACGACGAAATCGTGCTGCTGCGCGATATCCGTCTCGAAAGCTACTGCGAACACCACATGGTGCCGATCATCGGCCGCGCCCATGTCGCCTACCTGCCGCACCGACGGGTCGTCGGCATCAGCAAGCTGGCGCGGGTGGTCGAAGCCTATGGCAAGCGCTTGCAGATCCAGGAGAAACTCACCTCGCAGATCGCCAACACGATCAACGACGTGCTGCAGCCCAAAGGTGTGGCCGTGGTGATCGAAGCCGAACACCAGTGCATGAGCACCCGCGGCGTGCACAAGTCCGGCGTGTCGATGGTGACCAGCCGTATGCTCGGCGCGTTCCGTAACGACCCGACAACGCGGCGCGAGGTGCTCGCCATGATCGGTCGCTCGCCCGCAGCATGATCGACCGCGGGTAATCGCCCAGGCGCCTATTCGAAATAGGTGACGGAGGCTTCGCCCAGGCTCGGAAAGTGGACGCGGACCGTGGCGCAGGGTCCGACCAGGGTTTTTCCGGTCCAGCTGCCACAGGTAACGAACTGGCCGGCCTTCAGGCCACCGGCCCAGGCGGATCCCTCGTTGGCGAGCCACACCACCAGCCGGATCATGTCGCCGGCGGGGTTGCCGGTATGGGTCATCTGCAGAGAGCCATCAACGTATTGCTCGACGGTCTCGTGCGTGAAGTCGATCTTGTGCCAGTCCACGCGGCCAGGACCGTAGACGAAGCCGCCATGCGACTGCGTGTCCGCCAAGTTGGTGAACACGCTGACGGCGTCGGGATCGAGGAAGCGGCTTTCCAGCACCTCGATGACCGGATGGGCCGTGGCCAAAGCTGCGATCACCTCGTCTCGGGTGTAGGGCGTGGCGCGCAGCGGCAGGTCGTGGCCAAGCTGGAAGGCCACCTCGGCTTCCACACCACGCAGAGTATGGGTGGCCGACGAAAGTTTCGCCGGGCTCGGCACCACACCAGAAGTGGGCATGGGGCCGCATTGGATAATCTCAGGCCCGGCAGCGCCGACCTTCCAGCCGCCGATGGCCGAGAATGTGTCCGCGACATGGCGCTGGATGTGGTAGGCGGCCGCGCGGTCGACGGGACGCAGCTCCCTCGGCAGATCGGTCAGGCGCTGCGACGGGTTGGCACGAGCGGTGAGCAGAAGGGCGGCGGCGGGGGCGGCTGGGTCGGACATTCGGAAATTCCCGGGGGTTTTCCCCGATCGTGGCGCGCAGGCCGGGGGTTGTCCAATCGCCCGCCAACCCGCAGTTTGTGCGCCATGCAGATCGAACTGACCGATGCGGGGGATCCCGCCACAAGAGAGGCCGTGCTGGCGCCGTTGCAGGCCCACAATGCGGCATCCGCCGTATCGGTGGGCACCAGCGGACACCTGGCGATATGGCTGCGCGGAGCCGACAACGAGCTGGAGGGCGGGCTTTATGCCAGCCATTGGTTCGGCTGGATGAAGGTGGAATACGTGTTCGTGCCGGAGCATCGGCGCGGGCGCGGGGTCGGCCAGCGCCTGGTGGCGACTTTGGAACACGCAGCACGCGCGCGCGGCTGCCGCGGCGTATGGCTCAACAGCTTCTCCGTGCAGGCGCCGGGCTTCTACGAAAAGCTCGGGTATCGGGTGGTCGGGCGGCTGGCCGACAAGCCGCTGGGGGGGGAAGACGTGTTCCTCGCCAAGGACACCGGGCTCGGGCAAATGCCGGCCAGTCTGGTGATCGACCCCGATCCGCAACCTGAAGACCGCGACGTTCTGCGCCAGCGCTTGTGGGAATACACCAACAGCCGGCTCGGCGTTCCCTACACGCCCGGGCACGCGATATGGCGCCCATTGGCAGTGGTCGTGCGGGGCGATGACGGCGAGATCCGCGGCGGTCTGTGGGGCGCCACCGGCCGGAGTTGGCTCTATGTCGATCTGTTGGGCCTGCCACCGGATCTGCGCGCCTCGGGTCTTGGCAGCCGGCTGCTGCGCATGGCCGAGGAGGAAGCGCGCGAGCGCGGCTGCATCGGCGTGCATCTGGACACGTTCACCTTTCAGGCACGGCCGTTCTACGAAAAACAGGGGTATTCACTGTTCGGCCAGGTGGATAACTATCCCGACGGCCATACCCGGTTCTTCATGTCCAAGCGGCTCGACGCATGACCAGCATCGCCGATCGCCTCGACCCGGGCGGGATGGTCCGCGGCTGCGTGCTTGCCCTGGGCAATTTCGATGGTGTGCATCGTGGCCATCTGCATCTGCTGCATGCGGCCCATACGGCGCGACCGGACGCGCCGCTGGGCGTGGTAACGTTCGAGCCGCATCCGCGGGCGCTGTTTCGCCCGGATGACCCGCCGTTCCGCCTGACCCCGGCGCCGGTGCGGGCCGCCATGCTGCGAGCCGCGGGCGTTCAGCATGTGTTCGAGATAGCGTTCGACGCAGAATTCAGCCAGCTCACGGCAGAGGATTTCGTGGTCCAGGTGCTGCATGAAACGCTGGGGGCGCGGCATCTGGCCTGCGGGCCCGACTTCGCCTTCGGCCACCGGCGCGGTGGGAACACATCGTTCCTCGCGGAACGGACAGAGGCGCTGGGCATCGGCCTCACGCTGGTGCCGCCACTGGCGGATGCTTCTGGCCCGATTTCGTCGAGCAGGGTGCGCCGGGCGCTGCAAGACGGCTATCCCGAACGCGCAACGGAGCTGCTGGGCCATCCCTGGGCCATCACTGGCGTGGTCTCACACGGCGACAAGCGGGGACGGACGATCGGGTTTCCGACGGCGAACATCCCGCTCGGCGAGCATCTTGAGCCGGCGCGCGGCGTCTATGCGGTGACCGCCATGCTCGCGGATGGTACGGCTTTGAAGGGCGTGGCCAACCTCGGCCGCCGCCCGACCGTCAGCGACGGCACCGAAAGCCGGCTGGAGGTGCATTTCTTCGACTACGACGGCGACCTCTACGGCCAGGAACTGCCCGTGTTGCTGACCGCGTTCATCCGCGCCGAGCGGAAGTTTGAGAGCTTCCAGGCATTGCGTGACCAGATCGCGGCGGATGCCAGCACCGCGCGGACCCTGCTTGCTGCGCCGCCGCCGGCCGGCGCATAAACGTTCCTTGACATGGGATCTTTCCGCGCAAATTCGGTGACCGGCTGATGTGCCGGTAAAACCCATGCGTGCTTACAGCCCCAGCAGAGCCGGGATCCCCGAATGTCCGATGTGAAAGACTACCGCGACACCGTGTTCCTCCCGACCACGGATTTCCCCATGCGCGGCGATCTGCCGGCCAAGGAGCCGGTGATCCTGGCCCGCTGGCAGGCGATGGGCCTGTGGGACAAGCTGCGTGAAGCGCGTAAGGGCGCTGAGATGTTCATCCTGCACGATGGCCCCCCCTATGCGAACGGTCATTTGCACATCGGCCACGCGCTCAACAAAATCTTGAAAGACGTGGTCAATCGGTCCCGCCAGATGGCCGGGCAGAACGCTTTGTATATTCCAGGCTGGGACTGCCACGGGCTGCCGATCGAATGGAAGATCGAGGAGCAGTATCGCAAGGACGGCCGCGACAAGGATGCCGTGCCGATCCTGCAGTTCCGCGCCGAATGCCGCGCCTATGCCGCCGAATGGGTCCGCATCCAGGCGGACGAGTTCCGCCGCCTGGGCGTGGAGGGTGATTGGGAGAACCGCTACGCCACCATGGATTTCGGCTCCGAGGCCGTCATCGCCGGCGAGATCGGCAAGTTCCTGCTCAACGGCGCGCTGTACCGCGGGCTGCGACCGGTGATGTGGTCGCCGGTCGAGAAGACCGCGCTGGCCGAGGCCGAGATCGAGTATCACGACCACACCAGCACCACGATCACAGTTCGCTTTCCGGTGGTGTCCAGCCCGCGCGCCGCATTGGCCGGCGCTTCGGTGGTGATCTGGACCACCACACCTTGGACGATGCCAGGCAACCGCGCCATCGCCGCGGGTGCCGAGATCGACTACGCGGTGGTGCGGTTGGACAGCGTGGCCGAAGGTTCGCTGGCGGTGCCGGGCGAGGTGGTGGTGGTCGCACTCGACCTGCTGCCCAAATTCTGCGCAGACGTAAAAATCGCCACCCATCACCTTCTGCATGTGCTGAAGGGTGCCCAATTGTTGGGCACGATCTGCGCCCACCCCTTGCGCGCCATCGGCTACCCGCATGACGTGCCGCTGCTCAACGCCGAATTCGTAACCACCGAACAGGGCACCGGCCTGGTGCATATCGCGCCGAGCCATGGCGAGGACGATTTCGCGCTGGGCCGCGCCAACAATCTGGAAGTGCCGGAAACCGTCGCCGACGACGGCACGCTGACGCATTTCGCCCCTGGCTTCGAAGGGGTGCATGTTTATAAGGCGGCGCCCCCGATGGTGGCGGCGCTGACCGCCGCCGGCATGCTGCTGGCCACCTCCAAGCTGGTGCATTCCTACCCGCATTCATGGCGCAGCAAGGCGCCGCTGATCTTTCGCGCCACGCCGCAGTGGTTCATCCGCATGGACGGTCCGGAGAACATCCGCGGCCGCGCGTTGGAGGCGATCGACAAGACCGTGTTCGTGCCCGATCAGGGCCGCAACCGCATCGGCTCGATGATCGCCTCGCGCCCGGACTGGTGCATCAGCCGCCAGCGCGCCTGGGGCGTGCCGATCCCGGTGTTCGTCGAAAAATCCACTGGCACCCCGCTGCGCGACCCGGAGGTGGTGACCCGCGTGGTCGAGGCGTTCCAGCAGGAGGGTGCGGATTCCTGGTACAGCTCGTCGCCCGCACGCTTCTTGGGCAGCCAATACGATCCCGCCGCCTACGAGCAGGTGATGGATATTGTCGACGTGTGGTTCGAGAGCGGCTCGACCCATGCCTTCACGCTGGAAGCGCGCGGCTTGCCGTGGCCCGCCGATCTGTATCTGGAAGGCAGCGACCAGCATCGCGGCTGGTTCCATTCCTCGCTGCTCGAAGCCGTCGGCACCCGCGGCGTGGCGCCATTCAAAGTCATCTTGACGCACGGGTTCGTCCTCGACGAACAAGGCCGCAAGATGAGCAAGTCGCTCGGCAATGTCACCGCCCCACAGGCGGTGAGCGACAAGTTCGGCGCCGATATCCTGCGCCTGTGGGTGATGAGTTCCGACACGTCCGAGGACCTGCGGATTGGCCCGGAGATCCTGAAGCAGCAGGCCGAGCTGTATCGCCGCCTGCGCAACACGCTGCGCTGGATCCTTGGTAGCCTCGACGGCTTCACCGAGGCCGAGCGGCTGCCGGTCGAGGAGATGCCGGAGCTGGAACGCTGGGTGCTGCACCGCCTGGCCGGACTCGGAGCCCAGATCCGCCACGCCGTGACCAGCTACGACTGGACCGGCGTGATCCCGGCCCTGCACGGCTTCTGTGCTACCGATCTGTCGGCCTTTTACTTCGACGTGCGCAAAGACGCCCTGTACTGCGACCGTCCGGACAGCCTGCGCCGCCGTGCCGCCCGTACCGTGCTCGACGAACTGCACCGCTGCCTCACCATCTGGCTCGCCCCGGTGCTGGTGTTCACCGCCGAGGAAGCCTGGACCGCGCGCTTTGGAACCGAGGACAGCGTCCATCTGCAGTCGACCCCGGTGCTGCCACCGGCGTGGCACGATCCGGCGCTGGCCGAGCGTTGGCGCGGCATACGCGAGCAGCGGCGTGCCATCACCACCATGCTGGAGGATCTACGCAAGTCAGGCGGGATCAAGTCATCGCTGCAGGCCGGGGTTTCGCTGACCGAGGCCGAGGGTTTCCGCGAACTCGACTGGGCGGAACTGGCGATCGTCTCCCAGGTCGTGAGCGGCGAGAGTTTCGGCGTGCATCTGGCGCCAGGCGAGAAATGCGCGCGTTGCTGGAAGGTTCTGCCCGAAGTGGGAAGTACTGCGGGCCATCCGGGGCTGTGCCTGCGCTGCGCGGATGCCGTGGGATGAGCCGCTTCGGCGGCGGAGCCAGCACAGGACGGCTTGGGCTTGGCGCGTTGGCGGCGCTGATCGTCCTGGCGCTCGACCAAGGCGGTAAAGCTTGGATTCTGTACGGTCTAGACCTGCCGAACCTCGGGTCAGTCGACCTGCTGCCATTTCTGAGCCTCACCATGGTGTGGAATCACGGGGTAACCTTTGGGCTACTCGCGGGCCTCGGCTCCGCCGGCGCCTGGGTGCTTACCGTGGTGGCGTTGGCCGTCGTCGTCACACTCTGCGTCTGGCTGCGGCGTGCGGAAAATGCGCAGGTAGCGCTCGCCTTGGGGGCGATCGGCGGCGGAGCGGTCGGCAACGTGCTGGACCGGCTGCGTTTCGGGGCCGTGGTGGACTTCATCCATGCCCATGCCTTCGGCTATTCATGGTACGTGTTCAACATCGCAGACGCCGCCATCGTGTGCGGTGTGGCCGTGCTAGTACTCGATGGCTTGGTCACGCGACCAGGCAAGGATGCGAAATCAACCCCGCGTTAAAGCTGCTGCTTGCTGATCCGCGATGCCGGCGCTAGAAAACTGCCATGCTCACCCAGAACCGGACCGTCTTGCTGGCCGCCCTGCTTGCCCTGCCGCTCGCCGGCTGTGGCGCCGGCGACGATGTGGCCCGCACGATCGGCCTCGTGCGGGATGTGCCGGACGAATTCACCGTCACCACCCGCGCGCCGCTATCGATGCCGCCGGACTATACGCTGCGTCCGCCCGAGCCCGGTGCGAGCCGGCCGCAGGAGCAGACGCCGCGCCAGGCCGCGGAGGCCACGCTTGCGCCGCAATCGACCCTGGCCGGCAATGCCGCCATGAGCCCGGGCCAGCAGGCGCTGCTCGCCGCCACCGGCCCTGCCGCACCCGCCGATATCCGCGCCCAGGTCGACCGGTCGGCCGCCCTCGAATCCGGCAAGCGCAGCCTGACCGACCGCCTGCTGTTCTGGAAGCAGACCCCCGAGCCCGGCACCGTGGTCGACGCGCAGAAGGAAAGCCAGCGATTGCGCGGCAACGCGGCGCTCGGCCAGTCGCCTGCCACCGGCGACACGCCGATCATTGAGCGCAACCCGAGCAACGGTCTGCTCGGCCGGGTATTCTGAGGCTAGACCGCGTGGCTTTCACCGCGGTGTTCACTGTTCGGTAAGCCTTCTTTGACATCCTGACCCCAAGCGATCGAGGTATGCGCATGCCGGTCGAAGCCGATTCTATCGATCAGGATGCGACCCCGCAGGAGGCCTGGTCGCAGCTCGCCATATTGGCCGATCGCGCAGGTGCGATGGATATTCGCGCCCTGTTCGCAGCCGATCCGCGCCGGGCGGAAACCTACACCGCGACGCTGGACGATCTGTCGATCGATTTCTCCAAATCCAGCGTCGATGCCGACGCCCACACCGCGCTGCTGGCCTTGGCGGAGGCTGCGGGATTGCGCGCGTTCCGTGACAAGCTGTTCGCCGGCTATGCGGTCAACAGCACAGAGGGTCGCGCCGCCATGCATATGGCGCTGCGCGCGCCCGAAGGCGAGGCCATGTTGGCCGTGCTGCCCACCGGCATCGAGAACGCCGCCGCCATCGCCATCGCCGAGCGCCGGCGCATGCAGGATTTTGTGACCCGGGTGCATGAAGGCGACATCGTCGGCGCCACCGGCCAGCGCTTCACCCATGTGCTGAACATCGGCATCGGTGGCTCCGACCTCGGCCCGCGCATGGCCTGCGAGGCACTCACCTTGGCCCGTGGCGCGATGCTGACGCCGCGCTTTCTCTCCAATGTCGACGGTACCGGCATGCAGGCGCTCGCCCGAGAGCTGGATCCTGCGACGACGCTGGTGCTGGTGGCATCCAAGACCTTCACCACCCAGGAAACCGCGACCAACGCCGCCGCGGCACGGGACTGGCTGGCTGGCGCCTTGGGCGAGGCGGCGGTGGGCGTGCATTTCGTTGCCCTGTCCACCAACCGCCTCGCCGTTGCGTCCTTTGGCATCGCCGACGATCGCGTTTTCGGCTTCCGCGACTGGGTCGGCGGACGCTATTCGCTGTGGAGCCCGGTCGGCCTGTCGATCGCCCTCGCGGCGGGCTGGGAGGCATTCCAAGGCATGCTGGACGGCGCGGCCACGATGGACCGCCATTTCCGCGATGCCGATCTCGCCGAAAACCTGCCCGTGCTGCTGGCGCTGGTCGGCATCTGGCACAGCAGCGTGCTCGGCTACCGTGCGCAATGCGTGCTCGCCTATGATGATCGGCTGAAGCGGTTTCCCGCCTACCTCCAGCAGCTGGAAATGGAGAGCAACGGCAAGTCCGTCACGCTGTCGGGCGCTGCGGTCGGGCACCCGACCTGCCCGGTGATCTTCGGCGAACCGGGCACGGACGCACAGCACAGCTTCATGCAGCTGGTGCACCAGGGCACCCAGGTGATCCCGGTCGATTTTATCCTCGCCGCGAATGCCGACCATGATCGTCCGCAGGCCCACCGCGTGCTGGCCGCCAACGCCTTCGCCCAGGCCGAGGCGCTGCTGCGCGGCCGCACCTTGGAGGAGGCCGCCGCTGAGATGCGCAACGCCGGCCAGCCGGAAGCCGCCGTTGCGGCGGTGGCCCCGCACCGGGTGTTCAGCGGCAACCGACCCAGCACCACCATTCTGTTCGAAAAGCTGGACGGCTTTGCGCTGGGTCGGCTGATCGCGCTCTACGAACACAAGGTGGCCGTGCAGGGAGCCATCTGGGGCATCAACAGCTTCGATCAATGGGGCGTCGAGCTGGGCAAGGTTCTGGCTGGCGGCCTGCTGCCAGACCTCGCCCCGGGGGCTGCTCCCGGTGAGCACGACGGCTCCACATCCGCCCTGATCCGGCGTTTTCGCGACCTGCGTCGCGAGAGGTGATGGGCGTCCTCCGCCTTCTGCCGGAGAATATCGTCAACCGGATCGCCGCCGGCGAGGTCATCGAGCGGCCCGCCGCCGCCGCCCGTGAACTGGTCGAAAACGCGCTCGACGCTGGCGCCACACGGATCACGGTTGCCATCGACGGCGGCGGCATCGACCGCATGGAAATCGCCGACGACGGTTGCGGAATGTCGGCCGACGAGTTGGCGTTGGCGGTGCAGCGCCACGCCACCAGCAAGCTGGTCGACGAACAACTGGTGCAGATTGAAACGCTGGGCTTCCGCGGTGAGGCGCTGCCCAGCATTGGGGCGGCGGCACGGCTGTCGATAATTTCGCGCACGCGGGACGACGATTCGGCCCATGCCATCACCGTCGAAGGCGGTGTGGTCGGCGAGGTTCGCCCGGCGGCCGGGGCACCTGGCACGGTCGTGGTGGTGCAGGATCTGTTCTTCGCCACCCCGGCACGGCGCAAATTCCTCAAATCCGCCCGGGTCGAGTCGGATGCGGTGGAAGCGGCGATGAGCCGCCTGGCGCTCGCCGCACCCACTGTCGCATTTCGTTTCAGCCGCGACGGCCGCACGGTTTTTGACCTGCCCCGTCAGACCCGCGCTGCCCGTGTCGCCAGCCTGTTGGGACCGGAAACAAGCCTCGCGGTCTCAGGCGTACGCGGTGACCTGCGTGTGGAAGGTTTCGCCGCCACCCCCAGTGTCAATCGCGCCACCGCCGCGGCGCAAGGACTGGTGGTGAATGGCCGTCCGGTGACCGACCCCGCGCTGCGCACCGCCGTGCGCGTGGCGTATCGCGATGTGATCGCCGCCGGTCGGCACGCCGTGGTGGCACTGTATCTCGATATTCCGCCGGCAGATGTCGACGTGAACGTGCATCCCGCCAAGGCCGAGTTACGGTTTCGCGACACTGATGCAGTCCGCGCCCTGGTCATCGGTGCGCTGCATCGGGCGCTGGCCACGGGCGCCGGCTCCGCCGCACCCGCGGCCACGCCGTTCATGCAGTTCCAGTCGCGGCCCGCGATGCGGCTCACATCCGCCCCCCCTTCAGCCGCCGCGCGTGGCTTTGCCGAGGCGGCTTTGGCCCTCGGCAACCCCAGTGCCCGCATGCTTCCGGAGCCCGCGGCGATCGCTGCGGTCGATCACCCGCTGGGGGCGGCCGTCGCGCAGGTGCTGGACACCTACATCATCGCGGTGGCCGCAGATGGCAGCCTGGTGCTGGTTGACCAGCACGCGGCCCATGAGCGGCTGACCCATGAGACCATCTCAAGCCAGATGCGCCAGGGCGGCGTGCGCAGCCAGCCGATGCTGCTGCCGCAGGTGGTGGATCTACCGGAATCGGATGCAATGCGGCTGGCCTTCCACGCGGCCGATCTGGCCGATCTTGGTCTCGATATCGAGGCGTTTGGCCCCGGCGCCATTCTGGTTCGCGCCTTGCCGGCAGCCCTCGGCACGCCAGACCCCAATCCACTGCTGTGCGACATCGCCGACGAGCTGGCGGATCAGGACGAAACCACGGCACTCGACACCAGGCTCGACGCGGTGATCGCCCGCATGGCGTGCCACGGCAGCATCCGCGCCGGGCGAAGGCTCGCTGGGGCCGAGATGGACGCCCTGTTGCGTCAGATGGAGGCCACGCCCCGTGCCGCCACCTGCAGCCATGGTCGGCCGACCTTTCTCAAGCTCACCAAGGCAGAGATCGAGAAGCTGTTCGGACGGCGTTGACGCGCCTGTTAAATTTCATCGCGATCTTTGCCATGATTTGCGTCGAAAGGAGCTTTTTTCATGGCCACCATGAACCGTATCTCGGCCTGGCCCGATGAAATCCTGGGTCGAATCCCGAGCCCACAGCGACCGCTACCGCCGCGCCAGCGACCGCTACGGAGACGCCAGCGGCTATCCCATGCGACCTCCGTCGCCAGAGAACGACAGAATGATGCCGCTCAGGCCACTCGCCACACCGTAACCGAGGCGGCTCCGTGTGCGCGCTCGGCGAGCTTTTCGCCGGCGAGAGCCAGCGCCTCGTCACGGGCGGTTTCCACGACCAGCAACGCACCGGCCGCGATCCAGCCCGAGGCCTGCAGGGCGGCCACAGCCCGCGGGACGAGCTCCTGACCGTAGGGTGGATCGAGGAACACCAGGTCGCTCGCCGGCCCCACCGCTCGGGGCGGCCGCAGCGCATCGCCTGGCACCACGCGGCTGACGGCTTCGATCCGGCACGCCGCCACATTCGCCCTTAGCGCAGCTAGGGCGTGGCGTTCTGTCTCGATGAACACCGCGGTCGCAGCCCCGCGCGACAGGGCTTCCAGCCCCAGCGCACCCGTACCGGCGTAAGCATCCAGCACGTTTGCGCCGACCACGCGGCCCTCGCCCCACGACGCATGCATCAGCATGTCGAACAGCGCCTGGCGCATGCGCTGCGCCGTGGGTCGCGTACCCGCACCGGACGGCGCCACCAGCGTGCGGCCGCGCAGCGAACCGGCAATGATCTTCAGCGACATCAGCGCAACTGGCAAAACATGAGGTCACCACCCTATATCTATTGTCCAGCAAGGAAAGCCCGGTCGGCCATGATGTTTGCGACGGGACTGGCCACATGCTACCGGCCCCGTCATGAACCGCCCCGATCACCGATCGTGCTGAAACGCCTGTTGCGAAGTACCTGGGTGCAGGCGGCGCTGGCGTTCATCATCGGCCGCTATCTGCAGTTCGCTCTTGCCACCACGCGCTGGACCCTGATCGGTGCGGAGCACTTCGCCCCGCACCAGGCCGGTGCTGCCACCGTCGCGGCGTTCTGGCACGAATGCCTGCCTCTGATGCCCGAGCTGTGGAACCGCGCCCGCGCGACCACGCCGGGGCTGCGTCTGCACGTATTGGTCAGCCGACACAGTGACGGCCGCTTCATCGGCGACGTGATCGCCCGCTTTGGCCTGCTGGTGGCACACGGGTCCAGCGCCCGCAACGGCCGAACCCGCGGCGGCGCCACCGGGGCGCTCACCCTTCTGTCCGCTCTCGAAGCCGGCGACCAGGTGGCGATCACGCCGGATGGGCCGCGCGGGCCCCGCCGGGTGGCCGCAGCCGGTGTAGCCCAACTCGCCGGCCTGTCCGGCCGGCCGCTGCTGCCCTGTGCTGCCCGCACCACACGTGCGATTACGCTGGGCAGCTGGGACCGCATGATCCTGCCGCTGCCCTGGGGCCGCGGCGTGCTGGTCTGCGCCCCCACCATCGCAGTGCCACGCGAAGGCTGGGAGGCGTTCCTGCCGGAGATCTCGGCAGCGCTTGACCACGCGACCGCCACCGCCGAGGCCTGGGCCGCATGAGCCCTCTGCTGCCGCTCTATCGCGTGGCGACCACGCTGGCCGCACCGGGCTTGCGGCTCATGCTTCATCGCCGCATCGCCCGTGGCAAGGAGATCGCCGCGCGTCTGCCCGAGCGCCGCGGCATCGACACCACGCCGCGCCCCGATGGACGGCTGATCTGGCTGCACGCGGCAAGCGTTGGGGAAACGCTCTCGATCCTGCCGGTGATCGAAAGCCTGCTGGCCGATCCAGCGCTGCACGTGCTCGTCACCACCGGCACGGTCACCTCGGCCGATCAGCTCGCCCGGCGCCTTCCCCATGCGCGCCTGCTACATCGTTTCATCCCGCTCGACGTGCCCCGGTGGATCGCCCGCTTCCTTGATCATTGGCGTCCTGATGCGGGTGCGATGGTCGAAAGCGAGATCTGGCCCAATCTGCTCACTATCTGTCGTGAGCGTCGTATTCCGTTGCTGCTGATCAACGCGCGCCTCTCGCAACGCAGCTTCGACCGCTGGCGCCGGTTGCCGGGTCTCGCGCGCACGCTGCTTGGCAGCTTCACCGCCATCCAGGCCCAGGCCGAGGCGGACGCCCTGCGCCTGCGGGCGCTCGGCGCCAGCCATGTCACCGCACCCGGCAACCTCAAGTTCGCCGCCGAGCCTTTGCCGGCGGACCCCGTCGAGCTTGCCCGTCTGTGCCACCTCCTCGGCGACCGCCCGGTATGGCTCGCGGCGCAGACGCATCCGGGCGAGGAGGATATCGTCATCGCCGCGCACAACGCCCTCGCCAATCGCCATCCAGGCCTGCTCACCGTCATAGCACCTCGCCATCCCGACCGTGGCGCCACGCTTGCCGAACGCGCGGGGGCGCCGCAACGCTCCCTGGGGCAGGACCCGCCGGCCGGCGGCATCTGGATCGCTGATACGATGGGCGACCTGGGTCTGCTGTACCGCGCCATCCAGCTGGTGTTCGTCGGCCGCAGTCTCACCGTCTCCGGCGGCCAGAACCCTCTGGAACCGGCACGGCTCGGCTGCTCCGTTCTGGTCGGCCCACGCACCGGGAATTTCAGCGATATCGTGGCCACCCTACAGCAGGCCGGGGCGCTGGAGGTGTTGCCCGATGCCCCAGCGCTCGACCGCGCGATCGACCGGTTGCTGAGCAATCCCGATGCCCGCGACCGCATGGGCCAGGCCGGCATCGCCACCGCCCGGGCCGCCACGGACCTGCCCCGCCTGGTGGCGCACTCGCTGGCGGCGCTGTGCCAATGATCCCGCCCGACTGGTGGTCGCATGGTCGTACGCCACCGTGGCCGATGCGCGCGTTGCCGCCCGTCTACGCCTGGGCCACGGCGTGGCGCATGCGGCGGCCGGGCTGGACGGCCCCGGTTCCGGTAATTTGCTGCGGCAATGCCACCGTCGGCGGTGCTGGCAAAACTCCGCTTGCGCTGGATCTCGGCCATCGCCTGCAGGCCGCTGGCCATCGTGTGGCCTATCTCACCCGCGGCCACGGCGGCGAAGCAACAGATACCACCCGTGTCATCCCGGCCAATGCCGCAACCATCGGCGACGAACCTCAACTGCTCGCGTCCCAGGCCCCCACCTATGTCGGTGCAGATCGCGCCGCCGCCGCCCGTCTGGCCATCGCCGAGGGCGCCGAGGTGCTGATCATGGACGACGGGCTGCAGAACCCGACGCTGACCAAGACTGCGAGCCTGCTGGTGATCGATGGCGGCGCCGGCTTCGGCAACGGCCGCATCCTGCCCGCGGGCCCGCTGCGCGAAAGCGTCGCCCGCGCCGCCGCCCGCAGCAGCGCCGCGGTGCTGATCGGCGACGACACCGCGAATGCCGTGACGCATCTCCCTGCGGGTCTGCCGATCCTGCGTGCCCGCCTGGTACCGAATGCGGCCGACCTCGCTGCCCTGCCGCGCCGCATCGTCGCCTTCGCAGGCATCGGCCGGCCGCAGAAGTTCTTCGACACGCTCACAGAGTCAGGCCACAGGCCCCTCGCGAAGCTCAGCTTCCCCGATCACCACCTCTACACCGAGGCCGATCTGCAACGCCTGCGCGCCGAGGCCCGCAAGCAGGACGCCGCCCTGGTCACCACCGAGAAAGACCATGTCCGGCTGCCACGCCGAGTGCGCGGCGATATCCGTGTGCTGCGCGTGGGATTGCGGTGGGAGCATCCCGGCGAAATCGACCGCCTGCTCGCCGACCTCATGGCGGGCCGATGAAACGCTGGCTCCAAAACCTACAGTTCAGCATCGAGGCCGCCGCCGCGGGACTGCTGATCGGACTGATGCGCAGGCTTGGCCCCACGCGTGCTTCCAACCTTGGCGGCGCAATCGCACGCACCATCGGCATGCACCTGCCGGTCACCCGCGTCGGCGACGCCAACCTTCAGCGTGCCCTCCCCGCCATGGACGCGGCGACCCGACGTGTCACGCTGCGCAGTGTCTGGGACAATCTCGGCCGCGTGGCCGCCGAACTGCCGCATATCGCAAATCTCGGCCCCAGCGATGCTGGGCCGGGATGGGTCGTCGAAGGCAGCGGGATTCTCGCCACTCTTGTGGCGCAGGGTGGGCCGGTGATCTTCGTTTCCGCCCATATCGGCAATTGGGAGTTCCTGCCCGCCATCGCCGCCCGCTACGGCATTGCCATGAGCAACTTCTACCGCGCGGCCAAGAACCCGCTGGTGGACCGCATGATCATCGACCTGCGCATGTGCGCGGCGGGCGCTGTTCCGAACTTTCCGAAAGGGGCCCAGGGCGCCCGCGCGGCCCTGCTGCATCTTGGCCGCAAGGGCTACCTCGGCATGCTCGTCGACCAAAAGATGAACGACGGCATCCCCGCGCCGTTCTTTGGCCGCATGGCCATGACGGCACCGGCGGCGGCCGCATATGCGCTACGCTTTCGCTGTCCGTTGGTGCCCGCCCATACCCAGCGCCTCGGCCCTGCCCGGATGCGCCTCATCATCGAGCCACCGATGCGCCTGCCCGAAACCTTCGACCGCCAGAAAGACATCGCCCTCCTCACCGCCGAAATCAACGCCGTCCTCGAAGGCTGGATCCGCGAGCGCCCGGGCGAATGGCTGTGGCTGCACCGCCGCTGGCCGCGCGAGGACGGTTAGCACCACGCGGGCCACCTCGGCCGGCGTGATATCGTGCAGGCAGGCGAGCGCATGGGCGCAATCGGCGGCGCGGGCGAGATGGCAGGGTGAGCACAAAACCTCGCGGCTGACCACGATCACCCCCGCACCGAGCGGCCCCCATTCCCCCCGATCATTGGCGCCGCCGAAAACGCACACAACTGCAGCCCCCACCGAGCCTGCGAGATGCACGACGCCGGAATTGTTGCCAACAACGCAGGCGGCATCGCGACATTTCGTCGCCAGTTCGGCCCATTCGTATGCCCCACAGCTGTTGATGATGCGACGGGCCCCCAGATCCTCGGCCACCAGGCCTTCGGCCAGTGCCGCCACCGCTGACCGTTGCGCGGCCGTGCCCACCAGTTCGACGATCACCTCCGTAGATTGCAGCAACAGGGCGATCAGGCTGCGATAATGCCCTCGTGGCCAGTCGCGAAGATCGTTGTTGGAAAACGGCGCGACGATTACCCGGCGCTTCATGCCCCGATCTCCACCAGAAGTCCGCTCGACCGCACCCGCATCGCCACAAGCTCCACCAACAACATCAGATATTCCGACTGGTGCAGCACATCGCTCACCGGTTCACGCAGCAAAGACCCACCATAGAAACGGAATGTCGTTGGCTCCGCCATGGCCGAGGCAAGCAGACGGAATTGAAAATGGCCACCCGGCGTGAGGTTGACGAAGTCGATCGCGCCGCCGCTCGCGACACCCGCCGATATCGGCTGATCGTCCACCAGCACCTCAAACGCCACACCGCCCTGCAAAACCTCGAGATAGGGGCTGAAACAAAAGCGACCTGTGGGGATCTGCAGGTAGGGACCGAACACCAGCACCGCGGGGCCGGCCGGGGCCTCGGTGCACTGCTTCATGTAACCATGGTCGACACAGCCGTTGGCTGAGTGGAACAGATGCGCCAGCAGCACCGCGGGCGGCGGCGTTTGCGCCCTGGTGGCATCGATCGGCAAGAACACATCGAGGAAATCGAACCGCGAACGTGTGCCGATGCCGCAGCGAACCCGGGCCAAAACTGCGGTCAGATACGGGCGCGTATCATCATCCACCCGCAGGTCGATCGCAAGATCGTAGCTTTGGTCGAGCAGATCGCGCAACTGCGGCAACAGACGGTCGCGGTCCGGCGGCGGCGCCTGGGCTGGGTTGGCGGCAAAGGCATCGAACGCGATCACCTGGTCGAACAGCCGCAGTCCTGCCGCCGCGGGCACGTTCCAGCTGCCACAAACCAACGTGATATGCGCCTGCGGGAAATGGACGCGCAGCCGCTCCAACGCCGGCAGGCCCAGGATGAAATCACCGAGATGGTCCAGCTTCAGCACCAGAACGCGGTGCACCGCCACTGAACGGCGCCGCTCGATACGGGTGTGCCCGGGCGGATCGCGAGGCGCGGGCGGCCAGCCGGCTAGATCATCCATGCGCTGCCGCCGCGCCCAGGTCATGGCGCAACTCATAGCGAAGCTGCTCCATGCGGTGCAGCATGGCGGTGACGTCGGCGCGCGCCACCGCGCCCAATTGCCGTGCGGCAGTGGACAGGGCAGCCACGTCGCTTGCGACGTTGCGATGCTGTTCGCACATCTGGTCCAGCCGTTCGCCTTGCTCCTGCATTCCGGCCTGGGCGCATACGTACGCCCCGTGCTCGGCCTGAAGGGCCGCAAGTCTGGCCCGCACCAGCCCAAGCCCATCGTCCAACGCGTCCGACTGGGCGCGTTGTACTGCCATCGCCTGCATCGCCTCCGCCTGCCAGACGGCTGTAAGGCAGCGCAGCTGCGCCAATTCGGTCGCCGCTCCCCGCGCGATGTCATCGACCCGGGTCGCCCACATCGTCTCTAAACGGTGCACGCGTGCCTCGATCAGGCCATTGACCCGCCGCCATAGCGGTCGAGCCATCCATCGGAACAAAGATCTCATGGGGCGCCGGTGTTGTGGTCCCGCAGCACGCGGTTGGGCGAACAATCCAGTATCGCCGGCCGCGGATCAATTAAGGGCAAGCCCTGAGTGGTCGACCCCGGTGGACCTCGGTGGCGCCCTCGTCCATCCTGCGACTCTTTGGTGCGGAGCCGGTATTGAACCCCAGCGACAGCCTCTCCGTCAGCGGACTGCGCATCGCCACGCGCCGCCGTCCTGGGCGGTGGATCGGTGCCGCCCTGGCTCTACTGGCGCTGGGCTTCATCATCCGTGGCTTTGCACTCGGTCAGATCGACTGGTCGATCGTCGGTCGTTTCCTCACGGCACCCGCCATTCTTGCCGGCCTGGTCAACACCGTTCTGATGACGATCTGCGCCATGGCGCTCGGCCTTTCGCTCGGCGTGATGTTTGCCGTCATGATGCTGTCGCCCAACCCGGTGCTGCGTGTCTCAGCCCGACTCTACATCTGGTTCTTTCGTGGCACGCCTCTGCTGCTGCAGTTGCTGCTCTGGTTCAACCTGGCACTGGTGTTTCCCCGCCTTGGTGTGCCGTTGCTGGGCTCGGTTCGCACCGTGGATGTCATCACGCCGTTCGTGGCAACCTTGCTCGGGCTGGGCATCAACCAGGCCGCCTACACTGCCGAAGTGGTGCGCGGCGGTCTGCTCGCCATCGACCGCGGCCAGGCGGAGGCGGCGCTGGCCGTGGGGATGACGCGGTTCGCAGCACTACGTCGCATCGTATTGCCCCAGGCACTGCGGCTGATCATCCCGCCGGTCGGCAACGAGGTGATCAGCATGGTCAAGCTCACCTCGGTCGCGAGCGTCATCCAGTTCTCCGAAGTGCTGCGCGGCGTGCAGAACATCTATTACGCCAACGCCAGGATCATCGAGCTGCTGATCGTGGCCGCCATTTGGTATCTCGCCGTGGTCACGCTGCTGACCCTCGGCCAAACTCTGCTTGAACGCCATCTGAGACCGGCCGCATGATCGTCGCTCGTGGCCTGTCCAAGCGCTTTGGCCGCATCCAGGCGCTTGAGGGGGTCGATCTCGACATCGCCGCCGGCGAGATCGTCTGCCTCCTCGGTCCCTCCGGCTCCGGCAAGTCGACCTTGCTTCGCTGCATCAACCATCTCGAACGGCCCGATGCCGGTGCTGTTTGGATCGATGGCGACCTGATAGGCTTCACGCGGGAGGGCGACCGGCTGCTGGAGCGCGACGATCGCAGCATCGCCCGCCAGCGTCGCCGCTGCGGCATGGTGTTCCAGCGTTTCAACCTATGGCCGCATCTGACGGCGCTGCAGAACATCACCGAGGGTCCGATCCGCGTGCTCGCCACACCGCGCGAGACAGCCGAGCGGGAGGCCCGCGCGCTGCTTGCCCGTGTCGGCCTGGCCGGGCGCGAGGGCGCGAGCCCGGCACAGCTTTCCGGCGGCCAGCAACAACGCGTGGCTATTGCCCGCGCGCTGGCGATGAACCCCGATGTGCTGCTGTTCGACGAGCCGACCTCCGCACTCGACCCTGAGTTGGTCGCCGAAGTGCTGCACGTCATGCGCGATCTCGCTGCCACAGGCATGACGATGGTCGTTGTGACGCACGAGCTGGGCTTTGCACGCGAGGTCGCCCACCGTGCCGTGTTCATGGATGCCGGGCGTATCGTGGAGGCTGGAGCGGCCTCCGACATGCTGACCCACCCGACCCATCCGCGCACCCAGGCCTTCATCCAGGCCGTTATGGGTTGACGCCATCCGACCAACGGGACGCAGAATGTCCCACCAGATCTCAGGAATTGCCATGCGCATCTTAGCCGCTCTCGCCTGCCTGATCGCGGTTCCCGCCATGGCGGAACCGTTGCGTGTGGCCACCTACCCCAATTACCCGCCGATGACCTATCGCGACCCCGCTACCAACCAGCGGCTCGGCTTTGATGTCGACATGGCCGAGGCGATCGCGGTGTCGCTGGCGACCACCGTGGACTGGCAGGAGATGCCGTTCGTGCAGTTCATTCCGGCGCTGCAGACCGGGCGGATCGACATGGCGGTGGACGGAATCGGCGATTTGCCGCCACGCCGCGAGGTGGTCGACTTCGTCGATTATTTTCGCACTGGGGCAATTTTCTTCGTGATGTCCAACACCCCCGCAAAAACCGAGGCTGATCTGTGCGGCCTCAAGGTCGGCGCCAGCCGCAGCACCAGTTGGCCTGCCGACATCAAGGCTTGGTCGAACGCGCATTGCGCGGGCAAGCCGATGGACGCGATGGGCACTGAGGGCTCGATCGACACGCGCACGCAGATGCGCACCGGTCGCATCGACGTGGGTGTGCAGGGCAGCGAGACGATCGGGTATCTGATGCAGACCGACCCCGGCGTGTTCCGGCCGATCGGCACCGCCTTCACAGAGGTGATCGGCGGCATTCCCATGGCCAAGACCGACCCGAAACTGCGTGAGCAGGTGCGCGCGTCGGTGCAGGCCATGATGGACAATGGCGCCTACAAGACGCTACTCGCCAAATGGCATCTCGAGGACAACGGCATTCCCACCGCCACCATCAACGGAGCCAAGCCTTGAGCGATCCTGTCCGCGCGGCATTGCTGCGGAAGCTGGACACCGATGCGGAGCCTGCGATCGCCTTCCTCCAGGGTTTCCTGCAATCCCGCTCAGCCAACCCACCCGGCGACACCACGCAGGCCGCCGATCATATCACCGATTTCCTGACCGAAAGCGGGGCGCCGTGGCGGATTGCCGCGGCCCACCCGCATCTGCCCAACATCCTCGGCAGTTTCGAAGGATCCCGGCCTGGCCGGCACCTTGTGTTGAACGGGCATATCGACGTGTTTCCGCCGATTGACGACACTGGCTGGTCGGGCGAGCGACGCGACGGCATGCTGTTCGGCCGCGGCGCTTCGGACATGAAGGCCGGCACCGCGGCTGGGATCATCACCTACGCCTGGCTGCACGCCATCCGCGACCAGCTCGCTGGCCGGCTGACGCTGACCGCGGTCTCGGACGAGCAGACCGGCGGCAAATGGGGCACGAAGTTCCTGTTCGACATGCATCGTGACGAGGTGCTGGGCGATTGCTGCCTGAACGGCGAACCTTCAGGCCTCAACAACGTGCGTTTCATGGAGAAGGGCACGCGCCGCTACATCATCACCGTGTTGGCGCCGGGCGGGCATGGCGGCTATCCGCATCTGTCGCGAAACCCCAACAAGATCATGGCGGCCATTACCGCAGAGCTCGACGCAAAGCTGCATATGCGGCCGGCGAACCTGCCGAGCAACGTGGCCGGCTACCTCACCACCCCCGCGGCGGTGGCGACGCTGGAAGCCGGTATGGGGCCGGGGGCTGCCGAAGTGGTTCGGCGGATGACGTTCAATCCCGGCGTGATCCATGGCGGCCTGAAGGTCAACCAGATCCCGCATGCGTGCGTCATGGAGATCGACATCCGCATTCCCGTCGGCATCGACTACGATCGCGTGCACGACGAGGTCGCCGCGATCTGCCGGGCGCATGATGCGGGCTTCGAACTGGTGGAGGCGCACTCCTATCCCGGCAGCATGGCCGACCCGGACGGCGAGATGATGCATATCATCCAGGACAACGCCGAAGCCGCCACCGGCGCGCGGCCGGTGCCGATGTCCTCGCTCGGTGGCTCCGACAGCCGGTACTGGCGCTGGGCCAATATCCCCGCGTATCTCTACGGCCCGTCGCCCGTCAGCATGGGCCGTATCGACGAGCGCGTGACGGAGCGGGAGTATCTGGCAGTGCTGCGCGTGCATCTGTTGTCGGCGTATGACTATCTGACCCGGAGTTGATCGATGGCAAAAGCATCCGCACCAAAAACCCCCGCATGGCTCGCCGCAGCCCTGGCCTATGTTCCGCAATGGCTGGAGTATCAGATGCGCCTGACCGAGCAGCCTGGCTGCTCCGTTGCCATCGCCTGGCGCGGCCAGCCGGTGTTGGAAGCCGCGTACGGTTACGCCGATGCGGTGGTCGGGCAGAAGCTGACGCCACGGCACCGCTTCCGGGTGGCATCCCACTCGAAGTCGTTCACCGCCACCGCCGTGATGAAACTGCGAGAGCAGGGCAGGGTCCGGCTTGATGACACCGCCGGGCAGTATGTCGACGGCCTGCATCCGGAGATTGCCGCCGCCACGATTGCGCAGCTGCTGTCGCACACCGCAGGCATTTTTCGCGATGGCATCGACACCGGCTACTGGGCCGGCCGGGCGCCGTTCTCCGACGAGACGCGTATCCGCGAAGACCTTACCCTGCCGCCGACGATTGCCGCCAACACGCGTCTGAAATACTCCAATCATGGTTTCGCCCTAGCTGGCCTGGTGATCGAGGCCATCACCGGCGAGCCTTATGGGGACTGGATGGCGCGGGAGGTCATCAAGCCCGCGGGCCTGGTTGAAACCGACGCCGATGTGCCGCTGCCGGCTTCGGCCAGGCTCGCCCGCGGCCATGGCAGCAAGGTGCTGCTTGGCCGTCGCCTTGTGTTCCCGGGCGACCAGTCCACCCACGCGCTGGCTTCAGCCACCGGCTTCGTCTCGACCGCAGCCGATCTGGTGAAGTTCTTCGCACAGCTCGCGCCCAACGCCGAGCGGAGCATCCTGTCGGTCGCGAGCCGGCGGGAGATGACCCGCCCGCAATGGAAGGACGCCTTCAGCGCGGAGCCGCGCAGCTACGGCCTGGGCATCATCGGCGGCACGCTGGACGGCTGGGACTGGTTCGGCCACAGCGGCGGCTTTCAGGGCTACATCACCCGCACCAGCGTGGTGCCGACGCACGAGCTCGCCATCTCGGTGCTCACCAATGCCTCGGACGGGATGGCCGATGGTTTCCTTACCGGGATCATGAGCATTCTCAAGCGTTTCGAGGCCGAGGGGGCGCCCACTGCCAGGACCGCCGACTGGACCGGGCGCTGGTGGAGCGTGTGGGGCGCCAACGACCTGGTACCAATGGGCGACAAGGTGCTGCTGGCGCTGCCGGGAATGCTGAACCCGTTCGCAAAGGTTCCCGAGCTCACCGTGGACGGCGCCGACGAGGCCCGCATGACGCAGGCCGGCGCCTTTGCCAGCTACAACGAGCCGGTGCGGCGCGTGCGGAACAAGGCCGGCAAGGTTGTGGAGCTGCGCATCGCCGGCGGGCGCAGCCTGCCCGAAGCACAGCTCGCGAAGGAACTGCGTAGGCGCTACGACTGATTCCTATGCTTTTCCTATAGGAGCGGCTTCCGGGCGTAATTTCATTCCTATGCGGTCCTGCCGATCTTCCCGGCACGATTGCATAGGATTTTTGTCATGTACGACGTTATCTATCTGGTGCTGGGGATCGGCGGCTTCGCCGTGTGCCTTGGCTTCGTTCATCTGTGCGACAGGCTCTGACATGAGCTTCGATCTTGCGCTTGGCGCCATCGTGACCGTGGGCCTGTTGATCTACCTGGTCTACGCACTCGTCCGCCCCGAAAAGTTCTGAGGGCATCACAATGACAATCTCCGGCTGGATTCAGATCGCGCTGTATTGCGCCATCATCATCGCCATCACCCGCCCGCTCGGCGGTTTCCTCACCACGCTTGCCACCGGTGGGCGCTCCTTCCTGTCGCCCGTGCTCGGCCCGGTCGAACGCGGCATCTACGCGGCGTGCGGCGTGAAGCCCACCGATGAGCAAAGCTGGGTCGGCTATGCGGTCGCCATGCTGATGTTCAAAGTGGTCGGCTTCGTGCTCGCCTACGCCATTCTGCGCCTGCAGACGGTGCTGCCGCTGAACCCTGCCGGCCAGTCTGCGATCACGCCAGATCTTGCGTACAACACGGCAGTTTCGTTCCTGACCAACACCAACTGGCAATCCTATGGCGGCGAGAGCACCATGAGCAACGCCTCGCAGATGGTGGCGCTGACGGTGCAGAACTTCATGTCGGCCGCCGCCGGCATCGCGATTGCCTTTGCCTTCGTGCGCGGTTTCTCGCGGCGTTCGGCGAAAACAATCGGCAATTTCTGGGTCGATCTCACACGCATCACGCTGTATGGCCTGATCCCGATCTGCATCATCTTCACCCTCGTGTTGGTCTGGCAGGGTGTGCCGCAGACCTTGGGCGGCTTTGTCGACGCCACCACGCTGGAAGGTGCGAAGCAGACCATCGCCATCGGGCCGGTCGCCTCGCAGGAAGCGATCAAGATGCTCGGCACCAACGGTGGCGGGTTCTTCAACGCCAACTCCGCGCATCCGTTCGAGAACCCGACCGCACTGGTCGATTTTTTCCAGATGATCTCGATCTTTGCAATCGGCGCAGCACTGACCAACATGTTCGGCCGCATGGTCGGCAGCGAGAAGCAAGGCTGGGCCGTCTTCGCCGCCATGGGCATTTTGTTCCTGGTCGGCGTCTCCGTGCTCTACTGGTCCGAGGCGCACGGCAATCCGCTGCTCACGGCACTCGGTGTTGATCCCTCCATGGGCAACATGGAAGGCAAGGAGATCCGCTTCGGCATCACCCAGTCGGCACTTTTCTCGACCATCACCACCGCTGCCTCCTGCGGTGCCGTTAACAGCATGATCGAGAGCTTCCTGCCACTCGGCGGTATGGTGCCGATGGTCAACATGATGCTGGGCGAGATCATCTTCGGCGGCGTGGGCTCGGGTCTCTACGGCTTCATGATGTTTGCCATCGTGGCGGTGTTCGTCGCAGGGCTCATGGTTGGGCGCACCCCTGAGTATCTCGGCAAAAAGATTGAGGCGCGCGAGATCAAGATGACCATGTTGGCTATCCTGTGTCTGCCGCTCGTGATGCTCGGCTTCACGGCGGTGGCTGTGGTGGTCACGGCCGGGACAACCGGGATTTCCGCCAGCGGCCCACATGGCTTCTCTGAGGCGCTGTATGCTTATGTTTCGGCGGCTGCCAACAATGGCAGCGCGTTCGCAGGACTATCGGCGAACACCAAGTTCTGGAACACCAGCCTGGGTATCGGCATGATGATTGGCCGGTTCTTCGTCATCATTCCGGCACTCGCCATTGCCGGTTCCATGGCTGCCAAGAAGACCGTGCCACCCTCGGCCGGCACCTTCCCGACCGATGGGCCAATGTTCGTGGGCCTCGCCCTCGGCGTCATCCTTATCGTTGGTGGCCTGACCTTCTTCCCCGCCTTGGCTCTGGGCCCGATCGTCGAGCACTTCGCGCTCGCCGCCGGCACCACGTATTGAGCGAGCAAACACAATGACCCGCACTGCCTCTTCCATTCTCGACCCCGCCATCCTGCGCCCAGCCGTAGGCCAGGCATTCCGCAAGCTCGATCCTCGCCTGATGTGGCGCAACCCGGTGATGTTCGTGGTGGAGGTTGTCTCCACCATGACCACCATTCTGCTGATCCGCGACATCGCGACCGGGGCACCCGGTATCGGCTTTGCCATCCAGATCAACATCTGGCTGTGGTTCACCGTGTTGTTCGCCAACTTCGCCGAAGCCGTCGCCGAAGGCCGCGGCAAGGCACAGGCCGCCAGCCTGCGGCGTGCCAAGACCGAAGCCATGGCACGCCGGTTCCGCCCGGATGGCACTCTTGAGACCATCCCGGCCACAGCACTCCGACTCAACGACGTTGTGCTGGTCGAAGCGGGTGAAATCATCCCGTCCGACGGTGAAGTCATCGAAGGTGTCGCCTCGGTCAACGAAGCCGCCATCACCGGTGAATCGGCCCCAGTGATCCGTGAGAGCGGTGGTGATCGTTCAGCCGTCACAGGCGGCACCACGGTCATGAGCGATGTCATCAAGGTTCGCATCACGGCAGCGCAGGGCTCGACCTTTATCGATCGCATGATCGCGCTCGTGGAAGGTGCCAGCCGGCAGAAGACACCGAACGAGATCGCGCTGAACATCTTGCTCGCAGGCCTTACGCTGATCTTCGTGCTCGCCGTGGCGACGCTGCCGAGCTTTGCCACCTACGCTGGCGGCACCATCCCGGTGGTGATCCTGGTTGCCTTGTTCGTGACGCTGATCCCCACCACGATCGGGGCATTGCTGTCAGCCATCGGCATCGCCGGCATGGACCGCCTGGTGCGCTTCAACGTGCTCGCCATGTCCGGCCGTGCGGTGGAAGCTGCTGGCGACGTGGACACGCTGTTGCTCGACAAAACTGGAACGATCACGCTCGGCAACCGCCAAGCCAGCGAGTTCGTGGCCGTCTCGGGCGTCAGCGACGCCGAACTGGCCGACGCCGCACAGCTTTCTTCGCTGTCCGACGAAACGCCTGAAGGCCGCTCCATCGTTGTGCTGGCGAAAGAGAAATACGGTCTACGCAGCCGCGACATGGCGCCGCTCAACGCCGTGTTCATTCCGTTCACCGCGCAATCGCGCATGAGCGGCGTGGATCTAGACGGACGCCAGGTTCGCAAGGGTGCGGTCGACTCGGTTTTGTCGCATGTCCGCGCGGCAAATCTGGGTAGCTTGCCCGTCAGCGAAGCATCCGTCAGGGAACTTCAGGCCGCCGCTGATCGCATCGCCAAGGCTGGCGGCACTCCGCTCGCCGTCGCCGATGGCAATCGCTTGCTCGGCGTGATCCACCTGAAGGACATCGTCAAAGGCGGTATCGCCGAGCGTTTCGGTGAACTGCGCCGCATGGGTATTCGCACGGTGATGATCACCGGCGACAACCCGCTGACCGCGGCAGCCATCGCCGCCGAGGCGGGGGTGGACGACTTCCTGGCCCAGGCCACGCCCGAAGACAAGCTGGCGCTGATCCGTTCAGAGCAGGCCCTGGGCAAGCTGGTCGCCATGTGCGGCGACGGCACCAACGACGCACCAGCACTTGCCCAGGCCGATGTTGGCGTTGCCATGAACACTGGCACCATGGCCGCCCGCGAGGCCGGCAACATGGTTGATCTGGACAGCGATCCCACCAAGCTGATCGAAATCGTCGAAATCGGAAAACAGCTTTTGATGACACGTGGCGCTCTCACCACGTTCAGCATCGCCAATGACGTGGCGAAATACTTCGCCATCATCCCCGCCATGTTTCTCGCCTTCTATCCTCAGCTGCAGTCACTGAACGTCATGGGGCTGGCAAGTCCGCAGAGCGCTATTCTGTCGGCCATCATCTTCAACGCGCTCATCATCGTGGCCCTCATCCCGCTCTCGTTGAAGGGCGTCACCTATCGCCCGATCGGCGCCAGCGCACTGCTTGGCCGTAACTTGCTCGTCTACGGCCTGGGTGGCATCGCAGCACCCTTCATCGGCATCAAGGTGATCGACCTTCTGGTCAGCCATCTCGGTCTTGCTTGAGAATATAAGGAAATATTGTCATGCTTTCCTCTCTTCGCCCCGCCATCGTGATGATCGTGCTCATGACGATCATCACCGGCATCGCCTATCCGCTCGCCATGACCGGCGTGGCCGGCGTCATCTTCCCCCATCAGGCCGAAGGCAGCCTGATCACCCGTGACGGCAAAACCGTGGGTTCCGAACTGATCGGCCAGAACTTCACAACCGATGCCTATTTCCACCCTCGCCCCTCTGCCACCACGGATACCGATCCGGCCGATGCCACCAAGACCGTGCCGAGCCCCTACAACGCCGCCTCCTCCGGGGGGTCCAACCTGGCCCCTTCAGCCAAGGCGCTGGTCGATCGTGTGGCAGCGGACGTTGCTAAGTTGAAGGCGGAGAACCCGGGCGCTACGATCCCGGGCGACCTCGTCACCACTTCGGGCAGCGGACTTGATCCGGATATTTCGCCCGCAGCTGCACAGTTCCAGGTGCCTCGCATCGCACGCGCGCGTAAGCTCGACCCAGTGACAGTGGCCGCCTTGGTGGCCAGCCGCACGGAAGCCCCGCTGTTCGGCTTGCTCGGCGAGCCCCGCGTCAATGTGCTGCAACTCAACCTGGCGCTCGACCAGGCTGGAAAATAGGTAAACCAACCTTGAACGATCGAGACGGCCGCCCTTCCCCCGATGCGTTGCTGAAGTCGGTCCGGCAGGGCGGCCGGGGTCATCACAAGATCTTTCTCGGCGCCGCTCCCGGAGTTGGCAAGACCTACGAAATGCTCACCGCCGGCCACGCCCGTCTACGCGAGGGGGTGGATGTCGTGATCGGCGTGGTTGAAACCCACGGCCGCGCCGAGACCGAGGCGCTGGTGGCGGGCCTGCCGACCATTGCCCGCCGCAGCATCGAATACAAAGGCCGTCTGCTCGACGAAATGGATCTCGATGCCATTCTTGCGCGTCGCCCGGCTCTCGTCCTGGTCGACGAACTCGCCCATAGCAACGCGTCGGGCAGCCGTCATCCCAAGCGCTACATGGACGTGCTGGAACTGCTCGCGGCCGGCATCGATGTGTATTCCACCATCAACATCCAGCATGTCGAGAGTCTCAACGACGTGGTCGCCCAGATCACCCGCATCCGGGTGCGCGAGACGGTGCCGGATGGGGTGATTGATGAGGCGTCCGAGATAGAGCTGATCGATCTGACGCCCGACGACCTGATGCAGCGCCTGCGCGAAGGCAAGGTCTATGTGCCCAAGACCGCAACGCGGGCACTGGGTCATTATTTCTCCCCGGGCAATCTCACGGCCCTGCGCGAACTGGCACTGCGTCGTACGGCGCAGCGGGTAGATGCGCAGCTGCTGGATCATATGCAGGCGCATGCCATCCGCGGGCCGTGGGCTGCCGGAGACCGCGTGCTGGTCAGTATCGATCACCACGAGGGCGGCGCCGGCCTGGTGCGCTATGGGCGGCGGATGGCCGAGCGGCTGCGGGTTGCGTGGAGCGTGGTGCACGTGGAGACCGCGCAGGACATCCGTCTGTCCGAGGCACAACGCGACCGGATCGCCACGAACCTGCGCCTTGCGGAATCGTTGGGAGCCGAGGCCGTGACCATCCCCGGGCGCGATGTGGCGACGGATCTGATCGCCTATGCGCGGGAACAGAACTTTTCCCATCTCGTCATTGGCACCGCGCCGCGTCGCTACCGCTGGCAGGGCAGTGTGGCGCAGGATGTGGTGCGCCAGGCTGGCGACCTTCCGGTGCATGTCATCGGCGGCCCGGCGGATGCGCGCAAGAGCGAGCCACGCAGGCTGGCGCCGTTCCGGCTGCGCCCGTATATTTTCAGCGCGGGCATGGTCGTGGTTTCCGTGGGCGTTGGGCTGGCGTTGCGGCAGGTGTTGAACGTGCCGTCGATCAGCCTGGTTTTTCTCACCGGTGTGCTGGCGGCCGCCGTCAGCTTCGGGCTGGGTCCGTCGCTGTTCGCCTGTATCGCCTCTGTACTGGCGTACAACTTTTTCTTTCTGCCGCCACTGTACACCTTTACCATCGCCGATCCCGAGAACGTGGTGACGCTGTTCTTTTTTCTTGTCACCGCTGTCATCGCCAGCAACCTCGCCGCCGGGGTGCGGGCGCAAGCCGTCACCGCGCGCACCCGCGCGCGCACCACGGAGGAGCTATACCGGTTCAGCCGCAAGCTCGCCGCCATCGCCAGCCTCGATGACCTATTGTGGGCGACGGCGTATCAGATGGCCGCAATGCTGAAGTTGCGGGTGGTGCTACTGCTGCCGGAAAATGCAGGCAGCGAAACCATCGGTGTCCGCGGAGCCTATCCGCCGGAGGACGAGATGGGAGAGGCCGACCTGGCAGCCGCCCGCTGGTGCTGGCAGTCCAACCGCGAAACCGGCCGTGGGGCAGATACATTGCCAGGCGCAAAACGTCTGTTCCTGCCGCTGCGCACCAGCAGCGGACCGGTTGCCGTGGTCGGCATCGATCGCGATATGCCCGATGCCACCAGCAATTTTCTGGCTCCCGACCAGCGCCGCCTGCTCGATGCGCTGGGCGACCAGGCGGCGGTTTCCATCGAGCGGATCAGCCTGGCCGATGCGGTCGATCGCGCGCGGCTGCAGACCGAAACGGAAAGATTGCGGGCAGCACTGCTTACCTCCATTTCACATGATCTGCGCACGCCGTTAGCAACCATCCTGGGTGCCGCGGGAACGTTGCAGTCCTATCCCGATCTGCCGCAGGACAGCCGCTCCGAGTTGCTTGGTTCCATCGCCGAGGAGGCCGAGCGGTTGAACCGCTTCGTCGCCAATCTGCTCGATATGACACGGCTTGAATCGGGCGCCATCGCTTTGCGGCGGGAGCCCACCGATCTGAGCGAGGTGATCGGCAGCACGCTGACCCGGGCCATCAAGGTATTGGCAGATCACGATGTAAGGCTCGAGATCGCACCCAACCTACCGTTGTTGCCTCTCGATGCCGTACTGCTCGAGCAGGTGCTGTTCAACCTGCTTGACAATGCCGCCCGCTACACGCCACCGGCCAGCACCGTCACCCTGCGGGCGTGGCAGGACCGGCAGGAGGTGCGCATTCAAGTGATCGACGAAGGCGACGGCATCGCGCCAGAACTGGTCGAGCGGATCTTCGAGAAATTCTATCGGGCCCCGCATGCCGAGTTGCATGCCGACCACAGGCGCGCGGGGACCGGGTTGGGTCTGGCCATATGCCGAGGTTTCATCGAGGCGATGGGCGGGCGGATCACTGCCGGAAATCGGTCCGACCGCAGCGGCGCCGTTTTCACCATCAATCTGCCGGCTTGAGAGGGTTCGCATGAACGCTTTGGTTCTGGTGGTGGACGACGAGCCCGCCATCCGCCGCCTGCTTCGCACCAGCCTGACCGCGGAGGGCTATCGCGTGATCGAGGCCGCGACCGGGGCCGATGCGATCAGTCGCGTCACCGCCGACACGCCTGATGTGGTGCTGCTGGATCTCGGCCTGTCAGACCTGGACGGGCTGGACGTACTGCGCACACTGCGGGCCAGTTCCGCCATACCGATCGTGGTGCTGTCAGCGCGCGACGATGAACGCGGCAAGGTGGCAGCACTTGATCTTGGGGCGGATGACTACGTTACCAAGCCTTTCGGCATGCCTGAACTTGTGGCGCGGTTGCGCGCGGCGCTGCGTCATCGCCTGGCGCAGGAGGGAGCCACGCCGGTGTTCACGACTGGGCCGCTGCAGGTGGACCTGGTGCGCCGCATCGTGCGGGTGAACGAGTCTGAAGTGCATCTCTCGCCCAGGGAATACGACATCCTCAAGCTGCTGGTGCTGCATGCCGGGCGGGTGCTGACCCATCGGATGATCATGGGCAAGCTATGGGGCGCCAGTGGTGACGTGCAGCAGCTTCGGGTGTATGTCCGGCAGATCCGGCAGAAGCTGGAGGCGGACCCGGAACGCCCGCGCATCATCCTCACCGAGACCGGGATCGGTTACCGCCTGGTTGCCCCGGAATAGCTGTATGATCGTCTATCCTTTATTCATCCCAGGCCGCACGTTCCTACGCCTGCGGGCTGCGAACAAGGCCGCTCTGCTGGCGGAACTCGCCAATCGGGCCGGGCTTGCGATCGGGCTGGACCCGGCGGTGGTGCTGGCCACCCTGCAGGCGCGCGAGGCTTTGGGCAGCACTGGGGTGGGCGGCGGGATCGCGGTGCCGCATGCGCGGCTGGCGGGGCCATCGGAAATCGTGGGCTTCTTCGCCAGGCTCGAACGGCCGTTGGCGTTCGATGCCATCGATGGCAAGCCGGTCGATCTCGTGGTGACGTTGCTGAGCCCGCCTGAAGGCGGCGGCCACCTTGCCGCCCTGGCCCAGGTATCGCGGCTGCTCCGTCACAGCGAGACGGCGGATGCGATCCGCGGGATGGACGACCCCGCGGCCGTGTGCGCCCTGCTGAATAATGGATAGGCGATTTCACTAGCGTTCTGCTCGAATCATAGGGAATTATCGGGCGATAAGTGGTATCCAACGGCTGATCCCGTGGAGCAAATCGCTATGAGCGCCTGTTGGTCCGGCCCAGATCTTGGCCTTAACAATACGCCGTGGCCGGCGTTGCGCCAGGCAATTGCCGCGTGCATCCGTGCGCCTGAGACGATGGTGCTCGACCTTGCGAACGAGGCCGCGCTGCCTGACGCCCAGCGTAAAGTGGCCGCCGCGCGGGCGCGCAGCTTGGCCGCGGGCGTGCGCCATGCGCGGCGCAATGCCTCAGGCGTGGATGCGCTGATGCATGAGTTCTCGCTGTCCAGCGCCGAGGGCGTGGCGCTGATGTGCCTGGCCGAGGCGCTGTTGCGGGTGCCTGATGCAGCGACCCGCGACCGGCTGATTGCCGACAAGATCGGCCGCGGCGACTGGGCGTCCCACGTCGGCCACAGCCCTTCGATGTTCGTCAACGCCGCTGCCTGGGGGCTGCTGCTGACCGGGCGGCTGTTGCCCTCGGCGCATCCGGACGGATTGGGTCAGGCACTGAGCGGCCTGCTTGGGCGCAGCGGGGCGCCGGTGGTGCGGCGTGCGGCGGATCTTGCGGTGCGGTTGCTCGGGCGGCAGTTCGTTACTGGCCAGACCATTGTCGATGCGCTCGGCCATGCCGGCGCACGGGAGGCACGCGGCTATCGGTTTTCCTACGACATGCTCGGCGAAGCCGCTGTCACGGCCGAGGATGCCGACCGCTATTTTCGCGCCTATGCCGATGCGATCGGCGCCATCGGCCGTCATTCCGCCAGGCGGGGGGTGATCGCTGGGCCAGGGATTTCAGTCAAGCTTTCGGCCCTGCACGCTCGCTACAGTCGCGCCCAGCGTGGCGCTGTCGTGGCCGAGTTGCTGCCGCGGGTGCGGGCGTTGCTGGAACTCGCCCGCGCGCATGACATCGGGTTCAACATCGATGCCGAGGAGAGCGAACGCCTTGATCTGTCGCTCGATATTCTGGAGGCACTTGCAACAGACCCCGCCTTCGTCGGCTGGGACGGCATTGGTTTCGTGGTGCAAGCCTACCAGAAGCGCGCCCGGGCCGTGATCGACTGGATCGCCGATCTGGGCCACCGCAGCGGCCACCGACTGATGGTGCGGCTGGTGAAAGGTGCCTACTGGGACAGCGAGATTAAGGCGGCGCAGATCGGCGGCTACAGCGATTATCCAGTGTTCACGCGCAAGGCGCATACCGATGTGTCCTACATCGCCTGCGCCCGCGCCATGCTGGCGGCACCTGCTGCGATCTACCCGCAGTTCGCCACCCACAACGCACTGACCATTGCCACGATCGAGGCGATTGCCGGCAATCATGATTTCGAGTTTCAGTGTCTGCACGGCATGGGCGAGGCGGTGTATGATGGCATCGTCGGGCCGAGCCGGGCATGTCGTATCTATGCGCCGGTGGGGCCGCACGAGACTCTGCTGGCCTATCTTGTGCGACGGCTTTTGGAGAATGGCGCCAACACGTCGTTCGTCAATCAGATCGTCGATCCCACGGTGGATCTCGACCGGCTGGTGGCGGACCCGGTGACATTGACCCGTGCGCATGGCGGACGGCCGCATGCTGGAATTCCGCGGCCGCCGGAGCTGATCCCGGGGCGGGTGAATGCCGCTGGGATCGACCTTGCAGACGAGCTGGTGCTGACGGAGCTTGGGCGGGCCTTCGAGGCCACGCCGGCGGTTTACGGTGAGGGCGAGGCGGAGATCCGCAATCCCGCGACATCGGAGATCGTTGGTTATGTGAAGAACACCACCACGGACGATGTAACAGCTGCGATCGGCCGCGCTGCATGGTCAGCATCTTTGGAAGCACGCTGTCTATTGCTGGAAGCTTGGGCAGATGGCCTGCAGGCGGACCACGCTGCGCTGCTGGCCCTGTTGATGCGCGAAGCCGGGCGCACCCTGGGCAACGCGGTCAGCGAATTGCGCGAGGCGGTGGATTTCTGTCGCTTCTATGCAGCAACCGCGCGGGCCGAACTGGCGGGTGCGTGTCCTGTTGGGCCGATTGTCTGCATCAGCCCGTGGAATTTCCCGTTGGCCATTTTCACCGGGCAGATCGCAGCAGCTCTCGCCGCGGGCAACCCTGTGGTTGCCAAACCCGCCGAGCAAACCCCCCTGGTGGCCCTGCGCGCGGTCGCGATTGCCCGTGCCTGCGGAATTCCCCTGCAGGCGCTCCAAGTGTTGCCTGGCCCCGGCGAGACCGTGGGCGCGGCTCTGGTGGCCGATCCGCGTATTGGGGGCGTGATGTTCACCGGCTCCACCGCGGTCGCGCGGATGATCCACCGCGTGCTCGCGGCACGCGCCGACGATCCAGTGTTGATCGCCGAAACCGGTGGGCTGAACGCCATGATCGTCGACAGCACCGCCCAGCCGGAGCAGGTGGTGGCCGACGTGCTCAGTTCCGCCTTCGACTCAGCGGGACAGCGCTGTTCGGCGCTGCGTATTCTATGCCTGCAGGAGGATATTTACCCGCATCTGCTGCATATGCTGAAGGGCGCCATGGCGCAGCTGCGGTTGGGCGACCCCGCGCGCCTGGCGACCGATGTCGGCCCCGTCATCGACGCCGAGGCGCAGCTGGCGCTGGCGCCGTATGCACAGGGCCCGGTGCCGCACGTTGGCTGCTTCGTGCGCCCCAGGTTGATCGAGGTCGGGCTCGACGATCTGCCGCAAACCGAAATCTTTGGGCCGGTTCTGCATGTCACCAGGTTTCGGGGTGACCAGTTGAACGCGCTGGTCGATCGGCTGAACGCCGCCGGCTACGGGCTGACGCACGGCATTCACAGCCGCATCGATCAGACGATCGCGGCTATTAGCGATCGCATTCGTGCCGGCAACGTCTATGTCAATCGCAATATCGTCGGCGCGGTAGTCGGTGTTCAGCCGTTCGGCGGCGAGGGCCTGTCCGGCACCGGTCCCAAGGCGGGTGGGTCGCTGATCCTGCATCGGCTGGTTCACGGCACGCGACCGGAGCCCAGTGCGGTCACGCTGCCGGGCCCGACCGGGGAGCGCAACGAACTCTCCTATCATCCGCGTGGTCGCGTTGCGGTCGACGCCCGCAACGACAGCGCGCGCGCGGCGCAGGAGAACGCCATCCGCGCCGCCGGCTGCACTATAGCCGAACTTGGCGTCGCGGACGCCGTGCTGTCGGACGCCACGGGTGCGGCATTGGTAGCGCTGCGGCAGGGCCTTGCTGCAGGCGACGGGCCAATCATTTCCGTCGTCTTGCCATTACCAGACGGCAGCTATCCGGCCTGGCGCTTGCTGGTGGAGCGTTGCACGAGCACCAACACGGCAGCCGCCGGCGGGAATGCAGGATTGCTGAGCCTGGTTGAAACATGAAGTCGCTGGATGCCATCGATATCGCCATCATCGAGGCGCTGCAGGCGGATGGAAGACTGGCGCTGTCAGTGCTTGCCAAGCAGGTCGGCCTCAGCGGCACTGCCTGCACCGAACGTGTGCGGGGCCTGGAGGCGTCCGGTGTGATCACCGGTTACACGGCCACGATCGATGCGGCACGGATCGGACTTGGCCTGCTGGTGTTCGTCGAAATCTCGCTCGAGCGCATTTCGGGGGAGGCGTTCAAGGAGTTTCGTCGGGCTGTCGCCGCCATTCCGGAAATCGAGGAGTGCCACATGGTGGCGGGTGGTTTCGATTATCTGCTGAAGATCCGGGTGCCGGATATGGAAGCCTATCGCGCGTTTCTCGCCGAGGCGCTGGCGCAGGTGCCGGGCATCCGCCAGACTCACTCCTACCCGGTGATGGAGCAGATCCGTCTACCAGGCGCTGTTGGACTGCAGCATCTGACACGAAAGGCTGCGATGTGACGCTGGCCCCCGACCGCCGCATACAACAGCCCGGACCCGCGTTGGCCCCCAGGGTCGTTTCCGTGGCAGGGCGCGGTCGATTGGTGGAACTTGCGATCCAGCCAGGCATCTTTCTCGACGAGGTCGCCCGTGCGGTGCATGCGGCAGGTAGTCATTCCGCGACCCTTGCAATCAGCGGCGGCGCGTTCGCATCGCTCGCCTATGTCATTCCTGCCCTCCCGCCCGATGCGAGGCATGCCGCGTATTACAGCGAGGTTTTCCAGCCGGAAGGCGAGAGCCTGCTGCGGGACGGTCAGGTGACGTTCGGCACGCGGGACGGCCAGCCCTTCCTGCATTGCCATGCGTTCTGGACGGAGGCGGACGGAAGCCTGCATGGTGGCCACATTCTGCCGCAGGAGACACGGATCGCCGAAACCATTCACGCACGGGCCTGGCTGGTCGACGGTTTCGGCTTCGCGCAGCACCACGATCCTGAAACCAATTTCACCTTGTTCTCACCGGTGGAAATGCCCAAGACCGGGCACGGCACCGAGGTATGTTTCGGGCTGCGTCTGCGGCCCAACCAGGATCTATGCGCGACGCTTGAGACGTTCTGCGCCGCTATTGGGATGACCCGAGCGCGTATCCACGGCGGCGTGGCCTCCATCATCGGGGCGGATTATGCCGATGGCAGGACAGTCGAGAACTACGCCACAGAGATGTTCGTTCGCGCCGGCGAGATCACCGAAGAGGGTGCTGTGATCGAGGTCGCCCTGGTCGACTTCACCGGACGCCTGTCCGAGGGACGGCTGCGGCGCGGGGCCAATCCGGTCCTGATGACCGTGGAGTTGGTGCTCGCCGCCTATCCGTAATGCGGTTGGCCGGTGGCCGACAAATTTTCGTCATCGAGCAGGATACGCGGTCGCCAGCCGCTCATCTGCAAGCGCAGACCTCGGTAGCGCTGTAGATACAAGGTGCCGACCATAGCCGCAATAAAGCCCGCAGCGGCGCCGATCGCGATGGCCCAGCGTGGCCCGTAGTGATCCGCGACCCATCCTACGATCGGTGCCCCAATCGGCGTACCGCCCTGGGCGATGGCGAGGCGGATCGCCATCACCCGACCGCGCATGGCCGGCGCCGTCGAGAGTTGCACCAGGCTGTTGGTGGAGTTGGTGAAGGTGAGTGCCGAGACGCCAATGATCACAAGCGAGCCGCCAAACAGCCACAGGTTGGGGGCAAAGGCTGCGAGAGTGCAGCCGAGTCCGAAGATTGCAGCACCGGTAAACAACAGCTCGATCCGTGGTCGGTCTCGCCCGGCCGCCAGCAGGGCGCCTGCGATGGTGCCAATAGCCATGGTGGAGGTCAGCAATCCGTATTCGCCGGCGCCGGCATGGAACACGCTGACCGACATGGTGGAGATGAAGATCGGGAAGTTCAATCCGAAGGTCGCGAACACGAACAGCATCGCCAGGATCGCGATCAGGTCGGGGCGGCGGCCAACGTAGCGGAAGCCTTCGACGAAACTGCCGCGCGTTCGCACCGCGCGCGTGCTGCGCTGCAACTCCGACAGGCGCAGCAGGCATAGCGAACACAGCACCGCGCCGAAGGAGGCGGCGTTGATCATGAACACCCAGCCGGTACCGACGGCTGCAATCAGCATGCCGGCGACCGCCGGGCCCACCATGCGGGCTGCATTGAACGAGGTGGAATTCAGCGCCACCGCATTCGACAGATCCGCCTCCCCCACCAGGTCGGAGACGAAGGTTTGCCGTGCCGGCGCGTCAAAAGCTGATACGCAGCCAAGCAAAAACGCGAACACCCAGACATGCCAGATCTGCACCAGGCCGGTTACGGTGAGAATGCCGAGTCCGAGGGCGAGCGTTCCAAGGCCAGCCTGCGTCGCCATCATCAGCTTGCGCTTGTCGTAATGATCGGCGACGAAGCCGGTCCATGGCAGGAGCAGGATGTGCGGTCCGAACTGCAGCGCCATGACGATGCCAACGGAGGTTGCGTTGTTGTGGCTGAGCTGTGTCAGCACCAGCCAATCCTGCGCGATGCGCTGCATCCAGGTGCCGATGTTCGACACGATCGCCCCGCCCGCCCAGATCCGATAATTGCTGTTGGACAGGGAGCGGAACATGCCGGCGAGCGGGCGGGTCACCGGTCGAGCAGGGCGATGATCTCGGCCGCCTTGCCGGTTCCACCTGGGCTTGGGAAGACCCTGGCGACGATGCCCTTCTGCGGATCGACGATCACAAGAGCTGTCCTCGGATCGAGAGTGGTGACGGGCATTGTGGTCTTCCTTTAGCCAGTGGTTCAGATGTCGACGAGCCGTTTGAGCAGTTCGACGCCGCGGGATAGCTCCGCCTGTTCCGCGGGCGAAAACCGTTCACGGATGGTGCGAAACAGCCAGTCCTCGCGCGCCATCCGGTTGGCGGCGATCTGCTCACGGGCGGCGTTGGTGATGGCGAGGATGGTCCGTCGGCCATCGGCGGGGTCTGGCGCGCCACGCAGGTAGCCGGCGGCTTCGAGTGCGGCCACGGTGGCGCCCATCGATTGCGGGCGAACCCCTTCCGCACGAGCCAGGGTCGTGACGGTTGCGGGGCCGTTTCGCAGCAGCAGGCCGATGACGGAGGCCTGGGACAGCGACACATCGCCGAGATGCGCCTCCTGCCGCAGGCGGCGCTTGAGCCTGCCGTTGAGAACCCGCAGCTCTCCTGCCAGAGCTGCCACGCAGGCTGCCTCGGAATCGGTGGGTTTGTCGTTCATGATGCCGGTCTAGCAGGTAGGAAGCCTAACTACCAAGGTTGGCTTCATAGTTATACCAACCCGCCTTGAGGTTGACACATGAAGGATGTGTCAATGGCGATTTGGCATGAGTCATATTTTGCGCGCCGCCGCCGACCAGCCCGGCGCGCGATACCAGCCCACCTTGATGCTGGAAGAGTCAGCATCAAGGTGGGCTGGTATTACAGCGGAAGCGCGCCCTGTCTTGTGGCCCCACCCGCAGCGGTGGCGCGAACCTCGCCATCGGCAAAGTCGATCCGCAGCGCCGCGCCCGGCTTCACCATCTCAGCCCGGGTGATCGGGGTGCCCCGGGGGTCGAACACCATGGCATAGCCTCGCGCCAGCACTGCCTTGTGCGACACCGATTCGAGGCGGGCGGACAGGCCGGCCAGATGGGCGTGGGCCTCCCGCAGGCGCGCCCGCATCGGGGCTTCGGTCAGCCGCGGCATTACGCGGGCAGCCAACGCCGCGCGGCTGGCGGTGGCGTGGCGCAGCGCGGAGCGCAGGCGTTCGGCTTCAAGCGTCAGCCGGCCGCGTCGGGCGGTTACGACGTTGGGCAGGCCGAGGCGCAGGCGCAGGCCGCGATCGGCCAGGGCGGCGCGGGCGGCTGTGATCAGCGCCGGCAGGTCGGGCAGGCCGCGTTCGGCGCGGTGCAGTGCGGCACGGCGGGCGGCGAGCAGGTTCGGCACGGCGAGGTCGAGCCGGGCGGCGCGATCCTCCAGGCGCTGGCGCGCGGCGCCGGCGAGGGAGGGCAAATCCGGCAGACCGCGCTCAGCACGCTGCAGGCGGAGCCGGCGTTCCCCGATGATGCGGCCGAGGGCGCCGTTCAGCCGCGCCGCCTTCTGCAGGAGATCGGCCAGCAGTTCGGCGCGGGCGGGGATCGCCATTTCGGCAGCAGCCGTCGGCGTCGGTGCCCTTCGGTCGGAGGCGAAGTCGATCAGTGTGGTGTCGGTCTCATGGCCGACGGCTGAGATCAGCGGGATGGAACAGGCGGCGGCGGCGCGCACTACCGCCTCGTCGTTGAACGCCATCAGATCCTCCAGCGAACCACCGCCGCGCGCGACGATAATCACGTCGGGCCGCGGCACGGAACCGCCGGCTGGAAGGGCGGAAAAGCCGTTGATGGCGGCCGCGATCAGAGCCGCGGCTCCCTCGCCCTGCACCGGTACCGGCCAGATCAGCAGGGCGCGCGGGAAGCGGCGGATGATGGTGGTGCGGATGTCCTGGATCACAGCACCTTGCGGGCTGGTGACCACACCGATCACCACGGGCAGCATCGGAAGCGGGCGCTTGCGGGCGGCGTCGAACACGCCTTCCTCGGCGAGCCGCACGCGCAGCGCCTCGATCCGCGCCAGCAGTGCGCCGGCGCCGGCGTAGTCCATCCGCTCGACGATGAGCTGATAGCTGGAACGATCGCCGTAGGAGGAGATCTTGCCCTGGGCGATCACCTCCACGCCGTTCTCGGGCTGCATGCCGAGGCGGGAGACGGCGGATTTCCAGACCACGGCCGAGAGCTTGCCGCCTTCGTCCTTCAACGAGAAATAGATGTGACCGGAGGGGTAGCGCTTCACCTCGGTGAGCTCGCCGCGCACTCTCACACGGCCGAAGGCGCCCTCGAGCGTGCGCTTCACTGCACCGGAGATTTCCGAAACGCTGAATTCAGGAATATTGCTGCGCGGATCGTCCATGGGATCCACACTATCCGGTGCGGCGTTGAACGAGAAGGTGGAGGCGGAGGCATGCGGGTTCTGGTCATTGGCGGCGGCGGGCGCGAACACGCGCTGTGCTGGGCAATCGCAGCCTCACCACTGCTGACGAAGCTGTATTGCGCTCCGGGCAACCCAGGGATCTCAGCCCATGCCACGCTGGTGCCGATCGGCCAGCTCGACATCACGGCCCTCGTGGATTTTGCAGCCCTTGAGCAGATCGACCTGGTGGTGCCTGGGCCGGAGGCGCCGCTGGTGGCCGGGATCACCGATGCGATGACCGCGGCCGGTATCGCCTGCTGCGGGCCGAGCATGGCGGCGGCGGCGATGGAGGGCAGCAAGGTGTTCACCAAGGAGCTGGCCGATGCCGCTGGAATCCCTACCGCCAAATGGGAGCGGTTCGACGATGCGGCCGCGGCGCGCGACTTCATCACACGTCGCGGTGCGCCGCTGGTGGTGAAGGCGGATGGTCTCGCGGCGGGCAAGGGCGTGGTGGTCGCGACCACGGAGGCAGAGGCGCTGGCCGCGGTGCGCGATTTCATGGAGACCGGCACGCTCGGCGCCGCCGGCGCCACGGTTGTCATCGAGGAGATGCTGGAAGGCGAGGAGATCAGCCTGTTCGCCCTGTGCGACGGCATCGACGCCCTGCCGCTGGGCTCGGCGCAGGACCACAAGCGCGCGTTTGATGGCGACATCGGCCCCAATACCGGCGGAATGGGCGCCTATTCGCCCGCTCCCGTGTTCACGCACGCGGCCGAGACGGACGCAATGGACCGCATCATCCGACCCGCGTTGGCCGAAATGGCCCGCCGCGGCACGCCGTTTCGCGGCATTCTCTATGCCGGGCTGATGCTGACGTCGGACGGGGCCAGGCTGATCGAATTCAACGTCCGTTTCGGGGATCCAGAGTGCCAGTGCCTGCTGCTGCGCCTGAAGTCGGACCTGCTCGCGGCCCTGGTGGCTGCCTGCGATGGTGAGCTCGCCCATTTCGACCTCCGCTGGCACGACCGCAGCGCACTCGCCGTGGTGCTGGCCGCCAAAGGGTATCCCACCAACCCAGCCCGCCATACGCCGATCGGCTCGTTGGCCGCGGCCGAGGCGATGGCCGATGTGCATGTGTTCCAGGCCGGCACCGAGATTTTGAACGGCGCCCTGGTCTCCAACGGAGGCCGCGTACTGACCGTGTGCGCCACCGGGCCCGATCTGGCCTCCGCCCGCAGCACCGCCTATACCGCGGTGGCCAAGATCGACTGGCCGGACGGCTTCTACCGCCGCGACATCGGCTGGCGCGCTCTGTAGACAAGGTTGAACACAATGACCGACGAGACACCTGCCCTGCAGGAAACCCTGCCCGACCGCCTCTCCACCGACCCGCGCAGCCCTTGGTTCAACGAGGCGCTGATCGAGCGCGGCGTGGGTGTGCGCTTCAAGGGCGTGGAGAAGAACAACGTGGTCGAATACTGCATCAGCGAAGGCTGGGTGCGCCTATCGGTCGGCACCACCGTCGATCGCAAGGGCCAGCCGCTGGCCATGAAGGTGCAGGGCCCGGTGGAAGTGTATCTGCGCAGCTAAAGCGTGATGACGTCGGCTATCAGACGTCATCACGCTTTAGCTGCTGGCCGGCGGGCGCAAAGGGTGCAAATATCGGGGCAATAACAAACGAGGAAACCCGATGCACAAACTGGTCCTCTGCCGGGCTTTGCACCCAGATGCGATGGCGTTGATTGCAGCCCGCGACGATATCACGCTCACGGTGCTTACCGACGCCTTCCGTGGGCCGCCGATGCAGAAGGAATTGGCCGCTTCGATCGGCGATGCCGACGGAATCATGGTGGGGCTCGAGAAAATCGACGCGGCGCTGCTACAAACCGCCGCGAAGCTAAGGGTGATCAGCCGGTTTGGCGTCGGCTACGATCTGATCGACATCCCCGCCTGCACCGCACGGCGCGTGCTGGTTGGTGTGGTCAATGGCGCCAATGACCAGTCTGTCGCCGAACACACGATGATGCTGATGCTGGCGGTGGCGCGGCGGACGATCGAGATGGATGCCTCGGTCCGCGCTGGCACCTGGATGAAGCAAGAAGGCCGGCGCATGCGCGAACTCGCGGGGCGATCGGTTCTGCTGGTGGGCTACGGGCGCATCGGCACCCGCGTGGCCAAGCTCTGCGCCGCCTTCGGGATGCAGGTGATGGTAAACGATCCCGCATTCCCCACGCCCCGCATCGCAGCCGATGGGCATGTTCCAGCACCCGACCTGATGGCAGCGGTGCCCGAAGCCGACGTGATCAGCCTGCATTGCCCGATGAGCGCAGAAACGCACCAAATGGTGAATGCTGATTTCCTGGCAAAGATGAAACCCTCGGCCTGGCTCATCAACACCGCCCGCGGCGGCCTGGTCGATGAGGCCGCCCTGATCCAGGCGTTGTCCCTCGGCACGATCGAGGCCGCCGGTTTGGACGTGCTGGTGCAGGAGCCGCCAGCGCCGGATAATCCACTATTCCAGATGGGCAACGTGGTGCTCGCTCCCCACAACGCCGCGGCAGCCTGGGAATGCTATCGGAAGATGTCCATGCGCGCCGCGCGCAACCTGCTTGATACGATCGACGGCACAATCGATCCCGGCTACACCGTCAACCCTGAAGTTCTCGGCCGCAACGCGACTTGGAGGGACTGAAGGAAGCAAGGCGAGGGATAGAGTCCTTCGCCTTGCTTCCTTCAGCTTCCCCCGAGTTACGACAAGGTGTGGCGGTAGCTGGTTTGGCGGTCCTGGCGGCCGGCATCGGGGGCGAGGAGGGCATTGATGGCTGCGTGTATCTCGGCCACTTCGTTTACCAGATCTTCCTTGGGCTGTGTCACGGAAACGCTGGCGGCGTGGCGGCGGTGGACGTTCATAGGGGAGGCAAGGTAGGCAACCTGGCCGGTGCTGTGCGCAAGCAAGTCGACGTAAATTCGCCAGTCACCGGCGACGTGCAGATTGTGCAGGTCGGCGGCACAGCGGCGCAGCGTTTCGCGCAGTGCCTTGGTGCGGAACACAACGGCGCTGGCGTTGAGGATCAGGTTGCGCTCGGCGAGGAAGCGGCGGGCGAAATCGGGCGCACTGAACAGGCCGTCGTGCTGCAGTTCGCCGGCTCCGCTGGCGTGGTAATGCTCCTTGTAACTCGGCATCACCGACTCGCCTTCGCTGTCGATCGCGCGGCTGTCACAGAAGGCGAGGTCGATGTCGGGGTGGGCGGCCATCAGGGCCGACAGGCGCGCCAGCATTTCGGGGTCGGCACTGTCATCCGCCTCGGCGATCCAGAGATAAGGTGCGCGGGCGAGGTCGGCCGCACGTTGCCATTGGGCGAACACATGGCCGCTGTTGGTTTCGTTCACCACAAAACGGATGTCGCGCTTCCAGTCGGCCGCCGTGGCCATCGCCACCGCCACGCTGTCGTCGAGCGAGGCGTCGTCGAGCACCAGAATTTCCTCGACTGGATGGGTCTGGGCGAACACCGAGCCGAGGCGCTCGGGCAGGTAGCGGGCATAGTTATGGCTTGGCACGGCGACCGAGATGCGAGGCAGGCCTGGTCGCAGCTCGGCCAGGATGGCGGAGGCATAGTCGGCGAAGTTGAACCGCAGCGCCGCTGTTTCGGCCCGGGCGGCGCGATCGGCCGGGTTCTGGGCCGCTGCCATGGCGAGCAGCGCGTCACACAGGAGTTCGGTTTCCGACAGCGCCACGACAGCGCCGCAAGCCCCCTCCGACAAAAGTTCGGCGATGCCGCCAGCGCCTGCGAAGGCAGCGATGGGCAGGCCGCAAGCCATCGCCTCGAGGGCCACGCTTGGAAACGGATCTTCGCGTGAGGTCAGTGCGAAGGCGTCGGCGGCACTCAGCCAGGAGCTGACGTCTTTTTGGAAGCCCGGCAGGTGGAACTGGCCGGTGGCCTCGGCTGCAGTGATTTCGGGGGCGAGATGGTCGGCGAGGGTCTTTTCCACCAGGCCTAGCCAGCAGAAATGCACCGGGGCATGGCGGCGGCGGGCGGCGCGGGCGGTTTGTAAGAACAGGTCGAAGCCTTTCCGCATATCGCCGTAGCCGGCGCCGAGTACGAGCGCCTGGCCGGGAGCGACGCCAAGCCTGCTGCGGATGCTGGCGCGCTCCAGTTCGTCGAAGCGGATGTCGCGGTAGATGCCCTGGGGGATCACGCAGGCGCGGGCATTGCTGATCGCGGCAACCGATGCGAAGGCGGCGCGCACGCAGGCGGCGGGGAATACGACGCGGCTGGCGGCCGCGGATCCGGCGCGGGCGCCGGGCACCAGGCCGTGGGTTTCCATCAGCCGCGGCATTTCATGCACCAGCAGTACACTTTCGAGGCCGATGCGCCGCGCCTGCGGGATGATCTGTGCCGCGGCGGTGGTATTGACGAGGGCACGGGTGGCGCCATGCCGATGCGCCTGCTCCAAGACCTGGGTGATGGTCTTGCGGTCGCGCGCCACCGTAGTGGGGGCTGTGGCCTGGTATTCGGCGAGCAGGGGCCCTTCGCCGAGCAACATGAATTCGACGGCCACGCCATGCGTGCGAGCCAGCGCGCGGCCGAGGTTAAGCAGCAGCATCTGTGCGCCGGCGGGGAACGCATCGTGCCCCACCAGCAGGATCTTTTCGGAGCCTTCCGGGCCAGAGAGCCGTGCGACGGCGCGGCCGGTGGCGTTGAGGTAGGCGGCGCCGTAATGAATGTCCGGCTCAAGATAGGCGCCCTCCGCCCACTCGTTCCAGGCGTTGACGCAGACGATGCGCTCGCCGAAGAAATTTTGGACGGCGGTGCGGTCGACAAGGGCTTCGAGCCAGGCCTGGTATTTCGCAGGGATCGAGCCGTGCAGCACCATGCCGGCGCCCTCGCGCCGGGCATCGTTGTCCCAGCCCGGCACCACGGTCTTGATGAGCGGATAGGCCGGCCGCGGCTCGTCCAGCGATGCGCGGACGACGTCATCGTAGTCGAACACCTGGAAGGTCGCCGCCGGGTCCAACGTGCGCAGCTGCTGGCGGCACGAGTGGAGATGGTTGGTCAGCTTGTGCGGCGGGAACTCGATGGCGCCGTCCATGCCGAACTCGGTCGGGTCCTCAGCGCCGAAGCTCTGCGACATCACCATGATCGGGTCTTCGTTGTAGCGGGCCTGGAACATCTGGCGCCAGCGGGCGACGGTGTTGGCGCAATCGGGCACCAGGCTGGGACGATAGAGCATCAGCACGGGCCGGCCGCCGATGCGGATGTAGCGGGGGTCGGCGAAGTGGCGGGCGAAACAGTCCAGCAGCGCCTCGTCGTCTTCGGCGCGATAGTCCTGGCTGATCAGCACTTCCTGGTCCGACCCGTCCCAGCGCCGGGTCCAGTTCTCGTTTGCCCACATCAGGGCGAAGGGAAAGTCGAGGCTGCGGTCGGCGAGGAACGCCTCGAGCGGACGTTCGAGCAGGCGGCGGCCGTTGAACCAGTAGAAATAAGGGACGAAGCCGAACACGCCGGCGGCCTGGGCCATGGCGATCTGGCGGCGCATCGTTTCGGAGTCGTCGAGGCTATAATGGCCGAGCTCGCGGGGGATGCGCGGCTGGTAGTGGCCGGCGTAGCGCGGCATGCCGCGGGCGATGGCGGTCCATTCGGTGAAACCCGGGCCCCACCAGCTGTCGTTCTCGGCGACCGCGTGGAACTGCGGCAGGTAGTAGGCCAGCACCTTGGCGCGCCGCGTAACACCTTGCGGCAGGGGCTGGACCAGTTCGGCCAGCGGCCCAGGACGGCCGAAATGGCGCGCCTCCTCGAACACGCTTTTCTCGTGCTCGGGCGCTCGCGTGTGCAGATGCAGCGCGTGGCGCCACTGTCGCCAGTGTAGCAGGGGGTTCTGGTCCAGCCCACCGGCAAGATAGCGATGAATGTAGAACTTGCTGTCGAAGCTGGCCGAGGGATCGCGGCCCTCGCGGTAGCCGAAGGTCACGTAATGGTCGAACGCGTCAATATGAGCAGAGGCGATGTCGGGATTGGTCGCCTGGTAGTAGGCCGGATCGAAATCCGCGATCGGGCTCACGGTGCCGCTGAAGCGACGGTCGAGGAAATGACGCAGCAGGCGCGTACCGGGGGGCACAACGTAGCGTTTTCCGTACCAAGTGGGGTCGAACAGGGGACTGGGCGCGCGGCCGTCGGCTTCGCCCGCCAGCACGTAGTGCAGCAGCGGATTGACCGCGGCGGCGGCAACCTCGGGGTTGTTGGCGAGGTAATATTCGACGTCGAAATACGGGTTGGGACGGCGGCCTTCCTGCCAGCCCTGGTGGAGGAAATGGGTGACCGGATCGAGGCCGGCGGCGGCCACGTCCGAATTGCATTTCAGATACCAATCGACATCGAACAGGCCCGACTCGACCAGCACGGCGGCGCCCTCGTCAAGCGCCTGTGGGATCGGCGCGGACATCAGTTCCGCAACGAGCAGGGTCGTGTTGGCTGCGATGTCGTTCATTCGAAGGCGTCTCCGCTGGCCGGTAAGCTCTGGTGACGAACACTAGGCTTTACAGAAAACTCTGCAATTTCAGAGTGTTGTCAGAATTTTTATTACCGCTTCCGTCACGATTTCGTTCACGGATTTTTGATGATGCGTCCCGAGTTGGGCAGAAAGTGCGTTTTGTATAGAGTTGGTGCAAGTAAAAATACCTAGGGGAGAGCCCGTATGCAGCGCCGCCACCTGCTGGCTGCCGGCTTCGCGATCGCAGCGACGCCGCCGATCCTTTCATCGGCACTTGCCCAGCCCGCGATCATCAGGCCGGAGGCAGCGCGAACATTGCGCTTCGTACCGCAGGCCGCCCTCACCAGCCTTGATACCGTGTGGGGCACCGCGACCGTCACCCGCAACCACGCCTTTCTGGTGTTCGACCAGCTGTACGGGCTGGACGAGGCGCTGACGCCGCAGCCGCAGATGGCGCAGGGCCATGTGGTGGAGGACGACGGCAGGCGATGGACCATCACGCTGCGGCCGGGGCTTTCGTTTCACGACAACTCGCCGGTGCTGGCGCGCGACTGCGTGGCTTCGCTGAAGCGTTGGATGGCGCGTGATTCGATGGGCCAGACACTGGCCGACCGCGTCGACAGCCTTGCCGCCACCGATGACCGCACCATCGTGTTCCGCCTCAGACGGAAGTTCCCGGCCCTGCTGGCGACGTTGGCCAAGCTACTGCCGAGCCCGCCGGTGATGATGCCGGAACGGCTGGCCAACACCGACCCGTTCAAGCAGGTGACCGAAATGGTCGGCTCCGGGCCGTTCCGCTTCGTGGCGGACGAATATGTCAGCGGCAGTCTTGCGGTGTATCAGCGTTTCGCGGGCTACGCGCCGCGGGGCGAGGCGGCCAGCCTGACCGCCGGGGGCAAGCGGGTGCTGATCGACCGGGTGGAATGGAAGGTCATTCCCGAGCCGGCAACGGCAGCCGCAGCACTGCGCGCCGGCGAGGTCGACTGGTGGGAGATCCCGCTGCCCGACCTGATTCCGCAGCTTGCGAAGGACCGTCAGGTGGTGGTCGCCAGGCTGGACCCTTACGGCTTGTGGCCGGTGCTGCGGTTCAACCATCTGCAGGGGCCGACCACCAATCGCGCGGTGCGCCAGGCGATTCTGGCGGCCATCAACCCCGCCGAGGTGATGCAGGCGGTGATGGGCGATGACCCGACCAGTTGGAACGCCCCGGTCGGCTGCTTCCCGCCCGGCACTCCGCTTGCCAACGATGCGGCGATGGATCGGCTGGGCGGACCCGTGATCGACATCGCCCGCATCAAGGCGATGCTGGCAGAGGGCGGCTACAAGGGCGAGCGCGTGGTGCTGATGCATCCGACCGACCAGCCATTCTATGACGCGATGACGCAGGTGACCTCGGCCACACTCAAGAAGATCGGCATCAACGTGGACGACCAGCCGATGGACTGGGGGACGGTGGTGCAGCGCCGCGCCAGCAAGGAGCCGTTGGACAAGGGCGGCTGGTCGCTGTTCTCGACCTCGTTCAGCGCGCTCGACTATGCCGATCCGCTGACTGCGCCTGCGATGCGTGGCAACGGGGCAGCGGCGTGGTACGGTTGGCCCACCAACGCGGAGCTAGAGCGGCTGCGCGATGCATGGATCGACAGCAGCGATCCCGCCGAACAGAAGCAGCTGGCACGACAGATGCAACAGATCACGCTCGCGGAAGCATTGTACGTGCCCCTTGGCCGCTATTTCCAGTCCGCCGCCTTTGGCCGCGGCGTGACGGGGCAGCTGAAGGGTCCGCTACCGTTGTTCTGGAACGTAACGAAAACTTAACCGTTACTGTTCTACACGGAACGCCACATTGCCGCCGCGATTGCATTGATACAAATCAGCTGGGTGTTGTTTCACCGACAAATGCTTGCCAAGGAGACTGCAATGCGAAGGAACTGGTTCATCCGCGGCGTATGCCTGATGCTCGCAGCGGCGTCGCTCGCCGGTTGCGTCGTGGTTCCCGGCCGCGGCTATCACCCGTACCGACCGGTTTATTACTATCGCTGAAGCGTGGTATATCCCGAGGTGAGAGCATTGGGAGCATGTTTTGGACGATCGTTGTAACCGCCTGACGGCAGCTCCCGCCTAATGTTTCTGTTCGCCTGCCTGATCGGCCTCGGCTGGACATTCTTCGTCGCCTTATTGATCGACCGCCCGGATCTTGCAGCCACCGTGCCGCAACCCTGGCCGCAGGTGATCCATGGGGTGTTCCTGATTGTTCTGGCTCGGACGCTTTATGGCGTGTCTGCGACCGAGATCCGGCTGACCCACGGTGGTTTCTCGCGGGCACCAAGGATTTGGCTGCGCAACCTGATCATCCTGGGCCTCGGGCTCACGCTCATGGTGTTCACCTGTCGCGAGGTGCTCAACGGCATTGATCCAACCGGACATCGCGCCTTGTGGTGAGGGTGGTATCACACGGTGGGCCGGTTCAGCCTCTGAACCAGACCTCCTCGTCCTTGACCATCAGATTGGCGTTTAGGGTGGGGTCGCGCCGCAATGCGCCACCCCAGTCGCGACGCAACTGGCGCAGTTCTCGGCAGGCCCGTGCCTCCATGTCGGGGGTGGCATCAGCACCGCGGGTGGCGAGTTCGCGGTGTTCGACCACTGCGTTGGGTGTCCAGATATTGCGGTAGCCCAGAGCCTGCAGGCGCAGGCATAGGTCGACGTCGTTGCTGGCGACGGCCAGCGTTTCGTCGGGTCCACCGGATTTGAGATAGGTTTCTCGGCGCACGGCGAGGCAGGCGCCGGTGACGGCGACCGCGCTGCGGCGCAGCGCGAGGGCGCCGCCGGGCCCGGGATCCGCGGCATTGCGGAAACGGTAGAGGTGCTTGGTCACGCCATCGTCGTCGACCGCGATGCCCGCGTGCTGGATACGGCCGTCAGGATACAGCAGCTTGGTGCCGACCGCCCCGATTTCTGGGCGCATGGCCTGGGTGACCAGTTCTCCCAGCCAGTGGCGGTCGATGATTGCGGTGTCGTTGTTCATCAGCACCAGCACCTCGCCGCGCGCCGCGTGGGCGCCTATCGTGTTGAGGCGCGACCAGTTGAAGGGGCGTTCGTCGCGGATCACCTGCACCCGCGGATCGCGTGTGAGTAAATTCAGCAGCTCCAGCGCCTCCGGTTCGGTGGTGCCATTGTCGAGCAGGATGACCTCAATGGCGCGATGTTCCGTGCCGTGCAGGATGCCGTCGACGCACTGACGCAGCAGGTTGGCCTGATCGCGCGTGGGGATGATGATGCTGGCGAGTGTGTTGTCGGCGGCCGTGATGCGGGGGTTTGCGTGAAGGCCGGTGGACGGGTTCGACTGAGGGCCGGTTGCGTGGCTGAGCACAGCGGCGACGTGATGGATCGAACTGGCGGCAGCGGTCAGCCGGCTCGCGAGGCCGTGACGCCAGTCATGGGGATCGCCAACGGCGGCATCCAGCGATTCACTTGCATCGTCCGTACGCAGCAGTTCGGCGGCGTAGACGGCGAAGCCGCCGACGAGGTTGCGGCCGGCCTGGAGCTCGGGGTCCCAGTCGGGCTTGAAATCGGGTTCAGTGCGGCAGCCGTTTGCGTCAAGCCGATCAGCGTCGGCGTATAGCGCATCGATCGGCTCGGCCGCGAGGACACCGGCCGCGATCCGTAGCGCGTCCGCAGCGAGGTGCAGGTGGGGGTCGAGCAGGCAGATGTGGCTGCCATCTACTCCCGGCAGCACGGCTGCGATCGCGGCGGCGGGGTGCAGGCCGGGCGCCACCGGAACGGCAGTGACATAGGGGTCATCGATCGCGGATTGCGGCAGGTGCTGCCCGGGTGGCAGGGGCACGACGAGCTGGCAGCGGGCGTCGAGCTGCGGCAGCAGGGTCGTGAGGCAAGCTTCGAAGACGCTCCGCGCAACCCCTTGGGCGGTGACGATGGTGGTGATGTGGATCTGGCTGCTGCGCGGGCAGCCCAGCAATGCAGCCCGCACGCGCGGTTCCACGGTTTCGATCCAGATTGGGTAGCCGGACGGGAACGGCAGCGGACGCGGCGGCGGGTGTTGCAACGGCTGCGCAGTTTCGAGCACCGTCTTGCGCAAGGAGGCGTCGAGGTCGAATGCACCTCGCCGCAACCCTCGGATCGCAATGAGCAGCCGCCACGCGCGGCTGCAGCGAATGCCCGCAATCGCCGCCTGCAGCGCTTCGATCTGGCTCCGTGCTGCCGCCAGCTCCTCCGGGAGACCGTCGGTCTCATCGAACACCACGCGGTTGTTGGCGATCTGCCAGCTCAGCCCAAATTCGGCGCGATCCTGCGCGCGCCTCGCTGCGCTGGTCATTTCAGTCCGATGACGATATGTTTCCAGCCTGTCCAATGGCACAAATTCACGCTTTCATCGTTAATTGTGACACAACCACAACCGCCGTGGATGGATCCAGGGATTCAACGCTGTACATCGCCTGGGGATGCCTAGCCGCCAGACTCGGGAGCCTTGGTTTATTGCCGAAAGATTAAACATGCGGAACCAGTATGACCACGACGCCTGCTGAGGAGCTCATCCACGTCATTGGCAACCTGCGCAAGCGGGTGGCGCCCCCTGGGTCGTATCGTGAGCGTGTGCTGCGGGGCATCTATGTTCCGCTGCTGCTAAAACTGAAACGGCGCGCGCTTGCGCGGGTGGAGCCGAACGCGGTGTGTGAGATCCTGCCGGGTGAGGCAATGCCTGGCAAACGCCTGCCTTCCGCGCCGCGCATCCTGATTCTCAAGCTCGACCATATCGGCGATTTCGTGGTGAGCATGCAGGCCATGCAGCACCTGCGTGATCATTTCCCCGATGCGCACATCACCCTCGCGTGCGGTGGCTGGAGCCGGGATTGGGCGAGCCGCATCGGACTGTTCGACGAGATCGTGACGTATGACGGCATGAAGCGGACAAGCGCCGTCTGGGGCGGCTTTAGCCCAGCCCTCGTTGCGGCGTTCGATGCGCTGGCGCTGGGCCGCTACGACCTTGCCATCGATCTGCGCCACGATCCCGACACCCGCCTGCTGCTGGACCGAGTCGATGCGACCTTCCACGCCGGCTACAGCGCGCCGATGGACAAGGGCGGCGCGGGCCTGGACATCTCGCTGCCCGATGTCGAGCACATCTCGGTCGCCGAGGGTTCGGGAAGACCGCTGATGGCCGAGCAGCGGCTGATGCTGCTGGCCAGCGCGGTGACCAATGTTTTCGCCACGTCGTTCTCGCGCCAGTCCCATCCTGCGCACCGCCTGGTGCCGGAGCCTGCGCCACAGCGCTCCGACCGCGCTTATGCGATCGTGGCCCCCGGGGCGGGTGGGGACATCCGGCTGTGGAACGCGGACCGGCTGGAGGCGGTCGCGGCGTGGCTTCTGACATCCTACGACCTCGACCTCGTGGTCACCGGAACCGATCCGGAACGAGCGACTGCGGAGCGGTTCCTGGAGATATTCCCCGAGGGGCGCGTACGCAGCGCCATTGGCACACGGCTGGCGGATCTGCCTCTGCTGATGCAGGGCGCTGCCTTGTATCTTGGCTATGACACCGGGCCGACGCATATGGCGGCAGCTCTTGGAGTACCCACTGTTTCGGTGATGTCCGGTATTCCCAACGCCGATGTCTGGCGCACGTTGGGCGAGCATGTGGTGGTGGTGCGCGGACGGACCGATTGTTCGCCATGCCACCTGATGGAAGCGATCCAATGCCCGCACGGGGTGGCCTGTCTTGACATCATCCGCGCCGAGGACGTGGTCGCCGCCTGCCGGATGTTGTTGGGGCATGAGGACTCACAGGCGGGCGGCCGCGTTGCCCGCGAGCCAGCCATAGGCGAACGCCGTCAGCATTCCATTGCCTGACAGGTAACCCCAGACCGAAGGTCCGGACACGCCCCGTGCGGCCCCACCGCCGGCGAACAGGTTGGGCAGTCGGCTACCGTCGCGGCGCAGCACCCGCGCGTCGGCGTCGACCCGCAGGCCGCCCTGGGTATGGAACAGGGCGCCGGTCACCCGTACGGCGCGGTAGGGCGGCACCAGCGGCGGTTTGTCGAAGGTTCGGCCGAAACGATCGGTGCCGCCTTCGGCTGCAAGCGCTGCGGTTTCGGCAAGCATTGCGGATAATTCCGCTGCGGGCAGGCCGGTTGCGGTGACCAAGGCCGCAATATCCGCCCCGGTGCGGATGGCGCCCATGTCGTTCGCCTGTCGGTAGTCTTCGAAGGTGAGCCCCAACTGATGCAGGCGTTCGTCGTAGATGTTCCACGCAATGCCACCTGGTTGGGCCAAGACGGCGACGGCGGCTTCCGAGTAACCCTCGTGTTCATTCCAGAAGCGACGGCCGTCTGCATTGACCTGAACACCGCCTTCCATCAGCACCGCCCAGGTGATCAGCACGCCGTGCGGGTGGGCCACCGAGCCGTGGCCTTGGTAGGCGCTAAGGTCGCAGGGATCCGCACCGAGCGCCTCGCCCCAGGCGAGGGCGTCACCTTGGTTGCCGGTATGGCCGAAATACAAAGCGTCCGCCATCTCGGGGATATAGCACCCGACCAGCTTGGCGGCGCCGCCGTAGCCGTTGCAGGCCAGGATCAGCGCGTCGCAGCCGATGTCCTCTTGCTCGCCGTCGGGTCTGCGCACGCGCACGCCGTGGATGCGTCCAGCGGCATCGGCGAATAGGGTGATGGCCTGGGCGTCGGTCAGGATTTCGATGTCGGCCGCCGCGGCGGCCTGCAGCAGCCGGCCATGCAAGGCGGCGCCGGTGTGTTCGGGCACCGCGTGCATCCGCAGCTCCGAGTGGCCTGGATAGCGGAAGCCCTGCAGCACCTCGAACGGAATGGCGTAGGTTTCGCTCAGGAATTCCAGTGCCGAGCCGACCGCGGTGGCAACCAGCAGCGCCTCGGCGGCATCGCCCTGGTGGTGATTTTTGGCCAACACATCGGCGGCGAGTTGGGCGGGCGTGTCGGTGATGCCGATCGCGCACTGGAAGATTGTGGCGGCGGCGGGAATGAAGCCGGAGGAGAGCGAGGTGGAGCCGCTCGGCGCGTGGTCGCGCTCCAGCACGATCACCTCGCGGCCGGCGGCGCGGGCAGAGAGCGCTGCCACCAGGCCGCAGGCGCCGGCGCCGATCACCAGGACCGGCACGGTGATTTCGGCCCGCATGTCCTGCGAGGGAAGCAAGATACTCATGCGCGCGCCGCCAGCAGGCCGCCGCAGGCGACCAGGGCGGCGGCGGCGAGCACGGCTAGGCTGAACGGGGCAAAACCGGCGGCACAGAGCAACACCGTGGAACAGACCGGGGCTGCGTAGGCGAGGGTGCCGAGCAGGCGAGGATCGCCGCGTTTCATACCGATATCCCATAGATAGAAGGCGCCGCCGAGCGGGCCTGCGCCGAGTGCGAGCACAGCGAGCCAACCGAGCCGGTTGGGCCAGACGGTGGTTTCGAGAGCGAGGTGCAATCCAACGGCCACCACCGCCGAGCCGAGACAGAAGCCGGCGACGGCAGCCGTCGGTACTGCGGCAAAGCGTCGCGAGAGGATGGAATAGACCGCCCAGGTCACCGCCGATCCGAGGGCCAGCCCGTAGCCGAGCCACGCGGTGGCGGACTGGGTTTGCCCCAGATGTTGGCCGAGCAGCACGCCGCAGCCGAGCGCTGCGATGGCGGCACCCAACAGATGACGCGGTCGCAGCCGCATGCCGAGCATCGGCGCTGCCAGCACCACGATCAGCACCGGCCAGAGATAGTTGATGAGATTGGCTTCCGCCGCCGGGGCCAGTCGCAGGGAGGCGAAATATAGAGCGTGGAAGCCGGCCAGGCCGCCGATGCCGTGTAGCCAGACCAGGGGCGGTTGGCGCAGCACGCCAAGGCGCCCCTGCCCTGCCACGACCGCAAGGCCGAGGGCCGCCGAGACCGCGAAGGCCATCGCGGTCAGCTGCAACGGCGGAATGTCGGCAGCCAGGCGCGACAGCAGGGCCAGCACGGCCCAGAGTGCGATGGCGCCGCACCCGGCCAGGGTGGCCGCCACGCCTAGTACATGTGCTGCCCGCCATTGATCGACAGGGTGGAGCCGGTGATGAAATCCGCGTTATCGGCGGTGAGGAACAGCACGCCGCGGGCGATGTCCTCGGCGTGGCCGAGCCTGCCCATGGGAATGCGGGCGATGATCTTTTGCAGCACGTCCGGCGGCACGGCGCGCACCATGTCGGTGTCGACATAGCCGGGGGCGATCGCGTTCACGGTGATCCCGAAACGGGCACCTTCCTGCGCCAGCGCCTTGGTGAAGCCGTGAATGCCCGATTTCGCGGCAGCGTAGTTGACCTGCCCGTACTGGCCGGCCTGGCCGTTAATCGAGCCGATGTTGACGACCCGGCCGAATTTCGACGAGCGCATGCCGTCGAACGTGAGCTTGCACAGGTTGAAGCAGCTGCCGAGGTTGGTATCGATGACCGCGTCCCACATGTCCCGCGTCATACGGGCCATGGTGCCGTCACGGGTGATGCCGGCGTTGTTAACCAGGACCTCGATGGGGCCGACCGCCTCGGTGATTTCGGCCACCGCCTGGGTGCAGGCCTCGAAATCGCCGGCGTCGAACTTCTTGGCGAGAATGCCGGTCTCCTCGGCGAAGGCACTCGCTGCGGTGTCGTTTCCGGCGTAGCTGGCGACGACCGTGCGACCGGCGGCCTTGAGGTGGCGGCTGATTTCCGCACCGATGCCGCGGGTGCCGCCGGTGACCAGGGCTACTCGACTCATTTTGTTTCCTCCCAAGGGCAGTCCACGCAACATATCATCACTAGGCGCCAACGCCAGGGGACAGGCACATATATTGCAATTTTTTCAGAGCAAAATAGCAGTGACCAGCAGCTTCGATGTGGCGGAGCAAGACCGGCTGCTGACGCGCATTCACGAGATCGTGGTGGACGATGCGGTGCAGGTTTGGGTGGTGCATGGCTATACCCAGGCACAGTGTTGGTTCCAGGACGCGACCACGCTGCCCTGACGGTATGGCGCATTGATTCTTTTGTTGCACCCGGGTGTGGCTTCTGGTCTGACCGGAGCGAGATCCGTGCGGGTAGGTGAATTTGGATCAGATCGGCACTGATGTGGCGTTGCACCCTGCCCTGCAGTTCTGCCCCTGGGAGCAGTTCGACGCGGCCTGGTATACGGCGACCTATCTGCGGCGGCCGAATTTGACGGAGCCAGCCGATCCATTGGCGCATTACGAGGCGATCGGCGCACGGCGCGGGCTTTCGCCCAACCGCTATTTCGACGAGGGCTGGTATCGCAGCCGCTACCCAGACGTGGCGACGTTGATCGCGCGCAGCAGCTTTGCCACGGGGTTTCCCAGCGGCTTCGCGCATTATTGCGCTTTGGGCTACCTGTCCCATGATCCGCACTGGCTGTTCAGCGACGCGCTGTATCGGGCAAGGCGGGGCGACCTGCCGAATTCCGCGCTGCCCGGGTTGGGCCTGCGCAACGGCTATCATCACTATTTGATCGCCGGCGAGAACGAGAACGTATCCGGCAGCGCATTTTTCGACGCGACACTGTTCGCCGAGGCGACGGGGATCACCAACCATCCGTTCTCAGCCCTGCTCGGCACGCCGGAACTGGCGGCACTGCGGCTGTCGCCGTATTTTGAGCCTGACTGGTATCACGCCATGTATCCGGACGTGGCGCATGAGGTGGCGGGGGGGATCTACAGTTCCGCCCTGCACCACTACCTCGCCAACCCCGCGCCGGAACGCTACCAGGGCAGTGCGGATTTCGATGAGGCGTTCTACCTCAGAAGCAACCCGGATGTGGCTGCCAACGTGGTGGGCGGGCGGGTGCGCTGCGGCTATCTGCATTTCCTCGACCATGGCCGCTTTGCCGATCGGGCGCCGAGCCCGTGGTTCGACCCGGTGTTCTACCGCAGGCATCCCAAGGTGATCGCTGATATACGCGAGGGGCGGGCGGCCAGCGTGTTCGACCATTTCCTGGCGATCGGCCGGCCGCTGGGCCTGGCGCCGGTGGCACCGGTGCATGCACGTCAGCTGATCGATCCCATCGCCAGCGAGCTTGCCGCCAAGGAGGCCTTCGCCCGCATGGCGCATGTGACGGCGGCCACCGTGCTGGCGGCTCCCGCCGGCAGGCGGGCCATCGTGTTCCATCCGCCAGCGGTGGGCGAGACCCCGGAGGTGAGCGTTGTGATCGCCGCCTACGGGCAGTTCGACCTGACCATCCAGACCCTGCTGTCGCTGTCCGGCAGCAGCGATGTCAGCTTCGAGGTGATTTTGATCGACAACGGCTCGACCGACGAGGTGCGTCGGATCGAGGCGCATGTCGAGGGGCTGACGGTGCTGCGCAACGCGGAGAACGTGGGCTTTCTGTTTGCCACTAACCAGGGCATCGCTGCCGCGCGCGGCAGCTTCGTGCTGATGTTGAACAACGACGTGACGGTGGCGCCCAACGCGCTGCGCATGGCTTACGACCGGCTTGCGTCGGACCCCGCGATCGGGGCGGTCGGCGGCAAGATCGTGCGCACGCATGGGCTGCTGCAGGAGGCCGGTAGCTTGGTGTTCCGCGATGGCAGCGCCATTGGATATGGCCGGGACGGCGACCCCGGGGCGCCGGAATACAACTTCCTGCGCGATGTCGACTATTGCTCCGGCGTGTTCCTGATGGTGCCGCGGGCGTTGCTGCGCGAGCTCGGCGGCCTCGATCCGGTGTTCGCGCCGGCCTATTACGAGGAGACCGATCTGTGCGCGCGGATCTGGCAGTCCGGCCGCCGTGTCGTATACGATCCGGCGGTGACACTGGTGCATCTGGAATACGGCAGCAGCCGCAACCCTGACGCCCCGCGCGCGCAGATGCTGCGAAACCGCGAGATCTTTGTCGCCCGCAACCGCGCCTGGCTTGCCACCAAACAGCCGCCAGACGCGGGGCTTGCTCTGCACGGCCGCATCGCGCACGGGCGGGACCAAGCGCGGCAGCGGCGGGTGCTGGTGATCGAGGACACGATCCCATATCGCCATCTCGGCTCCGGTTTCGTGCGCAGCGCCGATGTGGTGGACGCGCTGGTTTCGCTGGGCTGGCAGGTGACGGTGTTTCCGATGAACCCGGTGCCGCCGCCGGCGCGGCGCAGGGCCGGGTTCGACGAGACGGTGGAACTGCTGTGGGACCACGACATCACCGACGCGCCGCGGGTGTTCGCCGAACGGGAGACGCTGTACGACGCCGTGTGGGTGTGCCGGGCGCATAATCTGCACCGGCTGGCCGGCATTCTCGGTGGCGACTGGGGGCCGCTGCGCCATGCCCGCGTGGTGCTAGATACGGAGGCGCTGGCGTGCAACCGGGCAGCGGCGTCGGCCGCCCTCGACGGTCGCAGCCTGGACGCCGCGACCTTGTTGCGCAGCGAGCTCGGCTTTGCCCATCTCGCCCATGCGGTCGTGGCCGTGAACCCGGCGGAGGCGGCACAGATGCAGGATTTTGGCCTGCCCCATGTGCACACGCTGGGCCATGCGATCACACCTGCGGCCACTCCTGCTGGTTTTGCCGCGCGTCACGACATCCTGGCCCTTGGCTCGCTGTATGCCGTGGGCACGCCGAATTTCGACGGGCTGCAATGGTTCATCGCCGAGGTGTGGCCGCTGGTGCGCCCACATCTGCCCGGAGTTCGCCTGCTGGTGGCTGGCTTCGTGAAGGAAGGGCTCGATGTGGCCGGTCTGCTGGCGGGCGACGGCGTGGACCATTTGGGCTACGTGGCTGACGCCGCCGGCCTGTACAATCAAGCGCGGCTGTTCGTGGCGCCGACGCGGTTCTCCGCTGGCATCCCCTATAAGGTGCATGAGGCCGCAGCACACGGACTGCCGGTCGTGACGACCACGCTGTTGGCCGAACAGCTCGCTTGGCGCGATGGGCACGATCTGTTGGCGCGGTCGGCCGCCGATGCGGCGGGGTTTGCGGCAGCGGTCGTCGAGGGCTACGTCGATCCGGCGCAATGGAACGCGCTGCGGGCGGCGGCTCTTGCCAAGATCGCGCAGGACTGCAGCATGGAGATGTTCACAGAAACGGTGCGGACCGTGCTCGGGTGACCTCAAAGGAAGGTGCCGCACAGGCTACGGTATCGGCGGGCATCCCGTTCCGGGATCGAATGGTATTTTTCCGCTCGGTATTGCCGCAGGCGATCGTCGACTACGCCCGCATGACCGCCGCCGCCGCCGATGCGACCGACAATTTGTCCGCGCTGCGCTGGGCCGCGTGGTCTGCTGCTGTGGATGGCGACATCGAGGCGGCGCTGCGGTATCTCGACCACGCGACGTCGTGCGCCGGCGACGACGGCTCAACCTGGTTCGCCAAGGGTCTGCTGCTGTTGGGCGACGATCGGACGGATGCGGCACTCGCGGCGTTTCGCGTCGCCACTGGCTTTGTCTTTGCTGGCGCCGCGGGTGAGCAGCAGGCCGGGCGGATCGCGCAAGCGCTACAGGATGGCAATATGTACGGCGTCTTTGAAGTATTTTACGATAATTTCGGGGATGATTTCTGTTTTGCCGTCGCATGCCGGCCCATTACAGCCGCCGAGACGCAGGGCTATGCCTTCTGCATGGACCGCCTTTCTACGTTCCTACAGGGTCATCCAGACGCGATCATTGCGATCCTACACCACGATGAAACGTTGAACCAGGCCTCCTACTGGTCGCAAGTCAACGCTGGCCACCAGTATTGGCTTGCCGGCGATCGGGAAAGGGCGGACATCGCCTACTGCTATGGCCGCCTGCTGACAATCTCGCAGGGCCTGACGCCCTATCACTACAATATCGGTGCCCTGACATGGCTGCCAGCCGCAGCGGCGCAGAAGCTCGACCGCGCGTTCGTCGATGGCGCGGCTCACGCACCCAGTGGGCTTGTCTGGATTCTGCCTGACATCGCAACGGACTGGCCCGAGCTTACGATCAGCTTCAGTTGCGATCGCAGCTCCGTGCACGGGGTCTTACGAATGCTACTCTCAATCTGCCATGCCCAAGAAATGGCCGTTTCGCCGATGGCAACGGTGTTCCATTGCCATGTGGCAGGTGCCGACGACGGCCAGATCGCTATCTTGGCTGGGCTGGACGCGATGGTGAGCGCGTCGTTTCGGAACATCCGGGTGGCTATCAGCTGTGGACGACCGGCGTTTCGATCCAAGATCTATGGCAGCTGCCTGCGCCTGCTGCTGCTGCCGACGCTGCTGCAAACCTGGGGCTGCGGCGTTCTGCTGGTGCCTGACAAGGCCGTTGTCGATGATGCGATTTTCGCTAATATTCGCAGCTGCTTCGGCCACGATGCTGCTTTGCAGAAATACAATTTCGACGCGAACGATAAGCAGATCGCCGGTGCGCCCTGGTCGATCGGCGCACAGCCACTCTATGTCGCGAACGTGCCGATCGGGCGGCGCTTTGCTGGGTTCGTGGCTGGCTATATCGCCAAGACGTTCGATCCCTTTTTGGTGACCACCTGGACCATTGATCGGTGTGCGCTGGGACAGGCGAACTGGCTCATGGCGCGTTCTGCAAATGCGCGCATTCTAAATCTGATTGGATCGGCCCCGCTGGTGCGGTTCCCCGAGGACATTGCGGAGCGGCAGGGCGTCTTAGGATCCGCAACGCTCGCCGCACTCAGGACCCAGCTGGACGCAGAATTCGCAACCGAGGCGGCGGGTGGTTTCGCGCGTCTTTTGCGGGGCTGCGAACCGGGGCTCAGGCGTTTTGCCGCGCTGAAGTCGCTAGATTTCGACAGCGCGATCCTCCTCGGCGAGGAGCTGGCGGCGGCATCGCTGCACCGAGAAGCGGCGGATTTCTTCTTTCACGCCTACGGACTCAACACCCGTGCTGCAGACGCTCTGTTCGGGGCAATCCAGGCGCAGGTTCACGCCGGCATCGACGTGGATGCACAGGATTTGGCCGAGTTGAAGGCACTCAACGGAGCGCAGTTCCGATATCTGTCAGCCATGGCAGGTGTTGGCGGCGCGCGGAACGGGCCGCAGGATTTCATTGACGCGATGGGCAGCGGCTTCGAGCTGTTCGAAAACGGCGCCGGCGATTGGCGCTATCTACAGATTGCAGTCCCCGGCAGCTCGTTCAGTCTGGCCGCCGCTAAACGTGATGCGACGGCTGACCTTATTCCCAAGCGGATTATCTTTTACTGGGACAATGACCCTCCTCCAGAAGTCATGCGGAATCTAGAATATCATCAGAATATTAACGAATTCGATATATTGTTTTTCAATAGAAAAACGGCGCACGACTTTTTGACTGAGCATTTTGGTCCCGACTGTGCAAGATTGTTCTTGTTGTCGCGACACCCGGCTCAGGAAAGCGACTTCTTTCGTTATCATGCTATCAATGTGCTTGGTGGGTTCTATCTGGACACCGACGAACAGATCATGTCGGCCGATGCGCTGCTCCGCCTGGCACAGGGATGCGAAGGGATATTTGTATTCTCCGACAGCGGTCCGCTGGAGAATGGAATCTTTGGTTCGGTCGCAAGGTCGGAGGCTCTCGAGGAATGCCTGCGGATCATGCCCTATCATCATCTATTTCGTCCGGACCTGCCGATCTGGCTCAAGACCGGTCCGGGTGTCCTGACCAGAGCGGTTTCGCGCGTCGTCTATCGCCGCAACCGGCGAAGCGAGGCATCACTCGGCTTCAAGGTCTATGCGCGCGACGCACTTGCCGAGGTGATTCGCGGCGTTGCGATGTCGTACCGGGACGACGCGCGCGACTGGCGGAGATTCGAGGCGGCATCATGACACGCGCTGCTATTTTGTGCGCCGCCGCTGCCTACCGAGCGCGCGATACCAGGAGATGTGTCTCGACTGCTGCTGAAATGGCCTGCCCCAAATGCGATCAGCACCAAGGCGCCTTACTCTGGTCGGGGGGTGTTCCCACAGATTTGGTTTCGACCTCGGCGCGAAACACGGTGCCTGGAATCATCGAGAGGCACTCCACGCTTTTCAAACCGACATGCAGAAGCATGTCACGAACGCAATTGGCGTTCGGCAGGAAGAACACCGTCGGGTCGAACATGGGGTTTTTCGGCGGGCCGCTCTGGATGCCGAACGGGTGGAACTTGGCCACCGAGATATCGCCGATCGCCTCGCTTTCATAATTCGCCGTCTGCAACAGGACGGTGCCGCTGCTGACGCTTGCGATCTTCTGCAGCGCCAGGATCGGATGGCGCAGGTGATAGAGCACGCCGTAGAACAGCACGAGGTCGAACGTGCCGAAGGTCTGCGGGCTGAGGTCATAAACGTTTGTCAGAAATCCGGTAACCTTCGAGCCGAGTGCGGCGCGGCAGATATTGAAGCGCCTGATCGAATCGGGAAAAGAATCGATTGCGACGACCTCCTTGGCACCACGCCGTTCCGCCTCGAAGGAGAAGAAGCCTTCCGCGCAGCCGATATCGAGCACCCGCATGCCGGTCATGTCCTCGGGCAGGCCGTAGTACGGCACCTTCTCCTTGTAGGGATCCGACCAACCCGGCGTGACCAGGCCAGGCGCCAGTTCGATGCGATGGAACCAATAGGGCTCCTTGGCGACTTCGGCCTCGATCCAGGTGCGGAACCCCATGGTTGTATCGGCGGCCGGCGGGTTGGAAAGCGGCGCGTTCATTGAGGTCGATCCTTTGTTCTCGGCTGGTCCGTCGGCTGGCACCTTGATTGCGGAGGCAAGAGCGAGCGGGCGATGGCGCGGTGCAAAGGGCACCGGCACCCACGGCGACTTCGAACGTGGCGTCCAGCCCGTATTCCGTGGCGTATACGGATCCGTGCTGGGAGATCACCCAGCCGAGGTCGCCGGGACGGAACGGTCTCAGATGCACATCAGATCGCCACGCGGACGCCGAGTTCGACCACGCGGTCGCTTGGGATGCGGAAGAACTCGGTGGCGGGGGTGGCGTTGCGCGCGAGCAGAAGGAACAGGAACCGGCGCCAGGCGGGCATGCGCGGCGCCATCGCGGGGACCAGGGTTTCGCGGCCAAGGAAGTAGCTGGCCTGCATCGGCTCGATCGGGATGCCCATGTCCTTGAGCAGGCCGATATCGCGTGGAAGGTTCGGGCTTTCCATGAAGCCGTAGCGCAAGGTGACGCGGTGGATGCCCGGCGCCAGCTCGGCGATGACCGCACGGTCTGCCAGGCCCACCTCCGGCACGTCGAGGTTGCTGACGGTGACGAACAGCACCCGCTCGTGCAGCACCTTGTTGTGCTTGAGGTTGTGCAGCAGGGCACCGGGCACATAGTCGGGGTTCCCCGTCATGAAGATCGCCATGCCGGGGACGCGGATGGTGCGGCTGTGCGGCAGGCGGGCCAGGAAGCTCGCCAGCGGCAGGCTGTCGTGCTTCCACCGGTCCAGCAGGAGTTCGCGGCCGCGTTTCCAGCTGGTCATGAGCGCCAGCAGCGCTGCGCCGAGGACCAGGGGCACCCAGCCGCCTTCTGGAATTTTGAGCGCGTTGGCGGCGAAGAAGACGACGTCGATGACGAAGAACGTGCCGAACACGCCGAGTGCGCGGGCGCGGGACCAGTGGAACTGGCGGCGGAACACGACGGCTGCCAGGATGCAGGTACAGATGAAGGTGCCGGTGACGGCGATGCCATAGGCGGCGGCGAGGTTGTCGGAGGTGCGGAAGGCGAACACCAGCACCAGCACACCCACCATCAGCGCGGTGTTGATCTGCGGCACATAGATTTGGCCTTCCTCGGTGGCGCTGGTGTGGCTGACACTCATGCGCGGCAGGAAGCCCAGCTGCATGCACTGGCGGGTCATGGAATAGGCGCCCGAGATCAGCGCCTGGCTGGCGATGACGGTGGCCGCGGTGGCGAGGGCCACCAGCGGGAGCAGCGCCCAGTGCGGCGCCATCAGGTAGAACGGGTTGCTGTTGGCGCCGGGTGTGGACAGCACTAGGGCGCCCTGGCCGAAATAGTTCAGCACCAGGCAGGGCAGCACGAAGAACAGCCAGGCGACGCGGATCGGCCGCGCGCCGAAATGACCCATGTCGGCATACAGCGCCTCCGCCCCGGTGACGGCGAGCACGACGGATCCGAGTGCGATGAAGGCCAGCCAGCCGTGCCGGATGCACAGCTGCACGCCGAAACTGGGGGAAAGTGCCTCGAGGATCCAAGGATGCTGCACCACCTGGAAAAGCCCCATGGCGCCGATCGAGAGGAACCACACCGCCATGATCGGGCCGAACACCCGCCCCACCTGGCCGGTGCCGCGCGACTGCACGGCGAACAGACCGACGATGACGACAACGGCGATCGGCAGCACGAACTCATGCAAATCGGGGGTTGCGACGTCGATGCCCTCGATGGCCGACAGCACGGAGATCGCGGGGGTAATCACGCCGTCGCCGAAGAACAAGCAGGCGCCGCCGACGCCGATCAGGCCGAGGAACTGGCGCATGCGGGGGCTGGTGCAGTTGCGCTGGGCGAGCGCCATCAGCGCCAGGATGCCGCCTTCGCCGCGGTTGTCTGCGTTCATGACAAGCATGACGTATTTCACGGTAACGATCGCGATGAGCGACCAGAAGATCAGCGACAGGATGCCCAGCACATCGGCTGCGAAGATGCGGTCACGGCCGAAATGCTCGAGCGAGGCCTTGAAGGCGTACAGCGGGCTGGTGCCGATATCGCCATAGACGATGCCGAGCACGCCCATGATGGCGCTGAAGCGCAGGGCCGGGCGATGGCGCTCGCCGTCGCTTCCGGCGCCGGGCCTGGCCGATCCGACTGCAGCTGTACTCATTTATGCCCCATACCACACCGGGTCCGGGCATTACGCTGCGGCCGCGAGGGGCGCAAGCTATTGCACGCCGGGTTGGGCGGCAACGGCGCGCCGACTGTGACCCAGGCAATCAGGCCAGGGAACGGTGGCCGAAGATTGCCGAGCCGACCCGGACATGGGTGGCGCCCTGGGCGATGGCGGTCTCGAAATCGCCGGACATGCCCATGGAGACGATGGCGAGCCGGTGTCGTGCGGCGCGCTCGGCGAGCCAGGCGAAATGCGGCGCGGGGTCGCCAACGGCTGGGGGGATGCACATCAGCCCGGCCAGGGACGTGCCGAAGCGGGCTTGGCAGGCCTGGATGAAATCGTCGGCCTCGTCGGTGGGAATGCCAGATTTTTGCGGCTCATCGCCAACGTTCACCTGGACCAGCAGCGACGGCCGGCGGTTCTCGCTGACCATGGCGTCGGCGATGGCCGCGGCCAAGCGGGGCCGGTCCAGCGTTTCGATGACATCGGCCAGGCGTACCGCGTCGCGCGCCTTGTTGGTTTGCAGGCCGCCGATGATGTGCAGCACGAGACTGGGGTGCCTCTCGCGCAGGGCGGGGAACTTGGCCGCTGCCTCCTGCACACGGTTTTCGCCGAACTGCATCTGGCCACAGCCGAGGGCACCTGCGATGGCGGCGGCGGGATGGGTTTTGGAGACGGCCACCAGGGTGACGCTGCCAACGGGCCGTCCGGCCCGCTGGGTAGCCGCGGCCACCCGCTCGCGCACACGCGACAGGTTTTCTGTGATTGCGGTAAGGTCGGTGTCGGCGGTGGCGGGGACGATCATGGATGCGAAGCTTGTCTCCTGGGCACGATCGGTCAAGTCGCGTCATCGCCATGAGCTAGGTGGATTGCCGGTTCTATGGCTGTTCACCGACGCGGCCCGGCTGGCAGACCCGCGGGCGATGGTCGCCTTGCTGCCGCGCGGCCTGTGCGGCGTTGTGCTGCGCCATGACGCGGACCCCGACCGCGCGTTGCTGGGTCGAGATCTGAGACACCTGTGCCGCGCGCGGCGGCAGCACCTCGTGGTGGCTGGAGACTGGCGGCTGGCGTGGCGATTGGGCGTGGGGCTGCATCTGCGTGCGGGGCTGCGACCGCTGGGCTGCCCTCAGGGCCTGGCGCTGACCAGTTCCGCGCATGACGTGGTCCAACTGCGGCGCGCGGGGCGGGCGGGAGCGCGGCTGGTCTTCCTGTCGCCGGTCTTTGCCACTGCGAGCCACATGGGGGCCGCCGCAATGGGGCCTGTGGTGTGGGCGAAGCTTGCCCGGCAGGGGGGAGGAATTGTTGCAGCGCTTGGCGGCATCACCGGGGCGAGCGTGCGCAGGCTGCCGCTGGGCCAGTGCCGCGCGGCCGGCGCTATTGGAGCTTTTTCTGTCAATCTGGCTGGCTGTTAAATCCCGGACATATACCCAAAATAATGTCACCGTGAGAAACACCCCGCAGAGTAAATATGAATTTCCCTCCATTTATTGACGGAAGGTGAGTGCTTTGTAATGCCCTTGTTTTTGTCATCCTGACTGATTGCAGATAGATGAGCGGTGCGGCATTACTCTGTCAAGGAATGGCGGACCTGTGTCGCTTACGGTGCGTTTCGACGGGCCGGGGATGTCTTCCGCCCGCCTAAAAGCGGTGCGACGACGCGGCGCCGGCCCCTTTTGCCGGGTTTCATGGCGTTTTGAGGAGGACTGAATGCGCAAGATCCTATTGGCCGCAACGGCCGCCGCCGGGTTGACCGGCCTTACCGCAGGCCTTGCCCAGGCCCAGATGCCCAACCAGCCGATCGTTTCCGACTCGTTCGGCCTCAACGGCGCCGGCGGTGCCTATCCGGCACCTGGCACGGTGGTGGTGCGATTCCGCGCACGGGTGGTCACGGAATACGGCTACGACAGCGATTCCGGCATGGTCGGCAAGGGCACCAACGGCAAGCCGAACGGCTCCAAGGATGGCGGCCAGTATTTGGGCACCGCGGTGCGCATGTATCCGGGTGTGGACGGCACGCTGGCCAACGGTCTGAAATACGGCGGCGCCATTGAGCTGCGTGTGGCCGGCGGCGGCACCGCTGGTTCCGCGACCAACACGCCTTACGTGCGCCGCGCCTCGCTGTATGTGTCTTCGCCCACGATGGGCAAACTCATCGTCGGCCAGATCGATGGCGCCCTTGGCCAGTACTACAACATCGCGCCGATCGAATGCTTCGACTTCACCTGCAGCGGTAACGGCTCAGTGACCTTCGCCAACTCCAGCACGGTGATCAACTGGCCGTTCTGGGAAAACGGCAACGCCTACGTCAACAACAAGTTCGTCTATCTGTCCCCAAGCTTCGCAGGCCTTGAGGCCGGCGTGTCGTTCGAGCCGACCCAGTCGACCAACGATACCAACTGCGCCCAGGCGGCTTCAACCGGTTGCCCGACGCAGACCTCGATCCCCGGTGGCGGCAGCATCCGGCGCAACACGGTGGAGGTGGCGGCGCGCTACAAGGGCTCGTTCGGCCCGGCCGCGACCAATCTCGAAGTCGGTTATATCGGCTCGGGCAAGGTCAACAATTCTGCGGCGACCGCGGCCACGGCGCTCTATCATGGTCTCAGCGTGTTCGATGCCGGTGCCACGGTCACCGCCTACGGCTTCACGGTCGGTGGCCATTACATCGGCGGCCAGATGAACTCCAACTACGGGCTTTTGCGCAGCGGGCAGCGACAGCTGCAGGCATTCCTGGCCGGCGGCCAGTATGCCTTCTCCACCTTCACGGTCGGTGCAAACTACACCAACGCCCTGTCCGGTGGTGTCTACAACGTGTCCGGTGCGCAGCATCCGTTGCATGAGACCTCGATCGGCACCGGTGGCGCCTGGGATTGGGCGCCGGGTTCCACCGCCTACGTCTCGGCCGTCTATATGACGCGCCATCAGGTGGGGACCGATCTGCTGAACGGGGTGACAGGCGCCTATAACAACAACACCCAGGCGCGCTTCATCGTGGTTGGCAACGTGTTCCGCTGGTAGGCTTGGCTTTCGGCTAGTTTGAAAAGGCGATGGGCATTCCATCGCCTTTTTCTTTGCCCGGGGTTCTGCCGGCGCCGGAATGGCCCTGTGGCAAGCCGGCCACAGTGTTTCGCAATTACCATGTTTTGGCTGGGGTGCGGATTGCGAGAATGTAAGCCGTGCGTCAATACTACCCTCAGGTCTGGCTGCCCCCGCCCGTTGCGGATGTTGTCGGCGTTTCACGGAGATCCTCCGAAGCGCTGGCACCGTGGGAAACGGGGCGGGGCCTGCTAATCCGCCGGGGATGCCCGGCGTCACGAGGAGGATTGAATGCGTAAGATCATGTTGGCCGCTACGGCCCTCGTTGGTTTGACCGGCTTGACCGCCGGCGCCAACGCTCAGATGCCCAACCAGCCGATCGTGTCCGACTCGTTCGGCCTCAACGGCGCCGGTGGCGCCTTTCCGGCTCCCGGCACTGTTGTTGTTCGCTTCCGCGCACGTGTGCTCGTTGAATACGGTTATGGCAGCGACAGCGGCGCCATCGGCAAGGGCACCAATGGCAAGCCCAACGGCTCGAAGGACGGTGGCCAGTATCTCGGCACCTCCGTTCGTATGTATCCGGGCGTTGACGGTACTCTGGCCAACGGCCTGAAATACGGCGGCGCCATTGAGCTGCGCGTGGCCGGCGGCGGCACCGGCGGCTCCTCCACCAACACCCCGTATGTCCGTCGCGCATCGCTGTATGTGTCGTCGCCGGCCGCCGGCAAGGTGATCGTCGGCCAGATCGACGGCGCGCTGAGCCAGCTTTACAACATCGGCCCGATTGAAGGTTTCGACTACACCGGCGCATCCAACGGTTCGACGGTGATGGTGAACTCGAACACCGCCATCAACTGGCCCTTTTGGGAAAACGGCGGTGCTTACATCAACAACAAGTTCGTCTACCTGAGCCCAAGCTTCGCAGGCTTCGATGCCGGCGTGTCGTATGAGCCGACCCAGACCACCAACGACACCAACTGCGGCCAGGCCTCCGCAACCGGATGCCCGACGCAGACCTCGATCCCCGGCGGTGGCAACATTCGTCGCAACACCGTCGAACTCGCCGCTCGCTACAAGGGCTCGTTTGGCCCCGTGGCCGCGAACTTCGAGATCGGCTATGTCGGTTCGGGCAAAGTGAACGACTCGGCGCAGGTTGCGACGACCGTCCCCTACAAGGGCATCAGCGTATATGACGCCGGCGCGACCCTGACGGCCTTCGGCTTTACCGCTGGCGGTCACTTCATCGGCGGTCAGATGAACTCCAACTACGGCCTGCTCCGCCGTGGCCAGAAGCAGCTGCAAGCCTTCCTGGTCGGCGGGCAGTATGCCTTCTCGACCGTCACGGTCGGCGCCAACTACGAGAACAGCTACTCGGCTGGTACATACAACGTCGCCACCAACCAGAACGCGCTGCATGAAATCGCCATTGGCACGGGCGGCGCCTGGGATTGGGCGCCCGGTTCGACGGCGTATGTCTCTGCTGTCTACATGGCCCGCCATCAGGTCGGCATCGACCTGCTGAACGGCGGCGCCGGCGCTTTCAACAACAACACTCAGGCGCGCTTCGTCGTGGTGGGCAACGTCTTCCGCTGGTAAGTTTCTGCCAGTTGCTACGAGAGGGGGCGGTGGTTTTCCACCGCCCTTTTTTTTGTTGTGAAAAACCCCCTGCTTGGCGACGCCGGGAGATTGCGCTACGACCGGTGCCACGCCTGACAACGCGCCTGCGCGTTGACGTTTTTTGCCAAACGGACAACGTACCTGCGCGTTGACGCTTTTTTGTTGAACGGGCCAAGCATGCTGTATCGTCTGCGGATCGTCTCATGTTTCGCCCTGGTGCCCCTGGCGTTGGCCGCTTGCAGCAAGAGTCGCGAGGTGGCGATGACCGAATACAACGATCCCTCGTACAACCAGTCGCGCGAGACGTCAGTTTCAGGCGACCGTTCGGGATCGTTGCTGAATTTCGGTGGCGGCAAAGCGGCTCAGGACACAGGTGCGACCGGCCTGGGCGTGAACGCCTATCTGTGGCGCGGCGCGCTCGACACGCTCTCCTTCATGCCGCTGTCCTCGGCCGATCCGTTCGGCGGCGTCATCATCACCGACTGGTACCAGCCGCCGTCCGCAAACGGTGAGCGCTTCAAGGCAACCGCCTATATCCTCGGCCGCCAGTTGCGCGCCGATGGCGTTCGGGTCGCGCTGTTTCGTCAGGTTCAGCAGAACGGCCAATGGGTCGACGCACCGGTCAGCCAGACCACCACCAGCGAAGTCGAGAACAAGGTGCTCGCCCGTGCCCGCGAGCTGCGCGCCCAATCTGGCAGCTGAGCGAACGCCTCTCTATTCGCCGTGCGTCTCCGCCTTGGCCGCCGCAAGTTGCAGACGCAGAGAGTCGACCTCGCTGCGCAACGCCGTGATCTCTTCCTCGACCGCTTGACTGGCTGCCTGATTGGCGGTCGGCCGCGGCGTGTCTTTTCCGTCGGGCGGGTAGAACGGCGAGAACAGGCTCATCGCGCGTTCCATCATCGCCATGTTCTGGCGACCGACGTCATCCACCCGGAACGGAAAGAACGTGCCCACGGTCTGCTGCATCGCCTGGCGCATCTGTTCCTGCTGGCTGGCGAAGTTGGTCATCGCCTCCTCCAGGTACTTCGGCACTATGCTCTGCATGCTGTTGCCGTAGAAACCAATGAGCTGGCGCAGGAACCCGGTCGGCAGCAGGGCGCGCCCCTTGCTTTCCTCCTCCACGATGATCTGCGTCAACACGCTGCGGGTGATGTCATCACCGGTCTTGGCGTCATAGACGACGAAGTCGCGCCCGACGCGCACCATTTCGGCGAGCGTGTCGAGCGTGATGTAGCTTGAGCTTTCCGTGTTGTAGAGCCTTCGGTTGGCGTATTTCTTGACGACCACCGGCTGCATGTCGACGTCGGTGGCGGCAGGCTGTGCTGACTGCGACATCGGACCCTCACTGCATTGCGGTGTAAAGCATAGCATGCTCGACCGAGCTGCCAATCATGGCAGATTCTTCCTCGTCTGGCGTATCTTTCTCGCTCAGTCAAAGAAGGCTTATGGGTGTGGATATCGGTAAACCACCAAAGGGCGGACCACCGGGGGGCCAGGCGCCGCTCCAGGATATACTGTCGGTCTGGCATGATTGGACGACGATCTGGCAGAGCGAGCTGGCCGCCATGGCAGTCGATCGACAGCTGGCCGAGGGCACCGCGGCAAGCGCAAAACTGTTCAGTGCCCTCGCGGCCGCATGGCAGCCGACCTCGCTGCTGAATGGCACGCCGGAGGAGAAAATGGATGGACGAAGGCCCGACAGACATGCAGCCCAGGCCGGGGCTGCGCAGGGGACCGCGGCCGCTGCTGCTGCACCTGATGCTCGCGACCTTGAAATCCAACGGCTCGCCCAACACGTGGCCGCGCTTGAACGACGACTGGACGCATTGGATCGCCCGGCTGTGCCAAAGCGGAAGCCTCGCAAATCCGTTTGAACCGCCGCCGATCGACGCCGCGTTGCTCTCTGGGATCGCCGCCTACCGCAGACACCCCGCAATCCGCGATGTGACGGACCCTCCGGCAATCTGGTGCGAAGGCGGTTCGCGGCTGCTTGACTACGGCGGCACCGGACCGGTGCTGCTGCTGGTGCCCAGCCTGATCAACCGCGGTTACGTGCTGGACCTTTCGAGCGATCGTTCGATGGTGCGCTTCCTCGCCCGCTCCGGCCTGCGTGTGGTGTTGCTGGACTGGGGCTGGCCAGGTGAGATCGAACGGCAACTCGACCTCGACGCGCTGATCACTGGCCGACTGGCGCGCGCCATCGGCTTTCTGCGAGGGCGGCTGCGGAGCCGGCTGGTGCTCGCCGGCTATTGCATGGGCGGTCTGCTCGCCATGGCCGCGGCACAGCGCCAGGCGGAGGACGTCAAGGCATTGGCGCTACTGGCGACGCCGTGGAATTTTCAGGCCGGCGATCCCTCCCTGGCAGATGCCTGCAAGCAGGTGCTGGAGGCGATGGAGCCGGTGATGGCAATGTCCGGCAGCCTGCCGATCGACACGCTGCAGGCCTTGTTCTCGGTCGGCGATCCGCAGGGTGTCGGCAACAAATACCGCGGCTTCGCCACCGCCGACCAGACAAGCGGCCGGGCCCGCCAGTTCGTGCTGATCGAGGACTGGCTGAACGACGGCGTGCCTCTGGCAGCCCCGGTTGCGCGCGACTGCCTGGGCGGCTGGTATGGCCGCAACACGCCGGCGCACGGCGAATGGATGGTCGGCGGAGCTGCGGTCGATCCAACCTTGGTGTGCATGCCGAGCTTCGTGGCCGTGCCCGGCCGCGACCGTATCGTGCCGCCCGAAAGCGCCCTGCCGCTGGCCGCCGCGTTACCCGACGCCACGGTGATCCACCCGGCGGCAGGGCATATCGGCATGGTCGCCGGCGGCAATGCCGAGGCGGTGCTGTGGCAGCCATTGGCGGAGTGGGCGAAATCTGTCGGCGGTCGCGAATAAACCGTCGCCCGCCCCGGTCTTGAGGACAGTCCCTCGAACCAGGAGCCGATCCATGACCGATCAAGCCGATAACGTAACACGTCGCGAGGCAGCACTTGAGTGCATGCGCTGGGCCGGAGGCGGCGTGCTCTGGTCCGTCATCGGCGGCATTCCGCGCGGCAGCCTGATCTCCGCCGCCGCCGCCGACACCACCGCCTTCACCTTCGCGCAGGTCAGCGACAGCCATCTCGGTTTTGCCCGCGATCCCAACATGGACACATCTGGCACCTTCCAACTTGCCTGCGACGAGGTGCGGGCCATGCCGCAGAAGCCGCGCTTCATGATCCATACCGGCGACGTCAGCCATCTCTCCAAATCCGCCGAGTTCGACGCCGCCTCCCAGATCATGGGCTCCACAGGGCTGCAGGCCTTTACCGTTCCCGGCGAGCACGACATCCTCGACGAGAACGCGTACGGGTTTGCCCAGCGTTTTCAGAAGGGCCAGCCTGATGGCGGCTATTTCAGTTTCGACCAGGAGGGTGTGCATTTCATCGGGCTCAACAACGTCGGCCAGCTCAGCGCCGGCGGCATGGGCGCGCTGGGTGACACCCAGCTCGCTTGGTTCGAAGCCGACCTGAAGTCTCGCGCGGCCAGCCAGCCGGTTGTGGTGTTCGCCCACATTCCGCTGTGGACGGTGGCGCCTGAATGGGGCTGGGGCACCGCGGACGCCGCCCGTGCGCTGACGGCACTGGCCCGTTTCGGCTCAGTCACCGTGCTGAACGGCCATATTCACCAGGTTATTCAGAAGGTCGAGGGGCACGTTGCCTTCCACACCGCTCGTTCCACCGCCTTCCCACAGCCCGCGCCGGGCACCGCACCCAGTCCGGGGCCGATGAAGGTGCCGGCCGGCCAACTGCGCTCCGTGCTTGGAGTTGCCAGTGTCAGCCTCGTGCCCGGCCAATCCAGCCTCGCCATCATCGACACGCCGCTCGGAGCCTGATCCATGTTGCAACGTCGTCAGATCGCAGGCCTCGCCGCCTCCGCTGCCGTAGCATTGTTGCGGCTTCGTGCTGCAGCAGCCGCAACGGCCGGGGTGTATATCGAAAACTTCGCCTTCGTTCCGCAGCGCCTGGTGGTGCCCGTTGGCACCACCGTCCGCCTCACCAACCATGACGATATCCCCCACACCATCGTCTATGCCGGCGGTGCTGATTCATTTCGCTCTCCGGTGCTTGATTCCGACGAAAGCTTCACCCGCATGTTCGACACGGCTGGCACCTTCGCCTATTTCTGCTCGCTGCATCCGCACATGCGGGGCGAGATCGAGGTCCAGTGACTCCATGCTGACCGTGGCCGTGCATGTCGGATGACGATGGCTTCGCGCGCACCGTGCTCCCGCATCTCGACGCCGCCTGGCGGTTGGCCCGCTGGCTGGTGCGCGAGCCGGCCGCCGCCGAGGATGTCGTGCAGGACTCGTTGGTGCGCGCCCTCACCTACTTCGCCTCGTTCCGCGGCGGCGATGGGCGGGCCTGGCTGCTGCGGATCGTGCGCAACACGGCGGTCAACCGAAGCAGCAGCCTGGCGCGGCGGGCCGAAGACCAGCTCGACACCACCGAGAGCGGGGCCCACGCCAATCTCGTGGACCTCGCCGCCTCGCCCGAGGCGGTGCTGCAGCAGACCGAGGCCCATGCCACGCTGGCCGAGCGCGTCGCAGCCCTGCCCACGGGACTGCGCGAGGCCATCGTGCTGCGTGAGTTCGAGGAGATGTCGTACCGCGACATCGCCGCAATCACCGGCGTTCCCATGGGCACGGTGATGTCGCGGCTGTGGCAGGCCCGCCAGATTCTGCTGGAGAGACCGGCGCCCCCGGCTGGGGGCAAGACCGCAAAGGACAAGACCGCATGACTCTGGCCGACTGCCAAGGCCGCCATCTGCTGATCCAGGCCGAGCTCGACGGTGAGCTCGACGTGGCCGCCACCGCTGCGCTGACCGCCCATCTGCAGACCTGCCCAAGCTGCGCCGCGCTGCGTCGCGACCTGTTGAACCTGCGTGTGCAGCTGCGCGGCGAGATCACGCCCGAACAGGCGCCGGACGCCTTGCGCCAGTTCCTGATGTCGCGCTTGAAGCCGAAACCCCGGCCCTGGCGGCGACCCGCATATGCGATGGCCGGCGGCCTCGCCATCGCCGCCATTCTGCTGCTGATATTGCCCCGCGCCACGCCCGACCCGCTGCTCGACCAGGCGGTGGCGTTGCACATCCGCGCCCTGCAGCCGGGCCATCTGCTCGATGTCGCCACCTCCAACCAGCATGTCGTGAAGCCCTGGTTCGACGGACGCATCGACTTCGCGCCGCCGGTGGTTGACCTGGCCCAGCAAGGCTTTCCCCTTCTCGGTGGCCGCCTCGACTATCTCGGCCGCCGGCCAGCGGCCGTACTCGTGTACGGTCGCGACCGTCATATGATCGACCTGTTCGTGGTTCCCAAAACCGGCGGTAGCCTCGCCGGTACTATGACCCTCGACGGTTACAACACCCTCGCCTGGACGAAGGGCGACATGACGCTGATCGCCGTCAGCGATGTCACCACGGCAGATCTGAGAGGCTTTCAGGCAGCATGGAACGCGGCGCGCTAGAGCGGAATTACGTCGCCTGTCAGCCGTCATTCCGGTCTAGCTCATTGTTTTATCGCGTGATTCAGACCTTTCGGTGATCACGCTCTAGACCCCGCATGCCCTGAAAGCCTAGTGTGTTGGTAAGCGGAACGTGATCCGCAGGGAGAGCCAGAATGGACGACATCGTTATCGTATCCGCGGCCCGTACGCCGGTCGGCAGCTTCAACGGGGCGTTCGCTTCTGTGCCAGCCCATATACTCGGCGCCACTGCCATCCGGGCCGCCATTACCCGTGCCGGGCTGGAGCCCGGAGATATCGACGAGGTGATCCTCGGCCAGGTGCTCACCGCGGGGCAGGGCCAGAACCCCGCGCGCCAGGCGGCGCGGATCGCGGGCATTCCCGACGGCAGGACCGCCTTCGGCATTAACCAAGTGTGCGGCTCGGGCCTGCGTGCCGTTGCCCTCGCCGCCCAGCAGATCCGCACCGGCGAGAGCAGCATCGTGCTGGCCGGTGGCCAGGAGAGCATGAGCATGTCCATGCATGCCGCCCACCTGCGGACCGGCACCAAGATGGGCAACCTCGATTTCATCGACACCATGATCAAGGACGGACTGTGGGACGCCTTCTTCGGCTACCACATGGGTGCCACCGCCGAGAACGTGGCCAAGGCCTTCCAAATTACCCGTGAGCAGCAGGACGAATTCGCGGTGGCCTCGCAGCATAAGGCCTCAGCGGCGCAGAAGGCCGGCAAATTTGCCGATGAGATCGCACCCGTCACGATCAAAGGCCGCAAAGGCGACATCACCGTCGATGCCGACGAATACATCCGCCATGACAGCACCATGGAAGTGATGGGCAAGCTGCGCCCGGCCTTCAGCAAGGACGGCACCGTCACCGCCGGCAATGCCTCGGGCCTCAACGACGGTGCGGCGGCGTTGATCGTGATGTCCGCGGCGGAAGCAAGCAAACGTGGCCTGACCCCGCTGGCGCGTATCGCAAGCTTTGCCACCGCCGGCGTCGACCCCGCCGTTATGGGCACAGGGCCGATTCCCTCCAGCCGCAAAGCCATGGAGCGCGCGGGATGGAAGGCCCATGATCTTGATCTGATCGAGGCCAACGAAGCTTTCGCCGCCCAGGCCTGCGCGGTGAACAAGGATCTCGCCTGGGATACCGGCAAGGTCAATGTCAATGGTGGCGCCATCGCCATCGGGCACCCGATCGGCGCCTCAGGGGCACGTGTGCTGACCACGCTGCTTTACGAGATGAAACGCCAGAACGCCCATAAGGGCCTGGCCACTCTTTGCATCGGCGGTGGCATGGGCGTTGCCATGTGCCTGGAACGGTAGGTTCGGCCACCACGGCTTCGGGTCACGGTTCGCCGAAGCCGTCGATGATGTTGTGGCGCAGGTAGTCCATGTTCAGGGCAATGCCGAGGCTTTTGCTGCCATCGAGCTTCTCCTCGGTGAACACGTTGTAGCCGGCTAGAGCAATATCGCCTGAGGTTGAACCAACCGTGCGATAAAACTGCTTGTTAAAACAGAATACTAGGGCTTGACTGCTTCGCCTACCAGAAGCGATCAGGCCCTAGGCCTGTCCCAGAATGGGTAAGGGCTCCGTTTGAGACGTTGCTGCTGATTGCAGAGCGGCCTCTCGGTCGCGCATCATTGCAAGTGCATGCGCGGTGCGCGTTTGAGGACTCGCCCGGCTTCGGGGTCGGTTGAGCCGTGGGGCATCCGGCTGGGGCACAGATAGGGCTCGATCCCGCGCGCATCCATTGCGTGCAGATTGGCCTCGCTGGCAAAACCGGTATCGCCCGACACTTCCTCCGCTGCCTCGCCCAGCGCGACGATGACCTGGCTTCTCGGCATCGACTGCGATCTGGCCGTTGTAGCCGGCCACGAAGCCGCCCTGGCCCGGCATGATTCGGCTGTCGCCGTCGGTGAAGTTGCGTTGCGCCCGATCTGGCGGAATGGGGTCGGGCGGCACGGGAGTGGACAGTGTCTGGTCGCCCGCCACCGGAGTGCGGGGCTTCTTGCGCTTGCCGCGCTCTTGCATGCCCGACGACGGGCTGAGGCCGTCGGGGTCGCGGGCGCCATGACCGGCGCGGGCTTCGGCCTCGAGCTGGGCCATCGCGGCGCGGATGCGAGCAAGCCGGCGCTGCTTGTCGGCCATCCAATCCGGCGTCTCATCGCCGCGGCGGTCCGGGCCGTGCTGGCCATCTTCAGTGGCGTCGGCGGCCTCGGCCTGCTCCATCCACGACCGGACCTCGCCCGCAAGCCTCGGCTCCTTCTGCTGCATCCGCTGGTAGCTCATTGCTTTGTGCTTGCTGGCGTTGGCCCGCAAATGCCGCTTGCGGAAGTCGCTGATGGTGCGGAAGTCGGGCCGGTTCAGCCCGGTCACCGCCATCATGTCCACCCGCTCCTCGCAGGCGCAGGCCAGTTGGCGGCTGGAATAGATGCCTCGGCTGTAGTCATACAGAAGAAGCGCCATCAGCATCGCCGGGTGATAGGGCGGCTGCCCGCGGTTCTCCTCATAAGTGCCCATGATCGCCGACAGATCCAACGCCTCGCGCACCGTGTCCCGCACGAAATGCGCCAGGTGCCCCGCCGGCGCATCGTCGTGCAGCGACGGAGGAAGCACCCAACCCTGGTCAACGTCCCACGCGCGAAAG
>JANXSM010000050.1 GCA_025352665.1 Rhodospirillales bacterium | reverse complement strand
CCCCTCCTAACGCACAAACTTTCTTACCGAATGGTGTCCAGAGGCCCTGCCTCTGGCGGTGGGTCAAGGGGGCGGCGCCCCCTTGCCTTGCTATCCTCGGCACCGGCCAGAAATCTCACGGTCTAGCCTACAAATTCCGGTGCGAGCAGGGCGCGAGCGGCGGTTTGTACCGCCTCGGTCGTGAGGTCGGACATTTGGTCGGTGGGTGACATCACTGCGGCGGTGCTGCGGCCGGCGGGACCGTATTCGGCGGCGGGTGTGGGGCCGAACAGGCCGAGCGTGGCGGTGCCGGCGGCGGCGGCCAGATGCATCAGCCCGGAATCGTTGCCGACGAACAGGGCGCAGCGGGCAAGGCAGGCGGCGGCTTCCGACAAGCTCAGCCGGCCGGTGAGGTCGATCGCACCGGGAAGCGCTGCCAGCAAGGGCGCGGCGAGACTGGCCTCGAACGGTCCGCCGCCTGCGAATACCGCGCAGCGGGCATGGGGCAAGCCGAGGCTTTCGAACAATTCGGCGAAACGCTCCGGCGGCCAGACCTTGCCGGTCCAGTTGGCAGTGGGGCCGAGGGCGATGATGGGACTGCCCATCGGCAACAACTCAGCGGCGCGGGCGCGATCGGCCGGCGAGGTCCAGACCACGGGCAAAGGCGGGGTTTCCAGCCGCAGCAGGCGAGCGAGTTGTGTGGTTTTGTGCCCAAGGCTTTTGCGCATGACCGCGCGACCGCGCGTGGGCACGATGTACGCCATGGCGGAGGCGCGGATATCCACCACCAAGTCCCACCGCCTGCGCACCGCGTGCCACCACAGCGGCAGCCAATGGCGGCCGAAGCGGCGCTTTTCCATCACGATGGTCGCATCGCGGCGCGGCATATGGGTGAACAATTCCTCCGCCACCGGCCCGCAGGCGATGGTGAAGCGCGCCCTGGGGTATTGCTTCAGAAGATGATCGAGCAGTCCGGTGGACAGCACGGCGTCGCCGACGCGATTGGAGGTGATGAACAAAATCCGCATGGCGTTGCCGATAGCACGTCCTTCCCGACACCGCTGCCGGGGTGTAGACGCAAAAACGGTAACAGGAGAGCAACATGTGCGGGATCGCCGGGGTGATGACGACGAACGGCATGGCGCCTTCGTTTGTCATGCTCGACCGGATGAGCCAGGCCTTGGCCCATCGGGGCCCGGATGGCAGCACTCGGCTGCTGCGCGGCGACACGGCTTTGTTGCATCTGCGGCTGTCGATCATTGACCTGGTGACGGGCGACCAGCCGCTGTTCGGTGCCGCCGCCGATCCGCAGACGGGCCCAGCGCTGATCGGCAACGGCGAGATCTACAACAACCCGGACCTGCGTCGGGCCATGGCGCAGGCGCCGTTTCGCACGCGTTCGGACTGTGAGCCGCCGGTGTTCCTGTACGAGACCGAGGGGGTTGGTTTCGCCGATCGGTTGCGCGGCATGTATGCCATCGCCATCCATGATCCGGCACTGGGACGCCTGGTGCTGGCGCGCGATCCTTTTGGGATCAAACAGATTTATTATGTGCAGACCGAGAGTCTGTTCGCCTTCGCGTCTGAAGCGCAGGGGTTGTTGGCGGCGGGGCTTGGGTCGGTGGAGCTCGCGCCCGGGCGTGTCGCGGAGCTTTTGCAGCTGAAGTTCACCACGGGCGCCGAGACGGTGTTTCCCGGCATTTTCCGCGTGCTGCCAGGCGAGACGATCGTGGTGGAACAAGGCCGCATTGTGTCGTCTCACCGCAGCACGGCGCTGCCGGCGGGCCGGCCGGTCGCGACCAAAAATGCGCTGCAGCGGCTGGATGATGTGCTGATCGGCTCTGTGGCGGCGCATCTGCAGTCCGACGTGCCTTGTGGGTTGTTCCTGTCCGGCGGTGTCGACTCGGCGGCCTTGCTGGCGCTGATGACGCGGGCGAGTGGCACGCGGATCCAGGCGATCACGGTGGGATGGGCGGGAGCTGCGGGAGTGGACGAAACCGCGGAGGCGTTGCGCCTGGCGGGCCATATGAAGGCGGATTGCGAGCGGATTGAAATGTCCGCCGATGATTTCTGGACATGCGCCCCGCGTATTGCCGCCTGTATCGACGATCCCACCACCGATGCCGCGGTATTGCCGAGCTGGATGCTGGGCCGCGCGGCCCGGGCGGCTGGGTTGAAGGTGACCTTGTGCGGTGAAGGCGGCGATGAGCTGTTCGGCGGATACGCGCGCTATCGTAAGCGGCGGGCGCCATGGCGGTGGCTGACGCGGCCGCCGCGCTCCGGCGGCGTGTTCGGTGCGGCCATCGGCGGTGGCTGGCGCGATGGCATCGCCCAAGCCGAGGCCGTGGCCGCGCCAGGTCGGTCGGCTTTGCAGGCGGCGCAGGCCGTCGATTGTGCGGAATGGCTGCCGAACGATTTGTTGATCAAGCTGGATCGCACGCTGATGGCGCATGGCGTGGAAGGCCGCACACCGTTTCTTGATCCGGTGGTGGCGGGCCTGGCGTTCACGCTGCCCGATGCGCAAAAGACCGGCGTGCGGTTCGGCAAGCTGCTGCTGCGGGAGTGGCTGGCCAAGGCTTTTCCCGAAGCCGGCGCCTGGGCGCGCAAGCAGGGCTTCAAGCCGCCGGTGGGTGGCTGGATTGCCGAGGCCGGGGAGGCTTTGGCGCGGCTGGTGGCGTCACAGCCAGGCGTGGCCGCGGTGTTCGACGAGACAGTGGTGTTGTCGGTGATGGCCAATGCCGGGCGTGCCTCGCAGCCGGCGTGGAGCCTGCTGTTCTTCGCCCTTTGGCACAGCCATCACGTGATGGGGATCGATTGCTCCGGCGATATCGGCGAGGTGTTGGCCGAGGCGGCCCGGTAGCGGGCTTCGGCGAGACCCCAGCCGAGCAGCAGGAAGAACCAGCCACCGCTGTCCATGGCGGTGAAGCTGCTGGTGGAGGCGATCGGCCATTCCTGGATGAGGGCTGCGACGAACAGGCCGATCCGCAGCGGGTCTGGGTTGGCCCCCATGCCGCGCAGCAAGGCCGCCATCCAGGCGAGCACCATGGCGCTGAACAGGAACAGGCCTGGGATGCCGGCGTCGGTCAGCGCTTCGAGGTAATGGTTGTGCGGGTGGATGTTGCAGCCATCCGAACCGCCACCGTCGACGGCGCGAGGGCCTTCCCAGGCGAAACCACGGGCGTAGCGCGGCTCGTTGCAGCCGGTGCGGAAACCGAAGAAGCCGCGGCCAGTGACGGGGTGCTGGCCCGCCATTTCCAACGCGCGACCTGTGAGCAGACCGTATGGGCTTTCGCCCCAATGTTCCATCTGGGTGCTGAACTTGGTCACCAGCCGGTAGAAGCTCGGCGGCGAGACCACGGCGGAAGCCGCGAGCAAGCTGGCGCCTGCGACCAATGCGATCAGCACCGTCGGGCGTAGACGGCGAAGCATCAGGCTTGCGACCACGAGGCCGAACGCAGTCAGCAACAACGGCATGCGCTGGCCGAACAGCACCATGGTGGCAATCGCCAGGAACGCCAGCAAGGCCGCGATCACCCGCTTGCGTGCGAGGAACGGCGCCATGGCCGGCAACAGGGCGGGGAAGATCAGCCGAGATAGCGGTGCGGAGGCGCGGGGTTTCTCGAACGGGCCGGTCAGTTCGCCGTCGCCCCACCGCGGCCAGCCGCCGATGTTGTGGCCGGTGGCGAATTGCAGCCATCCGTTCGCGGCAATCCAGAGCGTGCAGGCGACCAGGACGCGGGAGAGCCACAAACGGGTTTCAGCAAGGCGCAGCACCTGGTGTTCGAGCGCTGCCACGAGAATGAGGAACCGCACCGTGGCAAGCGCCTGCAGCAGCGATGGGATGCCGCCGGCACCAATTCCCGGCAGGGAGCAGAACACCAGCCACAGCCACCAGGCCGCGGCGATCATGGCCCAGCGTGCGCGCAGCCAGGACCAGGCGCCGGTGCGCGCCGACTGCAGCAGGAACAGCAGGTCGAGGCAGACGATCAGCATATCCGCGATCGCGCGCCCGTACATCAGGAACACCGGCAGCAGCAGCACGGCGGCAAATCCCGCGCGGTCGGGCCAGTTTCGCACATCATCACCTTTTGAAGCGTCATCCGTTTCTAAGTGGGCTGCCCATCTCGGTCCAGCGTGCGGGCTGGTTGGTTGCGGCTTGATCCGGCTGGCCGCTCTGCCACACTGTCCGGCGCAGACAGCAGCAGGAGAAACCCATGCGCGAAGCTTGCATTGTTGGTTGGGCGCACAGCCCGTTCGGCAAGCTGGAGGACCCCGATGTGGAGAGCCTGATGGGCCGCGTGGCCGGTGCTGCGATCGCAGATTCGGGGCTTGCGCCGGAGGACGTCGACGGCGTGTTCGTCGGTTTGTTCAACACGGGTTTCACCAAGCAGGATTTCCCGTCGTCGCTGGTGTTCCAATCGGTGCCGGAACTTCGCTACAAGCCGTCAACTCGGTTTGAAAACGCCTGTGCGACTGGCTCGGCTGCCGTGCATGGCGCGCGCGACTGGATTGCGGCTGGGCGTGGTCGCATCGCATTGGTGGTGGGCGCCGAGAAGATGACCTCGCAGCCGAACGCCGTGGTGGGCGATTTGTTGCTGAATGCCTCGTATCGGCGTGAGGAAGGCGAGCTGCCAGGCGGGTTCGCCGGCGTGTTCGGCCGTATCGCTGAGGGTTATTTCCAGAAGCATGGCGACCAGAGCGACGCGCTCGCCGCCATCGCCGCGAAAAACCATGCCAATGGCGTCGACAATCCCTATGCGCAGATGCGCAAGGATCTGGGGTTCAAGTTCTGTCGCGAGGAGAGCGAGAGGAACCCGTATGTGGCGGGGCCGCTGAAGCGCACCGACTGCTCTCTGGTGTCGGACGGTGCGGCCGCACTCGTGCTGGCGGATGAGGACACCGCTCGTACCTTGCGCCGCGCGATCCGCTTCCGCGCCACCGCCCAGGTCAACGACTTCCTGCCGATTTCCCGGCGCGACATCACCCATCTCGAGGGCGCGGCGCGGGCGTGGCAGAAGGCGCTTGGCGATGCCGGCATCGGTCTCGACGATCTGTCGTTCGTCGAGACGCATGACTGCTTCACCATCGCCGAGCTGATGGAATACGAGGCAATGGGGCTGACGGCGCCTGGCCAGGGCTATCGCGCCATCATGGAGGGGTGGACCCAGAAGGACGGCAAGTTGCCGGTCAACCGGTCCGGCGGACTGAAGGCGAAGGGCCATCCGATCGGAGCCACCGGGGTTTCCATGCATGTGATTTCCGCCATGCAGCTGGCTGGGGAGGCAGGGGACATGCAGTTGCCGAAGGCTGATATCGGCGCTGTGTTCAACATGGGTGGTGCGGCCGTGGCCAATTATGTGTCCGTGCTCGAGCGTTTGAGCTGATCCCGACCGCAAACCTTGCCACGCTGTTGTTGCAGACGGCGCGGCGATTCCCCGATCGGCCCGGGCTGATCCAGGGCGATCTGGTGCGCAGCTGGGGGGCGCTGGGGCTGCGTGTGCAGACCGCAGCCGCCTCGCTCCAGGCGCTGGGAGTGGCCCCGGGCGAACGTGTTCTGGTGCATGGGCGCAACTCGCCGGCGTTGTTCGAGACGATGTGGGCGTGCTGGATGATCGGCGCCGTATGGGTGCCGACGAATTTCCGGCTGACGCCTGCGGAGATCGCCTATCTCGCACGGTCCTCCGGGGCTGTGCTGCATTTGTTCGATCGCAGCTTTCCGGATCATGCGGCGGCCGCCCATCATGCGGCCGTGCGCGCGCAGCTTTGGCTCGATGAATGGGATGGGCTTGCGACCGGTGAGACGGCCTTGGCGCATCCGGTGGATGTCGACCGCGATGATTGCTGCTGGTTCTTTTACACGTCCGGCACCACGGGCCGGCCGAAGGCGGGCATGCTCACGCATGGGCAAATGGCGTTTGTCGTCACAAACCATCTTTGCGACCTGATGCCGGGGACGACCGAGCAAGACGCCTCGCTGGTGATTGCACCGCTGTCGCATGGGGCGGGTGTGCATTCGCTGAGCCAGGTGGCGCGGGGCGCTGTCAGCATCTTGCTCGCGGGCGAGAGTTTCTCGGCCGAGGAAGCCTGGTCGCTGGTGGCGAAATATCGTGTCACCAACATGTTCACGGTGCCGACCATCGTGAACCTGCTGTGCCGTGATGCGGCCGTGGACCGGCACGATCATGCGTCGCTGCGCTATGTCATCTACGCGGGGGCTCCGATGTATCGGGCCGACCAGGTGTTCGCGCTGGGCAAGCTGGGACGGGTGCTGGTGCAGTATTTCGGCCTGGGCGAAGTCACCGGCAATATCACCGTGCTGCCGCCGGCGCTGCACGATACCGACGATGCCAAGATGAAGGTGGGCAGCTGCGGTTATGCGCGGACCGGCATCGAACTGGCCATTCTCGATCCCGCAGGCAATCGCATGCAGCCGTTCGCCACGGGTGAGATCAGCTGCCGGGGCCCTGCTGTGTTTGCCGGCTATTTCGACAATCCGGACGCGGATGCAAAGGCGTTTGCCGGCGGCTGGTTCCGCACCGGGGATCTGGGTCATCTCGATGCGGAAGGCTTTCTGTTCATCACCGGCCGCGCATCCGACATGTATATTTCCGGCGGTTCGAACGTCTATCCGCGCGAGGTTGAGGAGGCGCTGCTGCTGCATCCAGCCATTGCGGAAGCCTGTGTGCTTGGGCTGCCAGACCCGCAATGGGGCGAGATTGGCGTGGCCGTGCTGGTGCTGCATCCGGAGGCGCGGGTGAATTTGGGTGAGATGCTGGCCCATCTGGAAGGCCGGATCGCCAAATACAAGTTTCCCCGCCGCATCGCGGTTTGGACCGAGTTGCCGAAATCGGGCTACGGCAAAGTGGTCAAGCGCGACGTTGCCGCCCTGCTTGGGGAGTAGGCGTCAGTCTCCGGACGCCGACGCCAGTTCGAGCGCCACGCGCGCCCCGCCGCGCCAGGAGGCAGCGGCTGCGAGCAGGTTGAGAATGGCGGAGAAACCGAAAGCCAGCATCAGGCCGTGCTTGAACGGTTCGGACATCAGCTGTGGGAAGAACTGGTGGCCGGTCAGGGCCGCCACGTTGGCGGTGGGCAGGCTTGCCATCACCTGCGGTGGGATCAGCTCGCCCATCGGGTTGTAGCCGAGGAAGGCTGCGAACAGGCTGGTCACCGGCGGTGTGCCGGCCACCTGGTGCGCCACGGCGGCCGGCACGTGCTGGGCGAGCAGGCCCTGTTCCATCGACTGCGGCAGGCTGGCGGCGAGGCCTGCCAGCATCAGGCTGAAGAACAGCCCGATCGACAGCACCTGGCCCGCATTCATTGCGGTGGCGCGCACGCCCGAGGCCTGGCCGCGTTCGTTGGCCGGCACGGCGTTCATGATCTGCGTGGAGTTGGGCGCGACGAACAGGCCGGAGCCGAGGCCGTTGGCGAACAGCAGGATGGCGAACAGCGTGTAGGAAAAATCGGCGGGCAGGGCGAGCAGCAGCACGAAGCTGATGGCGCCGAGCACCATGCCGCCGACCGCGAACGGGGTGCCGCCGAACTTGTCCGAGAGATAACCTGAGACCGGGCCAGCGAGCAGGAACCCCGCCGTCAGCGGCAGCATGAAGATGGCCGACCACAGCGGCGTCTCCTCAAAGCCGTAGCCATGCAGGGGCAGCCAGATACCCTGCAGCCAGATGATCAGCATGAACTGCAGGCCGCCGCGGGCGATGGAGGAAAACAGCGCCGCCATGCTGCCGTAGGCGAAAGGGGCGATGCGGAACAGGCTGAGGTCCAGCATCGGGCGGGCGATCTGCAATTCGACGGCGACGAAGATCCCCAGGCAGACGAAGCCGAGTGCGAACAGCGCCAGCACGAGCGGGCTGGTCCAGGACATCACCTGGTCGCCGTACGGCTGGATGCCGTAGGTGATGGCGGTGAGGATGAGCACCAGGCCCAGGCCGAAGCTGATGTTGCCTGCCCAGTCGATCGTGTGGGAGACGGGTGGGCGCGTATCGCGCAGCTGCCAATAGGCCCAGATCGTGCCGATCAGGCCGAACGGCACGTTGATCCAGAACACCAGCCGCCAGTTGGTGTCGGCCAGCAGCCCGCCTATCAGCAGGCCCAGGAACTGCCCGCCGATCGCGGCCACCATGTTGATGCCCAGCGCCGTGCCGCGTTGGTGTGCGGGGAATGCGTCGGTCAGGATCGCGGTGGAGTTGGCCATGATGAGGGCGCCGCCGATGCCCTGGATGATCCGCACGACGATCAGATAGGTGGCGGCGAAATGCCCTTCGCCTGGCAGCAGGCTCAGTGCGATGGAGGCGAGGGTGAAGATCGCGAAGCCCAGGCTGTAGACGCGGGCGCGGCCGAACTGGTCGCCGAGGCGGCCGAACGCCACCACCAGCACGGCGGTTGCGATCATGTAGCCGATGATCGCCCACAGCAGGTAGTTGACGTTGCCGGGGTCCAGCGCCTTCAGCCCGATGCCGCGGAACACCGCCGGCAGGCTGATCAGCAGGATGGAGCCGTTGATCGCCGCGGCCAGCATGCCCAGCGTGGTATTGCTCAGCGCCATCCATTTGTATCGGTCGGGGTGGCGTGCCGTTTGCGATGTCATCGGGCTGGTTCCGCTGGTGCCGAGAGGGAGAGGCAGTTATATGAGGGAAACCTCAGGAATGTATAGGTGAGGATCGCTTCGGGAAACGCAGATCTGACCGTGGCTGCCTCACGCGCCCCGCAACGGGCGCGCGGCCGCAGGCGTGTGGCCGATCTGATGGCGGCGGCGGCTGGGCTGTTCGTCGAAAAGGGCTTCGAGGCGACCACGATGACGGAGATCGCAGCACAGGCCGGTGCCTCCATCGGGTCGCTGTATTTGTTCTTCCCGACCAAGCCGTTGCTGGCGCAGGCGCTGATGGCCGAGCTGGCGGACACGCTTTCGACGCGTCTCGAAGCCTTGCAGGCGCTGACGTCGGGACAATCCGCCGGTGCGATCGCCGATGCCGTGTTCGACGCGTTGGCGGCGTTTCTGGCCGATCATCCCGCCTATGCGGCGCTGATCGACGCGCCCGGCGATGACAGCTGGAAACAGGCGATCCGGATCCGCAGGCGCCTGCAGATCGGCGCCCTGTTCGCCCGGGCCGTTCCGCCGCTGGCACCGGGGCAGGCAGAGGTGTTGGCGCTGGTGGTTCCGCAGCTTATGCGCATCACGCTCCAGACCAGCGAGCCGCAGCCGCTGCGTGAGGCGGTGCTGGGCGAGTTGCGCAAGATGCTGCGCCACCATCTCGATTGGCCGCTCAAGTAACCTTGCCGGCATATGGATTGGCCGCTCAGGCAACCTCGCCGGCGGCGCGTCGGCCATCGAGCCAGGCGCCGGCCACGGTGCCGGCGAGACCGTCGGTGCGATAGGCCTCCCCCGCCAGGATCAGCCGGCCGCCGCCGAGCGGTGCAGCCAGGCGGCCGCGATCCTGCCAATGGCCGGGGCGGGCGTAGGCATAGGCGCCGCGGTGCCATGGGTTCTGGCCCCAGTCGGTCATGGTGGCATCATCCAGCGCGACATCGGCCTCGCTGCCGAACCAGTCGCGCAGGCGGCCGCGGATGAAATCGATGGTGGCGGGCTGGCCTGCGCGAGAGAGTTCCCAGGCCGGTGGCCCGCCGATGAAGGCCACCACATGGTCGGCCCCATTGGGCCAGGCGAGCAGCGAGAGCATCGTTTCGTCGCGGGCGATGCGCGCGCTGACCGACAGGTCGGGCGACAGGCCGAGCCGGCCGGGGCCAGTCGCGCGCAGGGCAACCTTGGTGAGCAGCCCCATCGGCAGGCCCTCCGCGTCGATTGGCAGGCCGGGTGTGAAGCGGATGCCGCGCAGCGCGCCAGTGGCGACGGTGACGATGCAAGCGTCCGCGGTGATGGTGCCGTGCTTCGTTTCGGCGCGGATCGGCCCGCGCCAGTCGATCGCAGTGACCGGGGTGGACAGCTGGACGGGCCCGCCCGCCGGGCCGAGCCTGCGGGTGACGAAGGCGCCGATTCCGCCGGGCACGATGAGGTTGCGGCCTTCCAGCGCGTTGATCCGCCAGTCCTGCACGCTGAAGTCGCGCGAGCAGGCGGCGGCGATCTGGGCTGCCTCCCAGGCTTCGATGGTGGCAGTCCACGGGTCGCCGCGCAGGGAGGCGATGGCATCGGCAAAGGCGATGTCGTCGGGTGCGGCGGTCGCCACTCTCTCGACACGCTCCCAGGCGGTCGCGCGGGCGACAAGGTCCGCGGCGGTGGCTGGGTGGCCATCGACCAGAACACGGCGCGTGCGAACGCGATCGGCATCGATCAGGGGCTCGCCGGCCGCCTGTGCCATGTCGGCCAGCGGATTGCGTTCGGCATCGTGCAGCCAACTGGCTCCGTGATCGAAGGCGTGATCACCGATCATGGTGGTGTGGGCGCGGCCGCCGATGCGCGCCGCGGCTTCCACCAGCGTGACCGCGACGCCGCTACTGCGCAGGGCAGCTGCCGCCGACAATCCCGCAACGCCTGCGCCAACCACCAGGACATGTCTCACCATTGATTAAGTTGACCAATACGGCGCGACGCGTTTCTGTCCGGCCATGCTCAATTCTATCCGCCTGTTGTTGGCTGTCTCTGCGATGTGGGGGTGCGTCGCTCATGCGCAAATGACGCTGCCGAGTCACCAAGCGGCAGCGACCCTGCCGGGTCCCCAAGCGACAGCGACACTTCCGGGTCCCCAAGCGGCAGCGTCCCTTCCGGGGCATGGCGGGCCGATCCGCGCGGTGGCAGCAGATGGCACACATATCGTATCCGGCAGTTTTGACGGCACGGCGCTGGTCTGGCCGGAAGGGCTGGTGCTGCGCGGCCATGACGGAGCTGTCAACGCGGTCGCCCTGATGGCCGACGGCACCGTGGTGACGGGCGGTGCCGACGGTAAGATCATGCTGCAGCGCTATGGCACCGAGCCAGTGACGCTCGGGCGACACGACGGGCCCGTGGTGGCGTTGGCGACCCAGGGTGAACGCATCGCCTCGGCCGGATGGGACGCAACGGCGCGGTTGTGGGACCGGCACGGTCTGGTTCGGGTGCTGTCGGGTCACGACGGCAATGTCAACGCCGTCGCCTTCGCCCCGGATGGTGGGGTGGTGACGGCCGGCTACGACGGCACGCTGCGGCATTGGAACGATGCGGGCGCTGCCGTGATCCGGCTCGGTGTGCCGCAGAATGCCGTGGTTGTCGCGCGGGACGGCCAGATTCTGGCTGGTGGGGCCGACGGGGTGCTGCGCCGCATCGACCCTGACAGCACCATGTCTGAGCTGCGGGTCGATACGATGGCGATCACCGGCCTGGGGTTGTCGCCGGATGATACGCAGGTGGCTGTGGTCAGCCTGGGGGGTGTCGCGATGCTGATCGACCGCGCCCACCTGCAGATCACCACGGTGCTGCATGGCAGCGAGGCGCCGCTGTGGTCGGTGGCTTTCGCAGGCGCCGAGGTTGTGACCGGTGGCGCCGGACGGGTGCTGCGGCGATGGGACCCGGCGAGCGGGCGGCCGCTGGGTCTGCTCGGCGCGGCGCCGGTGGCGGAACCGCCGGGTGAAGGCCGCGGCGCTCAGGTTTTTCGTGCGTGTGCCGCCTGTCACAGCCTGGCAACGGATGGCGGTAATCGCGCCGGGCCTTCGCTGCACGGATTGTTCGGCCGACAGGTCGCGAGCCAGCCCGACTACCCTTATTCCGATGCGCTGCGCGCCCTCGACCTGGTTTGGACGCCACAAGCCGTGGCGCATCTGTTCACCGTCGGACCGCATGAGGCAACGCCTGGCACCAAGATGCCCGAGCAGGTGATCGCCGATCCAGCCGATCGGGCGGCGCTGCTGCGCTTCCTGGAGCAGGCGACGCGCGCCAGCCCGCTGAAGGATTGACCGGTGGTGGGTCGCGGTTCATTGCGACTACAACTAGGTATAAATACCTAGTTGCATTTTACGTCCATTTGGTGTTCTTTGTTCGTGCATGAGCAATTTTATTCCCCTTTCCATAACTGACCGCCTCTCGCTGTCCATGCACGGGCTGCGCGTGGCGGTGGCTGAGCGGATCGTGGGGAGTGTGTTGTCGGTGGCGGTGATGACGCTGATTTATTTCAGGTTGTTGCGGATCGAGAACCGAGTGCTGTGGCTGATTGCGGCCATCCGTGAAGGTCGGGTGCGCGGCGGCTGGGTTTGCCCGGGGCGCGCTTCGGTGGTGCGGGCGAAGGGTTTGCGGCCGCCTGCGGTGTCGTGGCCGCGCGGGTTTGCCTGGCTGTGTGGGGTGGTGCCCTACAAGGCGGCCGGGTTTGGCAGCCAGCTGGCCCATCTGTTTGGCGATCCTGAGATGGTCGCTCTGTTGGCGGCTTCGCCACAGCTGCGCCGCGCATTGCGGCCGCTGTGCCGGATGCTGGGGATTGAGCCGGCGCTGGTCGCCCCGGTGGCACCGGTCGCACCGGACGCTTCGGAGGTATTTACCGCGGATGTGGTTTCGGGCGGTGGCGGTGCTCTGCCCGTGGTGGTGCCCGGCGAAACCCTTCCGGGGTATGGCGCGCGGGGCGACCCGCTGGTGGGACTGGGTTCGGTGGTGACTGAGCCGGGCCAGGCGAGGGGCGGTGGTTTTTGCGAACTGGTTTGACGAACATACTTTCGCTCGCCCATAATGTTACGATATCGTAATAGTATCCGTCCGTCGGGTTAGGATCAGCCTATCCGATCGGCGTTGCGGCAGTTGCTGCGCCACACGGTGCCCTGGGGCCTTTTGTTTTAACGAGCAATTTTATCGCGAGGTTGGTTCAACCTCAGGCGATCTGGCTCTAAGTCGAGATCAGTCGCTCCAGCGCCTCCCGGTGCGTCTGCAGGACCAGTTGGCGGCGCACCTTCTGCGTTCCGGTCAAAAGCCCGTTGTCGAGGCTGAACGGGGGCACCGGCGAGTGGCGGCGGATGCGTTCGGTGACCGACAGGCGCTTGTTGACCGACCCGATCGCGGCTGCCACCGCCAGTTCGTCGTAACCGTCCGCGGCCACCACAAGCGCGGAGATGCCTGCCCGGCCCTCGCCGGTGACGACCGCCTGGACGATCGCGGGTTCGGCCACCAACAATCCCTCGATCCGGGCCGGCGAAACATTCTCGCCCCCGGACAGCACGATCATGTCCTTCTTGCGATCGGTGATGCTGAGAAAGCCCTCGGCATCGAGCGCGCCGATATCGCCCGTGTGCAGCCAGCCATCCTTGAGGGCTGCGGCAGTCTCGGCGGGGCGTCCCCAGTAGCCGTCCATCACCAGATCGCCGCGCACCAGGATTTCGCCGTCCTCGGCGATCCGCACGTCCACACCTTGCAGCGGGCGGCCGACCGTGTCGACGCGTGCGCTTTCGGCAGGCACTGCCGAAATGACCGGGCCGGCCTCGGTCTGGCCGTAGCCTTGCATCAGGGTGATGCCGAGTGCCTGGAAGAAGCGGCCGACCTCCGGCTCCAGTCGCGCGCCACCACTCATGGCGGCTCGGAAGCGGCCACCGAACCGGGCGCGGATCTTGCGCCTGACCAGGCGTTCCAGCAGCGGGTTGACCAGGCGTTCGCCGAGCGAGAGCCGGGTGCCTTCCACGCTTTTGCGGCCGATGGCGATGGCGCGGTGGAACAGAAGCTGCCGCCAGGCCGGCTCGCGGGCCACCTGCGTCAGCATGCGGTTGCGGATGACTTCCAGGATGCGCGGCACCATGGTCATGATGGTCGGCCGTACCGCCAGCATGTCGGCCGCCAGATGCTCGACGCCGCGGGCGTAGACGATTTCGGTGCCGGTGATCGGCAGGAAGAACTGGCCGACCGTGTGCTCGTAGGCATGCGAGAGCGGCAGGAAGGACAAATAGACCTCGTCCGCAAGGTTCAGGGTGCCCACCAGCTCGTAGGCGCTGCGACAGTTGGCGACGAGGGCGCGATGGGACAGCATCACCCCGCGCGGGGCGCCGCCGGTGCCGGAGGTGTAGATGACGCAGGCGAGACTGCCGGGTGGGATTTCGACCGCTTCCATCAGGAGGTCGGCGAACCCTGTCTTATCGGCGATCAGGCTTGACCAGGGCAGCACCGGCGTGGTGGGGCTTGCGAAATCCTCCATGCACACGACCAGGTCGAGCGGACTGGCCGCAAGGACGCGTTCGGCGAGGGCTGCGGTTGAGACGATCGCAGCCCTTGCCCCGCAATCGTGCAGCACATGGGCGTGGTCGGCCACGGTGTTGGTGACGTAGGTGGGCACCGGAACCGCGCGGATTGCCTGCAAGGCGACTTCGGCCACGGCAAATTCTGGGCGGTTCTCGCTGACCAGCAGCACGCGGTCGCCGGCGGAGACACCGGCTGCGCGCAAGGCCCGGGCGACGGAGCCGACCTGCACGCCGAACGCGTTCCAGTCCATGGCCTGCCATCGCCCGTCGCGAAAATACCGCATCAGGGGGCGTCGTCCCCAGCCCTGGGCCAGGGACAGCATCATGACGACCGTGTTGGGCCACAGCGGTACCAAGTCCATGACATTACTCCCGCGCGGGGTGTGCCCCTTTGACTTGCCCCGGCATAGCTTACATGGGGTGAACCGAACAGATGCTGGATCCACCACGATATGCCCGATGGAAATGCTGCTGCCCTGCCTGCCTGGGACCTGCGCGACCTGTATCCTGCGCCCGACAGTGCGGAACTTGCCGCCGACCTCAACCGCGCCGAGCAGCGGGCGAAGGCGTTCAACGCGTCTGCGGCGGGCAAGCTCGCCGGCATGACCGGCACGGCATTGGCGGGGGCGATCCTGGAATACCAGGGGGTGGAGGAGATCCTGGGGCGGGTGATGTCGTATGCCCAGCTGCTGTTCGCAGGCGACGGCACCGACCCGGCGCTCGGCAAATTCTACCAGTCGATGACCGAGCGGGTCACGGCCATTAGCGCGCATCTGCTGTTCTTCACGCTGGAGCTGAACCGGCTCGATGAGGCGGTGTTGGAGGCCAAGTTCGCGGCGCCGGGCCTGGCGCATTTTCGCCCCTGGCTGCGCGACCTGCGGGTGTTCCGCGCTCACCAGCTCGACGACACGTTGGAAAAGCTGCTGCACGAAAAAGAGGTGACGGGGCGCTCGGCCTGGTCGCGGCTGTTCGACGAGACGATCGCCGGGCTGAAGGTCGCGATCGGCCCCGAGGAGCTGACCGTTTCGGCCGCGCTGAACCGGCTGTCCGACACTGATCGCAGCGTCCGCGAGGCCGCCGGCCATGCGATCGGCGCGACCTTTGCGGCCAACACCCGGCTGTTCGCGCTGATCACCAACACGCTCGCCAAGGATAAGGAGATCATTGACACCTGGCGGCATTATCCGAGCCCCGCCAGTTATCGCAACCGCTCCAACATGGTGGAGGACACCGTTGTCGAAGCCTTGGTGACGGCGGTGACGGCGGATTTCCCGCGGCTGTCGCATCGTTACTATGCGCTGAAGGCGAAATGGCTGGGCCTCGAGAAGTTGCAGCATTGGGACCGCAACGCGCCGTTGCCTGGTGATGCTGATCGCCAAATCGGCTGGGCCGAGGCAAGCAGCTGCGTGCTCGGCGCCTATGCTGCGTTCTCGCCGGAACTGGCCTCGGTCGGACGCGCGTTTTTCGACAAGCCCTGGATCGATGCGGAACCTCGCCCGGGCAAATCCGGCGGTGCCTTCGCACATCCCACAGTGCCTTCGGTGCACCCGTATCTGCTGCTGAACTACCACGGCAAGACGCGCGATGTGATGACCTTGGCGCATGAGCTCGGCCACGGAGTGCATCAGGTGCTGGCCGCCGACCAAGGCTATCTGATGAGCGGCACGCCGCTGACCTTGGCCGAGACTGCTTCGGTGTTCGGCGAGATGCTGACCTTCCGCGCGCTGCTCGACGGCGAGACCGACCCTGGGCGCCGGCGGATCATGCTGGCCTCCAAGGTGGAGGACATGCTGAACACCGTCGTTCGGCAGATCGCCTTCTACAATTTCGAGAAGCGCCTGCATGACGAACGCCGCTCGGGCGAAGTGATGGCGGATCGGATTGGTGAGATCTGGCGGCAGGTGCAAACCGAGAGCCTTGGGCCGGCCTTTGAATTTGATGCGGAATACAATGTGTTCTGGGCCTATGTGCCGCACTTCGTGCACTCGCCATTTTATGTTTACGCGTATGCGTTTGGGGACTGCCTGGTGAACGCGCTTTATGCCGTGTTCCAGTCTGGCCATTCTGGTTTCCAGGCGAAATATTTGGCTATGCTGAAAGCCGGCGGAACCAAGCGACACAAGGAACTGTTGGCGCCCTTTGGTCTCGACGCGTCCGATCCGGGCTTCTGGCGCAAGGGTCTCGACGTTATCGCGGGCTTCATCGACGAGCTGGAAAGACTGCCAACATGAGCGATACTGAAAAGGCGTCGCTGTTCGGCGAGCTCCGCCGCTTCGCCCGCACGTCGGGTGCTGTCGGCGGCATTGCCATGCGGGTGGCGGGCAGTCGGATGGGCATCAAGTCGGATCGCTCCGGCCATGCCGAGGATCTCAAGGTGATCCTGGGTGGGCTGAAGGGGCCGATGATGAAGGTGGCGCAGTTCCTGACTACCATCCCCGATGCGCTGCCGGAGGAATACGCCCGCGAATTATCGGAGCTGCAGTCCAACGCACCGCCGATGGGGGCAGCCTTTGTACGCAGGCGGATGCAGGGTGAGTTGGGGCCGGACTGGCAGTCGCATTTCAGTGCGTTCAACCTTGAAGCGGCGGCCGCAGCCTCGCTTGGTCAGGTGCATCGGGCGACGTTGAAAAGCGGCCAGCAGGTCGCCTGCAAGCTGCAGTACCCGGATATGCCGAGCACGATGGAGGCCGATCTGCGGCAGCTGCGGCTCGCCATGTCCGTCTATCGGCGCATGGACGACAGCATCCAGACCGAGGACATCTACACGGAGCTTGCCGAGCGGCTGCGGGAGGAACTCGACTACACGCGCGAGGCTGCGCAGATGCGGCTGTACGGCCTGATGCTGGGCGACGAGCCGTTGGTACATATTCCAGTGCCGGTGCCGGGCCTTTGCACCAAGCGTCTGCTCACGATGGATTGGCTGGAAGGCCGCGCGCTGATGCAGCGGCTGGGCGAGGATCCGCCGATGGAGGAGCGCAATTCGCTCGCAACCGCTCTGTTCCGCGCCTGGTATGTGCCGTTCTACCGCTACGGCGTCATCCACGGCGACCCGCATCTGGGCAATTATCAGGTGCGGCCCGACGGCACGCTCAACCTGCTCGACTTCGGTGCCATCCGGGTGTTCCCCGCGCATTTCGTGCGCGCGGTGATCGACCTGTACGAGGCGGTGCGCGACGACGATCGCGAAAAATCCCATCATGCCTACGAGCAGTGGGGGTTCACCGACCTGTCCAACGAGAAGATGGATATTCTGAACCTGTGGGCGAAGTTTCTGTATGAGCCGCTACTGGATGATCGGGTGCGGCGGATCACGGAGATCGACGACCCGCAGTTCGGTCGCTCGGTTGCGCAGAAGGTGCATGACGGGTTGAAGCGAGTCGGGGGCGTGAAACCGCCGCGTGAATTCGTCCTGATGGATCGCAGTGCGATCGGCCTCGGCAGCGTGTTCTTTCGCCTCAAGGCCGAGATCAACTGGTCGCGGCTGTTCCACGAGTTGATCGAGGGCTTCGAAACCCAGGCGCTGGCCGATCGCCAGGCTGCAGCCCTGGCCGAGGCCGGTGTACCGGCGGGGCTTTAGCGCTTGCTCGGCCGTGCCGGGCTGATCGCGCTGTTGTTGGCGGCCCCGGCGGTTTGCTTTGCCCAGACGCCCGGTTTTACTTCCGACCCGAAGTCCGGGTGCCGCGTCTACAATGCCGATCCGGGGCCGGGTGAGACCATCGTGTGGTATGGCGACTGTCGCGACGGGCTCGCCCAGGGCAAGGGCGTGCTGCAGTGGTATGAAGGTGGCATGTCCGCCGACCGCTATGAAGGTGACTACCAGGGCGGCCGCGCCGAAGGCCACGGGCTGTATATCTCGCTGACCGGAGACCGCTACGAAGGCGGCTTTCACACCGATCAAAAAAACGGCGCGGGCGTCGACAGCTACGCCAACGGGGATCGCTTCGACGGCCTCTACCGCGATGGGCTGCGGGAGGGGATCGGGCACCTACATCTGGGCCAACGGCAGCTTCTACGCAGGGGAGTGGGCCCGTGATGCCAAAAGCGGACATGGCGTGTTTCACTATGCCAACGGCGATCGCTACGAGGGGGAGTTCAGTGCCGACATGCGCAGCGGCGCGGGAGTCTACACCTTGGCGAACGGCGAACGCACGCAGGGCGTTTGGCAAGATGATCGCAAGAATGGTGCAGGTGTCACGCTGTTCGCCAATGGGGATCGGTTCGAGGGCATTTTCCAGGACGATCGCGCCAATGGTCAGGGCGTCTATCACGCGCGCGACGGCAGCCGCTACGAGGGCGGTTTCGTCGACAATCTGAAAGAGGGGCAGAGCGTTTACGTCTACGCCGATGGCGATCGCCATACCGGCGGCTTCGCGCGAGATCGGCGCAACGGCCAGGGCGTCTATCTGTCAGCCAACGGCGATCGCTTCGAGGGCGGCTGGCGCAACGATCAGAAGGACGGCGCAGGGGTTTACCTGTGGGTCAATGGCAACCGCTTCGAAGGCGCGTGGCGCGCGAGCAAGCCGGATGGCCAGGGGCTCTTTACCCGCGCCGACGGCACCCGCCTGGAAGGCGTCTGGTCCGAAGGCTGCCTCGCCAGCGTTTGCGTTGTGACCAGGTGATACCAGCCCGCCTTGATGCTGACTCTTTCAGCATCAAGGCGGGCTGGTATTGGAGCCTAAATGTTGACGAGCATGGGCGCCGGCCGCGCCCGCGACATCACCGGCGTCGTCTGGGGCCTGTGCGTGGTGTTCATCGCCGACAACGTCGTGACGACGAAGCCGATGTGAAAAAAAGCCCTGCACCGGCATGGACCGGTGCGGGGCTTCGTTGTCCGCGATTGGCTCCCAAAGTAGGACTCGAACCCTTCAGAAACCCGCAGAACTCCAACTAAAAATCAACGAAGCATTAGCTGAGTCCCGCATTTAGTCCCCCCCGACTTCGAGGTTTGAGGCCAAACAACGTGCCGAAAGGAACATTTCTCATGTTTTTGGCAGCCCATTAGCCGCCGCGAGCCGAAAAATTAATGCGGGGAGCCTTGGGCTGTCAACGTTGTCACCGACACGTCGTCACCGGTCACGAAGAACCCTCCGCGCCCCCTATGACCACGCGGAAACTCTCCTGGCCCGATTGGGCGGCGGCCGCATCAGGTCGCACCACAAGCCAGCCTCCGCGCACCATGTCCGCCAGAATGAACTGCACCATAACCCGGCCAACGCCATGCAGGCGGGCGACCGCTTCAATGACGGTCGCATGATTGCCGCCGGGCGTTACGTCCAGGGCGTGAAGGATGGCGTGTTCGATGGCCAGCGTCAGGGGTGATTTCGTTGGAACGTCTAGGGTCATGCTGCCCCGCGGGATGCGGACTGTGGCGCGGACGCCATTTCCATCTTCAACCACCCTGCCGTCACCGATCAGTTTGGCCAAGGCCGCTTCCACGTCACTCCGGCGGAACCCGGCACCGGCCGTGATCCGCACAACGAAGCCGTCCCGATCAGTGGGGAAGCCGCTGGCCAGATCGCGCACCATCACGTCAACCGGCGAGCGTGGCGCGGTTACGGCCGGGGACGGAGTAGGCTGGGGCAAAGGCGCGGGCGAACATGATGCCTCCAGGCGGCCATACAGCACCAGCAACCGGGCCTTGACCGTCTCGACGCCCTCCGCGAGCGTTTTCAACTCGGCCAGAGCGTTCATAATCTCGGCCTGCATTTCCGCGATTGTTGGCATTCGGCCCCCCTCCACCCCGCCATCAGATCACACATCAGATCACAATTTCGATGCAGGCACGATCTGCCAACCTTTGATCTGCCGGCGGCTTCGGCGTTTTCGCCCCGGGCTTTTCCCCTGCCGCCAAAATTGCCTTACGTTCATATTTTGTTCTTTGTTTTATATGGCCATGTCAGACGCCCATTCACTCCGCCAAATCCCTGACGATGACGCGGCCAAAGCCCTTGCGAGATTGCTGCATGCCCCGTCCAACGGCTTGCCACGTGAGGCGGATTGCTATCTGGACACACGAACGGCGAGGCATGTCATTCGATGCCTTGCGAACGCTGGCCTGATCGTGGCCCGCGTTGCACCTCCATACCCCCAGCGTGTGCTTCTAGACTGACGCACATGGCAGTGTGATCGGCATCCGCTCTTTGGCGGTGCTTGGCCAATGGTCGCAACTCAGCCCCGGCCGGCGGCTTAACCCCCGCCGTTCAAGCCGCGTTCCGTGCCAGCACCCGCGATACCGCTTTCGCGTCCCATGCCGAACCGCGAGCCGTAGCGATCCCGCGAGCGTTAAGCGATGCTGCGATCTCTCGCAGGCTTACAGCGCCGGCCTTCTTGGCGGCTTCGATCAGGGGCAGCACCGCAGACGCCTTGCTGTCCGCATTGGCAATGCGAACCGCAGCACCAGCCGCGAGCGATGCAGCCGGCCGGGGGTTGCCCAGCTTGACGCCCCGCGCCTTGGCCGCCGCTAGCGCAACCCGCGTGCGATCAGCGATCAACGCACGCTCTTTCTCGGCCAACGCTGCATATATGTGCAGCATAGAGGCATCGGCCTTGGCACCGAGCTCGGTCACGATGAAGCGGACCTTTTGCGCCATCAGGCCAGAGATAAACGCCACGTCTCGCGAGAGGCGATCCAGCTTGGCGACCACCACCGCCGCGCCCAGCTTCTTCGCGGCGGACAGAGCGGCCTTCAACACCGGGCGACGGTCCAGGGCATCCGAACCCTTGCCCGTCTCCACTTCCACATGCTCGGCCACGATCTCAAACCCCTCGGCGCTGGCAAACCGTTCGATGGCCGCCCGCTGTGCTTCGATGCCCAGGCCGCTCTTGCCTTGCTGCTGTGTCGAAACCAGGAGATAGGCGATCAAGGGACGGGGCAAGATATTGTGACCATTCTCAGCGGCGGTTGGCAACTCGTGGCATTTAGTAACATGCATTACATAATGCCACAAACCAAATCGTATCACATTGTCTCTCGGCGATTTGGAGTGTGCCGCAGCACGCCCCTGGCCCTCGCTCACCGGCATCCCCGGATCAGCCCCCCGCCCCCCGCCCCCCCGTCGTCAATTAAGGCTCCGTCTTGGGTCGGCGGAGCGCGTGTTCAAGCCGGCGCACCCACTACGTTGGCACCTTCAACGCTGGCTCGCTTGATCGCTTGATCGCCTGAGCACCGGGGCAATGCACCGCTGGCACGCCAACCTTGCGTGTTGTGAGGCTCCCAGGCGATCAGGCGGCTAGCGAAGGCGTCAAGCGTAGCTGCGCCGAAAGCACCATACGCAGGGCTGAACCCCGGCCCCCTGACCGGCTGGACATCTGCATTTACTAGAGCGGGATAGCTTCAAGTTGGTGCATATCCAGAGTTGATGAGGTAGTTGTTGCACTCTTGTTCTGAGAAAGCATCGAGAAGTGTGCCGATGCTTTTCCAGGTCTGCTCTACGGACCTGGCATCGACCTTTCGCAAAA
>JANXSM010000137.1 GCA_025352665.1 Rhodospirillales bacterium | reverse complement strand
TCACCCAGAGACGCGCTTCGATGAACGGGGTGCAGGGGCTTTTGCCCCTGCTGGGTGCTGGGCAAAGCCCTGCCCGCGCGGAGCGCCTCCGGCGGAGCCGGACACCGGATACCTGGGTTCAGTCTGCCCTGCCGGCGTCCAGCGGGTCGTCGAAGCTGGGGGCGGGGTGGGTGAACCAGGCCGGGCCGGTTTCGGTCATGTAGATATGGTCTTCCAGGCGCACGCCGAACTCGCCGTAGATGCAGATCGTGGGTTCGTTGGAGAAGCACATGCCCGGCACCAGCACCGTGGTGTCACCGCGAACGATGTAGGGTTCCTCATGCACGTCGAGTCCGATGCCATGGCCCGTGCGGTGTGGCAGGCCGGGCAGGGCGTAGTTGCGGCCAAAGCCGGCGGCTTCGATCACGGTGCGGGCCGCGGCGTCGAGCATTTCGCAGGTGGCGCCGAGCTGGGCTGCGGCGAAGACGGCCTCGGTCGCGGCCTTCTCGACATTCCACACCTCACGCTGGCGGGGCGAGCCTTCGCCGAACACATAGGATCGGGTGAGGTCGGACTGGTAGCCGTGCAGCGTGGCGCCGATGTCGATCAGCACCATCTCGCCGGACGCCAGCGTTTGCGGGTAGGGCACGCCGTGCGGGTAGGCGGTGGCTTCGCCGAACAGCACGATGCAGAAGGTGAAGGCGGGATCGGCGCCGAGCCTGGCATGCGCCTCGCTCACGAAGCGCTCGACCTCGGTGGTGGTGATGCCCTCGGCGAGGATGCGGGCGGTGGCCTTCTGCACCGTAAGCGTCATCTCCATCGCCTGTTTCATCAGTGCGATCTCGGCGGGTGACTTCACCATGCGGCAGGGTGCGATCACCTGCATGGCGTTGACGAAGTCGAACGCGTTGCCGGCTCGGCGCAGGCCGTCGAAGGTGAAGAACGGCGTTGCCGGATCGACGGCGATGGTTCCGGTGGCGATCCCGAGATCGCGGATGGTGTCGATCACCAGAGCGGTCGGGCTTTCGTGTTCCTGCCAGCAACGGATGTCGCCGTCGATCACCAGCATGGTGCGCAGCTTGGCTTCCTCGAAGGCGGGGGAGATGTAGACCAGCTCGCCTTGTGCGGGGATGATCACGCCATGCAGCCGCTCGGTCGGCCGGCTGCGCAGGCCGGTGAAGTAGAAACAGCTGGTGGAACTGTCCAGATGCAGCGCGTGCACCCCTTGGGCGCGCATCTGCGCCTGCACGCGGGCGATGCGCGCGCGCAGCTCGTCCGCGCCGATCGGTACCGCCCGGTCGCGCAGCGAGGTAAGGCGATCGAGTTCCGCTGCAATGGTGGAGCCGCCAACGCCCTGGGTCATGCGTTTCGCCTTCAGGTGATAATGGCTTGTTTGGGCGAGCGACGGCTTGCTTGCAACCAAGCGATGCCGTGGCGGAAACCGAGTGAGTGGCAGAAACCCTTAAAACCGAACAGGGCCTGAGCCCGGCATCCTACAAGGGGTGCCGGGCGCAGGCCCTGTTCGGTTTTAGCGAAGTGCCGCGTGCGTCAGTCGTCGTCGCGCGGGACCGAGTTCGGATCAAACAGCTGGATGTCGGACTCGAGCTCGAGGGTCTCTTCCGCGCCGCCGGTGACGCGTTCACCACGGATCTGCTTCTCGGCCTCTTCCAGCGAGCGGGCGACGTTCACGATGACCGGGATGGAGACTTCCGGGTGAAGCACGACGCGCACGGTGGTCAGGCCCAGGGTTTTGATCGGGTGTTCGAGAACCACCTGGTCGCGCGAGACGGTCAGGCCGCCCTCCGAGCAACCGTCGGCGATATCGCGCGACGAGACCGAGCCGTACAGGCTGCCCGATTCGCCGGCCTGGCGGATGATGGTGACCGAAAGTCCCTGCACCCGCTCGGCCAGACGCTCGGCCTCCTCGCGGCGCTTGATGTTCTGTGCCTCGAGTTGCACGCGCTGGGTTTCGAACTGGGCCAGATTGGCCTTGTTCGCGCGGATGGCTTTCTTCTGTGGCAGAAGGAAGTTGCGGGCGTAGCCCGGCTTCACCTTCACCAGTTCGCCCATCTGCCCGAGTTTTTCCACTCGTTGCAGCAGGATCAGTTCAACGGCGGCCATGGGTCCGCTCCTCAGTTCACGATGTAGGGGAGCAGCGCCAGGAACCGCGCGCGCTTGATCGCCTGGGCGAGTTCGCGCTGCTTCTTGGCCGAGACTGCGGTGATGCGGCTGGGCACGATCTTGCCGCGCTCAGACAGGAAGCGGCTGAGCAGGCGCACGTCCTTGTAGTCGATCGTCGGCGCGTTCGGGCCGGAGAACGGGCAGGACTTGCGACGGCGATAGAACGGCCGGCGGGCGCCGACGGCGGAGCGGCGGGCGGCTGGGTTGAGGTCTGCGGTTTCGGACATCTGGATTACTCCTCAACACCGGCGTTGAAGCCGCCTTCGCGGCCGCCGAATTCGTCACGCGTGCCGCCGTCATCGCGGGCGCGGAATTCCTCGCGATCGTCGAAGCCGCGCTTGCGGCCGCTCTCGAAGCGACCGGCGGGCTTGGGCCCGCGGAAGCCGCGCTCACGATCGTCGGACTTGCGCGACAGAATGGCAGAAGGCGCCTCGGGGTCGATGGCGTCGACGCGGATGGTCATGTAGCGCAAGATGTCCTCGTTGAGGCTCAGCTGACGCTCCATTTCCGCCATGGCCGGCGGCAGCGCATCGAGGCCGAGGAGCATATAGTGGCCCTTGCGGTTCTTCTTGATGCGATAGGCCAAGCCACGCAGGCCCCAATATTCGCGCTTCTTGACCACGGTGCCTTCAGCGCCGGGCTCAATGCCACGATCGGTGTCCATTTGGGCGGTCAGCGCGTCGGCGATGGTCTCGACTTGCTGTTGTGTCACGTCATTGCGTGCAATGAGCACGGTTTCATAAAGCGGCATGTGGACTCCCTCTGGGTTGTTTCAGCCCCGCCCGGGTCTGGGCAGAACGCCACAATTGGCGTGCGGGCATAGCCAGAGGCCGCCGAGGCCCCTGGCAGGGAAGTGGCGGCTTATACAGGGATGCGCGCGCGATGCAAGGAACCTGCGCTGCAGGGCTGGCATGGCCGCGCACGCTCGCACCAACAACGACACGCGTCGCGTTGCGTTTCCAAGCGGAGCGCCAGCGTGCGATGACAGGGCGTGACCCAATTGAAACCACAGTTCGCCGTGATCGGCGCAGGCCCAGCCGGGCTGATGGCCGCCGAAGTCCTCGCTTCGCATGGACAGGTTACGGTGTTCGACCGCATGCCCTCGCCTGGACGAAAATTCCTCATGGCCGGCCGTGGCGGTCTCAACCTCACCCATGGCGAGGCGTTGGAGACAATTCTTGGCCGCTACCCGCATGCCGCCCCCGCCCTGCTGCGCGCCGTCGCAGCATTTTCACCCCAGGCGGTGATCGATTGGTGCCATGGCCTCGGGCAGGAGAGCTTTGTCGGCAGTTCTGGGCGGGTGTTTCCGCGCGCCATGAAGGCCTCGCCGTTGCTGCGGGCCTGGTTGGCTCGGCTGGCCGCGGCCGGCGTGGTGCTGCGCACTCGCCAGGACTGGCGCGGCTGGGACGAAACCGGCGCGCTGCGCTTCGCTGGGCCCGCAGGCGAATCGTCGTTTGTCGCCGATGCTACGGTGCTCGCCCTCGGCGGCGCCTCCTGGCCACGGCTCGGTGCCGATGGGCGTTGGACGCAGCTGTTGCCGCCGAGCGCGATCGCCGCCTGGCAGCCGTCCAACATGGGTTTCGCGGTCGCCTGGTCGGAACGCTTTCGCACTCGGTTCGCGGGCTGGCCACTCAAACGTGTCGGCCTCGCGTTCGAGGGCCACACCGTGCTCGGCGAGGCGATGCTCACGCAAGCCGGCATCGAAGGTGGCGCAATCTATGCGCTGTCGGCACCGATCCGCGACGCCATCGCGGCCAGGGGCCCCGTCAGCCTGCACATCGACCTGCGGCCGGACCTCGCTCATGCAAACCTCGCTGCCCGGCTGCGCGCCGATCGCGGCAGCCAGTCGCTGTCGAACTTCCTGCGCTCGAAGGCAGGGTTGTCGCCGGTGGCGATCGGCCTTGTGCAGGAGGCGTTGCATGCCGGCGCGTCAGCGTCGCTGTCTGACCTGATCAAGGCGCTGCCGCTGCGGCTGGAGGCGCCGGCCCCGATCGCCCGCGCCATATCCTCGGCCGGCGGCCTTGAATGGTCGGCACTCGATGACCGTTTCATGATAAGAAGCCATCCTGGTGTGTTTGCCGCCGGCGAGATGCTGGATTGGGAGGCGCCGACCGGAGGGTATCTGCTACAGGCCTGCTTCAGCACCGGTGTCGCAGCGGCCCGCGGTGCGATTGCATGGCTCGGAGCCACCCCGTGAGCGACCTCCAAGTGACCGCCGGCCATATTTTGGTACTTCGCCTGTTCGATATTGCCTACGCCACCGATCTTGCGAAGGTGGAGACCCTGTGGTCGACCCACACGACTGGGCGGACCAGTCGCTCCAAACTCACCGCAACGCCACCCAAAGCGATGGCATTCGGCGTGGCGCCGCTGTCAGTCGAGCTGGATCCCGTCACCTTGCCGCTCGACCTGCTTCCGCCGGGCTGGCCACCGGTGGAAGCCGTCGTAACCGCCAGGCTCTATGATTTTGGCGCGGTCTCGCTGGCGCTGCGGGTCAACACGCCGAACCTGGCGTGGGACGAATACATCAAGCTTCTCAATGCCGTGGATCGCGCGGTCGGCCCTTCCTCGGGCACCCGCATTTGGGAGAAGATGCTCGCTCACCTTCGCCAGGTGCTCGGTGCCGCGCTGGTGAAACCGACTCCCTCGACGGTCGCTGAGGATTACCTGATCGGCGTGGTTCAGGAGTTCGATGCCCGTTTCACCGCAGCCGAGGTGTTGCAGCGCGTCGACCTGGTGCCGCTGCTGTCCGGCGAGCAGCGCCAGTTGTCGGACGGCGCGCGAGCCGACCTGCTGCGCCAGCGCTTTTCCTATTACGTCGACGATCTCGTGGTGCTCACCTGGGACCGCGCCTTCATCTACGAACCCCATGGCGACAGCGACGTGGCCGACGTGCTGGAGGTCGCCAACGCCCAGCTCCTGCAGATGCGCTATTACGACGAGCTGCTGGATGACGAGTTGCCTCGCATGTACGACCTAGTGGAAGCCACGAGGTCTCGCCTCAACCTGTTCGCCGCCCGCCGCTACGCCGAGCTCGCCCGCAAGCTGTACACCCTGGTTGCGGAGGTCACCGAGCTCACCGAAAAGGTTGATAACGCGTTGCAGGTCACCGAGGACGTCTACCTCGCCCGCATCTACGGCGCCGCGTTGGACCTCTACCGGGTGCCGACCGTCAGCCGTGCGGTCAACCGCAAGCTCGCCATCATCCGCGACACCTATTCCGCGCTGTATGACGAAGCATCGTCGCGCAGTTCGCAGATGATGGAAGCGGCCATCTTGGTGCTGATCATGGTGGAGGTGGTGCTGGCCTTCCTTCGCCACGGTAGCTGAGATCCGGGCCTGCGAAATTGACCTGCTCTGGGATGGCCCCTGGTCCGAAATCGCCAGCAGGCTGTTGGTGGGCCGTCCCGGGGGAGCCGGGCGGCTGCACCGTCGCCAGCACCAGCTGTGCAACCCCATGTTTCATACGCGGCGTGCCGAACGCCGCGTCAGCTCCGGTAAGACCCGTTGATATCGATGTAGCCGTGCGTGAGGTCGCAGGTGTAGGCCGTGGCCTTGCCCGACTTCAGGCCGAGGTCCACCTCGATATGGATTTCATGGCCCTTCATATGCGCCACCACTGGCGCTTCGTCGTAGCCGGCGACCACCGTGCCTTCGCGTGCCATCCAGGTGCCGCCGATGGCGATCGACAGCAGATCGCGGTCGGCGGGCTCGCCGGCCTTGCCGACGGCCATGACGATGCGACCCCAATTGGCGTCCTCGCCGGCGATGGCGGTCTTGACCAGGGGGGAATTGGCGATCGCCATCGCCACGCGTCTGGCCGATTTGGCTGTCACCGCCCCGCTGACATCGATGCGCACCAGCTTCTGGGCGCCCTCGCCGTCGCGCACCACCTGCAGGGCGAGGTCAAGCAGCACCTCGTCGAGCTTGCGGGCAAAGTCGTTGAGGATGCGGCCGCCGTCCTCACCCACCTTGGGGTGTTTCGCCTGTCCGGTCGCGAACAGCAGCACCGTGTCCGACGTCGAGGTATCGCTGTCGACGGTGGTGGCGTTGAAGCTGCCGGCGACGCCCCGGGTCAGCAGGCGCTGCAGCGCGTGGGCGGGGATCTTGGCGTCGGTGGCGATGAAGCACAGCATCGTCGCCATGTCCGGCGCGATCATGCCGCTGCCCTTGGCGATGCCGGTGATGGTCACGAACCCATCGCCGATCTGTGCCGTGCGGGTGCTCGCCTTGGGGAAGGTGTCGGTGGTCATGATGCCGCGCGCGGCGGCTTCCCAGCCGTTTTCGGTCAGGCTTTCGTGCAGCTTGGGCAGGGCGGTGGTGATCCGCTCCACCGGCAGCTGCTCGCCGATCACGCCGGTGGAGGCGATGAACACCTGCTTGGTCGGCACGCCCAGCAGCTTGGCCGCCGCCGCCGCCGTGGTCTTGCAAACGGCAGCGCCTGCCTTGCCGGTGAACACGTTGGCATTGCCCGCATTCACCACCAGGGCGCGGGCCCGGCCGGAGGACAGCGCCGCGCGGCACCAGTCCACCGGCGCACCCGGGCACAGATTGCGGGTGAACACGCCGGCCACCGTGGTGCCGGCGGCGAATTCCGCCATCACCAGGTCGGTACGGCCCTGGTAGCGAATGCCCGCCGCGGTGGCGCCGAAGCGCACACCGGGCAAGGCTGCAAGCGCCGGCAAGGCGACCGCAAGCGGTGAGACGGGTGCGGCCATGGGCGGTCTACTTCTTGGCAGGGGGCGGCGGGGTGGCGGTATCCGTCGTCTTCATGGCGCTGCCGTCCGGGTTGAAGCGCTCCACCTTCACCATGGCGCGCGCCTGGCCGACCACCTTGCTGATCCCTTCCGAGATCATCGCCTGACGCAACTCGTCATGCGCCTGCTCGAAGGACGGCGCCTGAGCGTTGCGGCGCTCCTCCACCTTTATCACGTGCCAGCCGTAGCGGGTCTGCACCGGGGTCTGCGAGAATTCTCCGGGCTTCAGCGCGAAGGCGGCCACGGAGAACTCTGGCAGCATGTCGGTCGACTTGAAAAAGCCGAGGTCACCGCCCTGCGCTGCGGCCGGATCGGTCGAGGCGGTCTTGGCCAGGGTCGCGAAATCGGCACCGCCCTTCAGCTGGTCGATGATCTTCTTGGCCGCGTCCTCGCTGGCTACCAGGATGTGCCGCGCGTGAACCTCCTCCTCGCCCGGCTTGCCCGCGACATCCTTGTCGTAGCGCGCCTTGATCTGTGCCTCGGTGATGCTCGGCCCCACTTCGCGCCCGATCAGGGCAGATTGCAGGGCACGGTCGGAGGCAGCCGTCATCTGGCGGCTGATCACGGGATCACGGTCGATGTTTTGTTTGCGGGCCATCACCACCAGGGCGCGGCCGTCGATCGCCTGGTCGAGCAACTGCGGATACAGCTGCGCCGGCGGTAGCTGGCGGGCGTCCTCCGGCAGGCTCTGCAGCAGAATGTTGAGGTCGGACAACCGGATCTCGCTGCCGTTGACCTTGGCGATCACGGTCTCGGGGTTGGGCGTGCCCGGGGGTGCACCTTGTGGAGCAGCGGTCGCTGCCGGCGCCTTTGCGGGCGGCGTCTGGGCATACACCCCGGCTGGCAACAGAGCGATCGAGGCAAGAGCTACGCCGAGGCGAAGAGACCGCATGGGTATTCCCTAAGAGATTGGTATAACGATGGCAAAAGCCCAGGTGAGCCACAAGAAGTCGCCGTCTGATTGACCCGGGGTTCCCGCGGTCCTATTTCACGATGACGCTTATCCTGAAGGTTCTTCATGTTTGCAAGCCTCGCCCGCGCCATTTTCGGCACCGCCAACGAACGCTCCCTGAAGGCGTATCAGAAGCGCGTGCCACAGATCAATGCGCTCGAGCCCACCATGCGCGCGATGTCAGACGAGGCTCTGCGCGGGCAGACCGCCAAACTGCGCGCCGAACTCGCCGCCGGCCAGACGCTCGACGATTTGCTGCCCGAGGCCTTCGCCACCGTCCGCGAAGCCGCCCAGCGCGCGCTCGGCATGCGCCATTTCGACGTGCAGCTGATCGGCGGCATGGTTCTGAACGACGGCAAGATCGCCGAAATGAAGACTGGCGAGGGCAAGACGCTGGTCGCAACTCTGCCATGCTACCTCAATGCGCTGACTGGCGGTGGTGTGCATGTGGTGACCGTGAACGACTACCTCGCCCGGCGCGATGCCGAGTGGATGGGCCAGCTGTATGGCTATCTCGGCATGTCCACCGGGATCATCGTGCACGGACTGAGCGATCAGCAACGCAACGCAGCCTATGCGTCCGATATCACCTACGGCACCAACAACGAGTTCGGCTTCGACTATCTGCGCGACAACATGAAGTATCGCCTGGAGGATATGACCCAGCGCGATTTCGCCTACGCCATCGTCGACGAAGTCGACAGCATCCTGATCGACGAGGCTCGCACGCCCTTGATCATCTCGGGGCCGGCGGAAGATTCGTCTGATCTCTATCGCACCGTGAACGCTGTCGTGGTGGATCTGGTGAAGGACGCCAGCAGCTATGAGAAAGAAGAGAAATCCCGCACGGTGTCGATGACCGAGGCAGGCAGCGAGCAAGTCGAGGACATGCTGCGCGCCGCTGGGATCATCACCGAGGGCAATCTTTACGACATCTTCAACATCTCCGTCGTGCACCACGTGCAGCAGTCGTTGCGCGCCCATACGCTGTTTGCTCGCGACGTCGACTACATTGTCCGCGATGACAAGGTCATCATCATCGACGAGTTCACTGGTCGCATGATGGAAGGACGGCGCTACTCCGACGGTCTGCACCAGGCGCTGGAGGCGAAGGAGTTCGTCACCGTCTTGCCGGAGAACCAGACGCTCGCCTCCATCACCTTCCAGAACTATTTCCGCCTGTATCCCAAGCTCGCCGGCATGACCGGCACGGCGCTCACCGAAGCCGACGAGTTCGCCGAGATCTACAAGCTCGAAGTGCTGGAAATCCCGACTAACGTGGATGTCATCCGCAAGGATTCGGACGACGAGGTGTATCGCTCGGCCACCGAGAAATACGCAGCCGTCGCGACCCTGATCGACGAGGCCCGCGGCCGCGGCCAGCCAGTGCTCGTCGGCACCACCAGCATCGAGAAAAGCGAGACGATCAGCGACCTGTTGAAGGCCAAGCAAGTGCCGCATTCGGTGCTCAACGCGCGGTTTCATGAGCAGGAGGCGCTGATCGTCAGCCAAGCCGGCGCTCCCGGTGCCGTCACCATCGCCACCAACATGGCCGGCCGCGGCACCGACATCAAACTCGGCGGTAATCTGGACATGCGGCTCAAGATCGAGCTGGAAGGTCTGGACGAGCCAGCAGCAGCGGCCCGCGAGGCCGAGATTCGTGACGAGATCATCCGTAACCACGACGTGGTCAAGGCGGCCGGGGGGCTGTTCGTCATCGGCACCGAGCGACATGAAAGCCGGCGCATCGACAACCAGTTGCGCGGCCGCTCCGGTCGTCAGGGCGACCCCGGCGCCAGCCGCTTCTTTCTGTCGCTCGAAGACGATCTCATGCGCATCTTCGGCTCCGAGCGCATGGGCGGCATGTTGCAGCGCCTCGGGCTCAAGGACGGCGAGGCGATCGTCCATCCCTGGATCAACAAGGCGCTTGAGAAGGCACAGAAGAAGGTCGAGGCTCGCAACTTCGACACGCGCAAGAACGTGCTGAAATACGACGACGTGATGAACGCGCAGCGCCGCGAAGTGTATGCCCAGCGCCGCGAATACATGAAGGCCGCCGACGTCAGCGAGACTGTGGCCGACATGCGTGCCGAGGTGATCGGCCAGATGGTGGCAGCCCACATCCCCGAGAAGGCGTTCGCCGAGCAGTGGCGCGCGACCGAGCTTGCCGAGCAGGTGCAGCGAGTACTCAACCTCGACCTGCCGATCGCCGACTGGGCGCGCGAGGAAGGCATCGAGGAGGCCCAGATCCAGGAGCGCGTCGAACTGGCCTCCGACCAGTACATGGCCTCCAAGGCCGCCAATCTCGGCCCGGACCTGATGCGCTACATCGAGAAAAGCCTGCTGCTGCAGGTGCTCGACCAGGTGTGGAAGGAGCATCTGCTGGCGCTCGACCATCTGCGCCAGGGCATCGGCCTGCGCGCCTACGGCCAGCGCGACCCGCTGAACGAATACAAATCCGAAGCCTTCGCCCTGTTCAACAGCCTGCTCGACGAGCTGAAGGAGCGGGTCACCACCATGCTCGCCCGCGTAGAAATCGGCGTCGAGGAATCCCCCCCGGCACCCCCGGCGCCGACTTCCGCGCAGTTGCGTGGTCCCGACAGCAGTCCTGGTGCCGCCGACACCGGCCTCGAAGGCTACGGCATGGCCGACACCACGGTTATGACCCGCACACCCGGCGTGGACCCGAACGACCCCACCACCTGGGCGGCGACCCCGCGCAATGCGGCATGCCCCTGCGGCAGCGGAAAGAAGTTCAAGCACTGCCACGGGCGCACGATGTAGCTTCTCGCCTATGATAGATCGCGCCGCTGCCATTCTCGGCGGGCTGGATCTCGCCCGGCTGCGCGGCATCGAGATCGGGCCTTTATCCAAGCCCCTGGTGCGCAAGGCGGACGGGCCGGTGCTGTATGTCGATCAGGCCTCGACCGAGGAATTGCGCGCGCGCTACGCGCAACAGCCGCATTACGATCCAGCGGCGATCGTCGACGTGGACGCGGTCTGGGCCAGCGGGCGATTGGCGGGCGTGATCGGCGAGGGGGTGACGGCCGACTACATCGTCGCGTCCCATGTCATCGAGCATGTGCCGGACCTGGTGCGCTGGCTGCAGGCGCTGGCCGAGGTGCTGGCGCCCGGCGGGCAGATCCGCCTGGCGATCCCCGACAAGCGTTTCATCTTCGACCGGCCCCGGCGGGAAAGCACCCTCGCCGAGGTGCTGGCCGCATGGCTGGAGGCGGCCACCCGCCCGCCGCCGGTCAAGATCCTCGACGAGATGCTCAACATCGCAACCGTCGACTGGGTCGCCGCCTGGCGCGGCACGCTCGACGACGCACGGCTGGAGCGTTTCCATACTCACGAAGTGGCAATCGCGGCCACCCGCGAAGCAATCGCCGGCGGCACCTATCGCGACACGCATTGCTGGGTGTTCACGCCCACTTCCTTCGCGCGGCTGATGGAAGAACTCGCGGGCCTCGGCCTGCTGCCTTTGGCCTGTGCGAGGCTCACCGACACGCCGTTCGAGCATTACGAATTCTATGTCGCGATGACCCCCTGCGCCGACCCAACCGAGGTCGCGCGCAGTTGGGCGGCCGTGGTGCCGCAGCGCCCAATGCCCGCCAAGGCACTCCTTGCCGACACACGGCTGGCGGAGGCGGAGGCAACGCTCGCCGCCCTGCGAGGCTCGACGAGCTGGCGGATCACGGCCCCCCTGCGCACCCTCGCGCGTTTCTTGGCCAAACGGAGCAGCTGATGATTCTGGAAGGCGAGGTGCTCAGGCGCTTCATCCCGATCGACCTCGCAGGCGCCGTCCGCGCCGACCTGCGCCATGCCGACGGCGGCCCGCTGGTCACGGCTGCGCCCTACCTGCCCGGCTATCAACTGGAAGTCCCGGCGATCTCCTATGGCGTGACCAACCTCGAGGGCCTGAAACTGCGCCAGACGCCGGATGACACCGCCCAGGCCAGCGTGGCGCCGATCCACCCGCTGCCCTGTTACACCATCCGCGACGCGCTGGTGCATGGCCGCGGCGGCTTCGTGACCACCGGCGGCTATATCATCACCGACTTCCTGTCCCACGTGCCGCTGTACCGCCTGCCCGGCGTGGGCCCGACCGAGGACGGCGGCTGGCGCTTCCTGGCACCGTCCCCCCGGCTGCGGCTTGGCGAGGCGCTGCACCTGGCGGCGGCCAATGTCGACAATTATTTCCATTGGAACATCGACGCGCTGGCGCGGTTCGACCCGGCTATGCTGCACAACGCAAGCGGCGCTGCACGGCCGCTCCTGATATCGCAGCCGCACGCCGTGTGGCAGCAACAGGGGCTGGACCTGCTGCCGGTGGCCGATCACCCCGTGCTGCGGCTGGACGACCGGGCCGTGATCGCAGTCGACCGGCTGGTGAGCGTGCCAAGCCTGTCGGGCGGCGGGTTCTTCGTGCACCCCGCGGCCCTGCGCCCGTTCCAGGCCTGGCGGGAGCGGCTGGGACCTCTGCCGGATGGCCCGAAGTCGATCTACGTCTCGCGCCAGGACAGTGGCCAACGGCTGCTGGTAAACGAGCCCGCTGTCATCGAAATGGTGACCGCGGCCGGCTTCCAGGTTGTCAGCCTGACCGGCATGCCGGTGGCCGAGCAGGTACAGCTGTTCGCAGGTGCCCGCCGGGTGATTGGCCCGCACGGGGCGGGGCTGACCAACCTGGTCTTCTGCCGCCCTGGCGCCCGGGTGCTGGAACTGCACATGGACGGCTACGTCCAATGGGCCTTCCGCCGGCTCGCGGGCCTGGCCGGACTTCAGTACGGCTGCGTGATCGGCACCACCAACGAAGCCTGGCACGACTGGGCGCATCTCAACAGCTGGACCATCGATATCGACCAGTTGCGGAGCGTTCTCGAGGTTTTTTGACCGTGCCGCAGGCGCGAGTTTGTCGCACCGTGCTGCAGGCGTGCGTTTGTCTCACCGCGCCCAGGCGCGCGCTTTTCTGACTGACCGCGGTTGTGTTCATGATCTGTTGACCCGTTTGCGGTCTGATAAGGCGGTTGAAACCTGGAGCGGCGACGGATCATGAACGAGGAGGATATGGAGGCGCTGGTGCGTCGTGGGGTGCGTGCAGAGGTCGGCGGCATGTTCGACGATATGCGCCGCTTCATGGATCGGCGGATCGCCGAAGTGAGTGCCGAGGTTAACGCCACCGTTCAGCTGGTCGACTATAGCGAGGCCAATCTGTCCGGCCAGCTGGCGCGCATTCACGAACAGATCCTCAGCGTCATCGCTGCACCCTCGCAGGCAGCCCGCAACAGCGGCCTGGAGCTGGAGGCAGTGGTGGTCGCCACCGATCTTGCGGCCAACCGCATCATGGAAGCGGCTGAGGCGATCGAGACCTGGGTGAAGGAGGGGCAGAACAACCCCGCGGCACTGGCCTCGGTGCCCAACGAAATCGCGGCCATTTTCGAGGCGTGCAGCTTTCAGGACCTGACCGGCCAACGGATTCGTCGCGCCATCGAACATCTGCAAAATGTTGAGACCATGCTGGGTTCGATGATCCCGCCTGGCACTGAACCTGTTGAAATGGAGGCGGCGGTGGTGCGTTCTGGCATGGTGGCCGTGGTCGCCAATGCCGCCATCAACCCCGATATGAACCAGGACGCGATCGACGCATTGCTGGATTTCTGAATTTTCGGGCCGGCGGCAAGGGGGCTGGCGCGCAACGGCGCATCTGACCCCTTGCGGCGAGGCCACGCTTCGGGGCACTCCATCGGTATGGATCGCCCTGAATTCACTCCGCTCGCCACCGAGCGCCTCACCTTGCGGCCCTGGCGCACCGATGATGCCGCGGCGCTGCACCGGCTGATCAACGACTGGGAAGTAATTCGCACTCTCGCCGTGGTGCCGTTTCCCTACGCACGCGACCATGCGGACGACTGGATCGCCGGGTCCACCGCGCGGCTGGAGCAAGGGGCGGCCTATCAGCTTGCCATCACCGGCACCGACCAGGGCGCCGAGACGCTGGTCGGCGGCATCGGTCTCAACCTCGACCCCGCGACCCGCACGGGCGAGCTCGGCTATTGGGTGGGCCGCGCCTTCTGGGGCCATGGCGTCGCCAGCGAGGCCGCCGCCCGGCTTTCGCGCTGGGCGTTGGCGAACCTCGCGTTCGACCAGATCAGCGCCAGTGTCGCCACCGACAACTATGCCTCCATCGCCGTGCTTCGCCGCATCGGCTTCCGCCATGTCGGCGACGGCATGAAAATGTCGGTCGCACTGGGCCGTGAAACCCGGGTGCTCCGTTTCGAGGCCACCCGCGCCGACCTGTTCGGCGACCACGGCGGCACCTCGCTGGTCGAAACGCCAGTACCGGCGGTCCTCGCCAAACCCGGCAAGCCGATCGTGCTGGTCGCAGCCGTAGCACTCATCGACAAGGACACCCGGATCCTGTTGGCGCGCCGACCGGAGGGGAAGTCCATGGCGGGCTTGTGGGAATTCCCGGGCGGCAAGCTGGAAGCCGGTGAAACGCCGGAAGCCGCTCTGATCCGCGAACTGCAGGAGGAGCTGGGCATCAACGTCAAGCAATCCTGCCTCGCCCCCCTGGCCTTCGCCTCTCACGCCTATCCGAAGTTCCATCTTCTCATGCCGTTGTTCGTGTGCCGGCGCTGGAAGAACAATCCCAAACCACGAGAAGGCCAAACCCTGGCCTGGGTCGAGCCGGCCCGGCTCGGCGAGTATCCGATGCCGGCGGCCGACCTGCCGCTGATCCCGCTGTTGCGCGACTTTTTGTAAAGGCAACGCCCCATGCAGAATCCCACCGCCTGCCTCCTCGTCATCGGCAACGAGGTACTGTCCGGCCGCACCCAGGACCTCAACATCAACTTCATCGCCAAGGGGCTCGGCGCCATCGGCATTCCGCTGCGCGAAGTGCGGGTGATCCCGGATGTGCCGGAGACGATCATCACGACGCTGAACGATGTACGGGTCAGGTTCGACCATGTGTTCACCACCGGCGGCATCGGCCCCACCCACGACGACATCACCAGCGAATGCGTGGCGATGGCCTTCGGCGTGCCGTGGGAGAAACACTCGCAGGCCTGGGCGCGCATGGAGGCGCACTACGCGAGCACGCCCGGCGGGCTCGCTGCCTTCAATCCCGCCCGCCAGCGCATGGCGACGATGCCGCGCGGCGCCACGCTGATCGACAACGCCATCTCGATCGCGCCAGGCTTCACCATCGGCAATGTGCATGTGATGGCCGGCGTGCCGCGCATCATGCAGTCGATGTTCGCCACCCTGGCTCCGACACTTGCCGGCGGCCCGCCGATCGTCTCACGTGCCGTGCACGCGACCGGCACCGGCGAGGGGCTGATCGCGTCGGGGCTCGCCGATATTCAGCAGCGTTACCCGGCCCTCGATCTCGGCAGCTATCCCTACTACCGCGCCGGCGGACAGGGTGTTGCCATCGTGGCCAAGGGCAATGATGCCGCCGCATGCGAAGCAGCGATCGTTGAGGTCACGGCGCTGTTCGTCTCCCTCGATGTCGTCCCAATGCAAGGCGAACCGCCAGCCGCCTAGACAAAACCGAACGCGCAATTGGCCCCAGGCTCTCGAACTGCAGGTAGAAGGATGTTTCGGCCTCTCTCACCGCCGGTTCGCCCGCATCGTTTGGGACACCCGCCACATCGCACTCGCCCAAGCGCCGCGCCGCCGGCCGCAGGGGCCGGCGGAACTGCGGTTCGATCAGAGGCGGGTGCGGAACTTCTGGTTGGCATGGCAGCTGCCACAGGTGTTGCCCGTGGTCTGCCATTGTGCCGCGAACTTGGCCTTGTCGCCGCTGGCAGCGGCCACCGCCAGCTTGTCGGCCTCGGTGGCGAGGTTGTTGGCATTGGTGTTGAAGGTCGCGTTATCGGTCCACACTGTCGGTTGGGCATGGGTGTCGTGGCCGGTTTCGGTGCCCTTGGGGAACATGCTGGGTATCTTGCGGCCCCAATCGGCGATTTCTTTGGCGCCGACGGCGAATGTCGTCACGTCGGCACCAGCGTCGATGCCCTTCTTCATCGCGTTGAACAGATCGCCGACATGTTTGAAGCCGGCTTGGCGGGCGGCGATGATGTCGTCCGGTGCGGCGGGCGTTTGTGCCTGCGCGACCGAGAAACCACCGGCGATCGCGGCCGCAGCCATCAGGGTAGCGAATTTTTTCATGTCGTTGGTTCCCAGGTTCGGAGGCGTGACGCATGGTCCCCGGAATTATTCCGGAGAATAATCGATCCGTCCGATTTAATTCGTGACGTTGTGGCTTGGTCCGCCAGATCGTAACAGAATCACTGTGGCCAGGCCGGCGGATCGCTGCCCAGCTTCACGCTGGGGCGCTCCCAACGCGCCGGCGTCTCGCTCAGCAAGGCGGCGTGGCGCACCGCGGTCAGGGGGCCGAACCCGCTGGGCGTGGTTTCCATGAGGTCGGCAACATCGGCGGTGATCGGGTTGCCCGCGGCGAACCCGTTGTGAACCCGGCCCAAACCGCGGATCCAGTGGCCGGTGCGGGCGAGTGAGACCGCCACATGCCAGCTGCCGCCTTCGGTCGCGCGGCGGTGCAGCGCGGTTATGATACCGAACGCCAGCAGATAGCCGGTGGCATGGTCGAGCGCCTGCGCCGGCAGCGGCCGCGGTTTGCTCTGCCCGGCCGCCTCCGCCTCGGCCTGGTTGAACCCGCTCGCGGTCTGCACGAGGCTGTCGAAGCCGCGCCGCTCGGCCCACGGTCCGGTCGCGCCATAGGCCGAGAGCGAGGCGCAGACCAGCCCCGGCCGTAGCGCCACCGCCCGCTCGCGGGTGAAACCCAGCCCCCCGATGGCACCGGGACGATAGCCCTGCACGAACACATCCGCCTCGCGCAGCAGCGTTTCCAACTGCGCCGCCCCCTCCGGCGCCCGCAGGTCGAGCTGCACCGCAAGCTTGCCGCGCCCGAGATCCTCGATGCGGTAGCTGGGCAGCCCCGGCCCGGTGACATTCATCACATCCGCCCCGTGCGCCGCCAGGGCCCGGCCACATACGGGGCCCGCGATCACGCGGGTGAGCTCCAGAACCCGCACGTTCGACAGGGGCCGAGCGCCAGCCGGCAGCGCCTCAGGAGGCGCATCGCCGATGCGCGTGATCAACACCAGCGGCTGCGCCGGCACCGCCTGGCCCTGCGGATGGGCATCCCACTCGGCGAAGCTGCGGCTGGCCGCAACCGGCAGGCCCGCCGCGGCCGCGGCATCCTCGAACGCGAACGCGGTCCAGCCCTGCAGTGCCTGGGCCACCGACTTGCGGTCATCGCTGCAACCAAGCAGACGCAGCATGCCCGCGGCGTGATGGGCAAAATTCGTGTGCAGCCGCACCCACCGTCCGTCCGACGTTGGATACAGCCCGGCGATCGGGCTGCCAGGATCGTGAAATGGCACCCCGTCCAGCAGCAGGTGATGCTCCGAACGGAATTCCGCGCAGGCGTGGCGCATGTCCACCGTCACCTCCTGCGCGCGCCCGGTCCGTTGCTCCCACAGCGCTGCCGCCGCCAGGCCCGCCGCCGCGATCGAGGCACAGGCTGCAGTTCCAACCCGGAAGGACGAGGGCAGGGCGGGATCGTTTCCCTGCAGGCACACATGGTCCAACGCAGTGGCCGGCATGCCCGCGTCCGCCCAGATCGATTGCAGCGCGTGATATGCGGTCATGACCTGTCTCCGTCCCATCGAGACCCTACAGCAGTGCGCCGGCTTGTCAGCCCTCCGTCCTCCGCATTCCCCCCGGAGCGGATCAAGACTAATACTGCACCGCACCATCGACAGTCATTCACAGGGAGCCGGCCATGCCGCTCAGCGAAGCTTCTCCGCGCAGCCCGATGCACACCCGCACCATCCGGCTCGATGGCTTCCAGCGCGACGATGGGCTGTACGATATCGAGGCCGAGCTCACCGACACCAAAAGCTACGCCTTCGACACCCATGAGCGCGCGGTCCCCCCCGGCACCCCACTGCACAACATGCAGGCACGTCTGACCGTGAACGACGATCTCGAGATCTTCGCGGCCGAGGCGGTGACCAACTTCGGACCCTTTTCGATCTGCGGCGGCGGCGCTCCCTCGTTCGGCAACCTGGTCGGTCTCACCATCCGCCCCGGCTTCCTCAAAGCAGCCAACCAGCGCCTGGCCGGCACCATCAGCTGCACCCACCTGCGCGAGCTGCTGCAGCAAATGGCGACTGTGGCTTTCCAAACCACCTACCCCGTCCGCAGCCGCAAACTCGCCGCCCAGCCCGAAACCCCGCCCCGCCTCCTCAACACCTGCTACGCCTACGACACCAACGGCCCAGTCGTCGCCCACCGCTGGCCCCAGTTCTACACTGGGATGACGGAGGGTTCTATGAAGTGAGCAAGCGGTCCGGGCTGCGCCGGAATGGCCTTCGGCCTGACCAGGGCATCCGCCCTGGACCTATCAGGGGCTCGCCCCTGAACCTCGCTCATTGAAGCGGGTCTCTGTCTGAGGAGGGGGGTCAAACCCGCGAGTTGCAAACACCCGCGGGTTTGCCCCCCTCCTCAGACAGAGACATGCCTTAACGAATGGTGTCCAGAGGCGCCGCCTCTGGCGGGTCCAGGGCGGATGCCCTGGTCGGGCCGAAGGCCATTCCGGCCTAGCCGGACCGCTTGCTCACTTCACGGCACCTTGCGTCATCCCGGCAATGAATTGGCGTGACAGCAAAATATAACACAGCGTGATTGGCAGGGCGGACAGGGTGAGGCCGGCGAACAGCACGCCCCAATCGGTGTTGTATTCGCCCATGAACACCGTCAGGCCTTGTGGCAGCGTTTTTAGCCGGTCGGTGGTGATGAGCACCAGGGGAAAGAAGAAGTCGTTCCAGATCGGCACGGCGTTCTGGATGGCGGCGATCACCATGGCTGGGCGCGCGAGGGGCAGCATGATCGACCACATGATCAGCGCTTCGCTGGCGCCTTCGATGCGCGCCGATTCCTCAAGCTCGCCGGGCAGCGCGCGCAGGAAGCCGGTCAGGATGAACACCGTCGAGGGCAGGCCCATCGCCACGTAGATCAGCACCAGCCCGAGCCTCGTGTCGATCAGGTGCAGCGTGTCGAGCTGCACGAACAACGGGATCACGGCGAGCTTCAGCGGCACCATCAATCCGCTGAGGAAGAACAGGAACAGCGCCGCTCGCCCGCGAAACCGATAGCGCGCCAGCGCGTAGGCCGCCATTGTGCCAAACACCAGTAGAAGGGCCACGGCACTGGCTGTGACCAGGGCTGAATTGGCGAGCTGGCGGGCGAAATCCGTCTCCGCCCAAACGCGCGCGACGTTGCCGAAATCGAGCCTCGCCGGCAGAGCGAAGGGCGACGTGAAGATCTCGGCATTGCTCTTGAAGGCTGACAGCAGCATCACGGCGAGCGGCACCAGCATGACCAGCGCGTTGACCAGCAGCAGCGCCTGGAACGCGGCGGGCTCGGCCAGCCGCTTCACAACGCGACCTCGCGGCGTCGCAACACGTGCAACGCCACGGCCGCGCAACTGCCGACGAACGCGAACATCAGCACCGCCAAGGCGCTGCCATGGCCGAAATCCTGCAGGCCGGAGCTGACCGAGCCGAACGCGGTGCGATAGAAATACAGCCCCAGCACATCCGTGGCCCCGCCTGGCGAGCCGTTCAGCCCGGCCATGACATAGGGCAGCTCGAACCAGTTGAAGCTGCCGATGAAGGTGAGCGTGAACAGAATGGTGGTGCTGGGCGCCACCAGCGGCCAGATGATCCGCCGCAGCAGGGTGGCATTGGTCGCCCCGTCCAGCCGTGCGGCCTCCAGTATTTCCGCCGGCACCGACTGCATGCCGGCCAGGAACACCAGGGTCGAGAACCCCAACCAGTGCCAGGTGTTGACCAGGATCAAACTGCCGAGCGCCGTATACTCGGAGCCGAGCCACGGCGGGCCATGCACGCCGACCAGCAGCAACGCCTGGTTCACCAGCCCGAACAACGGGTTGAGGAACAGCTTCCACAGGAAACCGACGATCACGGCGGAAAGCACGACAGGCAGGAATACGATCACCCGATGCACGCGATGGCCGGGAAGGCCCTGCAACAGTGCGAAGGCCAGCAGATAGGCCACCCCGTTCTGCAGCACCATCAGCGACACGAATACGATCGTATTGTGCCACAGCGCGGTATAGGTCCAGCCGCGATACGGCGGTTCGCCCAACACATCGACGAAGTTCTGCAGCCCGACGAACCCGCCGATCTTCAAGCCGTGGAAATCATAGAACGCGTAGCGCAGCGCCCCCAGCATCGGCCAGGCGACGAACACCGCCATGGTCACAAGCGCCGGTGCGAGCAGAAAGCCGATCCACCACCCGCGCCTGTGGCCGAAGCTCACTTCTTCTGGAACGGCGGATAGTTGCGCGCGATCCCTTGGGTCACCTCCGCCCCCACCTGCTCCGGCGTGGCAGATCCGCCCAGCATCTTCTGCACACCGTTGGACAGCAGCTCGGAGCCGGTCGGGCTGTCGAAGCGGAAATACACCGCCATGATATAGGGCATCGACACCTCGTTCAGCTTCGCGACCTCCGCCAGCAGCGGATCAGCGAGCACCACGCCCTTGATGGGCGAGATGTTGCCGAGCAGGGCTGCGAACCTGTCGCCGTATTCCTTGGTCCCCGTGAAGCGCACCAGCTTGATCGCATCCGCCTGATTGGGCGATTTGGCGTTCACCGCGTAGCCGCCATCAAAGAACTTGGCGACATAGCGCGCAGCACCCGCGGTGGGCGCGGGCGGTGCGATGAAACCCATGTCAAGCTTGGGGTTCTGCTTGCGGAAGTTGCTGATCTCGAAGCTGCCGCCGGCGAACATCGCCGCACGTCCGGTCACGAACAGCTGCTGTCCCGTGGCGTAGTCGATTCCGGTGTAGCCGGGCGGGAAATAGTCCCGCAGCTCCAAAAGCCTGGACAGGGCGGTGGTGTAGCGCTTGTCCTCGAACGTGGCGCGGCCGGCCTGGATGTCGGCCACGAACTCCGGTCCCAGGAACGGGTTGGTGAAGATGCCGGTGAACACCTCGTCCATCCACGCCGTCGCGGTGCCGTTGGCGATCGGGATATACCCCTTGTCCTTCAGCGCCTTGCAGGCCGCCAGAAACTGCTCCCAGGTCTCCGGAACGCTCACGCCAGCGGCTGAGAACACCGCCTTGTTGATGAACACGCCCAGGGTCTGCGAAGCGTAGGGCATCGCATACACTTGGCGGTCCGCCCGTAGGCTTTCCGCCGCCAGCGCTTCGACCGGCAGATTGCCCAGCTCCGGCACGGTCTTGATATCGAGCGGCACCAAATAGCCAGCCTTGGCCACCTGCTCCAGCCCGCCATAGGCGCGCGCCTGCACCACATCGGCGCCGCGGCCGCCGGCCAGTGCGGTCGACAGGATGGTGTTGTAGGTCTCGGCCGGAAACGCCTCGAACTTCACGTTGATGCCCGGATTGGCGCGGGTGAAGTCGCGGAACAACTCGGTATAGGCCGCGCGATCCTCCTGCCGCCAGGTCCAGAAGGTGATGTCGCCGGCCTGCGCCACGCCGGTGCCGGCGACAACCGAAAAGCAGGCGGCCAGTGCGGCTTTCCGGGCGAGCCGGTGGAATGAGGCCATGAACATGCAATCTCTCCGAAAACCGTTACGGCAATCTGCGCGGCATTTAGCCTGTGGTCATCGGGTGGTGTCTAGGTGGTATTACGAGTCTGCGGCAAACTCAGCCGGCCGCTCGCCCCGCGCGATCGCAACCGCCCCGGCCAGCGGGTCCGGGACGATTTCGAGATCGAGCGCCGTCCCGCTTCCCGCCAGCGCCCGGGCGATCTGCGGCGCGAGCCTGCGGCCTAGGCCACCGCCCACGGCCAGCCGGGGCGAGCCCAAGGCCACCCCGAGCGCTGCCAGGTGCCCGGCCGCCGCGTCGAGCAGGCCGCCCGCAAACGCATCGCCACCGGCGGCGGCCTCTAGCACCAGCGGCACCTGGGCCGCATAACGCGCCGGCGATACGCCGCGCACAGAAGCCAGGATCGCCGCGCGATCGTCGCCCAGCGCCGCGGCCAGACCGTCCCACAGCGCCTGCGATTCTGGCCTGCGCGCCACTCCGTCGCGATGCTCAAGCCAGGCCGCCACCGCCTGCAGGCCGAGCCAGGCGCCGCCGCCGAGATCGCCCACCGGAAATCCCCATCCCCCCAACTGCAGAAACCGGCCGCTCGCGTCGAAGCGGCAGCCGACCACCCCGGTGCCCACCGACACCATGGCACCAGGCTGCGGCCCGAACCCGCCAACCAGCCCGATATAGCCGTCCGACGATAGAAGCCGCCTGGCAAACCCCGCGAAACGCCGGTGAAACAGCGCCTGCGTGCCCGGCCCGCTGAGCCCTGCCAACCCCGCGCTGATTATGCTTCGCGCCATCACCGCCTCGGAAGCCCACCCGACACTCGCGCAACATTGAGCCAAACCGGACAGGATTGCCGCAACTCCGCCGTCGGGATCCTGATACAGGTTGCAAGGTCCGACGCGCGCGGCGGCCAACGTGGCACCCGCTGCGGTGCACAGCACGACCTCGGTCTTGCTGGCGCCCCCGTCGACGGCAAATAGGAAAGATGGGTGCAAGACTGGTCCATTTCGATACTGTTTGTTCAGACGCCCCTGGCATAACCGGCAAAGTGACCCCACACCCACTACAAGTCCGCTTGACGGGTCATGACTGAAACATGTTGAACCCGTAATGCTTCAGCCTTTGCCCGACTTTCGCCAAACTCCGCCATTCTACTTAACTCTCGCTGTCGACACAGGATGCGTCGTATGACCCCGACTGAAGGTTTCGCCCAACCCCCCGCCGATGTTCTCGCAGCCCGGATGACCCTGCCACAGCAGACCGACGACGTGGTGGCGTTGCGCAAGGCCGTGGTCGCCCAGCTGACCTACACGGTCGGCAAGGACCCGCTGGTCGCCACCACGCGAGACTGGTTCGTGGCCACCGCCTTCGCCGTGCGCAACCGCATCGTCGATCGCTGGATGCACTCCACCCGCGCAACCTACGCCGAGGGCCGCAAACGCGTCTATTACCTCTCGCTCGAGTTCCTCATCGGCCGCCTGCTGTTCGACAGCCTCAACAACCTCGGCCTCACTGAGACAATGCGCGCAGCCCTCGCCGAAATGGGCGTCGATCTCGCCACCCTCACCGAGATCGAGCCAGACGCAGCGCTCGGCAACGGCGGTCTCGGCCGCCTCGCCGCCTGCTTCATGGAAAGCATGGCAACGCTGTCGATCGCCGCCTACGGCTACGGCATCCGCTACAACCACGGCCTGTTCCGCCAGGCCATCAAGGACGGCTGGCAGACCGAATACCCAGAAACTTGGCTCGCCTTCGGCAACCCGTGGGAGTTCGAACGCCCGGAGGTCACCTTCCCCATCGGCTTCGGCGGCCGCGTCGCCATGCCCACCGAAACCCCCATCGACGACGAGCCCACCGCCGCGGCCTGGACGCCTTCTGAATCAGTCGACGCCATTGCCTACGACACGCCAGTGGTCGGCTGGCGCGGCCAGCACGTCAACACGCTGCGCCTATGGTCCGCCCGCGCGTCCGACCCCCTGCGGCTCGACACGTTCAACCAGGGCGACCATGTCGGCGCCCTCGCCACCCGGGCGCGCGCCAACGCCATTTCCCAGATCCTCTACCCCAGCGACGAAACCGCCGCCGGCCAGGAGCTGCGACTGCGCCAGGAGTATTTCTTCTCCTCCGCCTCCCTGCAGGACCTCATCTTCCGCCACATGCACCAGCACAGGGACATCCGCACCCTGGCCGAGCACGCCGCCATCCAGCTCAACGACACCCATCCCGCCATCGCCATCGCCGAGCTGATGCGCCTTCTGGTCGATGTGCATGCCATCGCCTGGGCAGAGGCATGGGTCATCACCCAGGCCACCTTCAGCTACACCAACCACACCCTGCTGCCCGAGGCGCTGGAAACCTGGCCGGTGAATTTGATGGAGCGGCTGCTGCCGCGCCACATGCAGATCATCTACCTCATCAATGCCCGCCACCTGAACGCCCTGCGCAAGGCCGGCAAAACCGACGACGTGCTGCTCAGCTCCGTCTCCCTGATCGACGAGAACAGCGGCCGGCGCGTGCGCATGGGCAATCTGGCTTTCCTCGGCGCCCACAAGGTCAACGGCGTCTCGGCGCTGCACACCCAACTCATCAAACAGTCGGTGTTCCACGACCTGCACACGCTCTATCCTGACCGTATCGTCAACAAAACCAACGGCATCACCTTCCGCCGCTGGCTGTTCGAAACCAATCCAGGCCTCACTCGCCTGCTGGTCGACGTCGTTGGCCCCGAGGTGATGGACAATGTATCCGCCCTCGAGCGTCTCGCCCCCCACGCCGACGACAGCGCCCTGCACGACCAGCTCATCGCCATCCGCCGCGCCAACAAGGTAACTCTTGGCAACATCGTGTCCCACGAGCTAGGCATCAAACTCGACCCCGACGCACTATTCGACGTGCACATCAAGCGCATCCACGAATACAAGCGCCAGCTGCTCAACATCCTCGAAACCATCGCCCTCTACGACGCCATGCGCGCCCAGCCGCACCGCGACTGGGTGCCGCGTGTCAAAATCTTCGCCGGCAAGGCCGCTGCCAGCTACCACACCGCCAAGCTCATCATCAAACTCATCCACGACGTCGCCCGCGTGGTGAACACCGATCCTGTTCTCGCCGGCCGGCTCAAGGTCGTCTTCCTGCCCAACTACAACGTCTCGCTCGCCCAACGCATCATCCCCGCGTCCGACCTCTCGGAACAGATATCCACCGCCGGCATGGAGGCTTCCGGCACCGGCAACATGAAGCTCGCGCTGAACGGCGCCCTCACCATCGGCACGCTCGACGGTGCCAACGTCGAAATCCGCGACCGTGTCGGCGACGACAACATCTTCATCTTCGGCCTTACCGCCGAGGAAGTGGACATGCACCGCGCCCGCGGCATCAACAGCGAGGAGGCCATCGCCCGCTCCGCCCCCCTGCGCGAGGTGCTGGACGCCGTAGGATCCGGCGTGTTCTCGCCGCGCGAGCCGGGCCGCTTCGCCGATCTGGTCAACGGCCTCACCCATTACGACCACTTCCTCGTCACCGCGGACTTCGACAGCTACGTCGCCCGCCAGCACGACGTCGCCGTCAAATGGACCGACCGCGCCGCCTGGTGGCACTCCAGCGTCATCAACACCGCCAAGGTCGGTTTCTTCTCGTCCGATCGTGCGATCACCGAATACGCCGAGGACATCTGGAACGTGGGCGTGAAAGCAGCGCGGCGCTGACCTGTCGTGATCTGGCTGGGTGTTTGAAGTAGGCAAGGCGAGGGGCGTTGCCCCCTCGACCCCCACCAGGGGCCGAACCCCTGGACCTCGATTTATTGAGCCCTTGACTGAAGTGGCTTCAACGAATGGTGTCCAGAGGCCCCGCCTCTGGCAGGGGTTCAAGGGGGCGGCGCCCCCTTGGCTTGCTTTCTTCAGCACCCAGCCTGCAACGGACCGGGTCCCTGGCAAACCGCAGAATATTACGATAACGCAACAATTTAGACCAACAAAAACCTGAGACTCACGCAGGCTTAAAAAACCGAAGGCCCCAATGCGGCAGCGGCCCCACCCCGACAGGGACGTCCACATTCGGCGTCACCGAAACTTCGGAAATCACACGCTGAGCCGAGCGGCGCGCGCCCACGCCATCATCCACCGTAACCGTCACCGCATCCGCCGGGCTCGGCATCGCCAACGCGGCATCAACCGCGAGCATCCGGCACAGCGGGCGCAACAACTGGCCCATCCGCGGCGTGGCGGCAATCAACGCCACCATCTCCGGATCCTCCAGCAAAACCCGCAACCACCCGCCCAGCGCCGCCGCCTTGTTCGGCACCGCCTTGCACAGCCAGGCATACCCCCGCGGCAATCGCGGCCCAACCGAAGCCGCCGTTTCCCGCGGCCCCGGCCGCCCCCCGCGCCCATGCCAGACCCGCAAATCCCCCGCCCGGACCCTCGCCACCAGCGCCAACACCCGCCGCTCAACCCGCCGCAGATGCCCGCAGATCAGCCCGATCATCGCAACCGATAGCGCCGGCCCTCGAAACTGCGCCGCCACCAACGCATGCAGCGCATCGATCACCTGCGAGAACCGGTCGGTCAAGGAAAGGGGGAATGCAATGTTCATGAAACGTTACATGAACACATCTGCCGATCCATGACAACCTAGGAGCTTCCCGTATCCCCCGACACCCCGATGATCGCGGCCCATCGCGCGTTCGCGGACCTCACCGTCTATCCAATCGAGGAAATCCTCGGTCGCAACCGCCGCTTCCTGCAGGGCCTGCAAACCGATCCGGTCTCCTCCCCACGCATCCGCGCCTGCCTCGATGCGGGCCAGGGCTGCATCGAGTGGATCGTCAACGACCGCCGCGACGGCTCTCAGTTCTACAACCCGCTGCTCATCTCCCCGATCCACGACACTGATGGCAACGAGCTGTTCTTCTTCGGCAACCAACTCGACATCACCCTGGGCTCGCCGACCTGGCTGAGCGAAGTCTCATTCGGCGCCGGACATATTGTCCCAGCACTGGAGGAAGAATTCCCCACCACCCCGAAACAAGTCACCGTCGCCGCGCAGACACAGCGCATTATCAAGTCTTGCGCACCGCTTGACGGCTCTGTTGCGAACTTTGGCGTTGTCCGTCGGGACGGGGGGCCGGTAGCAGAAGAACCGAAAATGCAGTTCAGCCGAGTAAGGCCTGATGAGGCTACTTCAGATCTGTCTTTGGTGTCTCTTTCCAAAGTCCTCTTCAGCGATGACCGTTGAAATGTTTGGGCCTACCCTGCCACACTCCCGTGCAAAGCTGGTCAGAGTGGTGTGCAGCAGGCGCTGTTTGGTCGAAGTCCGCTGCGGCCCATTGCAGGCGGGGGCCGACGATGTCCGACCTGTCGCTCATTCCTGAGGCGGCCTGGCGCGAGGCGCAGAGCCGGGCCGAGGTGATCCGGCCGCTGGCCGAGCGGGGGAGTCGGCCGCGCCACCTGGTTCAGGCCGCAGCGGCGGCGCTTGGCCTGTCGGAGCGACAGACCTACACGCTGCTGCGGCGCTGACCAGGGCAATCCACGAGGTCTTCCCGACGCCCCAGAATGTCAATCAGCGTTGAATAGTTTCCACCAAACAGCGTCCAAAAGTTTCCACTTTGTCAGCCGGATTTCGGCTGTTTTTTGCGTTGCTTGAAGCGGAAGGAGTCATTGCCGGTTTCCAGGATATCGCAGTGGTGGGTGACAC
>JANXSM010000106.1 GCA_025352665.1 Rhodospirillales bacterium | reverse complement strand
ACACCCCAAGTGCCAAAGATCAGGCAGGTCACAAAACCTAACCTAACCCTCAAAGCAACCATCCATCTCGCTTACGCAAAATGAAACATGGAGCGCCGCCAACGTATCCCTTCCATTCCAGATTTACTTGTCAATGAACGGGGCAGAAAGCAGTCTATCAGTGCGGCTAAGAGCCACACAGCCAGAGCGCTTGATGCCAAAATAGCTCAGAAGCAGTTGGTCAACCACCGCAGTGGTCAGCGCCGCCTCGATGACGGGAGAGATAGTTCAGACCGGAGGAGCGGTCAAACGCTTTTTTGCAGTGATGTGTCAGCTTGCACGATCTTCTGTCGCAATCGAACGATCCCAGACGTTGAACCATTTGATAAACCTCGATATTCCCTTTTCAAGGCTCGTTGTAGGCGCAATGCCAGTAAGCTGTTCGAGCCGGGAAACGTCGGCGCAGGTGGCGAGGATTTCGGACGACGGACGAGGTTCGTCGCGAATGATAGCCCGCTTGTGAAGGTTTTCCTGAAGGATCTCGACCAACTCACTCACGGGCCGCGCGTCGCTGTTGCCGATATTAAGGACGCGCGCCGGTACGGCGCCACATGGCGGGTTGGCCAGACTGGCCACGACGCCCGCTACGATGTCGTCGATATAGGTAAAGTCCCTCCGCAGCCGTCCGCCATCGTAGAGGGTGATCGGACGCTGATCCCGGATCGCGCGGGCGAATGTGAAATAGGCCATGTCCGGCCGTCCCCACGGTCCGTATACGGTGAAGAAGCGAAGCCCTGTCATTGGGATGCCATACTGTGACGCATAGCTATAGCCGATAAGTTCGTCGGAGCGCTTGGTCGCCGCATAGAGTGACATAGGTGCGTCGACGCGCTGGCTCTCGTTGAACGGCGCCTCACTGTCGGCCCCGTATACCGAAGACGAGCTGGCGTAGACCAGGTGCGCGCAGCGTCCTCCAAGTGACCTGGCAAGTTCAAGAATGCAAAGCTGCCCCATGACGTTTGCAGTGACGTAACCATGCGGATGCGTACGCGAAGCGCGAACGCCGGCCTGGGCCGCGAGATGAACGATCCGGGTCAGCTGTGGGTAGGCGCTGGCCAGCCCCTCCGTGAAGCGGCGATCCGCTATGTCCCCCTGATGGAAAATAAATCCTGGCCTGTCGACGAGTTGAGCCAATCGGTCTCGCTTGAGCCGCACCTCATAATAGGCATTGAGATTGTCGACGCAGATGACCCGCTCACCGCAGTCGAGCAAGCTTTGCGCGACGTGAAAGCCGATGAAGCCGGCGGCACCCGTGACAAGTATCGTCACGGCCTGGGCGGTCCGTTGCGTTCACGAATGTGCATGCTCGTAATCTAGCATCTGCTGCGCCACAGGCGGTAGAGCTACGCGATCCCGGCCGATGCGAGGTCGTTTGCTGCCGCAGGCGCTGCACGCAGCATGTTGCGATAGAGCCCGAGGCACCATGCCGGGGTGATCTCCGCGACGTCGGCGTGCATAACCTGGTTAACGCCACGCGGCAGGCTCGCGCGTATGATTTCCACCGCTAGCCTGCGCGGCGCAATGAGAGTGCAGATTTGGCCGCCTCGCCAATCGAGCCTCATTCCGCGCAGTTCCCGGCGGGGGTGGCCTTCGCCGTCAACATCGAAGTAACCCAGGTGCAGAACGAGTGGTAGATTGGAAAAAATTCGCAACGGCACTGCGGCATCGCTCGCCAGGGCACCGTGCAGGTGCACGAGATCCGGCGTAAGAACGTCCACTGCAGACATCAGAGCGGCGCTCGATTGGCCGGGTCGGAGCAATACCAATGGCAGACCAGCGTCTCCGGCCGCCCTCGCTGCGGCGCTGCCGTCTTTAGCGAGCACAACAGCATCCAGCGACCGGGACTGTTCGACGATCAACGGTATATTATGTCGATCTCTGTCGCTAGACCCCACAAGATGCAGTATGCGCATGCCAACCTCCGCAATGATTCGAGACTAGCGAGTGGTATTCGAACCTTCAACGGACAACTTCGTGTCAAATAATTCCTAATATTTTCTTACTCTCACCGATATTTCGCAAACTTTGTTTGATACACGCTCTATGCTACCCGGGCGCCTAACCAATGGAGGCATGAATGCGGCATCTGCCGATCTTTCTAGATTTGACGGGACGAATGGCTCTGGTTCTTGGCTCGGGAGAGCCCGCCGAGCGCAAGGCAGCGCCGTTGCGCTCGGCGGGCGCGCGCGTTGCCATGCGGATGAGGTTCGATCCATCGGATCTCACAGGATGCGTCATCGCGATCGGCGCCAACGCACCTGATTCAGACCTTCAGGCACTAAGCCAGGCGGCGCAGGCGCTTGGTATCCCCGTCAACGTCGTCGATCGGCCTGAGCTCTGTAGCTTCATCAGCCCTGCGATCATCGACCGCGACCCGATTACGATCGCAGTGTCCTCCTCAGGTACCGCGCCGGTGTTGGCACGGCTGATCAGGGGGCGGATCGAAGCGTTGTTCCCCCCAGCCTACGGCCGTCTGGCCGCGATGGCGGAGCGGTTCAAGCTGGAAATCCGCCGGCAACTGCCAGACTTGGCACTGCGGCGACGTGTGCTGGAGCGGTTGTTGACCGGCCCCGCAGCGGAACTCGTGTTTGCCGGACGAGAGCCGGAGGCGGAGGCATTGTTTGCCGCATCCTTGAAAGAAGAACCCTCGCCAGGCGGCATGGTGTTTCTCGTCGGCGGCGGACCCGGTGATGCCGATCTCATGACGTTGCGAGCCCAGCGGCTGCTGGGAGAAGCCGACGTTATCGTGCATGACCGACTTGTCGGCGAGGGAGTGCTCGATATGGCACGACGAGATGCCGAGCGGATCTATGTCGGCAAGCGTCGGGCCAATCATTGCCTTTCACAGGGCGATATCAATGCCTTGCTGGTTCGTTTGGCCCAGGAGGGTCGCAAGGTGGTTCGCCTCAAGGGGGGCGATCCGTTCATATTCGGCCGCGGCGGCGAGGAGGCGGAGGCGTTGGCTGCAGCCGGGGTGGCGTTCGAAGTGGTGCCAGGTGTGACGGCGGCCCTCGCCTGTGCTGCGCAGGCTCGCATTCCGCTGACCCATCGCGAAACCACGCGAAGCGTTACCTTCATCACAGGCCACACCAAAGAGGGCCGGCTCGACGTCGATTTCGCGCCTTTGGTCGCACTTGGCGGCACGATCGCCGTGTATATGGGCGTGGTATCGCTGCCGCAGCTGCGCGATGGATTATTCGCACACGGGCTGGATCGGCAAATGCCGGCCATGCTGATCGAGCGCGGCGGAACGGCCAGGCAGCGGGGGCTGCGCGGCACGCTCGATCGCTTGGTCGAGGATGGGCCGGCTTGGTCAACCGGAGGGGCCACGTTGGTGTTGATTGGAAAATCGGTCGAACGCGGCATTCATGCTCAAGAAAGCCATATTCCGATATAAGATCAGCCTCATAACTGGCGAACAGGTGCAAGAAATGCGATTGCCGGCCGCCCTTGCACCGTTGCGCCACAAGCTGTTCCGGCTGTTGTGGGGTGCCAACGTCGTCGTGTCCCTGGGCGTATGGATGCAAAGCACCGGCGCGGGCTGGATGATGACGTCGCTTTCAACCAACGCGCTGATGGTGAGCATGGTGCAGGCGGCGACCATTGTTCCCGTGTTCCTGTTCGCGCTGCCCGCCGGCGCCATCGCCGATATCGTCGATCGACGTCTGTTCATCATCGGCACGCAGACCTGGATGCTATTGGCCGCCAGCATTCTGGCGGTGCTGACGTTCTTCGGCGCCACCGGTGCTTGGGAACTGCTGGCGCTGACCTTTGCAATTGGACTAGGTGCCGCGATGAACAACCCAGCCTGGGGGTCGGTGATGGTGGAGGCGGTGCCGCGATCGGACCTCGTGCAAGCGGTGGCGTTGAATGGCGTTGGATTCAACATTGCCCGCGCCGTGGGCCCTGCCCTCGCAGGCTTTCTGCTGCTGGCAGGCGGCCCTGCGCTGACCTTCGGCCTGAACGCGGTCAGCTATGTGGCCGTCATCTGGGTCCTGCTCTCGATCCATCGGCGGCACCGTACCAGCAGCCTGCCGCGTGAACACTTCCTCAGCGCGATGCGCACCGGCATGCGATTTGTGCGGCACACACCGCAGATGCGCGCGGCGATGATCCGCTCGGCCGCATTTTTCTTCCCCTGTGCCGCGCCTTGGGCAGTGCTGCCACTCGTGGTGCGGGAGCAACTCGGACTCAGCGCAGGCGTGTACGGAGTGCTGCTCGGGCTGATGGGGATCGGAGGCGTTACCGCCGGACTGGTGCTGCCACAGGTGCGCCAACACGCCGGCCGCGGGACGATTGTCTTCGCCGCCACGCTGATGTCCCTCGCCGGTGTGGCGTTGCTTGGCTTAGCGCGGCACTGGCTGCCCGCCTGTGTCGGCATGCTGCTGTTCGGTCTGGGCTGGGTCACCGCGAGTTCCGTAACGCAAGGTGCCGCGCAGCTTGCAGCCCCGGCCTGGGTCCGTTCGCGCGCGCTTGCAATCTATCAGCTGGCCTTCAACTTCGCGATGGCCGTCGGCACATTCTTCTGGGGCTGGCTCGGCACCGAAATCGGAATTTCCGAGGCGCTGCTGTCCGCAGCCGTGTGCGGGCTGGTGTTCGCGGTGGGGTTTCGCCGCTTCAGCCTGGACCCTGTGGCAGCGCCGTCGCTCGCCGCGGACGTCCCGGTGGTGCCGCTGACGGACACTGTCGCTCCGTCGTTGACGCCGGTGTTGAACAGCAATCGCGGCCGGGTGATGGAGAACCAGCACTACCGGATCCTTCCGGACACAAAGGATGCATTCCTCGAGGTCATGGCCGAGGTCCGCGATGTCCGCGGTCGCGCAGGCGCGGTGCTATGGCAGCTTGGCGAGGATATCTCGGATCCCGAGCACTGGGTCGAGATCTGGTGGATGGAGAATTGGACTGACCATCTGCGAGAAGCCGGCCGCATGTCCGAGGAGGATCGCGCGGTGCTGGCGCGGGCGCTGGCGTTCCAACGTGCCGGTGAAGCGGCGCGGCAGCACCGGTTTCTCTCCGTCACGCCGCATCGGATCAGTCTCGGACCGCCATTGGTCCATGCACCGCGGTGAAATCGCTTGCTTGCCCGGATGCGGGTTGGGTCGCTAAGGTCGGCATCTCAGACGGGAACACAGCATGAACGACCTCTTCAAGGCCGGAAAGGAAGGCCGGGACGATGCGGCCTACTCGGCCAAGGACATCGAGGTTCTTGAGGGCCTCGAGCCGGTTCGGCGGCGGCCGGGCATGTATATCGGTGGCACCGACGAAACCTCTTTGCACCATCTTGCTGCCGAAATCATCGACAACGCCATGGATGAGGCTGTCGCCGGCCACGCCAGCCTGATCGAGGTGACTCTGGCCAGCGGCAATGTGTTGACGGTGCGCGACAATGGGCGCGGCATGCCGGTGGATCCGCACCCCAAGTTCGAGAATCTTTCGGCGCTCGAGGTGATTCTCACCATGCTGCACTCCGGCGGCAAGTTCAGCGGCAAGGTCTATGAGACCTCGGGAGGGCTGCATGGCGTCGGCAGTTCCGTGGTCAACGCCTTGTCCGAACTGCTCGAAGTGGAGGTTGCGCGCGATCGCGTGCTGTGGAAACAGAGTTACGCGCGCGGCAAACCGATCACCCCTCTGATCAACGCGGGGCCCGTGCAGAACCGGCGCGGAACGCAGCTTCGGTTCAAGCCTGACCCGGAAATTTTCGGCGAACTGCAGTTCCTCGCGGCACGGCTGTTCCGGCTGTGCCGGTCGAAGGCCTATCTGTTCCGCGGCGTGCGGATACGCTGGTCCTGCGATCCGAGCCTGCTACGATCGGCCGATATTCCCGCGGAAGCGGAACTGCATTATCCCGGAGGCCTGCGTGACAGCCTGGAGGCCGATCTGGCTGGCGGCACACCGGTGGTGCCGCTCTGGGCGGGTGATGCCAACCTTCCTTCGGCTGCCAATGGCGACAAAACCGGGCGGCTGGAATGGGCGATCGCGTGGCTTGAAGACGGCGAGCATGCGCTGGCCAGTTACTGCAACACGGTGCCCACGCCTCAGGGCGGAACCCACGAGGCCGGTTTTCGCGCCGCTCTACTGAAGGGGTTACGTGCCTGGGGCGAGCAGCGCGGCAACAAGCGGGCGGCCAACATCACGGCAGAGGATCTGCTTGGCGGGATGGCCGCGAAGCTGTCGGTATTCATTCGCGAGCCGCAGTTCCTGGGCCAGACCAAGGAGAAGCTCACCAACGCCGAAGCCACGAGGCTGGTCGAAACGGCGCTGCGCGATCGGTTCGACCATTTTCTGGGCTCCAGCCCCGCGCAGGCGGATGCGCTGCTCGCCTTTGTGGTCGAGCGCGCCGAGGAGCGGATACGGCGCAAAGAGCTGAAGGACACACCGCGGAAATCGGCGACCCGCCGGCTGCGCCTGCCCGGCAAGCTCGCGGATTGCACCTTGGAAGATGCCGCGCGGACCGAACTGTTTCTTGTGGAAGGCGACAGCGCGGGCGGATCGGCCAAGCAAGCGCGCGATCGGGCAAGCCAGGCGGTGTTGCCGTTGCGCGGCAAAATCCTCAATGTTGCGAGTGCCACCACAGAGAAGCTGCGACAGAACCAAGAACTGAAGGATCTCGTTGAAGCGCTCGGCTGCGGAGTAGGCGATCGGTTCGACCGCACAAAGCTGCGCTATGGCCGCGTGATCATCATGACGGACGCTGATGTCGACGGGGCACATATCGCCTCGCTGCTGATGACCTTTTTCTATCGGGAGCTGCCGGATCTCATCAAGAACGGCCATGTCTATCTTGCCCAGCCGCCGCTGTACCGCCTGACGCAGGGCGCCAGGTCGGTCTATGCGATGAACGACGCAGACCGGGAGGTGAAGCAGAAACTGTTCAAGGCGACGGGGAAAATCGAAGTCAGCCGCTTCAAGGGTCTGGGTGAAATGCCACCGCAGGCGCTGAAGGAGACGACGATGGATCCAAGGAAGCGCACGCTGCTCAAGGTCGTCAACGCCCAGCACGACCATGCGGCCACCGCAGACCGTGTGGAGAGCCTGATGGGACGAAAACCGGAACTTCGTTTTCAATTCATCCAGGAACACGCACGCTCCGCCGGCGAACTCGACGTATGACGTCATCTGCCTCGTAAGCGCGACGGCTGGCCAATCTTTGTATCTGCGGGCCAGCCAACAGCCGCGCAGTCGTTGCATGAAAAACCGCAGCACTGCCCTGCATGCGCGCCAGCAGCAGGGCGCCTTAGAGCGTGATGACCGAAGGTGGAATCACCGAAAGGTCTGAATCACGCGATAAAACAAAGAGCTAGAGCGGGATTACGTCGCCTATCAGACGTCATCCCGCTCTAAAGGGTTGCGACAAGAAATGACGCAAGCGTGAGTGCCTCACCTGCGAACGTGCGCAGCTCCTGCCGATCGATCGCAGCGAGGGCTTCGAAAAACGATTTCGAGTAGCGCTCCACCAAACACTCGGCGAGATGGTTCTTGGTTGGAAAATGATAGTGCAGCGACGCCTATCGGATGGTCAACGCCGAGGCGTTATCCACGTAGCTGAACGAGTTAAAACCGCGCGTCTGAACAAAAGATGCTCAGCAACGTCCAGGATCCGGCTTGCGGTATCGCAAAGCGTGCCCGTTGTCGCCACGGGAACCTATACCTGAACTGACGGACTGGCATCTTTTTGTATGAAGATACTGTCGCGCGCACCAGTGCGTGGTTGACAATCTACCTACTGGAAGGCGGCCACCCGCAAATGCGCACAACTCAAGAACTTGTCCAGTCGGACTCGCGCGGTCTTAACCGCTGTCATGCGATGGACGATCTGATGACTGAGGAACGTCCTCGCCTAAAGGCTCTATATGCATGTGGGATTCTGTTCAACCCGCCCGATCGGGACTTCGAAGAACTGCTGAATGCGGCTGTGGCCTCGTTCAACGTGCCGATCGCATCCATCTCGTTCCTCGGCAACGACTTTCAGTGGTTCAAATCGCGCCGCGGGATCGCGATGGCATGTATCGCGCGTTCAGATTCGATCTGTGCTGTTGCGATCGACTCGGAAGCTCTGCACGTTGTTGAGGATCGGATCTGGTTCGTCTGTCGAAAGCGATCAAACTCTGGCGCCAGATGCGAAGGCTGTCGGCAAGCCGGTCGAGAAATCTTTCCCAGCCCTGGCTTGCGACAGTGCTTCGGCCGTCGATCAGACAGCCTTTTTCAACGTGGGGGATGCCTTGAAGCGGACGGTCTTGCCGGCCTTCACCTTGACCGGAGCACCCGTGCGGGGGTTGAGCGCCTTGCGCGCCTTGGTCTTGCGGACGGTGAACGTGCCGAAGCTGGGGAGGGTGAACTTACCGGTCTTCTTCAGTTCTTTCACGATCGCGGCGATCACGTCGCTAGCGGTGCGGTTCGCGGCGACGCCGGTAAGTTCCGCGGAATCCTGAATGACCTGCGCGATGAACGCCTTGGACATGGTGAGAGAGTCTCCTGTGTGAGTGGCGGTTACAATATTTTGCTTCAGCGCAACCGCCTTTTCCTAACAGCGTGTTTCGTGTCGTGTAAATTCATTTTGGTGTCTCATCTGCCATGTTGCGGAATTTGCTGCGCGACAGCATGGGGCCGAGCGCATTTCGGTTCTTAAAATGAAGCTCGTATTGCGATCCGTTACTTTTGACAACGAACGTTCGATCGAGATCCGATTCTCTTTACTTCCGAAAGATCCAGGCTGGCACGCGATCATCAATTTTCTGGGACAAGTGTAAAAGCCTGATCCAACCGCAGGGCAACCGGCTCGATTCGCCGATGCTGCCCTCCCGAAACGGCATCGGCGGGAAGGCAGCACCGTTGTTGCGCCGTATCAGATCGATTGCGTGACCAGCTTGGTGTTCAGATAGGCTTCGACAGCCTCAAGACCGCCTTCGGAACCGTAACCGCTGTCTTTGATCCCACCGAACGGCACCTCGGGCAGCGCTATGCCGTGATGATTGATCGACAGCATGCCCGCTTCGACCCGCTGTCCCAGCAGCGTCACCGTGCGGTTCGAACTTGTGTAGGCGTAGCTTGCGAGAGCGAAAGGCAGCCGGTTGGCCTCGGCCACGATCTCGTCAAAGCTGTCGTAGCGCGAGAACAATGCGACGGGGCCGAACGGCTCCTCGTTCATAACGCGCATATCGGGTGTCACCCCGGTGAGGACGGTGGGTTCGAAGAAGTTCCCGACGTTGCCGATGCGTTTGCCGCCCGTGCGTATGGTGGCACCTTTGGCAACAGCATCGGCAATCAGGCTCTCCATGGCCGGCACGCGGCGAGCATTGGCCAGCGGGCCCATGGTGGTTCCTTCCGCCATGCCGTCCCCGACCTTGATGGCCTCGGCCTTGGCGACGAACTTGTCGACCATGCTGTCATGCACGCCGGCCTGTACCAGGAAGCGCGTCGGAGCGACGCAGACCTGGCCCGCGTTGCGAAACTTGTTGGCGGACAAGATCGATGCGGCACGGTCGAGGTCGGCATCGTCAAAGATCATCGCCGGCGCATGGCCGCCAAGCTCCATCGTGGCGCGCTTCATATACGTGCCGGCAAGCGCTGCGAGATGCTTGCCGATCGGCGTAGAGCCGGTGAACGAGATCTTGCGGATAATCGGGTGCGGAACCAGATATTCGCTGATAACCGAAGGCACACCGTAGACGAGGTTGAGGACACCGGCGGGAAGCCCCGCGTCCGCCCAGCATTGCACGTAGGCAGCCAGAGACGCCGGTGTTTCCTCCGAGCCTTTGACGATGATCGAGCAGCCGGCGGCAAGCGCTGCGGCGATCTTGCGGTTGGCTTGGTTCAGCGGAAAATTCCAGGGCGTGAAGGCGGCGACGGGACCGACCGGCTCCTTGATCACCAGCTGCAAAATCCCCTCCGCGCGCGCCGGAACGACACGGCCGTAGGTCCGCCGGGCCTCTTCGGCCATCCAGTCGATCACGTCGGCAGCGCCAGCTGTTTCGCCTTTGGATTCTGCATAGGGCTTGCCCTGCTCGAGCGTCATCAACCGGGCGATGTCATCGACACGGCTGCGCACAAGGTCTGCGGCCTTGCGCATGATCTTGCTGCGGTCATAGGCCGACATCACCCGCCAAGTGGCGAAGCCACGCTCGGCCGCAGCAAGGGCGCGATCGAGATCGGGGATTTCAGCGTGCGCCAGAGTGCCGATCGCCTCGCCGGTTGCCGGGTTCACCACCGGCAGCGTCTTGCCGGCAGCGGCATCGCTCCAGGCGCCATCGATGAACAGCTGAACATTGGGATACATGGGCAGGCTCTCCTGTATGCTTGCGTCGGATGCATCTTTGGCATCTGCGTCCAATATGGGGCCGCAGTCCCTCTGGGTCGAGTGCAGCGCCCGCGGATGCCGCTCCATGGTGTCATGAAACCGCAATCCCAGTGTCACGGGATCGTCCCGGACCCGTGGTAACGCTCCGCTCGCCCAAAGCCCCCCCCCCCCCGCTAAAGACCAAGGACAGACGCTGCGATGCCCCACAAGAACGTCTTGCTGATCGTCGTGGATCAGTGGCGCGCCGACTGCGTTCCCCATCTGGGCACACTTCACCTGCGGACGCCCAACCTGGATCGGCTGTGCCGCCAGGGTGTCACCTTTCGCAACCACGTAACGACGACCGTGCCGTGCGGTCCGGCGCGGGCCAGCCTGCACACGGGGCTGTACCTTATGAACCACCGACAGGTGCAGAACTGGGTGCCGCTCGATGCCCGCCACACCACCCTGCCGCGTGCGCTTCGCCGCCTGGGGGTAGACCCGGCATTGATCGGCTATACGACCACCACGCCGGACCCACGCACGACATCGCGGAACGATCCACGTTTCAGCCATCTTGGCGACATGATGGATGGCTGGCGTCCCGTGGGCGCTTTCGAACCGGGGCATGAAGGTTATTTCGGGTGGCTGGCGCAGCAGGGTTATCCGCTTCCGGCAAATCGCGACGATATCTGGCTGCCACACGGGCTGGACGCGTTGCCAGGTGCGACCGCCCTGCCCGCCCGCATTCCAGCGGAACTGTCCGACTCTGCGTTCTTCACGGATCGTGCGCTGACATATCTCAAGGGGCGTGACGGCAAGCCGTTCTTCCTGCATCTGGGTTACTACCGTCCGCATCCACCCTTCGTCGCCAGCGCGCCATACCATGCGATGTATCGGCCGGAGGACATGGTGGCGCCGGTGCGCGCTGACAGCGTGGCCACCGAGGCCGAGCAGCATCCGCTGCTCGCCTATTACCTTCGCAATTCCAGACAAGGCAGCTTTTTCCAGCGAGGCCAGGGATTGGTGGCCGCGATGGACGAGGCCGAGCTCCGCCAGATGCGGGCCACCTACTACGGCATGATGTCTGAGGTCGATGACTGCATCGGACGCGTGTTTGCCTATCTGGACGAGACCGACCAGTGGAAGGACACGCTGGTCATATTCACCTCCGACCATGGCGAGCAGCTTGGCGATCATCACCTGCTCGGCAAGATCGGCTATTTCGACGAGAGCTTTCGCATTCCGTTGGTCATCGTCGATCCGAACGCCACGGAAACACGGGGCAGCATTGTCGATGCGTTCACCGAGAGTGTCGACATCATGCCGACACTGCTCGATTTCCTGGGCGGGCGGGCGCCGCGGGCGTGCGACGGGCACAGCCTGATGCCGTTCCTGGCAGGCACCACGCCTGCCGGCTGGCGCGATGCGCTGCATTACGAATTCGACTTTCGCAACGTGTTTCCCAATGACCAGGAAGGCGAGCTCGGCCTTGCGATGGACGACTGCACCCTGTCGGTGCTGCAGGATGCCGCCTTCAAATACGTGCACTTCACCGCCCTGCCCGCGCTTCTATTCGATCTGCGAGCGGATCCGCAGCAGTTCCACAATCTGGCTGATGACCCGAACTATGCCGCGGTGGTCAGGGACTATGCCCAGCGCGCGCTGTCATGGCGCATGCGCCATGCCGACCGCACACTCACCCATTTTCGCGCGACGCCAACCGGGCTCGAAGAGCGCGGCCCAACAGGAGAACACGCATGACACAGTTGCATCGCAGGACGGCCCTTGGGCTTGGGTTGGCAGCCGGCCTGCCTCGGTTTGCCATCGGCCAGACCGACAACCGCCCAACCATCACGATCGCCGTGCAGAAGGTGTCGATCACCAACGCGCTAGACCTGCTGCGTGAACAATCCAATGTGGGCACCCGCCTGTCGGCATTCTTCACGGAGCGGCTGATCGGCCTCAACTACCAGTCAGCCCTCGAGCAGGTGCCTGGCCTCGCCACGTCATGGAAGCGGATTGACGACAAGACCGTCGAACTTTCGCTGCGCCAGGGCGTGAAGTTCCACAACGGCGACGAAATGACCGCCGAGGACGTGGCCTATTCGTTCAGCCCCGAGCACATGTTCGGCACGACCCGGCCGAGCGTGCAGGGCAAGACGCTGGAACTGTCGAGCACGTTCCAGACCATCAACAAGTCCAAGGAGCTCCCGCCCGAGGTTCCGCCGGTGGCCCGCAGGCTGTGGCCAGCGCTCGATCGGGTCGAGGTTATCGACAAATACACGGTGCGTTTCATCAACGCGACGCCGGACGTGACCATGGAAGGTCGCATGTCCAGCACCGGCAGCGAGATCATCAATCGGCGCAGCTACGACGCCTCGCCGTCCTGGCTAGAGTATTCGCGCAAGCCAATCGGTACTGGCCCCTACAAGGTGCGCGAGCTGCGCCCGGACAGCATGTTGATTCTAGACGCGCATGACGATTACTGGGGCGGCCGGCCGCCGATCAAAACGATCCGCATTCTGGAAGTGCCCGAGGTCTCCTCGCGCATCAACGGTCTGCTGTCCGGCGAATTCCAGTTTGCCTGCGACATTCCGCCCGATCAGATCAGCAGCATCGAAAAGAACCCCGGCTTCGAGGTGCGGGGCGGCACGATCCCGAACCATCGCATCATGGCGTTCGACAAGAACAACATCCTGCGCGACCCCCGGATGCGGCTGGCCATGGCGCAATCGATCGACCGCAAGGCGATCGTGGACAGTCTGTGGGCCGGCCGAACCGTCATCCCCGAGGGTCTGCAGTGGGACTTCTATGCCGACATGCGGATCACCGACTGGACGGTTCCGGAATACGATCCGGCCCACGCGCGCGAGCTGCTCAAGGCCGCCGGCTACAAGGGAGACCGGATCGAATACCGCCTGCAGAACAACTACTACACCAACCAGACCGCCACCGGCCAGGTGCTGACGGAGATGTGGAACCAGGCGGGTCTTAACGTGCATATCGTGATGAAGGAGAACTGGAGCCAGGTGTTCGAGCGCACGCCGGAGCGGGCGGTGCGCGACTGGTCGAACTCGGCCACGTTCAACGATCCGGTTTCGTCCATCGTCGCCCAGCACGGCCCGAACGGCGAGCAGCAGCAGCGCGGCGAGTGGACCAATGCCGAAATGAACCAACTGTCGACCGTGCTGGAGACCAGCACCGACCGGGCGCGGCGCAAGCAGGTGTTCGCGCGGATGCTGATGATCTGTGAGCGCGAAGATCCCGCCTACACCGTGCTCCACCAGAACGCCGTGTTCACCGCGAAGCCGAAGAGCATCAAGTGGAAAGCGGCGCCGAGCTTTGCCATGGATTTCCGCGCGCACAACTGGAGCTAGCCGATGCTTTCTCGTCGTACGTTGGCTGGCTTGGCCGGGGCAGCATCGCTGCCTCGGTTCGCGATCGCCCAGGCGGACAACCGGCCAGTGATCACGGTGGCGGTTCAAAAGATCGCCATCACCAACACGCTTGATCTGTTGCGCGAGCAGTCGAACGTGGGAGAGCGTACGTCCACGCTGATCAACGAGCGGCTGATCGATCTGGACTGGTTCAACGGCATCACCCAGGTGCCCGGCCTGGCACAGTCCTGGCGGCGGATCGACGAAGCAACCGTCGAACTGTCGCTGCGCCGCGGCGTGAAGTTTCACAACGGCGACGAATTTACCGCTGAGGATGTGGCGTTCTCCTTTTCGCGCACGCGCATGTTCGGAGACACCAGACCAGACAACGGGCAAAGCCTGCCGGTCTCCTCCGCCTATCTCATCGGCGCCGGATCAAAGGAGCTGCCGGCGGAAATTCCGCCAGTGGCGCGCCGTGCCTTCCCGGCGTTGCGCGGTGTGGAGATCGTCGACCGCTATACAGTACGTTTCGTCAATGCGACGCCGGACGTGACGCTGGAGGGGCGGATCGCTGCCAATGGCAGCGAGATCAACTCGCGGCGCGGGTATGATGAGACGGACAGCTGGCTCGCGTATGCCCGCAAGCCAGTGGGCACCGGCCCCTACAAAGTGCGCGAGTTCCGGCCGGACACGATGTTGATCCTGGACGCGCATGACGAATACTGGGGCGGCCGCCCGCCAATCCGCACGCTGCGCTTCGTCGAAGTGCCGGAAGTGTCGAGCCGCGTGAACGGGCTGCTGTCAGGCGAATACCAGTTCGCGTGCGACATTCCCCCCGACCAGATCGCCGAGGTCCAACGCCACCCAGGCTTTGAAGTGGTGGGCGGGCCGATCCTGAACATCCGCTTCACCGATTTCGATAAGTCCAATGTCGTGCTGGCGGACCCACGCATCCGCCAGGCGTTCAGCCACGCCATCGACCGCACCGCGATCATCGAGGCGTTGTGGAGCGGGCGCACCACCATTCCCGCCGGCCTGCAGTTCGATTTCTACGGCGACATGAAAATTGCCGACTGGCGGGTGCCAGAGTTCGACCAGGTGCGGGCCCGCGAGCTGCTTCGCCAGGCCGGCTACAAGGGCGAGGCGATCCCCTACCGCCTGCTCAACAACTACTACACCAACCAGGTTGCGAGCGCGCAGATCCTCGTGGAAATGTGGCGCCAGGTCGGCCTCAACGTCGAGCTCTCCATGGTCGAGAACTGGACGCAGGTCCGCGACCGCTCGCGCCCACGCGGCGTCAGAGACTGGTCGGGGGGTGCTGCCTTCGGCGATCCCGTCGGCGGCATGCTCAACACGTTCGGGCCCAACGGAGCCGGCCAGGCGACCGGCGAATGGCGAAACACGGAATTCGACCAACTGTGCGTGACCATCCAGACCAGCACCGATCGCGCCTTGCGCAAGAAGCTGTTCCGTCGCGCGCTTGAGATCGCCGAGCGGGAAGATCCCGCCTATACTGTGCTGCATCAGAACGCCACCTTCACGGCAAAGCGTCGCGACATCGCGTGGCGCGCCACGCCGAGCTTCGTGATGGATTTTCGGTCAAGCAACTGGGGGAATGCAATTCGTGACTGACCCTCTGGTTCGCCTGCGCGATCTGTCTGTCCGCTTCGCAGGCGTTCCAGCACTGCGCGGCGTTGATCTGGACATTGGCGCAGGCGAGGCGGTCGGCCTGGTGGGCGAGAGCGGCTCAGGCAAATCAGTCACCTGGCTGGCGGCTTTGGGCCTGCTGCCCCCCACCGCACAGGTGAGCGGATCGGTAAAACTGGCGGGCGAGGAGTTGCTGGCGGCCCCCCAGTCCACGCTCGATCGTGTGCGCGGGGGGCGTGTGGCGATGATCTTCCAGGACCCGGCGAGCGCCCTGAACCCGGTGCAGCGGGTCGGCCGCCAGGTGGTCGAGGCCCTGCGCCTGCATCGTGGTTTGGGCGGCGCGGCCGCGCGCGCCGAGGCAAAGCGGCTTTTCGAGCTGGTCGGGATCCCCGATGCCGGCCGCAGGCTGGACGTCTATCCCCATGAAATGTCCGGCGGCCAGAACCAGCGCGTGATGATCGCCATGGCGCTGGCCGGCGAGCCGGAACTGCTGGTGGCCGATGAACCGACAACCGCCCTGGACGCGACGATCCAGGCGCAGATCCTCGACCTGCTGCGTCGCCTGCAGCACGAAATGGGTATGGCGCTGGTCCTGATCAGCCACGACCTCGGTGTCGTCGCCGATATGTGCACGCGCGTCTGTGTCATGTATGCCGGCAAGATCGTCGAGGAAGCCCCATCGGAGGTGCTGTTCGAACGGCCGTCGCATCCGTACACCCAGGGTCTTCTGGCGGCCTTGCCGGCCATGGTCGGGCCAAGACGGCGGTTGACTGCCATCCCCGGCTCGGTGCCGGAGCCGTGGAACCTGCCGCCGGGCTGCGCCTTCGCGCCCCGCTGCGAACGGGCGACCAAGGCCTGCCTGGCACCGCCGGATTTTCGCAGCATGGGCCCCGGCCATATCGCCGCCTGCGTGCATGCCCGCGAATTGGTGATGGCATGAGCCTCCCGATACTGACCACAGACGCAAGTCTGCTCACCCTCACAAACGTCGCCCGCGTCTATCACACGCGGCGCGGCCTACTGGGCGGGTCCGTCGACGTCCGCGCCGTCGACGGGATTTCCTTCACGGTGATGCCGGGGCAAACGCTCGGCATCGTCGGCGAAAGCGGCTGCGGCAAATCCACCACCGGGCGGCTGGCACTCGGGCTGGAGCAGCCGACCGAGGGCCATGTCACCTTCGAAGGCGCCCCGATGCCGCCGGCCGGAACCGCCGCGTGGCGGGATCTGCGGCGGCGCATGCAGCTCGTGTTCCAGGACACCCTGGGTGCGATGGACCGCCGCCTGAGCATCGCCGAGCAGGTCGCGGAACCGCTCGACATCCACGGTATCGGCGACAAATCCGAGCGCGCCGACCGCGTGGCGGCCCTGCTGCGCGATGTCGGGCTGCGGCCGGATCAGGCAATCCGCTACCCGCATGAACTCTCCGGCGGCCAGCGCCAGCGCGCCGTGCTGGCCCGCGCGCTGGCGACCGACCCCGCCCTCCTGGTCTGCGACGAGCCGGTGTCCGCCCTGGACGTGTCCATCCAGGCGCAGGTGGTGAACATGCTGACCGACCTGCAGGCCGCGCGCGGAATCGCCATGGTGTTCATCAGCCACGATCTGAAGGTGGTCCGCCAGGTGAGCCACCGCGTCGCCGTGATGTATCTCGGCCGCATCGTCGAGGAGGGCGACCCCGACGAACTGTTCGCCGACCCGATCCACCCCTACACACGCGCCCTGGTCTCCGCGATCCCCGTGCCTGGCCCTCGCCTGCTTCCCCGCATCGTGCTGACCGGTGACCCGCCCAACCCCGCCGACCGGCCCGCCGGCTGTGCGTTCCACCCGCGCTGTCCGGTCGCCGTGCCGGCATGCCGCGTCGAGACCCCCGCGTTGCGCAAACTCGACGACAGGCGCAGCGTCGCCTGCCATTTAGCATCCACCAACTCACGGATTGCAGTCTGATGAAGATCACCCGCCGCGCCACCCTGGTGGCCGCCGCCTCTACCACCCTGCCCCGTTTCGCCATCGCCCAGACCGACCAGCGGCCGAGCGTCACCGTCGCGGTGCAGAAGATCAGCAACACCGGGGTGCTGGAGCCGTTGCGCGAGCAGTCCTCCAACGTGTCGGAGCGCTGGATGCAGTCGATCCTGGAAACCCCGATCGCCCGCAACCAGCAACGTGCCTTGGAGCGGGTTCCCGGACTCGCGACATCGTGGAAGCGCCTAAGCGACACCACCGTCGAACTGGCCCTGCGCCCAGGCGTGAAGCTGCACAACGGCGACGAGATGACCGCGGAGGACATCGCCTTCAGCTTCGGGCCCGAACATATGTTCGGGCCCAGCCTGCCCGCCGATCTCCCTCCCGTGGCAAAACGCCACTGGCCGGCGCTGGCACGCGTCGAGATCGTCGATCGCCACACCGTCCGCTTCGTCAACGCCACGCCGGACGTGACGATGGAGGGCCGGCTATCAGCTGGCGGCAGCGAGATCGTGTCACGCCGGGCCTGGACGGAGAACGGCGATTGGGCAGCAAATTCCAAGAAACCAGTCGGCACCGGCCCTTACAAGCTGCGCGAGTTCAAGCCCGACAGCTCGCTGATCCTGGACGCGCACGACGATTACTGGGGTGGCCGGCCGCCGCTGAAGTCCGTCCGCTTCCTCGAGGTGCCGGAGGCGTCTTCGCGCATCGCAGGCCTGCAGTCCGGCGAATATGATTTCGCCTGTGACATCCCACCCGACCAGATCAAGGAGATCGAGAAGAACCCCAGGCACGTCGTCCAAGGCGGGCTGGTGCTGAACCACAGGATCGTGGCGTTCGACAAGCATCACCCGGTGTTGGCCGCCCCCTTGGTGCGGCTGGCGATGGCACATGCCATCGACGGGCAGGCGATCGTGGATGCGCTCTGGGCGGGCCGCACCCGCGTGCCGCCGGGCCTGCAATGGGAATTCTACGGCGACATGCTCGTCAAGAACTGGACCGTGCCGCCGTTCGACCCCGACCACGCCAAGGCGTTGCTGAAGCAGGCCAATTACAAAGGCGACGAGATCGTCTACCGCGCCCGCAACAACTACTACACCGCCGAGGTGGCCACAGCACAGATCCTGGTCGAGTTCTGGAAGCAGATCGGCCTCAACGTGCGCCTGGAAGTGTTGGAGAACTGGGGCCAGGTGCTGGACAAGAAGGGCCCACGCGGGGTGCGGGACTGGTCGAATTCTGCGGTGTTCGACGACCCGGTGTCCTCCATCGTCAACCAGCACGGCCCGAACGGCGCGCAGCAAACCAATGGTGAGTGGACCAACGCCGAAATGAACCAGCTCTCGGTGGCGCTCGAAACCGGCACCGACCGGGCCAGGCGCCGCGAAGCCTTCGCCCGCATGCTGCAGATCTGCGAGCGAGACGACCCCGCCTACATCGTCCTGCACCAGAACGCCGTCTTCACCGGCATGCGCAAGGACCTGCCCTGGCGCGCGCCGCCATCCTTCTTCATGGACTTCTTCGGCGGCTGGAAAACGTAATGCTCCGCTATCTCGCCCTGCGCCTCGCCCGCGCAGCCCTCACCATCGTGCTGGTGGTGACCTTCGCCTTCGTGGTGCTGCGGCTGTCGGGCGACCCGGCGCTGATCATCATGAGCCCCGAGGCGCCGGTGGAGGCGATCGAGGCGTTTCGTCACGCCTGGGGCCTCGATCAGCCGATCTGGGTGCAGTATCTCGACTATTTCAGGGCGATTGCGCACGGCGATCTCGGCGTGTCGTTCCGCGATGGCCGCCCCGCCATCGAGCTGGTGAGCGAGCGCATCCCCGCAACCCTGGCGCTCACCATCCCGGCCCTGATGCTCAAGCTCGGCGTCGGCATCCCCGCCGGCATCCACGCAGCCCTGCACCGCAACTCGACATCCGACCGGCTGGTGATGGCGGGTGCTGTGGCCGGGTTCACCGTGCCAAGCTTCGTGCTTGGTTTGCTCCTCGTATTGTTGTTCTCCGTGCAACTCGGCTGGCTGCCCTCCGGCGGCCAGGAAAGCTGGCGGTCGATGATCCTGCCGGTGATCACGCTCGGCTTCGGTGGCGCCGGCGTGCTCGCCCGCTTCACCCGCTCGGCCATGCTGGAAGTGCTGGGACAGCCGTATATCCGCACGGCCTCGGCCAAGGGTGTTCCCTGGCGTCAGGTCGTGCGCGGCCACGCGCTGCCGAATGCTGCGATTCCCACCGTCACCGTCGTCGGTTTCATGGTGGGCAGCCTGATCGCCGGCGCCGTGGTGGTGGAATCCGTGTTCAGCTGGCCCGGTGTCGGTCGCCTCCTGGTGGTCGCCGTGTCCAACCGCGATCTCGCGGTGGTGCAATGCATCCTGCTGCTGGTGGCCTCAACCATGGTGGCGTCGAACCTGGTCGTGGATCTGCTGTACGGTGTTCTGGATCCACGGCTGCGGGCCGGCGCAACGGCGGGGGCGCACTGATGTCAGCCTCCAGTCTCCCCGTCCTTGCGAGCGTGAGCGCCCCGAAAACGAAGCGGGCGCGCATGTCGCCCCTCGTCATCATCGCACTCGCCTGGATCGTGATCATGATCCTGATCGCGCTGTTCGCCGAATGGCTGCGCCCCTACGGCATCACGGCGCTGGACCTGCGGGCACGCCTCACGCCGCCGGTGGGCTTCGGCGGCACGATGAAGCACCTGCTCGGCACCGACGAACTGGGACGCGACGTGCTGTCCCGCCTCATCGTCTCCATCCGCATCAGCCTGATGATCGCCATGGGCGCCACCGTGATCGCCGCCGTGTTCGGTACCACCATGGGGTTTCTGGCCGCTCACTTCCGCGGCTGGGTGGAACAGTTCGTGCTCATGCTGATCGACTTCCAGGCCAGCATGCCCTTCCTTATCCTCGCCCTCTCGGTGCTCGCCTTCTTCGGCAACGCCATCGGCCTCTTCGTCGTGCTCATGGGTCTATACGGCTGGGAGCGTCACGCCCGCATCGCCCGCGGCCTGGCCATCGCCGCCAACGCCCAAGGCTACGCCGCCGCCGTGCGACAACTCGGCGCGCCCCCACTGCGCATCTACCTGCGCCACGTGCTCCCCAACATCGCAGCCACCCTCATCGTCGCCGCCACGCTGTCCTTCCCCGAAGTGGTCCTCCTGGAAAGTGGCCTGTCCTTCCTCGGCCTCGGCGTGCAACCGCCGATGACCTCGCTCGGCAATATGGTCGGCTACGGCCGCGAATATCTGACACGCGCCTCCTGGATCCTGCTGGCACCAAGCGCGGTTATCGTGCTGACCACGCTGTCGGTAAGCCTGCTGGGCGACTGGCTGCGGGACCGACTCGACCCGACTCTGTCCTAGTATCGAGACTCAATCAGCCAGGTGTCCGGCTACGCCGGATGGCCTTCGGCCCGACCAGGGCATTCGCCCTGGACCTATCAGGGGCGGAGCCCCTGAACCCCGCTTATTGAAGCGCGTCTCTGATTGCAGAGAGGGCGCATACCCGCGGGTCATTGCCACCCGCGGGTATGCGCCCTCTCCGCAATCAGAGACATGCCTTATCGAATGAAGTCCAGAGGCCCTGCCTCTGGCGGGTCCAGGGCGGATGCCCTGGTCGGGCCGAAGGCCCATCCGGCGCAGCCGGAATTGCGGCGCGCTGCTGCTGCGCGACGGCGGGCAGCCAAGGCGATGCGCTAAATATGACTGATGCAGGAAAGATGCCTATAATTACGATATCGTAACAATATGGACCAGCAAAATTAGCTTCCGCTATACCGGCACGAAAATACCACCGCCCGTCTCCATCCCCGGCGGGATCACGATCGAAACCAATCCCACCGTCAGATCGTTGCAGCCGCCGGAAGCCGCAGCCGGCGCGGCCGGTGCCACCGGCGCGGGAGCCTCAACTTCCGCCACCGGCGCCACCGGCACCACCGGCGTCACCAGCGCCACGTCAATTCCCAGCATCCGGCACAGCGGACGCAACGCCTTGCCCAACTGCGGCGTGGCCGCAATCAGCGCCACCATCTCGGGATCGCCGAGCAGGTGGCGCAACTGGCTGCCAAACCCCGCCGCTTGATACGGAACCAGCACGCACAACCAGGCAAACCCGCGCGGCAGCTGCGCAACACGTGTCCGCAAACCCTCCGCCCGCACCGCCGAGGCCCGCCCCGGGCAAACCCAGCCACCGCGAACACGCCCCTCCCGGATCGCCGCAATCAGCCGCAGAACCCGTGCCTCGACCTGATGCAACCTGGTCCAGATCAGCGTCATCAGCGCCACCGAAAGCACATTCCCCACAATCCGCGCTGCCACAGCCCCGCGCAGCCCAATCATGGACAGCGAGAAGCGATCGGTTACGGAAAGAGTGGCGGTTTGGGTCATTGGACAAAACAAGAACACAAACTGCCGGCCGATGCAACTACGTAATTATACCAGTCCGCCTCGGCCGCAAGCCAACCCGGCGATCAGCGGGCCGACCGCAGCGGCAGATCGCGCATGCCGAGGCAGGCCACCAAGGCAATGGCCATCATCACGCCACAGGCGCCGAAGGCCACGTGAAAGCCGCTCGAGAGCGAATCCTGGGCGATCACCATAAGTTTGGGGTCCAGTGCCAACTTGGCCCCCTCGGCGCCGAGCAGCGCGCCAAGATCCATTGTGGTGGTAACGCCCCGCGCGGCGATGGCGGCGGCGAACTGGCCGGCCAGCACCGCGCCGACGAGCGTACTGCCCATGGCGCCGCCCATTGAGCGCAGGAACAGTAACGCCCCGGTGGCCGAGCCCATGTCGCGCCGCTCCGTCGCATTCTGCACCACGACCATCGTCGTGGGCATACACACGCCAATCCCCAGGCCCAGCACCAACATATAGACAACGGCGAGAAAATGCGGCGTGGCCGGACCGAGCGAGGCCAATAGGGCAAAGCCCAACATCGCGCCGCCGAGGCCTCCGAGGATGATGATCTTCACGCGCCCGAGACGGCGGGCCAACTGGCCGGAGAAAAACGCACCAAGGCAGTTCGACGCCAGAAACGGCACGATCAGCGTGCCGGACAGCGACGCATCCACGCCACGGATGAGCTGAAAAAATAGCGGCAGCAGAAAGGTCGCCCCAAACATGCCCCCGGTAGACAGCGCAGCAATTGTCACCCCGCGGGTGAACACCGTGTTGGTGAACAGCCGAGGTGGCACCAACGGGTCGACCACCCGGCTTTCGTGCAGAATGAAAACGGCGATGAGCGCTACGGCCAACGCACCAAGGCCGAGGATAACCGAGGAATTCCAGGGGTATTCGCTGCCGCCCCAGCTCATCACCAGCAGGCAGGTCGTGACCGCGGCCGACAGCAGGGCTGCGCCGAGATAGTCGATCCGCGTCGGAATGCTGCGCACCTTGAGCAATTTCAATGCCGAACCCGAAAGCAGGAAAGCCGCGATCCCAATCGGCAGATTGATCCAAAAAATCCAGCGCCACGACATATGGTCCGTCATCCAGCCGCCGAGAATGGGGCCGGCCACACTGGCAACGCCCCAGGTTCCCGCCATATACCCTTGGTAGCGGCCGCGTTCGCGTGGGCTTACCACATCGGCGATCGCCGCCTGCGACATCGCCATCAGGCCCGCGCCGCCGAGACCCTGCAGGGCGCGTGCTCCGATCAACTGCAGCAGAGACTGCGCCGCCCCGCAGAGCAGGGAGGCGATCACGAACAACACAATGGCCGGCAGCAGCAACGCACGCCGGCCGTAGATATCGGAAAGCTTGCCATAGATCGGCGTGGCTGCGGTGGCGGTGAGCAGATAAGCCGAAACAATCCAGGAAAGATGGCCAAAGCCATTCAGATCGGCCGCGATCGCAGGCACCGCGGGCACAACGACGGTCTGGTCGATGGCGGCAAGCAGAATACACAGCAGAATGCCAATGATCACCTTCACGATCTGCTGGTGCGTGAACACGGGCAGATCGTCTTGCTCGCCGGCAAGGGAGGCTTCGGTCGCCGCATCTGGGCTGAGCGGGGGTGCTACATCCATTGTGCCTGCCCTTGTTGCAATTTGCGCGGCCATCGACACGCGCCACAGCGTTTGATTAACCCATGGCAGGGCACTCTGCGATATTTCATGCCGCATCGCAGCACTGCCGGTGTCCCGCCCTTGCAATACGCGCGCAATTGAAGCGCCGGCAGGGCACTGAAAGCAAACGGTTGGTGTCCCGGAAATCGGTTCGTAAATTTCCGCAGAGGACTGCAAAACCGGTCCTTCACGTTTTGTTCAGATTTTCGCGCAAGGCTCCATTCATCCTGTGAATGAAATGATGCCAATGCCCCCGGCAATGCCCCTGGCCCCGCGCCCGCCCAAAGGTTCCGACACGCGGCTGCGTCCCGGCCTGGCAGACCTGACATTGGCGCTCGCGCAAGGGGAATTCTTCACGGCGTATCAGCCCAAGGTAGAACTCGCCACCGCCAGGCTGGTCGGCATGGAGGCGTTGGCGCGATGGAGAAGCCCCGTCTTTGGTGAGATCGCGCCCGAGGTCTTCATCCCGCTGGTCGAGGAACACGGTCTGATCGCCCAGCTGACCGAAAGGGTGCTGGACGCCGCTTTGGCCACTTGCGCCAGGCTGCGATGCCACGAACCGGCGCTCACCATGGCGGTCAACATCTCGCCGGTCCTGCTGTGCGATGCAGGCCTTCCGGACCGGCTGGACCGGGCGCTGTTGCGTGCCGGCCTGCCGGCGAACGCCCTGATTGCCGAAATCACCGAAGGCCGCGAGATCACCGATCTGAAACGGGCCGGCGCCACGCTGTCCGCACTGCGGTATCGCGGGATTGCCTGCGCGATCGATGATTTCGGCACCGGCCACGCATCGCTGCTCAGCCTGCTGCGCCTGCCGTTCAGCGAACTCAAAATCGACCGCGCGTTCGTGGCCGCCTGCGCCACGGACCTCGAGGCGGAAAAGATCATCCGCGCCACGATCGGCCTCGCGGGCGAAATGCAGCTCAACGTCGTCGCCGAAGGAATCGAGACCGAATCGGCCGAAACCCTCCTGCGCCACCTCGGCTGCGGCGTCGGCCAGGGATTTCGCTACGGCCGGCCGATGGAGGAGCGTTACCTTCCAGCCACGCTGCGCAATCCCACGGCCGAAATGTCCAACACTGCCTTAATGCTGTCCTGACCCCGGGCGAAATCGCCGCGGGGCTGCCGCAAACGTGCGGCGGCGCCCTCTGCTATTGCAGGATCATCCAGATAAGCAGCAGCACGCCAATGCCGACAACGGTCTGCACATCGCGGAAACGCGTCCACACGGACGGGCGCTTGGTCTGCTTGGACATACCGGTTTCGCTCATGATGTTCTCCTGACGATGGATCACGACACCCCGCGAAGGGGCGTCTCCTCCTCTCACAGCACGCGGCGTGCCGTTAAATATTCGCAAATTGCACCGCGAACCGCGAAAAACCCTCGCAGCCAGGCCGAAACCTGGGGAAAACACTTATCGGGCTTTCGCTTAGCCTGCTCTAGCCTGTCGTTTCGGGAGACAACGGGACAGTGCCATCGACAGCGTGACACTCCGGCCGCACAACACGACAGTAACTGTGCCGGGCGCGTCGGACGCCGCGCAGGAAATCCCGCGGGCGGCAGTTCCTCCTCTCAAATCGGGCAATCCCTGGAGCCTGCGACGCTCGGTGCTCGTCATCACCGGCACCGCGATCCTTCCGGTGATAATCCTGGCGTTTCTGATCGGCACCGTCGGCGTTCAAAGTTTGCGCGTCTCTGACGAGGAGCGGCTGCTCCACCGCGCCATTGGCCTCGCGCATGTCCTCGACGAGGAGCTCGACGGCTTCGCGTTCACCCTCAAGGCCGCCGTCGCGCCGCCATCCACCGGGAACGGCAGCGCCGATGCGGCAATCGAGCGCGACGACACGCCGGCGCGGCTGAAACATCTGGCCGAATTCCTGGGCGGATCGATCGTCTTGGCGCCGCCCTCCCTGGACACTGTTGCGACCACGATCGAAACGGCATTGGTGTTTCCGGTCGACAACAAGCTGGTGGCGGCCCGGATCACGATCCCGGTGGCAGATCCGGTCGGCCAGCCGAGCCAGGTGGAGCTGACCGTGCCGCTACGTCGGCTGACGCGCCTGCTGCACCATCCCAGCAAGCTGTCGCCGGATTTCGCCATGATCCTGGATCCGCAGAACCGCGTGGTCGCAACATCGGGCCCATTCCAGCAGATGATCGGCCGGCAGGTTGTGCTCGACCTCGCCACCGACGCCGTGGTTGCGGGCTCCCTCGATTCCGGGCCGCCGGTTCTGCTGGCGCGCGCCCCGATCGCCATGGCCGCCGGATGGCGGGCGGTCGCCGGACAGGACCTGCAATCCCTGCGGTCCAGCGAACGCGCGTTGATCATCTGGTGCGTGGAGGCCGCCGCCCTGGCCGCCATCGCAAGCCTGATGCTGGCGCTGCTCCTGAGCTCCTGGCTGTCACGCCCGCTGCGCGCGCTGGTCGCCTATGTCGGTGCCGTCGCGATCGGCGGCGAACGACCACGCGAACAGCTGCCACCCCTGTCGATCGCCGAGTTCGAGGCGCTGCGCCTGGGCATCGTGCGTGCCAACGCGGTGCTGCTGCGCCGCATGGCCGCCGAGCGCATGGCCCTGCGTGAGGCGCGTACCGGGCATGAGCTGCTCAACTCGGTGGTGAATGCCACCGCGGAGTGCATCTACGTCAAGGATCTCGAGCTGCGCTACGTGCTCGTCAACCGAGCCGCCCTGCTGTTCGGCCTGGAGCATCGCGAGGAATGGCAGGTGCTGGGCCGGACGGCAGCCGACCTGTTCCCCCCCGGGATCGCCCGCCGCATCGAAATCGCCGACCGCGCCGTGCTGTCGAGTGGGCGTATGACGAGCTTCGAACAGGACGTGCAATGGTCGGAAAACCCGTCCGCCACCCGCTGGCTGTGGGTGACGGTGACCCCCTGGCAGGACGCGGAAGGACGCGTCGTCGGCGTCGTGTCCGTCAGCCGCGACATCACCGAACAACGCGCCGCCGGCATCCGTCTGCGCGGCATGCAGGCCGACCTGCTGCGTGCCACAAGGCTCAGCGCGATGGGCGCCATGGCAAGCGGACTCGCCCATGAGCTCAACCAGCCGCTGGCCGCGGCCACCAACTACCTCAACGCGTCCGCCCGCCTGCTGGACCGCGCCGGCTCCGTCGAAGGCGCCACCATTTTACCCGCAAACTTCCAGGCGGCGCGCGGGGCGGTCTCCGATGCCGCCCAGCAGATGTTGCGTGCAGGCGCCATCGTCCGCCGTCTGCGCGACTTCGTCGGGCGAGGCGAAGCGGAACTGCAATCGGAAGACGTCGGCGAGCTGATCCGCGGCGTGGTCGATCTCGCCCGCGCCGACGGCATCACCCGCGGCATCGTCCTGCGCATGGCGCTGGCGCCGGAAGATGCGGTCGTCCTGGTGGACCGGATCCAGATCCAGCAGGTCCTGCTCAATCTGATCCGCAACGCCGCGGAAGCAATCGGCGGCGCGGACGGGCCGAACCGCCCACCGGGCGTGATCGTGCTGGCCACGACGTTGCACCCCACCGAGCCCACCTGGATCGATGTGATCGACAACGGACCCGGCCTTGCCCCCGAGATCGCCGAGCGCCTGTTTCAGCCTTTCGTCAGCACGAAACCCACCGGCATGGGGATCGGTCTCGCCATCTGCCACACCATCGTCGAAGGCCATGGTGGACGCCTGATGGCCGAAGCGCATCCCACCGGTGGAATGCGCTTCCGGATTGCCTTGCCCCCCGCCCCCAAGCCCGGACAAAACACATGAACATCGTTTCGCGAGACATGACCCCTGCTCCGTTGTACGCGACGGCCACGCATATGAACGTCGTTCATCTGGTGGATGACGACGAGGCGGTGCGCCGCTCGCTTGCCATGCTGCTCACCTCATTCGGGCTGACGGCGCGGAGCTACGCCAGCGCTGAGGATTTGCTGGAGCAACTGCCCACGCTCACGCCAGGCTGCCTGATGGTCGACATTCGGATGCCCGGACTGAACGGGCTCGAGCTGCAGGAGGAGCTGATCAGGCGGGGCTGCCGGCTGCCGGTGGTGATCGTCACCGGCCATGCCGACGTGACCCTGGCGGTGCGGGCGATGAAGGCGGGAGCGGTGGACTTCATCGAGAAGCCGTATTCGGAGGAAGACCTGCTGCGCGCGGTCACCTCCGGCCTGGCCCGCATGGCCAACACGAAGCAGACCGACGAAGTGACCGACGCCGCCCGTACAAGGGTCGCCTCGCTGACACCGCGCGAACGCGAGGTGCTGGGCCGCCTGGTGGAAGGCCTGCCCAACAAGATGATCGCCAACGAGCTCGGCATCAGCCCGCGGACGGTGGAGATCCACCGCGCAAATGTGATGGAAAAACTCGCCTGCCGCAGCCTGGCAGAGGCCGTCCGCACCGCGATGACCGCCGGCTTCATTCGCGGCACCACACGATAAGCAAGCGTTCCTGCAGCGCCAAAATGACTAGGTGTTGTGGACAAACGGGATTCCGAAACAGCGTGAATCGTGATTCAACGCTCCTCTTTGAGGAGAGCGGTGTTGATACGTGGACTGATGTCGGATGAGGAATGGTCGTTCTTCTCGCCCTTCCTGACAGAGAATCGCTCTCGAGGAGGCCGTCGCCCCACGGACCATCGCCGTGTGCTGGACGCAATCCTGTGGATCACAAGAACTGGCGTTCCCTGGCGCGACCTTCCGCCCGAGCTGGGCAACTGGAATTCGGTGTTCCGCCAATATCGTCGCTGGACAGAAGCGGCTGTCTGGGACGTCATCCTAGCGGGGCTTGCGGAGAGCCAAGCC
>JANXSM010000090.1 GCA_025352665.1 Rhodospirillales bacterium | reverse complement strand
CCCTGTTGCCGGTAACGCCAGGTATGGTCGTTGAAATGCGAGCGCGCCTGCCCCGGGGCTTGGGCGTATGGCCGGCGTTCTGGCTCAACCCAGGTGTAGAATATCCTGATGGCAGCTACTCCGCCCTGCCGTGGCCGCCCGAAATCGATATATTTGAATTCTTCGTCTGGCAACATCGAGACCGCCCGCAGATCATGACGGCGCATGTCCAAACTTCCGGCCATCCCGAGAACTACGGCAACCCGCGTGATCTATACACGTTGTTTCGTGACGGCTCCTATGATCCCGGCATCGACTTTTCAGCCGGGTTTCACGTCTTCGCGCTCGATTGGCTGGATGGCAAACCGGCCTGGTACGTGGACGGCAAGCGTGTGCAGCAGACGGTGTATGCCTGGAACGCGCCCCCCGCGCATATTCTGATCACCAACCAGATCGGCATGAACCTGGACGGTGTAAACCTTTCCGGCATGGTGGCGGATGAGGCCGCGTGGGATTATGCGATCGATTACCTTCGGGTCTGGCGTCGGATCTGACTTAGGCTTCCGCTCCGCTTGTCTAGTGCGTGCTGACGAGCGGCGGCCGCGCAACCGTGCCCGCAGCAGCTGCATCTGTTCGCGCGCCAATTCTAAAAGGCGACGGCGGAATGCGCCTGGCAACAACTTCAGATAGGCGGACGCCGGAACCCGTGCCAGCCGGCGACGCAAGGTGCTGCGGGGCCACAGGAAGCTCAGCGGCGAGGCGTTGGAGCGCAGGTTCACGGCGACGAACCGCTGCTGGTCCAGCACCGGATGTAGGAAGCTGCAGGTGGGATGCTGGGGCAGATCCTCCTCCAAGGTCGGCGGGAACCAGTCATAGGCACTGCCATCTCCAAAATCGTCGAGCACCGCTTGACGAAAGCCGGCGCGGCCGATTTCAGTGGCTAGGAACGCCTCGCTGCTCGGCCAGTAGATGAGCCCGAGCTGGTCGGCCATTTCGCGACGCCGGCGAAACAGCATCTCCATCGCACGGAAGGAATACACGCTGAAGCAGTTCAGCGACGCGCGCAGCTGCTCGTGTGGATAGACTTGGAGATGAAAATCGCGCCAGAACCATTTGCCATCCGAAAGATCGATCGGCCTGGCCACGAAATCCGCCTTCACGCGATTGATCCGGGCCACCAGATCAGCGATCGACTCCTGCACGACGACATCGTACTCAACGAAAACATAGCTTTCGTAGTCTGGATATTTGGCGAAGAAGTGGTAGTGCGCATAGTCGGGATTCCACCACAGGAGCGAGCCTCGTTCGAAGCGATCGGACAAGCCCAACGCCACCACTTTCGCATTACTGATACGGTCGATGTTGGCAAACGGGATGTTGGGGAAACTGCCGGTGGTTTCGTCGATCGAAATGAAGAAGTCTCCGCCGGCCGCGGCCGCTTGCAGGCGGTGTGCCTGCCGCTCCACGAACCCGTCCCAAGTGTAAGTCTTGAAGACGACGACGAACCGCTCAGCCATTTCGGACACCTTCCCATGTGAGTTTTGGAGCCACCGGCCGGGCGGCGAAGCGTGCGGCGATCTGTTGACCCAGGCGCACGCAAGGCTGTGCCACAGCATGGTGGAAGGCCCAGCCGAGCAGCACGGCCACCGGCGGCACAGCGAACAGGATCACGAGCGGCGGCACGATCCCCTGCAGCAACAGGAGGGCTGCGAGCAGCAGCGGCACGTGCACGAGGTAGAGGCTGTAGGAAATGGCTCCAAGGAAACGCGGCAGGGGATGGGACAGAACCCGCGCGATTCTCCCTGGCGCCAAGGCACCGATGATGACCAGCGCCGATCCCGCCGCCACCATCATCTCCTGAACGGGATGAACGGTCGTCCAATGCTCCTGAATGATAAGCAGTCCCAAGACCATACTGAGGATACCGCCCCAGCGCACCCGCACGAGCCAGACGTGGACCTGGCGGATGTGCATCGAAATCATGGCGCCCACGACAAAAAAGATCGAATAATATGCAGTCCACTGCACCTCGAGCGCCACCTTGGCGGCGACGCCGAGCGAAGCCTGGCGTTCCAAGGGCCAGGTGGCTCCGGCCGGCGCATACAGAAGCTGAATGCCCCCGATCACTACCGCAAGCCCGATTGCCACGGCCAGAGCGCCGCGCATCCGCCAGCACACTAGGGGCGCGATGATCAGCGGAAACAGCAACGAGACTCGCATTTCCCAAATCAATGAATGGATGACACCGTTGATCGTGTTGTAGTGGCCGATCATCAGCGCGTGGTCAGCCAGCGACCAGGGCGTTACCGGGTTTGACCAGGTCATCTCGTTGAGCCACTCACTCGCCCAGGCCAGTGGCAGCCGAGGTTGCAGCGCCACGTTGAGCGCGGCGGCCAAGGCGATTGCCACGCAATACGGCAGATAGATGCGGCCGATACGTTTGATGCAGTAGCCGATATAGCTTGGCGGCCGCCCCTCCACCCAAGGCAATGCCAATACCAGGCCGCTCAGCACATAGAACAGCGTCACCGCCTCATAGCCGTCCCACGACAGCCGAAGCGGCGTGTGGAACATCAGTGTTTCGAAGAAATTATGAGGCGGTGTCTGCCAGGTCGAAAAGAAGAAGTCGCTGAATGCAGGCTGGGTCAGCAAGCAATGGTGGATCACCACCACCACTGCTGCAATCCCGCGCAACGAGTCGAGCGTGATCAGCCGAGGCGCCTGGCCCCGCCCGATCGCAGCTGCCGCAAGTCCTGTTGGATCGATCGTTCTAGCCTCTCCACTCAAGACGAACGTTCCGCAGACACCACCACACGGGTTACGCCGCCGCCGCGCTGACGTGGCAGCCGCGATAGCGAGGCAGCGGCGACAGGTGCTGCCGGTGTTGTCTGTCCTGCCTGCATGATCGGCTGGATCGGCCGGAGCGGACGCACTCGCACAGCTTTCAGGGCCTGGCACAGCGATGCCACAACCTCGTCGACCTCCCAGGCCTGCATGCTGTCGAATAGCGGCAGGCTGATCACTCGCGACGCCACGTTGTCGGCGACCGGAAGGGCACCGAACACCGCCTGTTCCACGAAAAAGTCCTGCTGCCCCAGATGTGGACTGAAATAGGCGGCCGTGCCGATTCCATCCTTCGCCATGGCGTCCTGGATCGCGGCACGGTGACGACGCAGTCGGTTGGGCAGCAGGGCGGAACAGAATTGGTGCGCCTGGCGGTTCTGCCGCTGCGGCTGAAAGCTCAGTTCCGGCAATGCGGCTCGGTAACGGGCCACCAGCTCGGCACGGTGGTTTAGTACCCGGTCGTAGTCGGACAGGCGCAACCGGCCGAGCAAGGCGCCGACTTCGCTGAGCTTGGCGTTGATCCCCAGCATGGTCGCGTTGCGGGCCTTGCCGAAGCCGAAGTTGCACATAGTCCGCAGGTCCGCGACCATCTGCCTGTCGGCACTGTAGATCAGCCCGCCTTCGCCGGTCGCGAAGGATTTTGTGGCGTGCATCGAATACACGATGGTGCCGGAGAAGCCCGAACCGAAGCCACGCCCATCGCGCTGGACGGTGCCGAGGGAGGCAGCCGCATCGACCACCACCGGCACATCGTGGCGCTGGCTCAGCGCCTCGTAGCGGGCGAGGTCGATGTCGAACCCGAAGGTGGCATAAGGCATCACCACGGCGATCTGGCGGCCGTAGCGCGTCAGCATGGCCTCCTCGGCCGCGGCACTGGCCGACCAGTCACGGGGATCAACGTCGCAGAACAGCGGCACCAGGCCGCACCACATGGCGGCATGGGCGGCGGCGGCAAAGGTGAACGCAGGCATCAGCGCATAGCGTGGCGCCTCGGATCGTGCCGACATCATGCGCCTGGCGGGCCTCGTTCCGGGCTGGTCGCGCAGCACATTGGCCACCGCCAACATCAGTCCAAGCGTTGCGTTGCACACGGTCAGGCAGGCGCCCTCGCCATTGAACATCTGCGCGATCATGTCGGCTTCGAAGGCGGTGTTGACGGGGCCGAAATTGCTGAAATGGCCGCGGTCCTCAATTTCCTTCAGCAGCGCTGCGGCTTCGCTGAGGCGCGGCGGCGCGGGGCGGGTGAGAGGGATGCCCATGGCTTAGCCTCCCTCGACCAGAGAGGCCTGCAGCACGCCTGCGGCCGCAATCGGTCCGTGCACCGGAACTTCGGGCGACAGCACCGCCTCGACGATGATGTTGCCGACATCGTGCTGCCACAGCCACAACCCGTTCGCCTGGCCGCGGAAGCTGGGCTCGCCGCCCAGTACGCCGCGCGGCTGGAAGCCCGCGGCCAGGCCAATGCCGAACAGACCCGGCAGCGGCGCGCCCTCTGCATCCAGCACCCGGCAACGCCCGTCTACCAACGGCTCCTGTGGGCCCGTCTGCGCCAGCAGCGGGATCGGATCGTTCGCCTGGTCCAGCACCGGCAGCGCCTTCGGGCGATAACCTAACGCCGCCACCACAAGATGCGCGCGGTCGAGGATGCGCAACGCCTTGGGATCCTCCGCCATCACCTGATGCAGGTGCAGCCGTGGTTCCGGCCGGCGGTTGCCGATGCCGCGCGCCTGCATGATCAACTCGCGGCTGTCGAGGCGGAAGCCGGCGAAGCGGAACACGCGCCCGCTGATCGGGCAGATGTCCTGCTCGGTGAATTCCGTGTATCCCTCAGAGAGGGCGGACACGACGTCTGGGTAATAAATGCGAAGCTCGCGACGGTGCAGCAGCGTCACTCCCCCCGTATTGAAGTGTACCGAGGGGAGCCGGTGCAACAAGGCGTGGGCCACCGCGGCAGCACTGGTGGAGCCGCCGACCACAGCCACGCGGGGATCAGTGATATCGGCGAGGGCCGTTGCCATCATCTCCAGGCCACCATTGCCGAGCACATCCCCCGACTGCAGCAAGCGCAGGCCGCAATAGTCCCTGAGCGACTCGCCAGCCACCGTCTCGGTCGCGAGGCGATGCTGCGGCTGGTGCGCGCCGGTTGCGAGCACCACGTTACGGGCGATCAGCGTTGCCTCGCTGCCATCCGGCTGGCTGACCACCACTCGCCACCCCGCTGACATACGGGTGACTGAAATCGCACGATGGTGGGTGAACAGTTTGCAGGCTGGATGCGCCTCGATCATTTCGCCGAGCGCGTCGCCGACGACCTTGAGGAAGGTGCCGGCATCGCGCAGCGCCACGGCGCCCTCGCCGGCCGCTGCCATCAGCCGTCCCAGCGGATGTGCGGCCACTTCGCTCAGGCGCGTGTGCAGTGGACTGCGTAGGCAGTCGACGAAGGTGGCGCCGCTGCTGTCGGAATTGATCGCGTAGTTGCCGAGGGTGCCGCAGCCAAGCTGGCCGGATTGCTCGACGATGGCGACCCCATGGTCGAACAGTTCGTCGATCGTGGCGAAATGATGGGCCGCGAGCAGCGGTGCCAGACCGCCTGGCCCTCCACCGATGATGATCAGACCGAACCGCCTTTGATCCCGCATGCATGCCCCCTGTGCCACACGATCTGTGCATGCCCGCAAGACGCGGCCGCAACACTCGTACTCAGCATTACGAAGTTCTAGGACTGCGGTTTTCACCCCCTGTTTACATTTGATAGGGACGTAATCTTTTGTGGGAAATTTTATAGTACAAATTGCACGTTTGTGCGGTATCTAAATATTTGTCAGTACTGTGTTGAATACCTGGAAGAGGCGAAAGATCTCTCGTTTGTACGAAAGCCGCCATCGCTTCTTCATAGCTCTTCAGCCTGCGGTTTTGACCCGCGCGAAGGTCGAACGCAGCCGCCAGAGACTATCGAGGATTCGCAAACCGTCTGGCCAACACAACAGGCACGCGGCACATAGGAGATAGGCGAGGCCGCCTTCAATCAGCAATCGCAGCACCGACGCCAACTGGGCCGAAGCCGGCAGATTTCGCTCGAACACCTGAAGTCCAACGGCTGCCACACAGCCTGCCAGAATAATCGGATAGCTTGCACGCAAGGCAACGGGCAGGGTGACCGGTCCGTGCCTCGTGGCGCCCCACAGCAGCGTGCCATGCACCAGAACCGCCGATAGCGCGTAGGACCTGGCGACACCTAAAGCACCCCAGTGCAGGCCACAAAGAAGGGCAACCAGCGAGAGGCCGGAGCGTGCCCAGGCCCAGCGCAACTGCGCACCGGAGCGTCCTTGGCTTACGAACAGCCAATATGAACAGATACTGAAGGGAACGAAGCCGGTTGCAACCGCCAGGGCCGATACGATAGGCCCCGCCGCGGTCCAGGTCTGCCCCAGAACCAGCGGCACCAGCACGTCTGCCGTCGTGGCCACGAACACTACGGCGGGAACGGTCGCCAGCAGCAGAACCTGAAGCATCTGTACGAAGGCGCGCCGGTAGCGATCGTCTTCGGCGTGTAGGCGCGACAGTAGCGAGATCGCCACACGGTCCACCGGCAGGCTCATCTGCCAGATCGGTGCTGCCACCAGTTTAAACGCCCGATCGTAAAGACCCAGTGCCATACTACCACCAACCTTGCCGATCAGGATGCTGTCGCAATTGGTGCCGGCGAAGCTGATCAGGTTGAACAGGGTCAGATGCCCGCCGAAGCGCAGCATCGAGCCGACTCCTGTCTGCCGGCCCGGCCAGGATGGCCGCCAGCCGGTGTTAGACCAAGCCACGACGACGACGGTGAGGCTCGTCGCCGCCTGCATCAATACCAATGACCAGTAGCCGAGGCCGGCCATGGCGGCGGCCACTCCCACCACAACGGCTGCCACCGCGCAGGCGACATCCATCGTGGCCAGCACTTTGAACTTCATGTACCGGTTGAGCAGCGCCACCTGCTGGGAGGCAAGTCCGCTGATGAACAACAGCGAGGCGATGGCCATGCAGATCGGGATCAGCCGCGGCTCGTTGTAGAAGGCTGCCACCAGCGGGGCCGCCGCTGCCATCGCGACTGCCAGCGTCGCGCTGACGGCGACGTTAATCCAGAACAGCGCCGTTAATTCGCCCTGGCTGATCTGCGGCCTCTGGATGGTCGCCTGGGAAAGGCCAAGATCGTTGAAGATCTGGATAAAGCTCAAAACCGGCGCGATCATGGCGATGAGGCCGAAATCTGTCGGCAGCAGCAGATGGGCCAGCGCCACCTGCGAGCCGAACTGCAGCACGAAGCGCAGACCCTGGGACACCAGCGTGGCTGCGGCGCCGTGGACGGAGCGGCGCTTGAGATTGCGGGAGTCGTGTTCGGAGGCTATTGCCATCGTGGCTGCGTCGGCGGGTGCGGCACTCATCCGCCCAGGCTCGCCTGCTGGATACGTCGCTGTTCAATAGGGTATCGCATCGTCTCGATGCGGGGCCGAGCCGGTTGGGGTGACTGTGCGACAGGAGGTGCACGCAGCCCCAAAGCCGTGTTTCGTTGCGCCTTGAAAGCGGCATCGGCAATCAGTTTGGCGCGAAATTCCGGCGTCATCACATTGAACGGATCAACCGCCAAGCCCTGCGGCACGACTGGTGCGGCCTGCGGCACAGGCAACGGCAATCCGTAATGCGAGGCCAGTGGCCACACCAAGGCGATGCGGCGCGAGTAGACCGCACCGATCGCCGGCGTGCTGGAATGATAGGCCGCCACCGCCGGTCCCCAGCTGCCGGTCTGCGCCTTCAGCTGCAGCAGGAACGCCGTCGCGTAGGCCACGTTGGCGGCAGGGTCAAAAGCTTCCTCGAGCGAGTTGAACGCGCTTGGATGATGAAGCAGGTTTATCTGCATGCAGCCGACGTCGATCGACTGCACGCCGGCGCGCTGGGCGCTGCGGACGGCTGCGATCGCATCGGCTGCGTTTTCGAACACATGATCCACGCCCGCCACGTTGATCGACCAGGGCCATGGTTCGACGCGGCGGCTCTGCGGGTCGATGCGCCCGCTTTCCACCACGCCAATGGCGGCCAGCATGCGCTGCGGCAGATGCGCCAGGTTTTCCCATCGCCCGATCGCCTCGCCGCAAAGCGCCGCATCGGGCGGGCCAGCGGCGTGGGCGTGCAATGGGATGATCAGCAGCAGAGGCAGCAGCATGCGCCTCATGGCGCAGCCGTTCCGGCGACAGCGAACCGGTGCCAGACACCCGTCACATAGCGGTGCGCCTCGGGGGCCACGGTCGATACTCGCCAGGCGTATTCCATCGCCCCCGACCGCAATGACACCATCAGCGCCGATTGCTCGGTGAAGGTGGACAGGACTTCACGCGGTTCTTGACCTTGCAACGCATAGACCTCCAGGTAGGTGTGAACCGGGCCTGCCTGTTGCGGCACCACCCAGACAAAAGCTGTCGGCCGACCGCGATCTGCCAGGACATCTCCGACCGGAAACCGCGCGGTCGCGGGTCGCGGCACGGCGTCGGAGGGGGTGCCGGGCGACGGGGTCGCGGCCCCTGCGAGGGCCTGCACATGCGCGGCTGCCGCCGACAGGCCGGACTGGCTGGCGAGCCTGTACCAGAGCACGGCGAGTTGCGGATTGCGGGGCACGCCGTCGCCTGCTTCGTAAAGCTGGGCGAGGTCGTACTGCGCGCGGGCGTGGCCCGCGGCCGCAGCCCTTGCATACCAGTCCGCCGCAGCCGTGGCATCGCGGCTGCCGCACTGGCCGCTGTCGAGCATCACCGCCATGTTGAACGCTGCGATCGAAATGCCGCCCTCGCCGGCGCTGCGATAATACAGGCAGGCCCGCCTGGCATCACGTGGCACGCCGCGGCCGAGGTCGTAGGCGATGGCGAGGCCGAACTGCGCGTTGGCGCTGCCGGTCGCGGCCGCCGCCGTCCATGTGTCCACCGCCGCGCGGTAGTTTCCCGCGGCGTAGTCGTCCCAGCCCATGGCGCGCTGGGCCAGGGCCGCAGGCGCGATGCCTGCCAGCAAAAGTGCGGCTGCGAGGCCGATCGAGACGTGCCGGGTCAGCGCCAATGGATTTCCACGCGTCGGTTCTGCTGCTCCGGCGCATCGGGGGCATTGGGGACGGGCTGTTCCGACTCACCTTTAGCGATGAGTTGAAACCGCTCGGCGGGAATGCCGCGTGCCACCAGCGCGTTCAGCACGGTCAGCGCCCGCCGGTCGGATAGCTGGATGTTGACCAGCGCCGCACCGACCGAATCGGTACTGCCACTTCGTCAGGCCGCACCGCCGCACTGCCGAGGTCAAAATACACCACCAGCTTGTTGGAGGCGGCCGTGGTGGCAGGCGCCGGCTGAACTGACGTTGAGGGCGCGGGGGTCGTCGTCTGGGCCAGCGCGGCGCCCGAAAGACCCGCCAGCAGTAGGACGAGGTGCCCGGTTGTGGTCCGTCGCGTCATGGAAGTCTCCTTTGCAACGCAGGGGAAATGCTGGCGCTGGGGCCGGCGCCGAAGTCAGGGCCGAGTAGAATCTCGGCGGACGCCGGAGGCTGCAGCGCGGCGCTGGCGGTGGATACCAGTTGCACGCGCGGCGCCGCCTCGCTGATCCGAGTCGCCAACGTCGCCGCCGCGAGCGCATCCTCGACATAGAAATAATGCAGTTCCGTCTCGCTCGGCCGGCGAGCGGCCGCGAGCGGCCCAATCACGACGTAGCCATACTCGCGCAGATATAGTGCGAGGCGCTCGCCGCGCTGTTCTGCCGCGCTGTCGCCGGATGCGGTCAGCACCGTGATGCGCAAGGGCGGCATGCTGGGCAGCGCAGGTTCGGCCGGCCGCGGCGCCACATTAGGCACGGCGCCGGTCGGCGGGGGGGGAGTTGCGACCTGCAACGGAGTAGGTGGTGTTGCGGTCTGCGCCGGCGGCGGCAGCGCCGTTACCTCGACGATGGGTCTCGCATTTTCCACTTGGGTGTTGGGGACATGTGCTGCGGCCTGCGGTTCGGCCGCGACGGTCGGGACGGCCGATCGCGTGGGGGCCGCTGATGTCGCTGTCTCGATCGGCTTAGGCAGCGGGGGCGCTGCGACGGCAACCGGCGCGGGGGCGAGGTCTGACGGCGACAGCGAGGGCGGTACCGAACCGATCGACGGGACCAGCACCGCAAGCGCCAGCATGCTCGCCACCAGTGCGGGACGAGGCGAGCGACGCCGGGGCGCCAGCACGGGAATATCCTCGTACATACCCTCGACTGCCGGGGCTTCCAGCCCCACGCCAACCGCGGCCGCGGCCTCGACATGGCATACCTGCACCAGAGCCGCTGCTTCCAGCCGTGCCAGGAACATCGCGAGCTTCACGGTTGCCATCAGGCGGCCCGGCAGCCCTTGGGCCAGCGCACCAGCCGTGGCGATGGCGGCACGGGTAAACATCTCAGGTGCCTCGCCGGCCTGGCGAAGCACCGAATGGACGAAGCGGATCGTATCACCTGCCGCGACCGGTGAAAGATACACCATGACCACATGGGGATGCAGTGCACTCACACGATCGGCGAAATCAGGGGCTGCGGTCAGCACACAGGCCCCGGCGCGCTGTAACACCGCCGCCACCGTCGCGACGTCCAACTGATCGGCATCATCCACCAGCAGACAATCGCGGCGGCCGGACGGCAGACCATCCGGACCCGCGTATTCGACCCGGCGCCCGATTGCGGTCAAAGACTGCGCGAGAACGGAAAGCATGGCGGTTTTGCCCGCGCCGCGTTCGCCCAGCAGCAGAATGGTTTCGCGTTTGCGTAACCGGGCCAGCACATTTGCACAGCAGTCGGCCCAGTCCGGGTAGGCCACGATATGGCGATGCAGAACCACCGGCGCGGCACCTGTGGCCGCGACCGCAGCCTTCATCTCACCGGAGAGCCCAACCGTATACATACCGCTCCTTAGAGGAAAGCACACAGTAAATACAAGAACGGAGCATGATACGAAAGCGTACAACGAATGGTATTAAATTCTACATCAACAATTACAGTGTATCTATCGTGAGCATAATACCGTTATCTTAAGCAACTATGATTGACTTCGGCTAAGATTTTGTTCATTTCATCTGTGATACCGGATCAACGAGGTGTTGTCGTGCCATCCAACCACAACCAGCCAGCTCGGGATGTCCGGCTCGCCATCGGCATCGCCACGCGCGGGCGGGCGGACATGCTGGCCGAGACGCTCGCCGAAGTCGCACGCCAGACCCGCACTGCCGATCGGATCGTGGTCTGTGGCGCGGAAGCCTCCGATGTGGCGACTGCCCACGCCATGGAAGGTGTCGACGTGTTAATCGCCCTGCCCGGCCTGCCGCGCCAACGCAACGCGATCCTTGATGCCGTCGATGGATGCGACCTTATCTTGTTCCTAGACGATGACTTTTTCATGGCGCCCGGCTACATCGCAGCCACCCTGGGAGCGTTCGCCGCGGATCCACGGTTGGTGGTGACGACCGGATGGACGCTGGCCGACGGCGCACGCGGCCCCGGGTTCACCGCCCAGGGCGCCCGCGCGATCATTGCCGAGGATGCGGGCCGGATTGAACCCACCGGTGTGCAACCGCAGGCGCACGGCTACGGTTGCAACATGGCCCTGCGCCTGGAAGCCGTGCGCGAACATAATCTGCGCTTTGACGAGCGGCTGCCGTTGTACGGCTGGTCAGAGGATGTCGACTTCACCCACCGCCTGGGCCGCCACGGCGGCATTGCCAAGGTAATGCAAGCCCGCGGCGTGCATCTTGGCGTGAAGTCTGGCCGCACGCCCGGCTGTAAGCTTGGGTATTCGCAAGTCGCGAACCCGATCTATCTGTTCGGCAAGGGCAGTTATTCGTTCGGCCGCGCGATGCGCAGCGTGGCTCGCAACCTGGCCGCCAACGCGGTGCGGTCGGTATGGTCGGAACCGTTCATCGACCGGCGAGGCCGACTGCGGGGCAACGCCACGGCCTTTCTCGACTTGGTGCGCGGACGCATGCAGCCCGAGCGGATCCTCGAACTTTGAGCACCGCATCTGTCTGCACGGTGACGATCGCGATCCCCGTCTATAACAGCGCCAGTACGCTGGAGGCCTGCCTGCGCTCTGCCAGTGCACAGACCCTTGATGACATCGAGATCCTGGTCGCAGACGATGGATCCACCGATGACAGTGCCGCGATCGTCGCCCGCATGGCCGAGGCTGATCCGCGCATTCGCCTGCTACGGCTGGAGCGAAACGGCGGCAAGCCACGCGCGATGAACCTGCTGCTGCAGCACGCCAGCGGGCGCTGGTTCGCGGTGCTGGACGCCGACGACGTCTATCATCCGGACCGGATGACCCAGCTGGTCGCGGCGGGCGAGGCGCGCGATGTCGACATGGTCGCCGACAATCTGGAATATTACGATGCCGGCGTGTCGCAGGTGCTGCGCACCGGTTTCGACCCGGTTTTGGGCGTGCGCGTGTTGGGCACGCGCGATCTTCTGGAACAAACCAGTTCGTTCGCCGATTTCGATCTCGGGTTGCTGAAGCCGGTGATCCGGCGCAGCTTCATCGACCGGCACGAACTTGTGTACCACGATACCAGGCTGGCGGAAGACTTCTATTATCTGTTGGAATACTTCGTGGCCGGTGGACGTTGCTGCCTTCTCCCCGATGCGCTGTATCGCTGGACGCTGCCGTTCGGCACACTGTCTCGCCGCTGGACCACCACAGGTTCCGGCGCCTGGCGATACGACTACCGTCAGGCGCTGCGGGCCAATCAGCATTACGTCGAGCTGATGCGCAAGCGCGGTCACGCCGATGTCGTGGCCCTGCTGCAGGCCCGGGGCCGGCAGTACGGCGTGATGATCCACTACCTCGACGCACAGCGGGCGGCAGCCGCAGGCCGTCGCCTCAAGGCCGCCTGGGTGATCGCCAGCCATCCCTCCACCTATCGCCTACTCGTGACGCGGATAGCGGGGCGGCTGCTACGCGCCTTGCCGCGCCTTACCCCGGGAGCTGCCAGATGATCGATGCAAACGAGCCGCGCGTTCTCATCGTCAGTGCCGCCGATTCACGTTTCTTGCCGCTGCTGCAGGGGATGATGGACAGCATTGCGCCGGTGCTGGCGCGCCCGAACGTGCAGCTCGCCTGTTTCGACATCGGGCTCGATGCTGCCGACCAGCGTTGGATGGCCGCCCAGGGCGCCACGCTGGCAGTCCCCGGAACGCATTTCGGCCTACCGCAGAATGCCCATCGCGCGGCGTTGCGGTCCTTCCTGGCCCGCCCGTTCCTGCCCGAATATTTCCCCGGCCACGACGTGTATGTCTGGGTCGATTCCGATGTCTGGCTGCAGCGGCCGGAGGTGCTCGACACTTATGTCCAAGGCGCCATGGCGACCGGCATGGCGGTGACGCATGAGAGCGAACGCGCCTATCGCCTGCAGCCTTGGCTGCTCGGCTGGACGGCCAAGCATTTCGCTATCGGCTACGGACCGGTGACCGGCGCCGGGCTGCTCGCCCGTCGCCATCTCAACGCCGGTTTCTTTGCCGGCCGCGCGGATGCGCCGCACTGGGCGGCCTGGGCACAGCGTTACGAAGCCGCCATCCGCCGTTCCAACGCCTTGGTTCCGCACGACCAGTTCGCCCTAATCCAGGCCATCCACTGCGGCCCGCCGGGCGGTCGCCGTTTGGAAACGACGCTGCTGGATCCGGGCCACAATTGGATATGCGATCGCGGCGTGCCGATGTGGAACGACGATCTGCACGCGTTCTGTAAACCCTACGCACCCTTTGAACCAATCGGTGCCATGCATTTGGCGGGCCCTGCCAAGAAGATCCGCTACGACATCCGCCGCACTGGTGGCGGCACTTTCTCCACTTACCTGACGCATGGTGCCTCGCCCGAGCGGCCCGCCGCACTCGGGCCGCTGGAAGTGGAGTTGCTCAGCGCCTGAAACCGATCAATGGTGCAGCATCGCCGTAAGCGACAACACGCAGGGGGATGCGATGCAGCTGTCAGGCCATGCGGCGATTGTAACGGGCGGAGCGTCCGGCCTGGGGGCAGCGACGGCCGAGATGCTGGCGCACGGCGGTGCGAGGGTCGCGATCTTCGACCTTGATGCCGACCGCGGCAAAGCCAAGGCACGCGAGATCGGCGGGCACTTCGAGCGCGTGAACGTCACCGATGATGACGACGTCGCCCGCGCCGTGGCGGTTGCCGAGACGGCGCATGGCGTGGCGCGCTTTCTGGTGAACTGCGCCGGCGTAGCAACACCCGGCCGCACCGTGAACCGAGAGTCGCAGCATCATCCGCTGGAGCAGTTCCGCCGCGTCGTAGAAATCAATCTCATCGGCACGTTCAACGTCGTTGCGAAATTCGCCGCCCGCCTGTCCATAGCCCCGCTGGTCGGTGAGGAACGCGGCGTTATCATCAACACGGCCTCCGTCGCGGCCTACGACGGCCAGATAGGCCAGGCCGCCTATGCCTCCTCGAAGGCCGGCATCGTTGGCCTCACCCTGCCCGTGGCGCGCGACCTGGCTCAACATGCCATCCGGGTGATGACAATCGCCCCCGGCATCTTCCTCACGCCGCTGCTGGCAACTCTGTCCGAGCAGATACAGGAGTCACTTGGCAAGCAGGTACCCCACCCCAGCCGGCTCGGCCACCCCAGCGAATTCGCGCAACTCGTCGCCAGCATTATCGAAAACCCGATGCTGAACGGCGAAACCATCCGCCTCGACGGCGCCATCCGCATGGCGCCGCGCTGAGCCAGGTGCTCCGGCTGCGCCGGAATGGCCTTCGGCCCGACCAGGGCGTTGCCCTGCACCCACCAGAGGCAGAGCCTCTGGACACCATTCGTTTAAGGCAAGTCTCTGAGTGAGGAGGGGTACATACCCGCGAGTCTTAATCACCCGCGGGTATGACCCCTCCTCACTCAGAGACCCGCTTAGATGAAAGGGGTGCGGGGGCTTTGCCCCTGCTAGGTCCAGGACGAAGTCATGGTCGGGCCGAAGGCCATCCGGCACAGCCGGAACAACCCTCAGCCCAACAGGGGGCCCCAGGCGGGTTGGGAGGCATCGGTAGGGGTTGTGACTTGGCGTTCGTTGAAGCCGGTTATATCGATGCTGACCAGGCGGGCGGAAAAGCCGTTGCCGCGGCTGTCGCGAGCCGGGGTTTCGCGCCAGAACATGATGACGCGGCCGTTGGGGGCGAAGGTTGGCCCGTCCACATAATAGCTCTCCGACAGGATGCGTTCGCCGGAGCCATCGGGGCGCATCACACCCAGGGCGAAGGTGCCGCCGGACTGGCGGATGAAGGCAATGAGATCGCCGCGCGGCGACCACACGGGAGCGGAGTAGCGGCCGGAGCCGAAGCTGATGCGCTTGGCGCCGCTGCCGTCGGCTCCCATGACGTAGAGCTGCGGGTCGCCGCCGCGGTCCGAGTTGAACACGATCTGGGTGCCGTCGGGGTTGAAGCAGGGTGAGACGTCGATCGAGCCGCTGTCGGTGAGCCTACGGCTACGGCGGCTGGCGAGGTCGACCGTGTAGATGTCGGCGTTTCCGCCCGGGGTGGCCTGGGAGAGCAGCAGTGCATTGCCGTCCGGCGAGAATCGTGGCGAGAGCGTAAGATTGGAGAAATCGCCGAGCGGTTCCTGGCGGCCGGAGCCGAGGTCGAACAGGTAGATGCGCGGGCGATTGTTGGCGTAGCTCATGAAGGTGATCTGGTCGCGGGTGGGGTGGAAGCGCGGGCTTTTGGCGATCCAGGTGCCGTCGGTAAGCATGCGGTTGTTCTCGCCGTCCTGGTCCATGATGGCCAGGCGCTGGATGCGGCGATCGCGCGGGCCGGTGCCTGCGATGTAGACGATGCGGGTGTCGAAATAGCCTTTTTCGCCGAGCAGACGCTCGTAGATCACGTCCGAGATGATGTGGGCGATGCGGCGCCAGTTGGTCAGTGTGGTGCTGTAGGCGGTGCCCTGGATCTGCTGGCCGGGCAGCACGTCCCACAGGCGGAATTCCACGCGCACCTTGTCGCCGCCCTGGCTTTCGACGCGGCCGGTCACCAGGGCCTGGGCGCCGATCGCCTTCCAATTGGCAAAGTTGGGAACGTCGGTCGCAGCCCCCGGGGCGGCGCCGACGAAGGCGTTGGGGTCGATCGGGCGGAACAGGCCACAGCGGCCGAGATTGTTGGTGATGACGGAGGCGATGTCGCGGCCGAGCTGGCCTGCGGCGCCGTCGCCGGAGAAGACCGGAATGGCGATCGGGATCGGCTCGCTGCGAGCTCGGTCAACATCGATGGTGGCGGTTGGTGCCGCGGGTGCGGGGGTTTGTGCAAAACTGCGCGCTGGCAGCAGCAAAGCACCGGCGCCGAGGCCCAGCGCTCGGCGGCCGAGCCGGAATCCTTCGCTCGGGACGAGCAGGTTGGGCAGCGTTTCGGACTTGATGGCGGGTCGGGTCATGATTTTGTCACCGGGTACGGGTCAAGGACGAAAGCGGAAAGTCAGGGTTTGGTTGCCGTTGAGCTTGTCGTGCGGAACGGGCAACGGATTGCATGTGGCACTGAGCACTGCGCGACGTGCGCGGTCGGAGAAGGCACGGAAGCGCGGATCGGAATTGACCCGGCCAGCGTCCTCGGTTGCTACTTCGGCGAGGCGTACTGTTCCACTGGCGTCGATCGTGACCTTCAATTGCACGCTCATTTTATCGAGGTCCAGGGCTCCGGGGTCCTTCGTCCAGCATTCTCGGACGCGATCGCCGATAGCCCCACGCTGCTCGCCGGTGAGCTGGGCGGTGATGTCACCCTTGGGCGTGCCGCCCCCATTCGGAGCACCGCCCGCATTCGGGTTGGGGCGTGCGGTTGGCGGCTTGGTCTGGGTCTGCAGAGCCTTCAGCCGTTCCAGCGTGTTGTTGAGCTCCTGGCTTTCGGCCGCGAAATTCTTGGTCGGGTTCGGCTGTGAGGTCGTACTTGGCGGCGCCGGCGGTGGCGGCACGGGCGGTGGGGGCACCGGCAGCGGGGGCTGCGGTTTGGGCGGCTGCGGCGGCGCTGGCGGCGCCGGCGGGGGCGGTGGTGGGGGCACGGGTGAAGGCGTCGGCACCGGGGGCGGTGGCGGCGGGGGAGTGGGCGTGGGGGGCGGCGGCGTCGGTGTGGGCTCCGGAGGCGGAGGCGGCGGAGGCGGAGGTGGTGGCTGTGGCGGCTGCGGTTTCGGCGGCTCCGGCGCCGGTGGCTCTGGCGAAGCAGTTGGCGTGTTGGCCGGCGCCGGGATCGGCGCCGGTGCGTCCGCCTTCACGGTCGGAGTCGGCGGCCCCGCCAACTCCATGGTGATCGACATCTCCTCCGGCTCCGGCTCTTTCTTGGGGGCCGGGAGGGTCACCACCAGCACGGCCAGCACCAGGGCATGAATGACGAAGGACGCGGCGGCGCCTCGATTGAGCGGGCTCACGGGAAGCCCCTCAGGGACGCGTTCCGGCCGGACGCGGAATTCCCACGCCAGCGGGCGCTGCCGGTGCGGGGCGCGCACCTGGGTTGGTCGGAGGCGGCGCGGTGGAGACGCTGCCCGGCGACTGTGTGTTGGCGCCGCCCGATGGGTCGGTCAGCAGCGCCACCTTGGTGAAGCCGCCCTGGTAGATGGTGCCCATCACTTCCAGCATGCGACCATAGGAATTGGCCTGGTCGCCGCGCACGAAGATCTTTTTGTCCGGGGCCGTCTGCATGATCGCCTGCAGCTTCGAGACCAGGTCGGAGAGCTGCACCTCGGCGTCCTGCAGATAGATCTGGCCTTGCGCATTGACCGAGATGGTCAGCGGCTTGTCGTCCTGCGGTGTGGGGGCTGCCGAGGTTTTCGGCAGGTCGACATTGACCGAGGAGGTCAGCAGCGGGGCCGTCACCATGAAGATGATGAGCAGCACCAGCATCACGTCCACCATCGGGGTGACGTTGATCTCGGCCATCGGCCGGTAGCGACTATTCTTGTTGGTACCGATGAGACCACCCACCATGGATCAGCCCCTTTCCTCGGTCTGGCGCGACAGGATGGCGCCGAATTCGGTTCCGAACGCTTCCAGACGAGCGGCGAAGCGCGCCAGGTTGGTGCCTATCGCATTATAGGCCAACGTCGCCGGAATGGCCGCCACCAGGCCGATGGCGGTGGCGAACAGCGCTTCCGCCATGCCCGGGCCGACGGTTGCCAGCGAGGTGTTCTTTTGCGCGGCGATGGCGGTGAACGTGTGCATGATGCCCCACACGGTACCGAACAGGCCGACGAAGGTAGCGGACGAGCCGACCGATGCGAGGAAAACCATCCACCGCTCCATTCGCTCCATCTCGCGCGCGATCGTGACGTTCATGGCCCGGTCGACGCGCTCTCGCACAAAGCTGGTGCGCAGGTCGGCGCCGGCTGCGCGGAGCGAGCGACGCCACTCGCTCATGGCTGCGCCGAACACGGCGGCCATCGGATGGGCCGGCTTGGTGCCTTCGTCCTCGTAGAGTTCATCGAGGCTGCCGCCGGACCAGAAGCGATCCTCGAACTTGTCGGCCGCGCGGGCGGCGCGGCGCAGGCTCATGATCTTCTCGAACACGATGGCCCAGACCCAGACGCTGGCGAGCAGCAGGCCGATGATGACGATCTTGACGACGATGTCGGCCTGCAGGAACAGGCCGGGAATGGAAAGGTCGCCCATCGGAGATGCCAGGTTCGCCGCGTCCACAACCGGATTCAAATCAGTTCTCCATCAGTTCAGCCAGCGCCGCGCGCCACCGGGGTGGAATGCGTGCGGGGCGGACATTATCCTGTCGCACGCAGACCAGGGTGAGCTCGGCGTCGCAAATCACGCTCCCGTCACGCATGGCGGTCTGACGCAAGACGACCGAGGCCGCGTGCAGGGACACGAGGCGAGTCGCGATGGTCAGGCTGTCATCGAGCCGGGAGGGTGCCAAATAGTCCAGTTTTGCGCGTCGCACCATGAAGATAAGTCCATGAAGTGTGACGAGTTCAGCATGTGGCACGCCGAGATCGCGCAGCGCTTCGGTGCGGGCGCGCTCGGCGAAGCGCAGGTAGCCGGCGTGATAGACGACGCCGCCGGCGTCGGTGTCTTCATAGTAGACGCGGATTTTATGCTGATGCGCGGTCAAGGATCGAGGTCCAGCACGGGCTGGGTGCCCGCGGGCGGCGTTAAGCCCAGATGGCGCCAGCCGCGCTCGCCGAGCATGCGGCCACGGCTGGTGCGTAGGATCAGGCCTTCCTGGATGAGGTAGGGCTCGATGACGTCTTCCAGCGTGTCGCGTGCTTCGGCCAGCGCCGCCGCCAGGGTTTCGACGCCGACCGGGCCGCCGCCGTGGTGCTCGGCCATGCGCATGAGGTAACGACGGTCCATCTGGTCGAGGCCGATCTTGTCGACCTCGAGGCGGAGCAGGGCTGCGTCGGCGGTGGCGCGGTCGACCATGGGCGTGCCCTGGACCAGAGCGAAGTCGCGCACGCGGCGCAGCAGGCGGCCGGCGATGCGGGGCGTGCCGCGGGAGCGTTTAGCGATTTCCTCGGCCCCGTCGGGGCTGAGCTGGAAGCCGAGCTTTTCCGCCCCACGGCTGACGATGCGGCGCAGTTCCTCGGGCGTGTAGAACACCAGGCGCAGCGGAATGCCGAAGCGGTCGCGCAGCGGGGTCGCCAGCAGGCCGGCGCGGGTGGTGGCACCGACCAGGGTGAAGGGTGCGAGGTCGATGCGCACCGAGCGCGCCGCCGGGCCTTCGCCGATGATGAGGTCGAGCTGGAAATCCTCCATCGCCGGGTAGAGGATTTCCTCGATCGCCGGCTGCAGGCGGTGGATTTCGTCGATGAACAGCACGTCGCGCGGCTGCAGATTGGTGAGGATAGCCGCGAGGTCACCGGCGCGTTGGATCACCGGGCCGGAGGTGGCCCGAAAGCCGACGCCGAGCTCGCGGGCCACGATCTGGGCGAGCGTGGTTTTGCCCAGGCCTGGCGGGCCGTGCAGCAGCACGTGGTCCATCGCCTCGCCGCGGGCCCGGGCGGCCTGGATGAAGATGGCGAGGTTTTCGCGCGACGCCTTCTGGCCGGTGAAATCGGCCAGAGTCTGCGGCCGCAGTGTCGCCTCGGCGGCGTCCTCCTCGGTGCGGGCGGCGGTAATCGGGCGGTCTTCGCTCACCGGGCGAGGTCCTTCAGCCCGTCACGGATCAGCTGGTCGAGGGCTACGTCCGGCTTGCGCTCCAGCAGGCGGGCAACGGCGGTGGCGACCTCGGGGCGGCGGTAGCCGAGATTGACCAGAGCCGAGATGGCATCCTGTTCGATGCCGCCCACCGGCGGCAGCACCGGGGAGAATCCGACGCCAGTGGGCATGCCGCCGGCCTTCTCGCGCAACTCCGTGAGCAGGCGCACGGCGAGCTTGGCACCGACGCCTGCGGCGCGGGTAAGGGCGCCGCGGTCGGCCTGTTGGATGGCGGCGATCAGGTCCCGCGGCGAAAGGGCGGAGAGGATGTTGAGCGCCACGCGGGCGCCGACGCCTTGCACTGTGGTAAGCAGGCGGAACCACTCGCGCTCGGCGCTGTCGGCAAAGCCGTAAAGCGTGATCGCGTCCTCGCGGACCTGCATTTCGGTCAGCACCGTGGCGTTTTCGCCAGACGGCAGGCTGGACAGAGTGCGCGTGGAGGCGTGAACGAGGTAGCCAACTCCATTCACGTCCACCACGCAGCGATCGGCTTCGAGGGTGAGGATGCGGCCAGTGAGTTGGGCGATCACGCCATTACCTTCCCCTTCATCCAGGCGTTGTTGGTGGCGCGGTGATGGGCATGGCAGATCGCCACCGCGAGCGCGTCCGACGCATCGGCGCGTTTCAAAGTGGCTCCGGGCAGCAGGCGGCGTACCATCATGGCGACTTGCTCTTTGTCAGCGCCACCGGTGCCGACGACCGAAAGCTTGACATGCTTGGCGCCATATTCGGCGACCGGAAGCCCGGCCAAGGCCGGCACCAGCAAAGCCACGCCGCGGGCATAGCCGAGCTTGAGAGTGGCGGTGCCGTTGCGGTTGACATAGGTCTCCTCGACGGCGGCCTCGTCGGGTTTGAACGACTCGATGAGGGCACTCAGCGCCTGATGCAGGGCGCAAAGGCGGTCTGGCACGGACATCGCCGAATCGGTCGCGATCACGCCATCGGCCAGGTGGCGCAGCCGGTTGCCGTCGGCTTCCAGGATGCCCCAGCCGGTGAAGCGCAGGCCGGGATCCAGGCCGAGCAGGCGCACGGCGGTCAAGCGGAGAGCTTCGCCATCACGGCCTCGGGGATTTCAAAATTGGCATAAACGTTTTGCACGTCGTCGTTGTCCTCCAACACGTCGAGCAGCTTCAACAGGGCGGCGGCAGACTCCTCGTCGAGCGTCACCGTCGTGGTCGGCCGCCAGTCGAGCTTGGCCTCCGTCGGCGGGCCGAATTTCGCTTCCAACGCGTCGCGTACCGCGAAGAAGTCGTTCACAGATGTGGTGACTTCGTGACCTTCGGGTGTCGACGCCGCGTCCTCCGCACCGCCTTCGATCGCCGCTTCCAACATGGCTTCCTCGTCCACAGTGGTGCCTGGATAGCTGATCACACCGAGCCGCGAGAACAAAAAAGCAACCGTGTTGGTTTCGCCCAGCGCGCCGCCGTTTTTGGCGAAAGCCGTGCGAACATCCGACGCGGTGCGGTTGCGGTTGTCGGTCAGTGCCTCGACGATGACGGCCACACCGCTGGGGCCGTAGCCTTCGTAGCGGACCTCCACGTAATCGTCGGAGCCCGCGGCGCCGGCGGCCTTCTTGATGGCGCGATCGATGGTGTCGCGCGGCATGTTCATCTGCCGGGCCGCGGTGCAGGCGGCGCGCAACCGGGGGTTGGTGGCGGGGTCGGGCAGTCCGGATTTGGCGGAGACAGTGATTTCGCGAATGATCTTGGCGAAGGCCCTCGCCCGCTTGGCGTCCTGCGCGCCTTTGCGGTGCATGATGTTCTTGAATTGGCTATGGCCGGCCATCGCGTTGCCTCGACTGCTTGAAGAATGGAAGGCGGGAAGTTGGGTGACCGCCACCGGTCCCCAGCAGTTTTCTTTAAGCATATCAAAGGCCGCCAGAACACCCAGCGGCCCGCCGTCACACCGTCGGCATGGCCTGCGATAGCCGGCCGCCCTGGCGGATCGGTTCGACCCGGACGGCAAGACCGGTGACGTCGTTGGTCTCCACGAACAGGCCGCACAGTGTCACGGGGCCGTCGGCAGGTGCGAGCTTGTCGCCGGGCATTTTGCGCCAGAACTTGCCGGCGGCGGCCTCCTTCGCCATGCCGATGACGCTGTCGTAGTCGCCGCACATGCCGGCGTCGGTCTGGTAGGCGGTGCCGTTGGGCAGGATCTGGTGATCGGCGGTCGGCACATGGGTATGGGTGCCGACCACCAGGCTTACCTGGCCGTCGAAGCTATGGCCGTAGGCCATTTTCTCGCTGGTGGCCTCGGCGTGGAAGTCGACCATGCTGGCGGCGACGTTGATGCCGAGCCTGTATTTGGCGAGTTCGATGGCTGAGGCGCGGAACGGGCAGTCCAGCGCATCCATGAACAGCCGGCCCATGACGTTGACGACCAGCGCCTTCCGGCCATCGTGCAAGGTGACGACCACGCTGCCGGCGCCTGGGGTTCCCGGGGGGAAGTTCAGCGGACGGATCAGCCTGGGGTGTTCCTGGATATAGGGGATGAGTTCCTTCCGGTCCCAGGCGTGGTTGCCCAGCGTGATGACGTCGGCACCGGCTGTGAACAGGATCTCGGCCATATCGGGGCCGAGCCCGAAGCCGTGCGAGGCATTTTCCCCGTTGATGACGATGAGGTCGAGCCTGAGGCTGGCGCGCAGGCCGGGCAAAGCCGCGGCTGCCGCTTCACGGCCGGCGCGGCCGAGCAGGTCGCCCAGGAACAGGATGCGCATTCAGGCTCTCTTGAAAATGCTGACGCCGTTTTCCGTGGCGACGGCGTGAAGGGGGGCGTCGTACTCCGCAACCGGCACCGCGTCCAGTTCCTGCGCCGCGAATGCGCAGCCGACGGCGACCGCCTGTGGAAGGGCCGCCAGCGTGCGATCGTAATAGCCGCCGCCGTAGCCGAGGCGATGGCCGGTGCGGTCGAAGGCGAGCAGCGGAACGAGCAGGAAATCGGGCACCATCACTCTCCCGTCCGGCCGATAGGTGCCGAACCGCTCGGCGATCATCGCGCTGTTCGGGTGCCAATGGCGAAAGATCAGCGCGCTGCCACGCAGCGGGGTCTCCGGCAGCACGATCATGTGGCCACGCTCGTGCAAGTGGTGCAGCAGGAGACGGATGTCGATCTCGCCTGGCATCGGCCAGAACCCGGCTACGACAGCATCGGGTGCCGGCGGGAATCGCGCCAGAAGATGGTCGCCGAGGCGGCCCCCCAAGGCCGGATCGCAGCCTTGCCGCGCCACGAGGGCCTGGGTTCGAACCAGGCGTTTGGCGTCGTCCACGCCGTCAGGAAGGATGGTCAAAGAGTGCGGAGCCGCCGAAGCCGTTGGAATGTCATCCTCCCAAGGCCTGCGTGAGCAGGTGGGCACCAGATACCGTGACCAAGATCACGACAGCGCCAGTTCCCGGGAGGTTGCTTATTGGCCCTGGGGATGAGCGACCTGACGCACCCAGCAGCCCCGCCCCCCATAGCTAGGGCTGCTCGAGCCCGTTTGCAATCTGTTCTGCGCGCACGGCCATGCGGGCGAGCCGTTTTGCCGCATCCGCTTCGCCTTTGGGGCTGGCTGCGGCGCGGGCGCGGGCCGGCTGGGCCGCGCGGAACTGGTCGAGTTCGGTGCGGGTATCATGCAGTTCATCAGCCATCAGCAGCGCTGCCAGCACCAGCAGGCGGTTCTCGCCGCTGCTACTGCCCAGCGCCTTGATGCTGTCGATGCGCTGCTCCACCTGACCAGCCATCGCGATGAGGTGGTTTTCCTGCCCGTCTTCGCAGCCGACGGTGTAGCTGTAGCCGTTGATCCGGACGGTGACCTGGGCCACGGGAAAATTCCTTATGTGTCGCCGATCGCGGCCTTGAGGCGGGCGATCGTGGTGTCGAGACGGGCGGCGAGCGCTGCGTGGTCGATGGTTCCCGACGGAGCTTCGCCGGAAGGCTGCGGACGGGCAGCCCGGCTTGCGGAGAGTTGGGCAATTCGCTCCAGGGCCTGTTCGAGCCGATCGGCCAGCGCGGTCAGATCGTCGCTGTCCATGGGCTCTCCCCGAGTCATGCCATTGCTATCCGCCATGCTTGTGTTTCAGCCCTGTCGGGGCTTCAACGTCAAGCCATGGATTACAGTTCATGTGCAGCAATATGGCGTGGGCGACCAGTGGTTGTGGTGCATGGACTGCCAGATGTCTGCGCCGCGCTGGGTATGATACGCCCGATTGTACTTTTGTCAGCTCCCGGGGCCGCGGTTTCTGGCGGTGTTCTGTGGTGGCGCGCACTGATCGGCGCTGGCCTCGAGGCGTATCCGGAGGCCGATGTGATTGATATTCTGGACTGTGGCGACGCGCCGGGTGCGGCCATGGCGGGTTTGCGGGCCGGGCTGCGCTATCTCGTCCTCAATTCCCGCGTGCCCGCGTGGCCGCGGGTGGCAGCGATCGCGGCAGGCCTTGGCGGCGTGGTGCTCGCCGAACGGCCGCAGGGTCTGGACCTCGCGGACCGCGGATCCTTGCGGCAATTGCGCTGTTTCGCAGGCGAAACCCACTCGTGACAGCAGGCGAAGCCTGCGCTATGCGCCGCTATCCGCTCGACAAACTTCAAGCATCCGGGGAACGACCATGCACCTGACACAAAACGTCAAGACCATTCTGGGCTGGTATGAGAGCGACAACCCCGGGACCAAAACAAACCTCGCGCGCATCCTGATGCAAGGCAAACTGGGCGGCACCGGCAAAATGGTGATCTTGCCGGTCGACCAAGGCTTCGAGCACGGCCCGGCTCGCAGCTTCGCGCCGAACCCAGCCGCCTACGACCCGCATTACCATTTCCAGCTCGCACTGGATGCCGGCCTGTCCGCCTATGCGGCACCGCTCGGCATGATCGAGGCGGCCGCCGCGAGCTTTGCCGGCTGCGTGCCGACCATTTTGAAGATGAACTCGTCCAACAGCCTGTCGACCATCAAGGACCAGGCGGTGACCGCAAGCGTTGCCGACGCGCTGCGGCTGGGCTGCTCGGCGATCGGCTTCACCATCTATCCCGGCGCCGAGTATGCGTTCGACCAGATGGAGGAGCTGCGGGAGCTGGCGGAGGAGGCCAAGGCCGCCGGTTTGGTGGTGGTGCTGTGGAGCTATCCGCGCGGCCCGATGCTGGACAAAGCCGCCGAAACCGCTTTCGACATCTGCGCCTATGCCGCACATATGGCTGCGTTGTGCGGCGCGCACATTATCAAGGTAAAGCCGCCAACCGCGCATATCGGCCTCGAGGCCGCGCGCAAATCCTATGACGGGATCGACGGCTCGACCATGGCCAAGCGCGTCGCCCATGTCGTGCAGTCCTGCTTCGGCGGCAGGCGCCTGGTGGTGTTCTCGGGCGGCGAGTCGAAGGGTCTCGACGGGCTTTACGAAGAGATCCGCGGCCTGCGGGACGGCGGCGCCAACGGCTCGATCATCGGCCGCAACACGTTCCAGCGTCCGCGCGCGGAAGCGATGGCGATGCTGCAGAAGATCATCGACATCTATCTCGAGACGGCCTGAGCATGGCCGACGAGGGCTGCCGGCTTTATCTGATCACGCCGCCCTCGCTCGACCCGCAGGCCTTCCGTGACCCGCTGGCAGCAGCACTCGACGCAGGCGATGTGGCGGCGGTGCAGCTGCGACTGAAAGATGTCGACGATGATACGCTGCGCCGGGCGATCGATGCACTGCGCCCAGTGGTGCAGTCTCGCAACGTGGCATTCCTGCTCAACGATCGACCCGATCTGGCGGTGGCACACGGCTGCGACGGCGCCCATGTCGGCCAGGACGACACGCCGGCCCCGGTGGCGCGCAAGATTCTGGGCAGTCTGACGATGGGCGTGACCTGTCACAACAGCCGCGAACTTGCATTCGAGGCAGGTGAGGCCGGAGCGGATTACGTGGCGTTTGGCGCGTTCTTCCCCACCACGACCAAGGACGCGCCGATCCGCGCGGAGGTGGAGATCCTGTCGTGGTGGTCGGAGTTGATGGAACTGCCTTGCGTTGCGATCGGCGGGATCACGGCTGAGAACTGCGCGCCCCTGGTCGCGGCGGGGGCCGATTTCCTGGCCGTGGTGAGTGCCGTCTGGGGCCATCCCCAGGGCCCCGCTGCGGGTGTGCGGGCGATGGCCGCCGCCATCACCGCTGCCGGCTGATTTCTGCGAATTAAGGCCAAGGCACGGGGATGCGACGCACGCATCCCCGGAGCGGTTCACCCTGGCAGCAGCACCTTGTCGATGACATGGATGACGCCGTTGGACTGATAGACGTCATAGGTGGTCACATGCGCGATGCCGCCCTTGGCGTCCGTGATGAAGATGTTGTGCGGGCCGTTCATCGTCACCGTCAGCGGCACGCCGGCCACCGTGGTCAGAACGAGCTTGCCGCCACCGGCCATGACGGCGTTGTGCAACGTGTCGAAATCCATCTTGCCGGCGACGACGTGGTAGGTGAGCACCTTGGTCAGCGCGGCCTTGTTCTCGGGCTTCAGCAAAGTGGCGACGGTGCCGGGGGGGAGCGCGTCGAACGCGGCGTTGACCGGGGCGAAGACGGTGAACGGGCCGGGGCTGTTCAGCGTGTCGACCAGGCCGGCGGCCTTCACGGCGGCCACCAGCGTGGTGTGATCGGCCGAATTGATGGCGTTCGCGACGATGGTTTTGCTGGCAAGCATCGGAGCGCCACCCACGATCACGGGCTTCGGCTCCGCACTCGCCATGGGCGTTGCCATCATCGGTTGCGCGCAACCGGCCAGCAGGCCGAGGGCTGCGAGACCGGGGATCAATTTCCTCAAATGCATGTGTTCCGTCCCATGTGCGAGGACGACGCCTTGCCGTCCCTTACCGCTGCGTTACGCGGCTGTCAGAACGGCGGATGCAAACTCAATACGGATAATAGCCGCAGCCTTGGCCGCGCAGCGTGAAGTTTGCGACATTGCCGAGATCGATCTCTGCCGTGGTTTCACAGGTGTACTGGACGACACTGGAGCCGTATGGTCCGAGGGGCCCGTAGCCATAGTAGGGGGCCACGATCGGGACCGGCTGGCTGCTGGTTTCGTCGAAGGCAAGGAAGCGATGGCCGTCGCGATCGTAGGTGCGGGTCGGCACGCCAAGGGCCCGGACCAACTCCGCCTCTGGCTTGCCGACGAAGCTTTGCAGATACGCGGCCCGGTCTGCGACCACGTTGACGCAGCCGGCGACGAAGGGGAGGACGAGCAGCAGGGGAAGCAGGCGACGCATGATGGGCTCCGCGAAAAACCTCTTATCCCTCATATGGGATTGCCGGGGGGCAGCCACAGGACCTCGCGGATATTTGCCGAACCGGTTGCGAGCATGGCAAGACGGTCGAACCCGAGGGCGATGCCGGCGCAGGCGGGCATGGTGGGGAGTGCTGCGAGGAAGGCTTCGTCGATCGGCCAGTCCGGACCGCCATAGAGGGCGAGGCGCCGGGCGCGATCGGCCTCGAAGCGGCCACGTTGCTCGGCGGGATCGGTGAGTTCAGCGAAGGCGTTCGCAATTTCGAGGCCACAGACATAGAGCTCGAACCGCTCGGCGACGCGGGGATCAGCAGGGTCGCGACGGGCCAGCGCGGCCTGGGCTGCGGGCCAGTGGGTGAGGAAGGTCGGGCGAGCCGTGATGGCGGGTTCGATGCGTTCGAGCAGCAGGCGGAAGAACAGGTCTTCCCAGGTTTCGCCATCGCGCAGGCGGGCGCCGGCCTGGGTCGCGAGGGCATGTGCGTTCTCGGCGGTGGCCAGCAGATCGGCGCCGACGTAGCGGGTGAAGGCTTCCGCCATCGTCAGCCGGTCGAATTCGAGCGGGGTTGTGATGCCGCGGCAGGTGACGGGATCGGGGAGCACCGCGCGCAGCAGCGCCTCGGTTTCGTCCATGAGGTCATCGAGTGTGGCGCCGGGGCGGTACCATTCGAGCATGGTGAACTCGTGGATGTGGTGGTCGCTGCCCTCCCCGTTGCGCCAGACGCGGGCGAGCTGGAAGATCGGGCCGGCGCCTGCCGCCAGCAGGCGCTTCATGGCGAATTCCGGGCTTGTGTGCAGCCACAGCGTTTCGATTTCACCGTTGGGCGCCGTGCGTTCGGTGCGGAATGGGCGCAGGTGCACCTCCTCGCCCGGCGTGGGCACGGCGTAGGGGGTTTCGACCTCCGTGTAGGCGCGGGCCTGGAAGAACACGCGGGTCGCCGCCGTCAGCTCGGCCCGGCGGCGCAGCACGGAAAACCGGTCCTCCCGGCTCATGGCAGGCGGGTGAAGCGCCCTTCGGCCACCACCACGGCGCCGCCGCCGATCGCGATGCCAGTCACCACGCCGTCCTCGCGAGTGATCTCGGCGTCGATGCGACTGGGGCGACCCATCTCCACGCCTTGTGTGATGATCAGGCGGGTCGCGTCCGTCTCGATGCTGCCGGCGAGGGCTGCGGCGGCTGAGCCGGTGGCGCTGTCCTCATAAATGCCAAGGCCGCGCCCGAACATGCGGGCATGGATATGCAGCGTGTCGCCGTCACGGGCGGTGACAGCATGGACGTAGGCCGCGCGGCCAGCCCACAGCGCCTGCGACAAGGCATCCCAGCGGTCGCCGAGCAGGGCCGCGGCGGCGACGTCCTCGCGGCTGTTGAGCGGAATGAGGGTGAAGGCGTTGCCGTAGCCGGCCTGCCAGGGTGTGCCCGCCAGGGTGCTGCGCTTCAGCCCGAGGGCGTCTGAGAACATCGCGGGAATGACACTGTGCGGCCGTGTCTCGGCGGCACCCACCATAAAGAATGTCGCGCGCGCCTCACCCAGCACGACCCGCACCGGGCCAACGCCTTCCTCGAGCACGATCTCGGCCGCCTCGCCGGTGCGGCCGAGATGGGCCAGCACCACGGCCGTGCCCACCGTGGGGTGGCCGGCGAAGGCCAGTTCGGTGTGCGGGGTGAAGATGCGCAGGCCGAAACGGCCGGGGGCGGTGCCGGGGGTGACGAAGCTGCTCTCGGAGAGGTTCATCTCCCGCGCGATCGCCTGCATCTGGCGCGCGTCGAGACCGTTGGCGTCGGGGAACACGGCGAGCTGGTTGCCGCCGAAGGCGGTGTCGGTGAACACATCGGTCAGCACGTATTGCATGGCAGGGCTCCGGTTGCCGGTCGGGACGGCCAGGACTACAGCACCGCGATGAACGGGGCTTCCAGAACGTTACGTGATGCAGATGCGCTGGTCAGCGCCGGGCTTGTCATGCCTGACCAGCGCGATGCGATCGCAGCGGTGGAGGCGCGTTATGCGGTGGCGATCCCACCGGCCCTGCAGGCGCTGATCTCGGCAGCGGACGATCCAATCGGGCGGCAGTTCGTGCCTGATGTCACCGAGCTGGTCACGTCGGCACATGAGCGGGCCGACCCGATCGGTGACGATTCGCTGTCGCCAATCAAGGGCATCGTGCATCGCTACGCCGACCGCGCGTTGCTCAAGCCGCTGCTGATCTGCCCGGTGTATTGCCGCTTCTGCTTTCGCCGCGAACATGTGGGCCCGGATGGTGGGCTGCTGAGCGAGGCCGAGCTCGACGCCGCCTATGCATGGCTTGCCGCCCGCCCTGAGATCACCGAGGTGATCCTGACCGGCGGCGATCCGCTGATGCTCTCGCCGCGCCGCCTGGGTGCGATTGTGGCTGCCTTGTCCACCCTGCCCCACCTCGCCACGATCCGCATCCATAGCCGCGTGCCTGTCGCCGACCCCGCGCTGGTGACGGCGGAGCTTGCGGCATCGTTGCGGACCGACAAAGCGATGTTTTTGGTGCTGCACGCAAACCATGCAAGCGAACTGACGCCGGCGGCGCGGGCCGCTTTGCACAGGATACAGGCAGAGGCGATCCCGGTGCTGGGCCAGTCGGTTCTGTTGCGTGGGGTCAATGACAGCGTTGCCGCATTGGAGGCGCTGTTCCGGGCCATGTTGGCCGTGCGGGTGAAACCGTATTATCTGCACCAGCTCGACGCTGCGCCTGGCACCGCGCGGTTTCATGTGCCAATCGCGGAAGGCCAGGCGCTGCTGCGCGCGCTGCGCGGGCGTGTGACTGGCCTGGCCTGGCCCACCTATGTCCTCGACATTCCCGGCGGCTTCGGCAAGGTGCCGCTCAACCCTGGCTACCTCGAAGGCGAGAGCGTGCGCGACCCCGCGGGAAACCCGCACCGCCTTGCCGTTGCCCCCCCAAGGGTCTAGACACCCGCTTCCCGCAAGACCGCGCCCATACCGAGAGTATTCCGATGAAGCAGCAGGCAAACCTGATCCGCGCCGGCCAGGTGATCGAGCATGAAGGCAACCGCTGGACGGTGCTGAAGCAGCAGATCATCACACCAGGCAAAGGCGGCGCCTTCATTCAGGTTGAAATGCGCAATCTCAAGACCGGAAACAAGACCAACGAGCGTTGGCGCACCGCCGATACTGTGGAGCGGCTGCAGACCGAGCAGAAGATGTACACCTATTCCTACACCGACGGTGACAATCTGGTTCTGATGGACCCGGAAACATTCGAGCAGGCAATGATCCCAGCCGATATTCTGGGCGAGAAGGTCGCATTCCTGCAGGACAACATGGAGGTCGAGGTCGATCTCGTCGAGGGCGACCCGGTGGCCATGAGCCTGCCGCAGACCGTGGTGCTGCAGATCATCGAGGCCGATCCGGTTACCAAGGGCCAGACCGCGACCTCCTCATATAAGCCCGCCAAGCTTGAGAACGGGCTGAAATGCATGGTGCCTCCGTTCATCGAATCGGGGGAGCGCATCGTCGTCCGCACCGAGGACATCACCTACGTGGAGCGGTTCAAGGGTTAACCACCCCCATGGCGCTCCGCCTCTCGCCCCACATGACGATCATGCAGAACGCAGCCCACAAGGCTGCGAAACGCCTGTTGCGCGACTTCAACGAGGTCGAGCAACTGCAGGTGAGCGTGAAAGGCCCGGGCGACTTCGTTTCCCAGGCCGATCTGCGCGCGGAGGCCAGTCTGCGCGAGGACCTCAACAAGGCGCGGCCGGGCTACGCCTTCCTGATGGAGGAATCGGGCGCCTCCGGTTCCGACAACTGGACCTGGCGATGGGTGATCGACCCGTTGGACGGCACCAGCAACTTCCTGCACGGCATTCCGCATTGGGCGATCAGCATCGGCCTCGAACGTCGACTGCAGGATGGCACCACCGAAACCGCGGCGTCGCTGATCTACGCGCCGACGGTCGCTGAGATGTTCTGGGCCGAGAAGGGCATCGGCGCGTATCTGAACGAACGTCGCTTGCGTGTGTCGGCGCGGCGCAACCTGACCGAAGCGGTATTCGCCACCGGCATCCCTTTCGCAGCCGTCGCCCCCGCCAACCGCCTCGCCTTCGCCCGCACCCTGGGATCGCTGATGCCGCAGGTGGCGGGTATCCGCCGCTTCGGGGCCGCAGCACTCGACCTCGCCTGGGTCGCCGCCGGCCGCTACGACGGGTATTGGGAGCTCGGCCTGAAACCGTGGGACAGCAACGCAGGCCTGCTGATCGTGCGCGAAGCGGGCGGCTACGCGACCGACCCGCAAGGCCATGACCCCCGCGACACCGGCAATATCGTGGCGGCCAACCCGACCATGCACCCGATACTGACGGCCGCCGTGCTCGACGGCATGCAGGCTGCGGGCCTTGCCACCGGCTGACCCGCTTCGTCATCCGCCGTTCATTGAGCCGTCCCGAGGTTCCAGCTAGGGTACAGGCCATGCGCATCCTCCCTCCCACCATCACAGCGACCCTGCTCGTGTCCCTGGTGATCGCCACCGCCCAGGCCCAGGGCATGGCACCCGTGACAGTCGACCCGCGCGCGCTTGAGCCGTTGGGCAAAACCGAGCCCGGGAAACGGCCGGCACCGCCGCCGGCGCACAGCACAGCTCCTGCCAAAACCACCACGTCGCCGGGAAAACCCGCACCTGCCGCCAAGGCCCCAGCCGCCAACTCGAACTCCACCGTGCGCATCGCTCCCGGTGCGCCCGGCTCGCTGCCGGTGGTGCCGACCAACGCACCGCCGCCGATCGTGCTGCCCCCGCCTGTGGTGGTGCCAACGCGACCGGCCACGCCGCCGCCGCCGCCCACGGTGGCCGCCGACGCACCTGGCATCGCCATTCCCGTGGCCGGCGGCCTGCGCATCAGCTTCGGCACCGGCCGGGCCGACCTCAATCCGAACACCGAAGCCTCCATCCGCGCCCTCGTGCGCGGCGGGCCAGGCATTCCCCCCGCCGCCGAAAACGCCAGCTTCACCGTCACCAGCTTCGCGGCTGGCACGCCGGAGGACCCTTCCACCGCGCGGCGGATCTCGCTGTCGCGGGCCGAGGCGGTACGCAGTGTGCTGATTGGCCAGGGGATCGCCTCGGTGCGCATCTATGTGCGCGCGCTCGGCCCGGCCTCACCTGGCTTTGCCGACGGACCACCTGACCGGACCGACATCATGACCGGACCGCAGATCATGCCGACCCAGACATCGGCGACGACGCCCGCCAAGAGGCCCTGAGGCCACCACCGCAATCGCCCGATCCGGAACCCAGACATGACGCGGCCGACCTCCTACCTGATCCGGATGCTGGTGTTCCTGGCCGTTGTGCTGGTGGTCGCGGGCCTGTTGTCCCAGGCGCTGCTCACCGCGTTCTCCGCCAACCCGCTGCTGAACGCGCTGATCGTAACGGTGCTGGCAATCGGCATCGCCTGGAACATTCGCCAGGTCACGCGGCTCACGCTCGAGGTCACTTGGCTCGAGACATTCCAGCGGGCCCGGCCGCGCCTGGCCTCGATGCCGCCCCCTAAGCTGCTCGCGCCGATGGCGAGCATGCTGGCCGCCCGTGCGGCCAAGTCGGCGCGCGACGGCGGGCGTGGCGGCAACCCGGCCGACCAGGACCGCTTCACTATTTCCGCGCCGGCGATGCGCAGCCTGCTCGACAGCATTGCCAGTCGGCTCGACGAAAGCCGCGAATTGTCGCGCTACATGACCGGGCTGCTGATCTTTCTCGGCCTGCTCGGCACGTTCTGGGGCCTGCTGCTGACAGTGTCCTCGGTCGGCGACGTCATCAACAATATGTCGGTCGGCTCGGGCGACATCAACGCGTTGTTCGAGCAGCTGAAATCCGGCCTGGCCCGGCCATTGAAGGGCATGGGCACGGCGTTCTCCTCCTCCATGCTCGGCCTCGCCGGAGCGCTGGTGCTGGGGTTTCTCGACCTGACCGCCGGCCAGGCGCAGAACCGCTTCTTCAACGAGCTCGAGGAATGGCTGGCCGGCCTGACCCGGCTTGCCTCCGGCGTGCTGGGGTCGGAGGGCGAAGGCTCCGTGCCTGTCTATGTCCAGGCGCTGCTGGAGCAGACGGCTGAAAACATGGAGAACCTGCAGCGGATCCTGGCCCGCGGCGAGGAGGGTCGCAAGGAAGCCAACCAGACTATCCTGGCTCTGGTCGAACGGATCGCTACTCTGTCGGACAGCATGCGCGCCAACCAGCAGGTGATGCTGCGCATGGCCGAGGCGCAGCAGGCGCTTGCCCCCACGCTGCAGCGCATTGCCGAACCCCGCGACAATTCCGACGATGTCGCCCGCGGCCATCTGCGCAACATCGAAATCTATGCCCAGCGGCTGCTGGGCGAGCTGGAACAGGGCCGCAGCCAGTCGACCGCTGAGATCCGCAGCGAAATCAAGATCCTCACGCGCACCATCGCGGCACTTGCCGAAGATCAGCAGAGGTAGTCATGGCACTGCGCAGACGCGGCAGCCACTCGGAGGGGATCAACGTATGGCCAGGGTATGTGGATGCGCTGTCCACGCTGCTCATGGTCATCATCTTCGTGCTGCTGGTGTTCGTGCTGGCGCAGGCATTCCTGTCCGTCGCGCTGTCCGGCCGCGACCAGCAGCTCGACCGGGTCGGCCGTCAGATGGCCGAGATTTCCGACATGTTGTCGCTCGAGCGTAACCGCACCGCCGAACTGCGCCTGTCGGTGGCAGGGCTCAACCGCGACATCGCCGCAGCAAACACCAATCGCGACAGCCTGGCGAGCCAGCTGGCCGCGCTCAACCGCGACCAGGTCCGGCTGGCCGCCGAACGCGACGGGTTGAAACTCGACCGCGACCGTCTGACCGCGCGGCTGGCCGACGCCGATCTGCAGGCCCGCTCCGCGTTGGCGCGCAACGAAGCGCTGCAGTTGCAACTCGCCGACATCGCCGAGCGCGGCGATGTCGCCAGCGAAACCGCCGCCGCCAATGCGCAGAAGGCATCCGAAAACGCGGCACTTGTCACAGCAAACCTCGCCAGGTTCAACGCCACCGCCGCGGATCTCGCCGAGGCTCGCCGCCAGCTATCGGACGCACAGACCCATCTGGCCGAAATGCAGCGCCAGTCCGAGGCACTCGACCGCACCGTCAAGGCCGACAAGGCAACCATCGACACCAAACTGTCCGACCTCGCGAAACTTTCCGAGCAGTTGCGCGCCGTCATCGCGCTGCGCGACGCGCTGGAACGGCAGGCGCAGGACGCCGCGGTCCGTGCCACAACCGAGGAGCAACGCCGCGCAGCCGTAGCAGTCCAGCTGTCCGACGAGAAACGCCTGGGCGATTCCGCCCGCGCCCAGGTGGCGCTGCTCAACCAGCAGATGGAACAGCTGCGCCAGCAGATGGCCAGCGTGTCCCACGCGCTCGATGCGTCAGAAGCATCGGGCAAGGACAAGGACGTGCAGATCACCAATCTCGGCAGTCGCCTCAACGCGGCGCTCGCGCAGAAGGTGGAGGAGCTGCAACGTTACCGAAGCGAATTCTTTGGGCGGCTGCGCGAGGTTCTGGCCAATCGCCCCGGCATCAACATCGTCGGCGACCGTTTCGTGTTTCAGTCGGAAGTCCTGTTCCCGGTCGGCTCGGCGGATCTGACGCAGACCGGCCAGGACCAGATTCGCGACCTTGCCGCGACACTCAAGACCATTGCCGCCGAGATTCCTCCCGACGTGAACTGGCTGCTGCGCGTCGATGGCCACGCCGACAAGCAGCCGACCACCGGCCGCTACGCGTCCAACTGGGAACTGTCGGCCGACCGCGCCATCAGGGTGGCCAAGCTACTGGTAGCGGAAGGCATTCCCGCCAACCGGATCGCCGCCACCGGCTTCGGAGAGAACCAGCCGCTCGACTCCGCCGACACGCCAGAAGCCTACGCGAAGAACCGGCGGATCGAGCTGCGGCTGACCGATCGCTAGAGCGTGATGACCGAAGGTGGAATCACCGAAAGGTCTGAGTCACGCGATAAAACAAACAGCTAGAGCGGGGTGACGTCGCCTATCAGACGTCACCCCGCTCTAGGCCCGGCGTGTCGAACCTGGCGCCGAGGCCCGATCGAGATGCTCCCGCAGCGCCGGCGCCGAAGGAGATCTTCAACGCCGAACGCCGCCACCACATCGTCGACGAAACAACGGCCGTCTCGGCGGCGTTTGATCGCAAACGGTTCCCCGCAGCGGCGCTGCTCAATTTGCAGAATCTGCCCCTGATGGCGCGCCTGCGCCGGATGACGGGGTGCCTGCATGCGGCGTTGCGGCTGCCGTTCCAAAGGGGCGCGTCGGCGTTTACGGCATCCACTACGTCAAAAAATCGGGTGCCCCAAACGCCGCAAGTTCCAATTGCTCGCAAACTTCACCACATGCGTGCAGCTCCCCGGCAGTCCACGAGATCAAAATTCTCGTGGACTGCCAGATCGCGGGTCGTACTGCTTTCGAGAAGGTGAGCTAGCTAGATCCTCTCTAAATCGCCGAGCGGCCGCGGCCGGCGATGGCGTGGTAGATCCACAGCACCACGATCGAGCCGACCACGGCGACGATCAGGCTATAGATGTTGAGCCCGGTCACCGGTGCGGCTCCGAAGAAGGTGAACAGGAACCCGCCGACGACAGCGCCGACAACGCCGAGCACGATGTCGAGCATCAGGCCCTCACCAGAGTTGTTGACGATCTTGCTGCCGATAAATCCTGCGATGAGGCCGAGGATCAGCCAGGCTATAATGGACATGCGTGTGGTTCCTTCGATTGGGGCGCCCCGCCGGTGTCATCTCGGGACACGAACTGCGGCAGGTGCCTGCTGAGTGCAGGGTGAAGTCCAATCAACCGGCTTGGTTCATCGACAAACCATCATGCTCCGGACGGGACCTGTTCATCAGGCCACGGCTTCGATGCGGGTTCGACAGTATTGGCGGCCGTTTTGCCGCGGTTCCGTGGGCTTTACGGTGCAGACGGTGCGACTGCGGGTTTCGCGCAAATCCGTGCACGGATCGCGCAAGATCGCGTAGATGTGATTATCGCTGGCGCAATCACGAAGCGGCAACCATGGTCAGTTTCTTTATGAAGGCCGAAATCCGGTGCCGGCGGATCTCGGCACGGGCCGCAGCATTGCCCGTCATGTAGTTGAGCTGCACGACATAGCGCTGTCCGACGAACTGCTTGTGGCCATGCCAGGCGTTAGCCGTGTTGGGGAACACGAGCAGGGTGCCGTTCACGGGCGGCACCTCCGCAACATAATCATCGAGCGAGTCGGGCAGGCGCAGCAGGCGCAGGCAGCCCTGGTGTGCCTGCCAGGCATCGGTCTCACGGTTCAGATAGAGGAGCACGGTGACACGCTTGGCGGTCGAGTCGGTGTGAACGCGGCCGTCCTTTTCGCGCGAGCGGCCGCGCAGGGTGGTCATGGTGACGGCGCCGGCGAGGTCCAGGCCGAATTTTTCGGCCACCGCGTCGCGAAACGCAGCGCCTTCCAGTTCAGCCAGCATTGCCCGCGCCTGCACGCCAAGCTTCAGCGAGCCGATCGGAAACGAGCCTCCCTTGGCCATCTGCGGCAGGTCGGCCAGCACGCCGTCGAGCTGTGATGACGGCACGAAGGCGGGAACGATGACATGGGCGAACGGATCCTGCGAAGCAGGAGTGCTGCGGAAGGCTGCGAGATCGAGGATGGCCATGGCCGGCTCCAACGCGATGTTCATCGTCTTCTACAGGCTTCGGCTGACCGGTTCCACAGGTGGCGGATCTGCGCTATGCCGCAGCGCATCATGGACAGCAACCGACCTGCCGACGATCTGCGCGCCGGCCCCCTTCCCGCCTATCGCGCCCGGGTTGCCGCGGGCGCACTGACGCCAGATCCATCGCAGGCGGTCGCGATCGAGCGGCTGCAGGATCTGTGGACCAAGCTGCGCGGCTACGATCCCGACCCTCACTCATCGGCCAAGGCCGGGCTGTTCAGTCGCTTCCTGCGCCGCAAGCCCACAGAAGGGGCCGATGAGGTCCGCCCGCATGGGCTTTATCTGGTCGGCGAGGTCGGCCGCGGCAAATCCATGCTGATGGATTTATTCTTCGCTACAGCCGACGTCGGGCGCAAGCGCCGGCTGCACTTTCACCAGTTCATGCAGGACGCCCACAAGCGCATCTTCGCCTGGCGCCGTGCCAACCCGAACGAGTCCGACCCGATCCCGCCGCTCGCCGACACAATCGCGGCGGAGGCGGCGCTGCTGTGCTTCGACGAATTCCAGGTTAACGACATCGCTGACGCCATGATTCTGGGCCGACTGTTCCAGGCACTGTTTGATCGTGGCGTCGTGGTGGTCACAACGTCTAACACGGCGCCCGACGATCTGTTCAAGGGCCAACCCGGGCGGGACGCGTTCCTGCCGTTCATCGGCCTGATCAAGCAGTATTTGGACGTGCTGGTGATGGAGGGCGGTCGCGATTTCCGCCGCGCCCGGCTGCGCGGCATGCCAACCTGGCATGTGCCGGCAGATGGCCGCGCCGAACGTGCGCTGGATGCAGCGTTTTCGGAACTCACCGGCCACGCCCAACCACGGGCGGAGACGCTTACGGTCATGGGCCGCACGGTGGCGGTACCGATCGCGGCGCAGGGTGTAGCGCGGTTCGATTTCGAGGCACTTTGCGGCCAGGCGCTGGGCGCCGGCGACTATCTGGCGCTGGCCACGCATTTTCACGCGCTGGTGCTCGATGGCATTCCCCGGCTTTCGCCGGACAACTTCGATCGCGCCCGCCGCTTCATCGTGCTGATCGATGCGTTGTATGATCATCGCGTGAAACTGGTCGCCTCCGCCACCGCCTGGCCGGACCAACTCTACCAGCGCGGCGAGGGGGCAAAAGCCTTCGAACGCACCGCTTCAAGGCTCGAGGAAATGCAGAGTCAGGACTATCTGGGCCTGGCCCATCTGACGTAAAAGAACGCCATGTGCCTGAGAAACCTCCTCGTGCCGATGCTGTGTCTGCTCGCCGGCTGCTCGGCGCCGGGACGCATGCCGGCGGGCGATGCATCGCTCGACCGTGACTTCATTCGTCGCTTCGGCCGACCGGAAGACATGCCGCCCCCACAGCGCCAGGCGCTGAACGAACCCGCCGACCCGCTGGCCCGCCGCTCGCCCTGGATCTTCTTCGCCAGCCGCACGGAACAGGCTCCCGCTCCGAAACCGCCGCCGCCGATCCCCCGTCCCAAGGTCGAGCCGACGCCTAGGGCGCCAGCGCGCGACGTATCGTGGCAGCCCAACACCTGGGAGTGGAACGGCAAGGAGTTTGTCTGGCAGTCCGGGCGGTGGACCCGCGTGCCGCCAGGGCTGATCTGGCAGCATGGGCTATGGACGCAGAATGAGTTCGGCGAGTTCCTGTGGCGCACCGGCGGCTGGGCACCCCCAGGTGCCGACCCAAACCCGCTGGTGGCCACGCGCTAGACCAGGATGATTTCTGATCGGCGAAATCGCGCCGGTCTAGCTCTCTGTTTTTCCTCGCGATTCAGACATTTCGATGATTCCACCTTCGGTCACCCTGCCGCGCGCAAGGCACTGATGATAACGTGCGTCCGCTGCAACATCGGGAACGCATACATGGAACGCAAGAAGGCCTCCGACTTTCCACAGGAGCTGCTCAATCTGTTCGATGGCTATGTCCATGGCCAGAAAAGCCGGCGCGACTTCCTCGACGGCGCCCAGAAATTTGCCGTTGGCGGTGTGACGGCCGCTATGCTGCTCGACATGCTGAAGCCGAACTACGCCTGGGCGATCCAGGTGCCGCTGGATGACAAACGGATCGTCAGCACGCGGGAGACGGTTGCTTCGCCGCAGGGCAACGGCAGCATCAAAGGGTATATGGCAAAGCCCGCCGACGTGGCGAAGTCGCCTGCAGTGCTGGTGATCCATGAGAACCGTGGCCTCAACCCTTATATCGAGGACGTGGCCCGGCGGCTCGCGATCGCCGGCTACATCGCCTTTGCCCCGGATGGTCTGACCTCGCTCGGTGGCTATCCGGGGGATGAGGAGAAGGCCACGGCGATGTTCACGCAGGTCGATCCGACGAAGATGCGCGAGGATTTCTTTGCCTCGGCCATCTGGCTCAAGAACCGAGCGGACAGCAGCGGCAAGCTCGGCGCGGTCGGCTTCTGCTTTGGCGGCGGCATCGTCAACCAAATCGCGGTCCACATGGGCCGCGAACTATCCGCGGCTGTACCGTTCTACGGCTTGCAGCCCAATGCTGCCGACACCGCCAAGATCACGACGCCGATCAACGCCCAATATGCCGAACTGGACACCCGCGTCACCAGCGGATGGCCCGCGTTCGACACCGAGCTGACCAAGGCGGGCGTGCCGCATGAAGGACATATCTACAAGGGCGCCAACCACGGGTTCCACAACGACACGACGCCCCGCTACGACGAAGTTGCGGCCAAGGAAGCTTGGCAGCACACGCTCGACTGGTTCAACAAGTACCTCAAGGTGTAGCTTGAGCGTGATGACGTCGCCGATCCGACGTCATCACGCTCAAGCGCGTTCAGCCCTGGTCCTGCAGGACGGGATAGGCGGCGGCGGCGACCAAATGGGCGTTGATCCGCTTAAAGTCCCGCAGCAGGTCCAGGTGCAGGGCACTCTGCTCGCCAGGCTCCGCCTGACCGCTGCGCAGCCAGGCGAAATGGGCTTCGGTGGCGGACTGTTCGATGTCGCGAAACGCTGCCTTCTCACCGACCAGCGCGCGGGCGGCGGTGTTGTCCGATGTCATGAAGACGGCGGCTGCGGCCCGCAGGTTGCGGCCCAGCCGCAGCATCGCCTCGTCCAACGCCGCCTGCACGTCGACCGGGAACGACACCCCGCGTTTCAACCGCTTGGCCGCACCGCTGAGCACGTTGCGTTCGATCACATCGCCGGCGTGTTCAAGGTTGGTGGTAAAGGTGAGGATTTCGCTGATCCGCCTCGTATCGGCCTCACTGAGATCGTCGCTGTCGAGCCCCACGATATACTCCTTGATGGCTGTGTTGAGCCGGTCGAGCATGTCGTCCAGCCGGCGGGTTTCGCCCACGGCGTTGCGGTCGGTGCCGCGCAGCGCGGTCGTGACGCCCTGCAGCATCGCCTCCAGCACATCGACCATGCGCAGCGCCTCGCGAGCCGCTGCGGCCAGCGCGATGGTCGGCGTCTCACGGGCGGCGGCATCGAGGTAACGCGGCTGCGAGGGGTCGGCGGCATCGACGCGTGAGGGCAGAAACCGCACGAGCAAGGCTGCGAACGGGCGCAGCACCGGCAGGAACAGCACCGCCAGCACAACATTGAAGCCGGTGTGGAAATCCGCCACCACACGGGCATTGTCGGGATCGATCGTCACCAGCCACGGGCTCAACAGGTCGAGCAGCATCAGCCCCGCGACCACGCCGATCACCCGGTTCAGCAGATTGCCCACAGCCACTCGCCGGTTCGACCAGTCGCTGCCAGCAACACCTTCCAGCACCGGGTTGATCGCGGAACCTAAATTGGCACCGAGCACCAGGGCAAAGGCAGCATGCGGCGGCACCACGCCCTTGGCGGCGAAGGACATCACCAGCAGCACCACGGCGACGGAGGAATGCGCCGCCCAGGTCAGCATGGCTGCCAGCAACACGGCGACCATTGGGTCGGTGGTGATCTCGCCGAGCAGCAACCGCAGGCTCGGCACATCCTCGAACGGCGTGATTAGCGTCAGCAGCTGTCGCAGGGCGAACAGCATCAATCCCAGCCCGATGCCGACGCGGCCGAGGTCGCGCGTGCGGGTCTGCTGCCCGCGACGGAACATCGTCACGCCGATGAGGATGAACAGCGGAGCGATCTGCGCCACGTTGAACGAGAACGCCTGCACGATCAGCGTGGTGCCGACATTGGCGCCGAGCATGGCCGACAGCGCCGGCATCAGCTCCACCAGCCCTTCGGCTGCGAAGGAGGCCACGATCAGGCCGGTGGCCGTGCTGCTCTGCAACGCAGCCGTCACCCCGAGCCCCGCCATGAAGGCGCGGAGGCGATCGCCCAGGGCGGCCCCCAGCGTACGGCGCAGCTCGGCCCCGAAGGCGCGCTGGATCCCGCTTTGCACCATGTGCACGCCCCAAAGCAGCAGGGCGATGGCGCCGGCGAGATCGATGAGGGTGAGAGAGAACGACACTGGTGAAGAACGACCATTCTAACGAGGTGGCGTTATTGGCCACCCTTCCCGGGCGGGCGTCCAGGTCAAACGCCGCCCGAAAACCGTCACGCGCAAAACAATCGACGGCCGCACCCGGAACGGATAGGTGTGGAGACCAAGCGAGGGCCCAGACCCTGGCCAGGAAACAGAAGGAACGATCCGATGCATCGTCGCACGCTTCTCGCCGGCGCCGCCGCTCTGGCAGCCAGCCCCGCAGCCTTGCCCGCAACCGCGTGGGCGCAGGCCGCCAGCAAGACCAAGGTCGTTTTCTGGCATGCAATGACTGGCGCCAATGGTGACGAGATCAACCGCATTGCGCGAGACTTCAACGCGAGCCAGTCCGGTGTCGAGGTCGAGCCGATCTTCAAAGGCAGCTACCCAGAGACGCTGACGGCGGCCATCGCCGCCTGGCGCGCCGGCCAGGCGCCGCACATCGCGCAGATCTATGAGGTCGGCACCGGCTCGATGCTCGCAGCCGGCCCCGCAGTGAAGCAGGTCTGGCAGCTTGCCCAGGACACCGGCCTTAAGATCGACCCCGCTACCTATCTGCCCGCCGTGCGTGGCTACTACAGCCTGGTGGACGGCCGCATGGCCTCTATGCCGTTCAATTCGTCGACCGGCGTCATGTGGTACAATAAGGACGCCTTCGAGATGGCTGGGCTCGACCCCGAGAAGGCGCCCGTCACCTGGGCCGAGTTCGCCACCGCGGCGCGTGCGCTGAAGGAAAAATGGGCGGTTCCCACCATGGCGAAGTCGGGCGGCCAGGAGCTGATGGCCACCACGACCTCGTGGTTCGCATGGATCCAGCTTGAGGAATACAGCGCCATCCACAACCTGCCCTTCGCCACCAAGGCGGACGGGTTCGAAGGGCTGGACACCGAGCTGAAGTTCAATGCGGCGCCCCAGGTGAAGCAGTTGCAGATGCTGCTCGAGCTCGCCCGGGACGGCGCCTTCAAATACACCGGCCGCGACAACACGCCCGACCCGGTGTTCTACTCCGGCCAGACCGCCATCGGCTTCGGCTCCTCCGCGGGGCGTGCCGACATCGTACGCAACGCAAAGTTCAAATGGGCGGCAGCCATGCTTCCCTACGACCCCGCGGTCATCCAACAGCCGAACAACACCATCATCGGTGGCGCCAGCCTGTGGACGATGACAACGCCGACCCGCAAGCCCGAGGAATACAAGGCGGTCGCGCAGTTCCTGCAGTTCCTCGCCCAGCCCGAAAATGACACATTGTATCACCAGCACACCGGCTACGTGCCGGTGACGCTGGGCGGCTACGAGCTGTCACAGAAACAGGGATATTACGAAAAGAACCCGGGCGCCGACATCGCCATCAAGTCGCTCACCCGCGGCACGGTGACGGAGAACTCCCGCGGCCTGCGGCTCGGCCGGCTGCCTGAGATCCGCAACATCGTCTACGAAGAGGTCGAGAAGGCGCTGCAGGGCCAGCAGAACGCGCAGGCGGCACTCGACTCGGCGGTCGCGCGCGGCAACCGCGTGTTGCGCGAGTTCGAGAAGTCAGTTCGCACCTGAGCAACAGCGGGGCCTGGTCACAGGCCCCGCGTTCGTCATGGAACGCCGCACAATCTTTCCGGGACGGGCCTTCCCGATCCTTCTGGTGCTGCCGCAGCTACTGCTGACCTTTGTGTTCTTCCTGTGGCCAGCCGGACAGGCGATCTGGTCGAGCATGACGCGGGCAGACCCCTTCGGCATCCGCACTACCTTCGTCGGCACGGAGAATTTTTACGACCTGTTTACCGACCCGCTGTACCGCGACAGCATCGGTCGCACGCTGGTGTTCTGCGTCGCGGTCTCGGTGCTGTCGATGGGCGTGGCGCTCCTACTGGCCGTGTGTGCCGACCGCGAGATCCGTGGGCGCGGATGGTACCGCATCATGTTGATCTGGCCCTACGCCGTGGCCCCTGCCGTCGCCGCGGTGCTGTGGATCCTGCTGCTGCACCCGCAGATCGGGCTGATCGGTCGCTGGCTCAACCGCCATGGCGTGCCGTGGGACTACAAGCTGAACGGTCTGCAGGCGATGTCGGTCGTGATCGGCGCTAGCGCGTGGAAGCAGGTCAGCTATAATTTCATCTTTTTCCTCGCTGGCCTGCAGTCGATCCCCCGCGCCGTCATCGAGGCCGCGCGAATGGATGGCGCCAAGGGCTGGTTCCGCTTCCGCACCATGGTGCTGCCGTTGCTGATGCCCACGGTGTTCTTTCTCATCGTGGTCAACCTCGTCTATGCCGCCTTCGACACGTTCGGCACCATCCAAGCACTCACCCAGGGCGGCCCGGGCAAAGCCACCGAGACGCTGGTCGTGAAGGTGTTCCGTGACGGCCTGATCAATCTCGACGTCGGCGGCTCCTCGGCCCAATCGGTGGTGCTGATGCTCGGTGTGATCGTGCTGACGGCGGTGCAGTTCCGCTTCCTGTCGAGACGGACCGATAGCTGATGCGGCGCATCGACTGGCCGGCGCATGTCGTGCTGCTGCTCGGCGTGGCCCTGTTCATCCTGCCGTTGTGGCTGGTGCTGGCCGGTTCGACGCAGGATTCGGCCGCGATTTCGCGTGGTGAACTCTCGCTCATCCCGCGCCTCTCAGGATTGCATGTCTATGCCGACATCCTCAGCCAGGGCTCGCCCGGCGCGGGGCCGGTGTGGCGCATGCTGCTCGTCTCCGGCGCCATGGCGCTGACCATCGCCATCGGCAAGATTGTGATCTCGATCCTGTCGGCCTACGCCGTCACCTTCTTCCGCTTCCCGTTCCGCATGGCGGCGTTCTGGACGATCTTCATCACCCTCATGCTGCCGGTCGAGGTGCGCATCGTGCCCACCTATTCGGTGATGTCCGATCTTGGCCTGATCAACACGTTCCCTGGCCTCACCATTCCACTGATCGCAAGCGCCACGGCCACGCTGCTGTTCCGCCAGACCTTCCTGGTCATCCCCGACGAACTGGTGGAGGCCGCGCGCATGGACGGCGCCGGGCCGTGGCGGTTCTTCAAGGACATCCTGATCCCGGTGTCCTCCTCCAACCTTGCCGCCCTGTTCGTCATCCTGTTCGTCTATGGCTGGAACCAGTATCTGTGGCCGCTGCTGGTTGCCACCACGCCGCAGCTCGACACGATCGTGATCGGCATCGTCAAGATGATCGGCACCGAAACGCAGACCGAATGGAACCGCGTGATGGCGACCGCCGTGCTCGCCCTGCTGCCGCCGGTGGCGGTGGTGATCCTGATGCAGCGCTGGTTCGTGCGCGGCCTGACCGATGGTGAGAAATAATGGCGACCCTGGTGCTCGACGATCTGCGCAAAAGCTTCGGCAAGACGTCTGTGCTGCACGGCGTCGATCTCGCTCTCGTATCCGGTGAGATGCTGGTCATCGTTGGCGCCTCCGGCTGCGGAAAATCGACGTTGCTGCGCCTGGTGGCGGGGCTGGAGGAGCCCAGCGGCGGGCGGATCGTGCTTGATGGCGTCGATGTTGCCGCCCGCGATCCGGCCGATCGGGACATCGCCATGGTGTTTCAGAACTACGCCCTGTATCCGCATATGAGCGTGTTCGACAACATGGCCTATGGGCTGCGCATTCGTAACATGGCCAAGGCCGAAATCGGCAAACGGGTGGCCGAGGCGGCAGCCCTGCTTGAACTATCGCATCTGCTCGAACGCAAACCGCGTCAGCTTTCCGGTGGGCAGCGCCAGCGCGTTGCCATGGGCCGTGCCATCGTGCGCAATCCCAAGTTGTTCCTGTTCGACGAACCGCTCTCCAATCTCGATGCCACGCTACGCGTGACCATGCGTGCGGAAATTCGGCGGCTGCAGCGGCGCATGGCCGTGACCAGTCTGTATGTCACCCATGATCAGGTCGAGGCGATGACCTTGGGCGACCGGCTGCTGGTGCTGCACCAGGGTCGGCCGGTTCAACTGGCAACGCCGATGGAGGTGTTCAACCGCCCGGCCAATATCTACGTGGCCGGTTTCATCGGGGCCCCCGCCATGAACCTGCTGCCGGCAACCCTGGTCGCCGACGGCGCTGCCGCCCGCCTCACCATCGGCCAGACGCTGCACTTCGTCGACGGCCGCCGCCCCGGTGCTGAAGGTCGCCGACTGGTCATCGGCATCCGCCCCGAGCATCTTAATCTCGACGACGATGGCTTCGTGTTGCCGGTGGATTTGGTTGAGCCACTGGGGTCGGAGACGGTGGTGATCGGCAAACTCGAGGGCGGCCAGATGATGACCATCAAGCTGCCGGCGGCGGGCGTGTCGGACACCAGCCTTCGCGTGGCCATTCCGCCCACCCACATTCATGTCTTCGATGCCGAGAGCGGCCTGCGGCTGGAGCCGCAGTAGAGCTTGCCCCGAGCGCGCTCGGCGTGAGCCCGTATCAATACGCAATTGCGTTGGCGGGCTATCTCGTTTTCATGCGGCGGTGATCAAGCCGGCGGTGCCGGCGGCACCAGTCGAAATGGTCGTGCATGCTGCGTCTGGCGATGGCGATCCCCGCTGTCCCTCGCGGCGCCTACGGACACCGTCGAGGGTTTTGCGGCCAGGGTGATCCGACGACGGAGTTGTGTTCGGTTGTGACCCCGCCCGGGACGGCGATGGGCGGCGATTTTTTGGACCCGCGTGACGGACAGGTTTTTGCTAGTTTATTTTGTCACGGTATCGTGAATTTCTGCGCCAATCCGAGAGTGTTTCATGCCGGACCGTCTTTGAGGCATGAATGATGGGTCGAGCTCAACTCGGCAGGATGGCGTAGAACCGTATCACCTGGAGTGCTCCGGTCTCGACCAGCATCGCCTCGCCGATCCAGCGTTCCGCGGCGTTCACCATGGGGGCAAGCTGACGACGCGGAATACCCTTCAGCCTTGGGCCTGTCAGTAGCCCGTGCCAGCCGACCAGGATATTGGCGCGATGGCGGGCGCCGATATCCTCCTCGATGCGCAGGTCGAACCCTGCCGCTGCGAAGGCGCGGCGCCACCGGTCAGCCGTCCATGGGTCGGCCTTCACGGACAGCCGCGCCGACCAGTCCGACAGCGCCTTGGAGGGGCCGGGTGCGACATAGTCGACCAGGGCGATATGGCCGCCGGGAAGCATGGCGCTGCGGCAATTGGTGAGCAGCTTGCGGCGGTCAGGGGCTGCGTGAAACGCGAAGCGGCTGAGGCAATGGTCCCACCGCGGACCCGACGGCCGCGGGTCGTTCGGACCGATCGCACTGATGGTGACCCGTTTCGACGGGGCCAAGTAGGCGGTGCCCTGCGTCACCAGCGCCGGGTCGCGCTCATAGCCGGAGACCTTGCATTTGTTCGCGGTGGCGATCGCCTCGCACCCGCCGCCGAGGCCGGCACCCAGGTGCAGCAGCCTGCCACCTGACTTGAGGTTGAACGGGCGGACCAGTTCCTGGATTTCGGCCGCCGTACCTGGCATCACATTGCCTTCGCCCCACAACCAGCTGGCGAGCAGTGTCGGGTCCAGCGTGGGAAGCGGGCCGGATTGCTCCGCAGACCCAGCGACGCCGGCCGCCTTGCCACCAGGCGCGCGGGCGATTTTGCCGGCGGAGGCGCGATCCCGTCGCCCGGCGTTCTCGGCTGCGGCACGGAGGCGCAGATTGTCGCCATAGCAACGTAGCCACTCGCCGAGCCTGCTGAGCCCCACGCCGCCCAGCGCCAGTCCTGAACCCAGCGCCAGACGCGGTTGCAGGTGCAGGTGCAGGTGCAGTCTGGTTGCCATCTCACTCCATCCCGCCTGCGGGGAAACACCCCATCAGGCCGGATAGCAGCAAAGACTTAACCAAACCTTGCCGGCGCGGCGTCGATTGCTGCTACCTGGCGATGTCCTTGGCCTTGGTGTCGTTCGCCACCACCGGCTGGATGACGGAGGCGATGGTCTCGCGCAGCACGATGATCTTGGTGCCGGGCGCGATCTCGATCTCGATCTCCCGGCTATCGGCCACCGGCGGACGGCTGACGGTGCCGAGGATGCCGCCGCCGGTCACAACGCGGTCGTTGCGCTTGAGATTGGCGAGCATCGCCTTCATCTGCTTCTGCTTCTGCTGCTGTGGGCGGATCAGCAGGAAGTAGAACACGCCGAAGATGAGCACCAAGGGCGCGAACTGGGTGGCACTTGACATAATCCCAGCGACATCTTGTGCGTAGGCGGGAGAAATGAACATGAACGGGTTCCGGATTGCGGTATGCGAGGCGGGACCATAGTTTCCGCCGCATGGGCGTCAAGCCGTGACGTCCGGGATGCCAGCCCTCCGATAAAGTTAGGTTCAAACCACATGATGGATCCGCAGCTTCTGCAACGCCTGGTCGAGGCGCTGGAACGCCTCGCCCCGACGGCCCCGGTGCCGGTCGATCTGCAGGCGGCGGATGCGTTCGTCTGGCACCCCTCCCCTGCCCGGCTGTCGCCGGTGCGCCAAGTGGCGCGGGTGGATCTTGCACTGCTGGTCGGCGTGGAACGTCAAAAGCGCCTGATCCTGGCCAACACCTTGCAGTTCGCCCGCGGCGGCACCGCCAACAACGCCATGTTATGGGGCGCGCGCGGGATGGGCAAAAGCTCGCTGGTCAAGGCCGCACACGCCGCGGCACTTGCCGATCGACCGGGCAGCTTGGCGCTGATCGAAATTGCCCGCGAGGACATTGCGACATTGCCGGAGCTCCTGCGCATCCTGCGCGGTGAGACCCGCCGCTGCCTGGTGTTCTGCGACGATCTCAGCTTCGAACGGGAGGACGCCGACTATAAGGCGCTCAAATCCGTGCTCGATGGTGGGATCGAGGGGCGGCCGGAGACGGTGCTGTTCTATGCCACCTCCAACCGCCGCCATCTGATGCCGCGCGACATGATCGAGAACGAGCGCGCGAGTGCCATCAACCCGTCGGAGGCGACCGAGGAGAAGGTCTCGCTGTCCGATCGTTTTGGCCTGTGGGTGGGATTTCACTCAGCCGATCAGGAGGCTTATTTTGAAATGGTGGCAGGCTATGCGGCTGCGCTAAAACTCGCGGTCACGCCCGAGGAGCTGCGCCGGCAAGCCAACACCTGGTCGGTCATCCGCGGGGGACGATCCGGGCGGGTCGCCTGGCAATTTGTTCAGGATCTCGCCGGTCGGCTCGCCTGATGCGCGCGTCCCTGCCGGCCTGGCCGCTGCTGGCCACCGCCCTCCTGCTCGCCGGATGCGGCGGAGGCACCTCGCCGCGGCCAGACACCTCGCCCCCCGCGCTTACGCCCAGAGAGCTGCGCCAGGAGGCGGTGCATGTGCCCGATTTCGCCATCAAGCCGTTCGAGCCGTTCTCGCGCATCGACACGGTGGCGATCACGTTGCGCGAATGGCGGCTTTGGGGAAGCCCGGTGAACGACGATCCGCCGACCGCGCAGGGCCTGTATCAAGGCGATGCGAAACCCGAGCGCCAGCCGGGCCTGTGGCAGCGAGTCGGCGAATATTGGTGGATCGGCCAGAACGCCGACAGCCGGACCAGCAGCTGGACCGGCAAGCATGCCGAATTCGGCAACGTGTTCGACGCCGCCAGCGACGAGGACTACGCTTGGTCCGCCGCGTTCATCAGCTATGTGATGCGGATCGCGGGCGCTGGGCTGAAGTTCCCCTACGCCCCGTCGCACGCCACCTACATCAATGTCGCGGCCAAGATGGCACGCGGCACCGCTGAAGGGTGGGACGTGATCGCGCGGCCGATCGAGGCCTATGCACCGCAGCCAGGCGATCTCATCTGCTACGGGCGCCGCGGTGCGCAGAATCTACAGTTCCGCGATCTGCCATCGGGCTCCTATGCCAGCCACTGCGATCTCGTGACCGGCACGACGCCGCGGGGACTCGCCGTCATCGGCGGAAATGTCGATGACAGCGTGACCATGAAGCACATCCCGATAGATGCCGATGGACGCATCGGTGGGCCGACCGGCGTGCCCTACGACACGCGCTACCCCTGGGTTGCGGTGCTGCAGGTGCAGTATGATCAGTAGGTGATCAGCGCTGGCGCCAGGGCAGAGCCGCGGCCTTCCACCCGGCGGTGAGGCCGCGGTGGCCGGCGCTGTCCGGCGGGCCTTCGAACCCGTCAGCAATGTTGTAGGAATGCGGAAAGCCGGCCTGGATGGCCGCCTGGGCCGCGGCCATGCTGCGCACACCGCTGCGGCACAGGAAGTAGATCTTGCTCTCTGGTGTGAAGCCGGCCTGGCGGAGCTGTTCGGTGAACTGGGTGTTCACCTGCATGGTCGGGAAGATCTGCCACGGGATCAATGCCGGGGTTTTGCCGGCGGTTGACAGGTCCGGCAGGCCCACGAAATTCCATTCTGCATCGGTGCGGACGTCTACCATCTGGGCTTCGGGGTCTGCGCGCAACGCGTTCCAGACCTCGCGCGGGGCAATGTTCTCGACCACGGCATCTCTCCTTCACTGTAGGGCGCGGCCTTCGCATGGTTCACAGCTTCGTTCAACTTCTCCACACCAAAGCCACTCATGACAGCAAGGTGACCCGACTTGGACCAAAGCACCATCTCCCCCATCGCACCTCCGGTCTGTTCCGGCCTGCCGTCCGCCATCGGCAACACGCCGCTGATCAAGCTGCGGCGTGCCTCGGAGGACACCGGCTGCACAATCCTGGGCAAGGCGGAGTTCATGAACCCTGGTGGCTCGGTGAAGGACCGCGCGGCCCTGGCCATCATCCGTGACGCCGAACGGTCAGGCGCGCTGAAACCTGGCGGCACCATCGTCGAGGGCACCGCGGGCAATACCGGCATCGGCCTGACGCTGGTCGGAAACGCGCTGGGCTATCGCTGTGTCATCGTCATGCCAGAAACGCAGTCGATCGAGAAGATTGAATATCTACGCATGATCGGCGCCGATCTGCGGCTGGTGCCGGCCAAGCCGTATCGCGACCCCGGCAATTATGTCCATGTCTCGCGTCGGCTGGCGGAGGACATGGTGATTTCAGGCACCAACGCGATCTGGGCCAACCAGTTCGACAATATCGCCAACCGTGAAGGCCATCGCACCACAACCGGACCGGAAATCTGGCACCAGACGGCGGGCACGGTCGATGCGTTCACCTGTGCCTGCGGCTCCGGCGGCACGCTGGCCGGGGTGTCAATGGCGCTTAAGCAGCGCAAGCCCGGCCTGCGTATCGTGCTCGCAGACCCGGACGGCAGCGCGCTGTTCGGCTGGGTGAAATCCAACGACATGACGGTGGAGGGCAGTTCGATCACGGAAGGAATTGGCCAAGGCCGTGTGCCCGGCAATCTCGAAGGTGTCGCGATCGATGACGCCGTGCGCGTTCCAGATGCGGAGGCCTTGCGCCAGGTTTTCGATTTACTTTCGTACGAGGGGTTGTCCATCGGCGGCTCAGCCGGGCTCAACGTGGCGGCGGCGATACGCGTGGCCAAAGCGATGGGACCGGGCCATACGATCGTGACGATCCTGTGCGACGGCGGCGCGCGATACCAGAGCAAGCTGTTCAACCCTGAGTTCCTGCGGGCCAAAAACCTGCCCGTGCCGCCGTGGTTGGCGGGTTGACCGGTAGCGAAAAAAGCCCAGGCGAAACTTTGCTCAGATGTGATGTGGATCAAGAAACCATCCCCATTCTCCTGACATTGTAAAGTCGGATGATCGGGAGTTCCGAGATGGTCAAATCTAGAGGCGTCGACACGACCGGGATTGCAGGCTCTTTATTCCGCAAAACGCTGACGGCAAGTTGTCTGAGTTTAACCAGTGTTTTAGCGCTGTCTGCCTGCGCGATCGCGCCGCCGGAAGGGCCGCAGGTGATGGCCATGCCAGGCGCCGGCAAGACATTCGCGGAGTTCGAGGAAGACAACGCGCGTTGCCAGGAAAGTGGCGCGCGGGCAGCGGGGCCGCTCACGCCAGCCCAAGGTGCTGCCCAGAGCGGCGTCGGCACAGCAGCTGCTGGCACCGTTATCGGCGCGGCCGCGGGCGCTTTGCTCGGCGCCGTCAGCGGCTCGGCTGGTGCCGGAGCTGCGATCGGCGCGGGCACAGGCTTGCTTGCGGGCTCGGTGATAGGGTTCGGGGCCGCACAGCAATCGAGCGCGGCGCTGCAGCGCGCCTACGATATTACCTATGTCCAGTGCATGAGTGCCGCCGGCGAAAAAGTGCCCGACCTGTCGACGATGCCGACCGAGTACCCCACAGACGCCTATCCTGCGTATCGCTACGCACCGCCCGCCTACGGCTATGACTATCCGCCGCCATACTACCAAAACTATGGGCCGCCAGTTTTCTATGACCCCGGCTGGGGGTGGCGGCGGCGGTGGTAGTCGGTGCAATCCGGGTCCGTTGGGTTGATCCTTGTGCGCTTCGCTGGCTACCGCCAACCCAGCAAAGTGCGCTCCACCCATCCGAGCACCCAGCTCACCACAAGCCCGATCACCGAAAGAACCACGATGCCTGCGAGTAAATTATCCGTGTCATAGAGATTTCCCGCTTGCAGCACGAAGGCGCCGATTCCTTTGTCAGCGCCGATCATTTCGGCGGCAACCAGAAGAATGATCGCGGTCGACGTGGTGATCCGGAATCCCGACAGGATCGCGGGCATCGCCCCCGGCAGAATAATCTTGGTGATGATCGAGCGAGTCGGCACGCCGAAGCTTTGCGCCATGCGGATGAGGTTGCGCGGCACGCCGTCCACGCCCGCCATCGTGTTGATCACGGTGGGAAAGAACACGCCGAATGCCAGGGTAACGAGCTTGGAGCCTTCGCCGATGCCGAACCAGATAATGAACAGTGGCACCAGGGCGATCTTGGGGATTGGAAACAATGCCGACACCACGGCGGTCGCGGGCGAGCGGAACAGGGTGAACAGGCCGGCGGCGATGCCGACCAGCAGGCCCATTAAGGTACCCACGGTCCAGCCGATCGCAAGCCTTCGCAGCGAGGCAGCGAGATGGCTCCAAAGTTCGCCGCTGCGGATCAACGCCAGCAAAGCGTGCACGATCAGCACGGGCGATGAGGCAAAATCGGTCGACAGCCAGCCGAGCGAGGCACACGCCTGCCAGATCGCCAGCAGCCCGAGCAGCGTGCCGGCGGCGGCGGCGGGAATGCGGCGCGGCTCGAAACCGCCGGCGCGATAAGGCACGCGGCCCTGCAGGCTGATCTGCTCAGCCATGTGAAAGTTCCTGCCCGGCGGCGGCGGCATCATCGCGCAGCAGGTTCCACAGCCGGTGCTCGATCTTCTTCAGATCGGCATCGTCACGCGTGCGGGAGGCCAGCGGGCGATCGATGCGGATGGTTTCACGGATGCGGCCGGGCCTGCGGCCCATCACCAGGATCTGCTGGCCGAGCCTGGTTGCCTCGGCAAGGTTGTGGGTGACGTAGATGGTAGTGGCCCCGGTACGGCCAATCATCTCGGCGAATTCGTCGAGCAACAGTTCTCGGGTCTGTGCATCCAGCGCCGACAATGGCTCGTCCATCAGCAGCACCGCGGGACGCACGGCCAAGGCGCGGGCAATGCCGACGCGCTGGCGCATGCCGCCCGACAGCTGGCGCGGCCAGGCGCCGGCGAACTCTGACAGGCCGGTGAGATCGAGCACCTCGGCGATTCGGTCGGACCGCTCAGCCCGGGACAGGGCCGTGTCCTCCAGCACCAGCGAGACGTTTCCGGCCACGCTGCGCCAGGGTATCAGGGCAAAATCCTGGAACACATAGGTCAGCGGATTGAGACAATCGCGCGGCAGCAGGCCGGACTGGCGCACGCTGCCCGCATCAGGTGCGATCAGGCCGCCGAGAATGCCGAGCAAGGTCGACTTGCCGCAGCCGGAGGGTCCGACCAGCACGCTGACCTCGCCTGCGGGAATTTCGAGCGAGACGGTGTCGAGCACGCGCAGGCCCCTGTAGCCGTGCGAGACGGCGTCGACCGACAGGGCGACGGAGCCCGTCATCTGACCGGCAGGAACTTCGTGTCAATGATCTCGTCGGCGTTGATGTTGCCCTTGACCATGTTCTGCGCGGTGAACCAGGCGAGTTGGGACTTCACGTCCGCCACATCCAGCGCAGCCCCAGGATCATACCAGCCGATGCCCTCGCGGATCTTCACAGCGGCCTGCGGGTCGTTGGTGTAGATGTATTTCTGAATATCGGCGATGGCCGGCGCGTCGTCGGTGGATTTATCGATAAAGGCGGCACGATAGGCGGCCACACCCTGCTGATAGCCAGTGCAAAACTTGTGCAGATCATCGGCCCGCGTGTTGATCATCTTGCTGGTCGTGAACAGGGCGGTGATCTGGTAGGGCAGTGTATCACCGACCCAGCCGATGATATGCGCTTCGCCCGCCGCGACCGCTGGCTTCGCCATGGAGGCGATCGCCATCGTGGCGTCCACCTGCCCGGTGCGGACGGCGGCCACCATGTTGCCGATTTGCTGCAAGGGCCGCAGCGTGAGGGTCTTGGCGTCGAAACCCGCGATTTCAGCGATCCGGCCGATCATGTAGTGGAACGACGAGCCATACTGGGTGATGCCGAAGCTGCGGCCGCCCAGCTTGTCGAGCGACCGGATACCGGCGTTGTAGGCCGCGTTGGAGACCAGGATGGCTGTGAGGTCGAAGCCCTTTTGCTCATGCAGCGCGCCGCCGATCACCTTCAACGCACCCCGCCCGGCCAAGCTGAAGAACCCGCCGGTTAGCGCGGTCACACCAACGTCGATGTCGCCTGCCACGGCGGCGGCGGCGATCGGCTGCGCGGCATCGAAGAATACGAACTGAACTGGAGTACCCTGGCTTGCGAAGAGCCCGCGAGACTGGGCGATGTAGAAGGGTGCGGGCGACAACGTGCGCAGCAGACCGAGGGTGATCGGCGCATTGGCACGCGCCTTCGGCACAGCGGCCGCGGCAATCGTGGCACCCAGCACCCCGCGTCTGGTGATCTGCATGTGGTTTCGCTCCCCGCCCCTTGGCATCGATGCTTTTTGGGCGGGAGGGCGCCCGGACGCAACTAGACTGTCACGCTCAATGCGTCATTGATGGCATGCGTCAGCACCGGGCCGTCGGGTTCGTCGGTCGAGCCGTAGGTTTCGATGATGCGGCCGTCACGGCCAATCAATACCTTGTTGAAGTTCCACGACGGCTCCCAGTGACGTTCCGCCTTCACCCATTGGTAGAAGGCGTTGGCGGGGGGGCCTTTCACATGGGTGATGCCGGTCATCGGGAACTGCACATCGAATGTGGCGTCGCAGAACGCCTTCACGGCGGCGTTGCTGCCGCTTTCCTGCTCGAAATCCTGGCTGGGCATGCCGATCACCGTCAGCCCCCGCCCACCAAGACGGGCGTGCAGTTTCTCGAGCCCCTCGTATTGATAGGTGTAACCGCAGAAGCTGGCAGTGTTCACGACCAGCAGCGCGCGACCCCGATAGTCGGCCAGGTTCAGCGTGCCGTCTTCGATAGACGGGAATGAGAAGTTCCATGCCACCGTCTTGGTCTGTCCTAACGCGGGTGCTGCCAACAGCAGGCCGGCAGCAGCCGAAATCACGGTTCTGCGTGATACCTCAAACATCGTAGCGCTCCTCCAACCAGGGGTCGGCGTTGTTGTTGTAGCCGTTGCGCTCCCAAAAACCGGGACGATCCACTGTGGTGATCTCGATGCGGTTCACCCATTTGGCCGACTTCCATAGATACAGCCGCGGTATCAATACGCGGACGGGACCGCCGTGGACGCGCTCGATCGGCTTGCCTTCCCAGGCATGGACCAGAAAGACATCGGGCTGGTCGAACTGGTCGAGCCGGACATTGGTGGTGTAGCCGTCGTGGGCATGGAATGTCACATGCCGCGCCGAAGGCAGTGGCCGTACCAGGTCGAGCAACATGCGGGCGGCGACACCCTGCCACTGGTTGTCGTAGCGAGACCACGCCGTCACGCAATGCATGTCCGAGACGCTGTCCGCCTGCGGCAACGCCATCAGATCGCCGAGCTTCAGATGCGCCGATTGCTCGACAGCACCGTCGATGTCCAGGAAAAACTTCTGCGGCGAGATGTCAGGCTGGATGCCGAGGTCGAGCACCGGCCAGTCCTTCACCAGGCGCTGGCCCGGCGGCAGACGGTCTGTCTCGGGGTCGCCGGGCTTGCCGGTGAGTAGCCGGCCGGCCTTCGCCCAGGCCTGTTTCGTATCGATCAGCTTGGATTTGATACCGGACATCAGCCACACTCCTTGAGACAGATATGTGGCGCCGGGAGCGCCTCACGCAAGCAAAAGGACGATTGCGGTGGATGAAGCCCGGCCCCCGCTCGGCCACAATGGCGGACCCGCACTGGAAGAGCCGGGTGCCGATGGCAGCTGGGGCCTGTGGTGCCTGCGCCGCACCCGCAAGAAGGCATGGTCGGCCCGCCCGAGATCGTCATGCGCTGGCTCACGCGGACGGAGGAGCTGGGGATGACTTGCAAGGAATGCACGGTCGAGATCCTGGAGCGCGGCCGGTATCTGTGATGGTCGCGGGGATACTGCGAATTTGGCCAATTGAGCCTATGTCTTGTCTCATCTGAGAGGGCGTTCTCCCGTGCCGAACGAAATGGCCGTGATGATCGATGTCGAGCGGAGACTGCCGCTCATGGCGTTTGACCGGCTCGTCCACGCGATCGCGCCCAAGGATCCGAGTTTCGCCTTCCGACTGGTGCCCCGCGCGACCCTGGCCCGGCGCCGTAGGGCGCTCGCGCAAGTCCAATCCGGCTCCCGACTGTCCGCCGAGGAAGGCAGTCGCGTCGCCCGCCTGTCGGCCGTGTGGGACTTTGCCCGCGACGTGTGGGGCAGTGACGACGCCGCCCGCAGCTTCCTGTTCCGCCCGCATATGCTGCTCGACGGACGACGCCCCATCGACGTCGTGCTGGCAAACGAGTTCGGCCGTCCGCTGGTCGAGGTCATCCTGGGAAGGTTGAAATACGGCACGGCTGCGTGACGGCGCAGATCCTCGATCGAGTACTCACCGTCTGGCGGATCGGCGACCCGCAGGGGGCCTTCAAAATTTTCAATGTTACCGGGCCTAAACTCTATCCGGGACGCTGGACTACCGCGGCGACGCCGATGACCTACACCGGCGAGCATTATTCGACGGCGATGCTGGAAAAGCTCGCCCATGGCAGCGGTTATTTGCCGCCCAACCAGCATTTCATCGAAATCACGATCCCCAACGGCGTCAGCTACGAAATGGTCTCCCCGGCACGTCTGCACGGCTGGGGCGACCAGTCCTGCGACATCGCCCAGGCATTCGGTGCCAAATGGCAGCGCGAAAATCGTTCGCTGCTGCTGTTCGTGCCCAGCGTCGTCGCCCGCATGGAGAAGAACATCCCGATCAACGCCGAACATGCGGAATTCGGCCAGGTCACCGCCAGCCTACATCAGCCGGTTTGGTGGGATGAACGACAGTTTTCAAACGCGACGCCGGCGCACAGAGCTAGAGCGGGATGACGTCTGATAGGCGACGTAATCCCGCTCTAGCTCTGTGTTTTATCGCGTGATTCAGACCTTTCGGTGATTCTACCTTCGGTCATCACGCTCTAGCCTCTTGTTTTTAAGGAGCAATGTCATCGTGCGTTTGGTTCAACCTCAGGCGATACTGCTCTAGTAACGTCGGGGAGTCCGTTGCAGCGTGGCCAGGTAGCCTTCGATGATGGGGCCCCAGATATTGGAGCCGCTCGGGCCGAAGAATAGGCCGTGGCCATCTGCACCGTACGGCCCGACCTGTGCCACAGCGAGCTGGGCGCCGGTGTGCTGATAGACACCGACCATTTGGGCGACCAGGTTGGGGCCGAAGAAGCTGTCGTTCTGGGCGTAGATCCACAGCGCCGGCGCCTTCGAGGTTTCCCCGAACCGCTTCACCGCGGTTAGTAGTTGTTCCGGGCGGCATATCTCGTTGGCGATACCATACGCATGGGCGCCGCGGCCGCCGGCCATGCTGATCATGGCCACCACCTCCGGGTGTTCGGAAGTGTTGTAGCCGGTCACCGCCCAGCCGCCGGTGGACTGCCCGATGACAATCGCACCGGTTGGCAAGGTATAGGGCAGATGCGTGGCATATTTCACGATCGCATCGACATCGGAGGCACTGCGCAGGCCGGCGCCGATGTAGTTGGGATTGCTGCAGGCGCCGATGTTCTCGACGATCGGGCCGGTGCTGCCGCCGAAACCGCGGCGCAGCGCGAACACCACCACGTAGCCGCGCTCCATAAACCACCGGGCGGGCTCGCTGTCGCAATCGGCGGGCTGCATCTGGGGAGTCAGTTCCGGATCGCTCGGCGCGCCATGATTGATCACCACCACCGGCAGCCGGGCCGCCTCGTCCGGCCGGCAAACGCGACCCACGAGCTGCACTTCCGTGCTGGGCGGATCATAGGGGATCAGCACCTGCTCGCCCGGGCCGATCGGTGCGAAGTAGCGGGGCACGTATTCTGGGCGGCTGGAACAGGCGCCGAGCAGGATCAACAGCGCCAGGACCGCCAGCCGCATCAGCCTTTCTCCCGCATCAGCCGCGACTTGTCGCGCTGCCAGTCGCGCGCCGCGATGGCGTGGCGCTTGTCGGCCTTGTTGCGGCCCTGGCCGAGGCCGAGCTGCACCTTGGCGAGGCCGCGGTCGTTGAAATGCACGTCGAGTGGCACCAGGGTGAAACCGTCGCGCGCGATGGCGCCCAGCAGCTGGTCTCGCTGCTTGCGTTTCAGCAGCAGCTTGCGCGGTGCCCGCGGCTCGAAGCGCGACAGCACGCCGCCCTGGTATTCGGGGATGTAGCAGTTGAACAGGTACATCTCGCCGTCGCGCTCGCCAGCCCAGGCTTCGGTCAGGGTCGCACGGCCGTGGCGCAGGGATTTCACCTCGGCGCCCTTCAGCACAATGCCGGCCTCCACCGTCTCCTTGATGGTGTAATCGTATCGCGCCTTGCGGTTCTGCGCCGCCATTCCGTGGCTGATCAGCCCGGATTTCTTCTTTGTCTCGGCCATCAGGTGGTCAGTTCAGCAGTCCGGCGCCGGTCATGGCCGCGCGGACGCGTGTGCGCGTCGCCTCGGCCACCGGAGCGAGCGGCAGGCGGCAGTGATCTTCGGTGTAGCCGAGCAGGGAGGCGGCGTATTTCACCGGCCCCGGGCTGGTCTCGCAGAACATGGCGTCGTGCAGCGGCACCAGGCGGGCCTGCAGCGCCATCGCCTCATGCAGATGTCCGGCCAGCCAGGCGGCGTGCATCTGGCTGCACATGCGCGGCGCGATGTTCGCGGTCACGCTGATGCAGCCGTGGCCGCCTGCGGCGAGGAAGGCGAGCGCCGTATGGTCCTCGCCAGATAGCTGGCTGAAGTCCGGACCGCAGGCAGCGGTGGTGTGCAGCGGTCGGGTCAGATTGGCCGTGGCATCCTTCACGCCGACAATATTCCTGTGCTTCGCCAGCCGCGCCATGGTTTCCACACTCATATCGACCACGCTGCGTGGCGGGATGTTGTAGATTAGCATCGGTAGCTCGACCGCATCGGCGATGGCGCTGAAGTGCAGGTAGAGCCCCTCCTGGGTCGGCTTATTGTAATAAGGTGTCACTGACAGGCAGGCATCCGCGCCCGCCGCCTTCGCGTGGCGGGTCAGCTCGATCGCTTCGGCCGTGCTGTTGGATCCAGTACCGGCGATGACGGGAATCCGTCCGCCGGCCACCTTCACGGCGATCTCCACCACCCGTTTGTGCTCGTCGTGACTCAGGGTTGGCGACTCGCCGGTGGTGCCGACCGGAACGATTCCCTTGGTGCCCTCGCGGATTTGCCAGTCAACGAAACGCGCGAACGCATCCTCGTCGACAGCCCCACCAGCGGTCATGGGCGTAATGAGGGCGACCAGCGAGCCCTTGAACATGGACGATAACTCCCGATGGCATTTGAATAGCTTAGCCATACCCACACGGTTCGAAGTTAGGCGCGTGGGGGATGCGCTGCAAGGCCGGGTCAGCTAGAAGCGAAGGATGAAACGAATGCTTCTCCGGCTGATGCCCCAGTTGGTCCTGGTGGGAATATACCTCCAGGCCAACGCAGCCCGTGCAGACGACGTGATGGCGCTTGTCCGCGCCGATCGCTGGCCGGAGGCGCAGGCCGCCGCCGGCGAATATCTAGACCCCGTGGTCGGCAAACTGGTCACGTACTACCGTCTGCTCGCCCCGCATGCCGCGACGCAGGAGGAGATCTCCGCCTTCCAGGCGGCCAATCCGGATTGGCCGTTCCAGTCCATTCTGACCCGCCGGCAAGAGGAGGCGGAGGCCAACACCGCTGACGAATCGGCGTTGCCGTCGATCTGCGGCAGAACCACACCGAGCATGCCCGCGACGCAGTTGCGCTGCGCCGACGTGCTGGCGCGCGCGGCCAGAGTGCCGGAGGCGATCCCGCTGGCTAACGCCGCCTGGGTCGGCGGGGACGACGCATTGATCGCCCGAGCCCAGTCACGCTGGGGCAGTTCGATCACGCGCAACTCGCAGTGGCGTCGGTTCGACCGCCTGGCCTGGGTCGACACGTCAGCGGCCGCCCGCCAGATCTCGCGTCTCGACCCCGCCGACCGACCGTCGGCGGAGGCCCGGCTGGCGCTGAGGCGCGATGCTGCGAATGCCGAGGCGCTGGTGACCGCTCTGCCGCAGGAGGCCCATGCCGAACCTGGCGTGATGCTGGAACACGCCCGGTTCCTGAGGCGTGCCAACCGCGACGATCAGGCGGTGGTGCTGTGGGACGCGCTCGGCACCATTGCCGAGAAGGCGGCAAGCCCCGACCGCCGCGCCGCCTTCTGGGACGAGCGCAACATCATGGCGCGTCGCCGCCTGCGCGCGGGCGATGCGCAAGGCGCCTATCGCATCACCGCCGGCCACGCGCAGACCGGCAGCGAGCAGATCGGTGACGCCGAGTTTCTGGCAGGCTTCATAGCACTCCGCCGGTTGAAAGACCCGGTGCTCGCGACCAAACATTTCCAGCGCCTCGCGGCGATTTCCAAGGCTGCGATCACCCAGGGTCGCGCGCATTACTGGCTGGGCCGGGCCGGCGGCGGCCGTGCGGAATACGAACAGGCGGCTGCCTGGCTCAACACGTTTTATGGCCAGCTTGCCATCATCGCTCTCGGCCAGAATCCCGTCGAGCCGATCCGCGCCGCCCGCACGCCCTTGGTGGAACCCGAACGAGCGCTCGACCTCGCCGGCCGCGAAGTGGCCCGCGCCGCAGCCTACCTGGTGGTCTGGGGCGAGAACCACCGCGCGCAGACCTTCCTGTTCCGGCTGGACGAAATCGCCCCTGACACAGTGGACCGACGCCTTGTCGCCCGGCTCGCCTACGGGTTCGGCCTGGTCGACACCGCCGTGGCGTTGGCCCGCCGGGCAGGACGGGACGGGCTGATCGAAATCGACACCGGCTGGCCGGCTGCTGCCACCATCCCGCCCGAGCTTGGCGTGGACCCTGCTCTGGCACTGGGCATCATCCGCCAGGAAAGCAGTTTCGACACCACCACGATGAGCCCGGTCGGCGCTCGCGGCCTGATGCAACTGATGCCGGGCACGGCCGCCGAAGTGGCGCGCGGGCTGGGCACCCCGGCGCCGCTGCCGGCGCTGCTCAACGATCCGTCGCTGAACGTGCGGCTGGGCACGACCTATCTGCGCGGGCTGCTCAACCAGTTCGGCGATGTCGTGCCGTTCGCCGTCGCCGGCTACAACGCAGGCCCTGGACGCGTTGCCGACTGGATGGCGGCGGCCGGCGACCCCCGCACCGGGGCTGATGTAATCGACTGGATCGAACTGATACCCTTCAACGAAACCCGCAACTACGTGCAACGGGTGATCGAGAACCAGGTGGTATATACCGCGTTGGCCAGCGGCACCGCACCGCATCCGCTGGCGCAGTGGCTCAAATGAGTTTCGCCCGGCTGATCGCCAGCGGCTTCGGCAGCGGCTTTTTCCCACGGGCGCCAGGTACCGTGGGATCGCTGGTGGCGCTGGTTATCGGCGCGGCCTTGCTCATGGGGCCGTTCTGGGCGCTGCCGCTCGCGATCCTGCTGGCAAGCCTGGGCGGCGTTTGGGCCGTGCACCACGCCGGCGGCATGGATGATCCCGGCTGGGTGGTGATCGATGAATTCGCCGGCCAGTTCATCGCACTCCTGCCGCTCGCCCATCCCAGCCCGCAGGGACTGCTGGTCGCCTTCGCACTCTTCCGCCTGCTCGACATCACCAAGCCGGGGCCGATCGGCTGGGCGGACCGCCAGCACGGAGCGGCGGGCGTGATGGCCGACGATCTGATCGCAGGCGGGATTGCCGCGGGGATCATTTGGGCAATACAGAGCCGCTATCCGGGCGTGCTGGGATGACCGAACCCCTCACGCAGGCTTCGCGCGGGATCGCCGACCGGCGGGCTGCGGGCCAGGCGGTCCGCAGCCGGCTTTCACGCAGCGCGCAGGGCGAGTGGGCCGCCCGTCCCGACCGCCCCGATCCAGTGGCTCTGCTCCGCGCCCAGGACAGCCGCCGTATTCCAGCACTTGTGTCACTGCGCTACAGCCGTATGCGCACCGATCCGTTCGCCTTTCTGCGCGGCTCGGCAGCCGTCATGGCGGGCGACCTCGCGTCCATCCCCAACTCCGGCCTGATGGTGCAGGCAGGCGGCGACGCGCACAGCGCCAATTTCGGCGCCTTCGCGGATATCCACGGCGAGCCTTTGTTCGACCTCAACGATTTCGACGAGACGTTGACGGCCCCCTTCGAATGGGATCTGAAACGCCTCGCCGCCAGCCTCGCCGTGGCCGGCCAGGTGCGTGAAATGTCGGACAAGGCGTGCCGCGCACTTGCCCGCCGCAGCGCGCATGCCTACCGCCGCGAAATGGAGCAACTCGCCGTCGTCGCTCCGCTCGATGCCTGGTGGTCGCGCATCGGCCTTGAGGCCGCAATCGAGGGCATCGGCGATCGCGACATTCGCCGCGCCGAACGTCGGCGCCTACATGCAGCGGTCGCCGCTGCCCGAGACGCGCCACGCACATTGGTCGCCACAAATACTTTGCGCCTGCCTGAACGACCGCCGGCGATCTACCGGCTCGACTCGCATGAGCCGACTGCGCATGGCGCGTTTGCCGACTACGAGGCTCGGCTGGAGCCAGAACGCGCCGTTTTGCTTGCGCGCTACCAGCTGCGCGACGTGGCGTTCAAGGCAGTCGGCATCGGCAGCGTCGGCACGTTTTGCGCCATCGGTTTGTTCACCACAGCCGACGGTGACCGTCTGCTGCTGCAGCTGAAGGAGGCACAGCAATCTGTGCTCGGTCTCAGCAGTTTCGCAAATCAGGGCCAGCGAGTCGTGTCCGGCCAACGCATGATGCAGGCGGAGCCCGATGTGTTCCTGGGCTGGGCGCATTCCGAGGGCCGCGACTTTTACGTGCGCCAGTTGAAGGATTCGCGGCTGGCTGTGGTGGTGCAGCGCATCGAGGCGGCCGCCCTGCCCTTCCACGCCCGACTTTGCGGGCGCACGCTGGCACGCGCCCACGCCCGTTCCGGCGATGCCGCCTTGATTTCGGGCTATCTCGGCGGTGGTGATGCGTTCGACGAAGCGATCGGCCGCTTCGCCCTCGCCTATGCCCGCCAGACCCAGGCCGACTAAATGCGTTTTGTGGCAGCGCTCAACACCGGCGAATTGGCCGTTTCAGTGGAGGGACGCTGATGATCGATGACGCTGTTCTGCTTCAGGCCGAGGTCGTGCTGACGGCGTACCGAAAGCGTTGCTGGAAGATCGCCACTGCGGAAAGCTGCACCGGCGGTCTGATCGCTGCTTGTCTGACCGCGATCGCCGGCAGTTCCGCCGTGGTAGACCGCGGTTTTGTCACCTATTCCAACGCAGCGAAGACCGCCATGCTCGGCGTTCCCGCGGGCACGATCGAAGCGGTGGGCGCCGTCAGCGAGGCCGTGGCTCGGGCAATGGCTGAAGGAGCGCTGAGCCGCTCGTGTGCCGATGTCGCCGTGTCGGTGACGGGCGTGGCCGGGCCGGGCGGCGGGAGTGCGGCCAAGCCAGTGGGCCTGGTCTGGTTCGGCCGCGCCATACGAGGCGGCGGTGTGCATACCGAACAGCATGTCTATCTCGGCGATCGCGCGGCGGTGCGTTACGCAACCGTTGTTCGGGCTTTGGAATTGCTGCGAGAGGCCGCGGCATGAAGGCCGGACCTCTCGCAGTTCGCCAAATACATCTTATCGAAATAGAGGTTGGTTGAAAGACTGGGTCAATACTACCCGGGTAAAGGATTTTTTCTTAAATATTGGAGTGGCGCGGGATTGCCGAGGGGCGAGTGATGGCAATCCCACGCCACGTGGGCGCGCTGGTCAGGAATTCGGCACCAGGACTGTGAAGTGATGGGTACCATTGCCCATGAGCGAGGCAACTCCAACCCCTCCACCGACACGGACGCCGTTGAGTTCGATACCCGTGGCATACAGGTTGCGATCTGCCGTGGAGGTTCCCCCGTAGAGGTCGTTGAGGAACGATACCCCGATGTCGTGCTGGCCTGGCGTCAACAGTCCCGCGATGCTGATGCCTTGTTCCTGACCTGCCGCGTGGGACGCCGTGACCGAACCGGTAGAGACCTGATGACCGTCCACCGAGATCGCATACTGAGCATTGCCCTTGTAGGCATCCTCGGCCAGTAGCATCGTCAACGCTTTGCCTGTGCTGACGGCCGCAGGAACTGCGAAAGTTGCAGTGCCGTTGGACATCAGCGAGGCCGTGGCCGGCGTCACCGCTTGGCCGTCGTAGGCCACGCTATTGACGTAAAGGTTTCGATCCATGGTCGCGGCGCCGCCGTAGGCATCGTTGATGAACGAGATGCCGATCTGGTGTGCGCCGCTCCCCCACAGTCCGGACAGCGTCACATCGGTGGTAGCACCGCCGGCATGCGAGGCCGTCGCTGTCTGGGTGCCGCCGACCTGATTTCCGTCGACGGTGACGGTGAATTGCGCATCACCCTGCCAGGCGTCTTCGGACACCTTGATGTCCACCGTGTCCGTCGCGGCTGGTGACGGCGTGGGGGTTGGTGTCGGGGTCGGTATCGTCACCGGGGTTTGGGTGGGCACAGTAAATGCGAAGCTCTGTGCGCCGCCGCTCATCATCGTGAGGCTTCCGCCCGTGACCGCAGCGCCATCAAAGGTCGTGCCGGTCAGATAGAGGTTACGATCGGTGGTACTCGTCCCACCGTAGGCGTCGTTCAGGAAGTTCACCGAGACCTGATGCTGGCCGGCGGCGAAGCTGCCTTTGACGTCCAAAATCTGAGTGGCCCCCGCTGTATGCGAAACGGTGGCCGCCTGCGTGCCGCCGATCTGCGACCCGTCGACCGAGACGGTGAACTGGGCGTCGCCCTGCCAGGCATCCTCGTTCACCGAAAGCGCCAGCGTGTCGCTGCCGGAACCGATAATGGTGACCGCGGGTGTCGGAGTGGGGATCAGCACCGGCACGGGGGGTGGTGTGGGCGCGGGCGTGGTGACCACCGGGGCCGCCACGGTGAAGTTGAAGGCCTGCGCACCGCCACTCATTTCGGTGAGACTGCCGCCTGCGACCGCAACGCCGTCCAAGGTTGCGCCGGTCAGATAGAGGTTGCGATCCATGGCGCCCGTCCCACCGTAGGCGTCGTTCAGGAAGTTCAACGACACCGTGTGTGGGCCGGCCGCGAAGAGGCCTTTCATATCGAGGATTTGGCTGGCGCCGGCGGCGTGCGAAGCGGTGGCTGTTTGAGTGCCGCCGATCTGCACCCCATCGACCGAGACGGTGAACTGGGCATCGCCCTGCCAGGCGTCCTCGTTGATCGACAGTGCCAGCGTGTCGCTGCCGGAACCGATGACGAGAGGTGCAGGGGTGGGTGCTGGGGTCGGCGCAGGAGTGGTGACCACGGGGGCCGCCACCGTGAAGTTGAAGCTCTGTGCGCCGGCGCTCATTTCGGTGAGGCTGCCGCCCGTGACCGCAACGCCGTCCAAGGTTGTGCCGGTCAGATAGAGGTTGCGATCGGCGGTGCTGGTCCCGCCGTAGGCATCGTTCAGAAAGTTCAGTGTGACCGTGTGCTGGCCGGCCGCGAATGTGCCTTGCACGTTGAAAAGCTGGGAAACACCGGCGGCATGCGATGCGGTGGTGGTTTGCGTGCCGCCGATCTGGGTTCCGTCGACGCTGATGGTGAACTGCGCATCACCCTGCCAGGCGTCCTCATTAATTGACTGAGCAAGCGTGTCGCTGCCAGCGCCGAGCGTGACGGCGGCGGAAGCCGTCACCGGCACAGGCGTCGGCGCGGGTGTTGCCACGGGTATGGTCGTGGGAGGCGGGGTTGGGGTGGCACCCGGACCAGTGGCACCGACCGGCAGGGCCGCACTGCCGCTTACCGAGACCGTGTTGGCGGTGGCATAAGCACGGATGTAGTCGATCTTCATGGTGGCCGGCAAAACCGTGGAGGAGTTCGGCGCACCGGGCCAGCTGCCGTTTCCGCCAACGGCGAGGTTGGCGAGCATATACATCGGGCTGTTCATGCTGCTGGGTGTCGGCGCCGAGCCGAGTTCCTTGCCGTCGAGGTAGAACGTAGTGGTCGTCGGTTCCCAATCAACGCCGAAGGTATGATAGCCGACGGAGGTGTCGGTCGAGCTGAAAGGTTGGATGTTGGTACCCCACGTTCCATTCGTGGAGCCATGAACAGATGAATAAACGGTGGAAGCGCTGCTCACCTCCTCGACGACGTCGAGTTCAGAGGTGTAGCTGTTGCTTGCCGGAAGCAGCCAGAACGCGGGCCACAGGCCTTGGCCTTGAGGCATCTCAGCGCTCATCTCGAAATAACCATAGGTCTGGGAAAACGACGCGTCTGTCGTAATGACGCCCGAGGTATAGGGGAGATTATAAGCGTTGGATTGAGTAGCAGGAGCCGCTGTGATGGTCAGAACACCATTGGTGTTGCTGAACGGGTTCACGCCGACGGAACTATCAGAATAAAATTCTGACTCATTATTTCCACTTAGTGAGCGCGTTCCTCCTATATAAGTTGTCTCCCAGGTCCCGATACTTCCGTCAGGGGAACTTGAGAACGAGTTAAACTCATCATCGAAAGTAATTCGTGTGGTGGTAACGGGTGTGTTGCTCATGTCATTTTGTTAACCTGTAGGCGATCGCTTGTCACCTTGGAATGTCTTAAAGCGTACATTGAAAAGTTCATAAATATTGTTCGCAAAAAATATTTAGAGTGCTTTTTATGTATAATATCTATTTATTTGCCTTATTTTTAAACAAACCTCGCAAATAGACGGCTTAATGATTTTGTTTTCGAAGCCATAATAGTCCGCCTCAACAAATTTCTTAATCTAGATTAATTTTTTGATCTCAATAACGTGATCTATAGATTTCGGAACTCTGTGTAGTCATCTGAATTAGGATGATTTTTCTTGCTTTTTTGGAAAATGACGCGTATGCCACCTTTGGCGGCTCCGGGATGCAGGCTTGGCCGAGACATTGTGCATCAACCGGCAGCGCCAGGGTCCCCGCTGGTGGTTCGGATAAAAACCGGCGATGGGGGCCAGAGCGACCCAATCCAATACCACCAGCCCACCGCTTTCGAGATCGATCATCGATCGCCTGCGAGACGTCTGCAGGGTCCGGCTGACTTGGACAGTCGCCAAAACGCTCGCCGTCAGCGCTTCCGCCGACGGCGAGCGGCAAGCTCCAACGGCCACCGATGATCTAGAACCTGATCACTTCTGGAGCGTGATGACCGAAGGTGGAATCACCGAAAGGTCTGAACCCCGCGATAAAACAAAGAGCTAGAGTGGGATTACGTCGCCTATCAGACTTCATCCCGCTCTAGCAGGCGAAGCGATCAGGCTTTAACATTCTGTTTTAAGCAGAAATTTCATCGTGTGATTGGTTCAACCTCAGGCGATATTGCGCTAGCCTGCTGCGCGCACACGCCGGTCGAGCAGGTGCGCCACCCGCGGCCCGTGTGGTCAGTGGACGATGTTGACAAGCCGTTCCTGCAGAATTGCGAGATCCAGCGCCGTGTCACACCAGAGCAGCCGAGTGATCCGGCGGTATCGCTCCATCCAGTCCTACAGCATGTCGGAGGGCAGGATTGCCAACCGCACACCTGCGTCAACGCTCCAACGTTATGCGCCAGGGACCCGGTCAGAGCCCCGACAGGTCAAGCAGATCACCGGGCACATGTGTAGCGAAGTGATCTGCCTGCGCCCGTCGGCGATGAGGTTGCAGCGGTGGACAAAGCCCCACCACCAGCAACAGGCAATGGTCTCCCTGGCTGCCCCACCCCGCGCAACATCTCGCGAGCCTGCGCCCCACGGTCCTGGAGCAAGGCAACCGCAAACTCAATCCGTTTATATAACAGCCTCGGCCCGAAATATTTTAGCTTTCGAATAAAATGGTCCAGTGTCGTTGCCATTCAGTCACGCTACGCACCCGAGACAAAAGTGCAGGCAACCGTTACATGGTGCGCTAGTGAATAGCCTGAGTGTTCCGGCACGCTATAAATCAACATTTAACGTGAGGCCCACACAATTCATGTAATCGAGTGGTGTTCAAGGCTCCGTGGCGCTCCTCTATCGGTCACCGTGGCGTTCTCGCTCAGCGGAGCGGCCTGGCCTGCGGGCCGCCTGGGAAAGATTGAATAGGGGCGCTCGACCGCCAAATAGAGCGCGGCGGAGCCGATCCAGGTGGCGACGAAGCCGAGCGGCAGCAGTACGAACCACGCCGCAACGCCATAGGTATGGCCAGGCAGCACTCGGGCCAGAGCAAAGAACATCGCCTTGAGCACCAACCCGTGCGCGAGGTAGTAGGAATAGCTCATGTTGCCGAGCCAGCGGATCGGCGACCAGGTCAGCATACGGCCCACCCGGTCGTGGGCCAGCAAGGCGGCCAAGCAAAAGGCGAAAGCACACGCAGCGGTTGCAGCATAGGTTGCCACCTCGGAAATCCCGCTGAGCAGTGCTGCCCCATAGAGGACCGCGGTGGCGAGGACCGCCCCGTCGATGAGACCGCTTCGCAGCGGCCTTGCGCGGAGCATCGGGCCGAGTTCCACTAGGACCATGCCCGCCACGAACATGCCCATTCGCGGGTGCGGCAAGCCGAGCGTTGGAATGGCAGCAATGACGGCCAGGAAAAGCGCCAGACGAGCCGCGACCGGCCACGCCCGTAGCCGTAGCACGGCCATGAGCAAGGGTACCGAAAGATAGAAAAACACTTCGTAGGAAAGCGACCAGCTGACTTCGATTATCGGCCGGATCGGAAAGATTCCAGGGAGCAGCAACGCATTCTCGACAATATAGATGAGCTGCGAAAGCCCGCCCGATGGCAACTTTGACTCGGCCGGGACCAACAGGCTCAACCCCAGGTAGACCAGCAGCATCACGGCGAAAACTGGATAGAGACGTTGGGCGCGGCGGGCGAGAAAATCGCCAAAGTGTTGGCGACGCTTCAACAAAGTGCCGTAGATCAGGTAGCCGCTCAGCGTGAAGAACATATCCACGCCAATATTACCAAGCAGATGCAGAGCGTCCGCGAAAGCATTAAGGCGCGTTCCATCGCTCCACGGAGCAGCGAGACTACAAAAATGCACAAAAAAGACACAGATTACCGCAAGCCCACGCAAGCCCTCCAAAGCCAGAAAGCGCGTCTCCTGATCAATTCTGACCTCGAACAGTCGCAGCAAAGCGTCGCGATGCGGATTTGGCATTTAACGGGTCTCGCGGCTCAGTTTCGGATGTCCAGCGGCGTAATTCTTGAAAAAAGACATACCCTAAATACAAACTAATAGAAGGACTATGAATGGTCTAAATAGGCACTGCCATCAGTACGATTTTGACTAACACCTATCCTCGCCCCCGCCATAGTTTCCATTTTTGCATTCACAAACATGTGTTAGATTTTCTATGAACTGCGTTAACGTTTTTGACTTATCCTCATCACACAAACAGTGGCACATTCATTTCGAATAAGGTCCCTTCCTATGCCGAGCGCAAACCATTCTGAGGGCAAAACGTCCTTCGTCGCGCCGGCAAGGTGCCGAACTCGAAGGCGCCGCCTCGACAGATCACGAACCCTGACCGCGGAGGAGACCCTGTGATCAAGTCCGTGCTTCGCAAGCTTGAGCACCATCACCTCCTTTCAACCGCTGAAACCCAGGCGCTGGCCGAGGCAATAGCGCGGCCCCGCTATGTGAAGCCGCACGAGGACCTCGTCTCCCGGGGCGACAGTCCCGGCCGGGTAACTTTGCTGCTCGACGGTTTCGCAACCCGTTACAAAACCCTTGAGGATGGCCGTCGCCAGATTCTGGGCCTGCTCGTGCCCGGCGATTTCTGCGACCTGCACAGCGCCGTGCTGGGTCGCATGGACCATTCCATCGCCACAGTATCCCCCGCCACCGTTGCGACCATGCGCGCGGACGTGGTCGAACAGCTAAGCACGCGTCATTCAAGTCTGGCGCATGCGCTGCTGTGGTGCACGTTGATCGACGATGCCATTACCCGCGAATGGGTCGTCAACCTCGGCCGCCGCACCGCCTACGAGCGCACTGCCCATTTCTTCTGCGAGATCCACGCACGCCTTGCGGCAGTCGGGCTCTCCCGCGGCTCCAGCTGCCGGCTTCCACTGACGCAGACCGAGCTCGGGGAAACCCTCGGAATCTCGACTGTGCACGTCAACCGCACGTTGCAGGAGCTGCGCCGCAAGGGTCTGGTAACGATCCGCGGTGGCGAGCTCACCATCCACGACCACGATCAGCTCATGGCCGACGCGCTGTTTGATCCTGACTATCTTTACGCTCTCGGCCAGAAGCACCCGCCGACCCGTAATGCCGCCAACGGCTGACCGATCGCGATCACACCGGCGACAGCACCCCGCCGCACATCGGCTGCGCCACGCCGGTCGTGGAAGGCAGGCTCAACGGCAGTCCCAGGCTTGATCGCACGGCGAGATAGGCGAAACACTGTGCCTCGATCAGATCGCCATTCCAGCCGACCGCTTCGACCGGCTGCACGGGCACGCCGAGCCGCGCCGCAAGGCCCATCATAAACCCTTGGTTGTGACGCCCGCCACCGGTGACGAGCCAGCGCACCGCGGGCCGTGGCACATGCATTGTGGCAGCCACCGTCGCGGCGATCGTGAATGCGGTCAGCGTGGCGACGGCACCGAGGTTGCCAAGGGTTTCCACGATCTTCGCCCGCGCGTGAAAATCATTACGGTCCAATGATTTAGGTGGCTTGGCGGCGAAGAACGGGTTGTCCATCAAGGCTTCCAGAACCCCCTCGTCGATGCGGCCCTGCCGCGCCAGGCGACCACCGTCGTCGAACGGCAGACCAAATCGGCGGGATACCAAATCGTCGATCAGCGCCGAAGCCGGCCCGGTGTCGAAGGCGATGATCGCATCACCATCGATGTAGGTGACGTTGCCCACCCCGCCGAGATTTAGCACCATCAGCGGTTGCTCCAGCGAAGCCGCAAGCGCTGCGTGATAGAGCGGCGCGAAAGGTGCGCCATGGCCACCGCTTGCCACATCAGCCAGGCGAAACCCGTCGACGGTCGGAATTCCCAATGCCTTCGCCATGCGGTGGCCGATGCCGAGTTGTCGGGTGAAACGGCGCTCTGGACGATGATAGACGGTCTGGCCGTGCAGACCGATCAGGTCGATACCCTCGGCCGCGATGTTCTCGGCCGCCATGAAATCCGCAATGGCCGCGATGAACGCATCGGTCACCCGTTCGTCCAGCGCCGTCAGTGGATCAGTCTCAGCGCGCGCGGGGTCGGCCAGGAACGCCAGCAGCTCCGCCCGCAAGGCGGCCGGGTAGGCCACGGTGCGCCCCGGGCCAGTACGCACAACTTGCCGGCCGTCGGTCTGCACCAGGGCGATATCTATCCCGTCCATCGACGTGCCGCTTATGGCGCCGATCGCGATTTTGAGAGACATTACGGACATGACCCCTCGCTTGTCATTGGTATGCAAGAGGTCTACGCTAATCGCAGACCAATATGGACGCAACCGCGCTCATTCGCCCCACTTATCCACAGGGAATGTCCGCCATGAAGCGACTGCTCGCCACGACCGCCCTGGCGTTGACGCTTGCTCTCGCAGCCGCCCCAGCGCGCGCGCAGGTGCTGGAGCTCGCGGTGGATGCCTCGCCGGCCGGGCTTGATCCGCACATCGTCACCGCGTTCAGTTCCTTCCAAATCATTAACGGCACGATCTACGAGGGCCTCACCGCCATCGACAAAAACCTCGCTGTAGTACCTGCGCTGGCCAAGTCCTGGACGGTCTCTGGTGATGGAAAGGCCTATGTGTTCAAGCTGGTCGAGGGTGCCACGTTCCACGACGGCACCGCCTTCGAGGCCGCCGACGTGGTGGCAAGCCTGCATCGCGTGCTCGCCAAGGAGATCGCCTCCCCGCTCGCCAGCCGTCTCGCCGCGATGGACAAGGCGGTGGCCACCGATCCTCATACGGTCGAGATCACGCTGAAGGAGCCATCGGCCGCATTCCTGTCAGCACTTGCGTCCATCGCGATCGTGCCGCGTGCCTATGAGGCCAACAAGGATGGGCTGCAGCGCGCCCCCGATGGCACAGGTCCGTTCAAGTTTGTCGAATGGCAACCGAACGGCTTCATCTCGCTTGCCAGGCACACCGGCTACTGGGGCAAGCCGCTGCCGAAGCTGGAAGGCCTGAAGTTCAACATCGCGCCTGAATCGGCTACCCGCCAGATCGGCTTGGCCAGCGGGCAATATGCCATGCTGCCCAACATCGACGCCGCGACTGCGCTGCAGCTCAAGGGCAGACCCAACATCAAGCTGCAGGACACGCTGGAGCTCGCCTACACGCTGGTCGGCATGAACGCGTCCAAGCCGCCGTTCGACAATCCCAAGGTTCGCGAAGCGCTCAACTACGCGCTCGACCGCGCCGAGATCGTGCAAGCCGCCCTGTTCGGCGCCGGCACTCCCGCGGGCCCGCTGTCGCCGGCGCTGAAGGAATGGGCGATGCCGCTCGATCAGTTTCCCTGCGCTACCCATTCCGTCGCCAGATCGCAGGCGCTGCTGAAGGAGGCCGGCCTCACGACGCCGGTCGCCTTCACGCTGCTGGTGCTGCCGCGGCAGGACCTGAAGGACATCGCCCAGGTGGTGCAGGCCGAACTCGGCCAGGCCGGCTTCAAGGTGGAGCTCAAGATCCCCGAGCTCGGCCAGTTCGTGCAGGACTGGCGCAACTCGAACTTCGAAGCCTTCCTGTCGATCAACGGCGGCGCCGTTGATCCGGACGACAATTTCTATCGCACCTTCCGCACCGGCGGCTCGACCAATGTGTTCAAGTTCAGCGACCCCAAGCTCGATACGATTCTCGATGCGGCCCGTATCGAGACCGATCAGTCCAAGCGCAAGATGGCCTACAATCAGGTGCAGACCATGCTCGCCTGCCAGGGTCCGGCCGCCTTCATCAGCTACAGCCAGCTCTACACGGCGATGCGTACCAATGTGAACGGGTTCGAAATCCTCGCGAATCGCTCCCTCGCGACGCTGGCCAATACCTCCGTCTCAAAGTGATTTCCCATGCGGCGACTGAAAGGCCGACTGCTTGACCTGATCGTCGTGCTTTTCGGCGTCTCGGTGATCACCTTCCTGATGATCCGGCTGATCCCCGGTGATGCCGTGGCGATCATGCTTGGCGCAAACGCCGAGGTGACGCCGGACCGGATTGCCGAACTGCGTGGCCGCATCGGGCTCGATCTGCCGATCGCTACGCAATACATCCACTGGCTCGGCGCCGTGCTGCAAGGAGATCTCGGCGTTTCTCTGTGGACCCGGCGGCCGGTGTCGGCCGAGATCAGCGCCAATGTCTGGCCGACCATCGAGCTGACCGTCATGGCGCTTGTCATGGGCGCCGGCCTCGCGGTGCCGTTCGGGGTCATGATGGCCTGGCTGCGCGGCCGCGGCTGGGACGTGGCGTTGCAGATAGGCTCGGTACTCGGTCTCACTATTCCTTCGTTCTGGCTCGGCATCATGCTGATCCTGGCGCTGACGGCCGTGGCACCTGAGCTTCAGCTGCTCGGCTACGTGCCGTTCTCGCAGGATCCCTGGGGCAATCTTGCCCGACTGCTCCTGCCGGCTTTCGCATTGTCGCTGCCCATTCTGGCCAATCTCGCCCGGCTCGTACGCTCCGCCATGCTGGACGCACTCGCGCAGGACTATATCCGCACCGCGCGCGCCAAGGGTGTGCGTGAATATGCCGTGTTCTTCCGTCACGCACTGCGCAACGCGCTGATCCCCTTCGTCACTAGCGTCGGCATCATGACAGGCTATCTGCTGGGCGGTGCCATCGTGGTGGAGCAGGTGTTCGCCATTCCCGGCCTCGGCCGCCTGATCCTGGGCGCCATCGCCGAACGCAACTATCCGCTGGTCCAGGCGAGCATCCTGGTGGTCACGGTCTGCTTCGTCGTGGTGAACGTGTTGGTCGACCTGCTGTACGCCGCCATCGACCCGCGCATCGACGGGTGAAGCGCCGCCCCATCCTGCTGATCGTTGCCGTGGCGGCGGTTACCATCCTCATCGCCATCGCCGTGCTGGCGCCGGTCGTGGCGCCCTATGATCCGCTGGCACAATCCATCGTTGCCCGCTTCAAAGGCCCGAGTGAAGCGCATTGGCTCGGCACCGACCAGTTCGGCCGCGACCTGTTGTCTCGCATCATCTACGGCCTGCGTTCCTCGCTCGGAACCGCCGTGACCGCAGTCTTCGCAGCGCTGCTGGTCGGCGGTTCGCTCGGCATTCTCGCAGCCTACTACCGCGGCTGGACCGAACGTATCGTCATGCGGCTGATGGACATTTTGTTCGCCTTCCCGGTGATGCTGCTCGCCATCGGCATTATCGCCGTGCTGGGCCCGGGCGCATTGCCCACCGCCATCGCCATCGCCGTGGTCTATGCGCCGATCTTCGCCCGGCTGCTGCGCGCGCCCGCCCTGGTCATCGCCGAGAGCGACTACGTGCTCAACGCACGCGCGATCGGCGCCCGCGACCTTCGCATAATACAACACCATATCCTGCCTAATCTCGCCAGCGTCATCCTGGTGCAAACCAGCCTGCTGCTGTCAGCCGCCATCCTTGTCGAGGCGTCGCTGTCCTTCCTCGGACTCGGCGCACAACCGCCCACCCCCTCGCTCGGCAACATGCTCTCCGAAGGGCGCAACTTCCTGCTGCTCTCGCCCTGGAGTTGCATCTTCGCAGGCCTCGCCGTGCTGATCCTCGCCTTCGCCCTCAACCTGCTCGGCGACGTCCTGCGCGACCGCCTGGATCCCCGCCTTCGCGGGGGGTGAGGCCTGGTCCGGCTACGCCGGAATGGCCTTCGGCCCGACCAGGGCGCCGCCCTGGGCCTGGCAGGGGCAGTCGCCCCTGCACCCCTCTCATTGAAGCAGGTCTTTGAATGAGGAAGGGGTCATACCCGCGTGTCTTTA
>JANXSM010000012.1 GCA_025352665.1 Rhodospirillales bacterium | reverse complement strand
CGCGGTGACAGCAAGGGTTACAAGCTCTCCGACAAGGAGTGTTACGTCTATCTTGAGGCGGCGCAAAAGCTCGGCATCAAGAATATTCATGTCCATAAAGGGCCGACTATCCTGCCGCTCAACCGCGATGCCTTCGACGTGGCTGACGTCGATGACGTGGCGACGAGTTTTCAGGGCCTGAACTTCATCGTCGAGCATTGCGGGCTGCCGCGGCTTGATGATTTCTGCTGGATCGCCACCCAGGAGACCAATGTCTATGCGGGCCTGGCCGTGGCACTGCCGTTCATTCACAGCCGGCCAGGCTATTTTGCCCATATCATCTCGGAGCTGCTGTTCTGGGTCGGCGAGGACAAAATTCTTTATGGCAGTGACTATGGCATCTGGACGCCGAAGTGGCTGGTGAACGCATTCATGGACTTTGAGCTGCCAGAAGAGGTTGCCAAGGAAACCGGCGTTTCACTGTCGCTGGAAGCCAAGAAAAAGATCCTCGGCCTCAATGCCGCGCGGATCTATGACATCGACATCGCGGCTCAGAAGCGCAAGCTCGCGCACGCTGAGCATGTGGCGGCAGAGTGAGCGCCAGCCAAAGCGAGCGGGCCAGCGAGGTGCTGGCCCGTCTCGCACGGGTGACCGACCCGGAACTCGACGAACCTGTAACAGAGCTCGGCTTTGTCACGGGCGTTGAGGTAAGCCAGTCAGGCCTTGTCACCATAGGCTTTCGCCTGCCGACCTACTGGTGTGCCGCCAACTTCGCCTTTCTCATGGCAGACGATATGCGACGGGAAGTGCTCGACATTTCCTGGGTCCGCAGTGTGTCGGTTGAACTCGGGGCGCACATGTATGCCGAGACCATCAACCGCGCCATGGCTGGCGGCCTCAGCTTTCAGGAGGCCTTCGCCGAGGAGGCTGACGGCGACCTCGATGCCCTCCGCAGAATTTTCGACATGAAGGCTTTCCAGCGCCGTCAGTTGGCGCTGCTGGATGGGTTGCTGGCATCTGGCCATGAGGTCGAAGCCCTGCTGGCACTCGATGTCGCGACGCTGAGAACCACGACCAATGATCGCGACAATGCGAAGCGGATAGCCCGCTATTTGGAGCGACGCGGCATTCCAGGGCCAGCCAGAGATCACGATCCAGCCTTTGTGGATGACACAGGGGCCGCCATCACGCCCGAGACCTATCTCGCACATCGCCGTGTACTGCGCCGCGTTTCCGTCAATGTCGAGTTCAACGGCGCATTATGCCGTGGGTTGCTGGCGGCGCGGTTTGGGGAGGAGCTTCCGCCAATGCCGGCAGAGCCAAGTCTGTTGGACTTCGTGCGTGGCTGTGGCCCGGTGCTGGCGCGCCTGCCTGAAATACTATGTCTGCCGGAACACTGAACTCGCCAACAAGAGCGGAGGAATACGCAGAAATGGCCAAGATGATGCTGCATGACGACGAAGCACGGCGTGCATTGGGGCGCGGCGTTGCCAAGCTCGCACGCGCCGTGCGCGGCACGCTGGGGCCAAAAGGCATGAACGCCATCATCGACCGGCCGATTGGCACGCCACTGATTTCACGTGACGGCGTCAGCATCGCCCAGGAAATCGAACTGGAATGCCCGTTCGAGAACATGGGTGCCCAGGTCGTGCGAGAAGTCTCGAAACAGACCAACGAGGTTGCCGGAGACGGCACCACCACAGCGACCGTCCTGGCAGATGCGCTGGTGCAGCAAGGCCTTGCCTACCTGGAGCGCGGCTCCAATCCGGTGGACCTGGTCCACGGCCTCGAACTCGCCGTTGAAGAGGCGGTGTTGGCCCTGAAGCGGGTGGCACGGCCATTGAGCGGCACCGATGAAACCCGCGCGGTGGCGGTGATCGCCGCCAATGACGGTTTCACCGGCCGCATGGTTGCAGATGCTTTGGCCCGCGTCGGTGCCGAAGGCATCGTCAATGTCGAGTTCGGCAGCACCGTGGAGACATTGCTCGAGGTGGTCGACGGCATGGCCTTCGACCGCGGCTACCTCTCTCACCACATGGTCACCGACGTCGAGAAGATGCTGGTGGTGCTGGACGATCCGCTGATCTTGATGACCGATTGCAAATTGCTCGGTGTGGCCGACATCGAAGCAATCGAGAGATTGCTGGAAGGATCGGATCGGGCCTTGCTGATCCTGGCCGAAGAAGTCGCACCGGCCTGCGTTGTCGCGTTGCTCGGCAGGCGCGAGCGAGGCCTTTCCCCGGTCGCTGCAATCCATCCCCCCGAATATGGCCATTGGCGCAAGGCCATGCTGGAAGATATCGCCATCGCCACTGGCGGGCGGGTCATTGCACGCGATCTTGGTGGTGTGGTGGCGGATGTGCAGTTGCGCGATCTCGGCACTGCGCGCCAGGTGCGCATTTCGGCAAACCGGACGGTCATCAGCGCAGGCGGCGGCGATCCCGCCACAGTCTCCGCACGCCGCCAGCAGGTGTTGCGCCAATACGAAGCAGCACCCCAAAATATCGAGCGCGACAAATTCCAGGAACGCCTCGCCAAACTCTCCGGCGGCACGGCCACCATCCTGGCCGGTGGCGCCACCCCGGTGGAACAAAAACGCCGCGTGCAATTGATCGAGGACGCGATCAACGCCACGCGGGCCGCGATAGAGGAAGGCATCGTTCCAGGTGGCGGCACGGCCTTGCTGCAAATTGCCCCAGAGTTGTCCGGGTTGCTGGACCGTTTGTCGGGCGGTGAGCGAGACGGCGCGGCCTTGTTACAAGGTGCATTGTCCTATCCGTTGACCTGCATCGCACGCAACTGCGGCCTGGACGAAAAGGCGATCGTCGCACGCGTCGCACAATCCCCGCGTGGCGTGGGTTTTGACGCCCGCACCAATGAGTTTCACGACCTCATGGCGGCCGGCGTGATCGACCCGGTTAGGGTCAGCGCCACCGCGATGCGCAACGCGGCCTCGGTGGCAGGATTGATCCTCACCACCCAGACCCTGATCGCGGCGCGGCCGGACAACTACGATCCGACGCAAGGCCCCGCCAGGGGCGGCGGCGGGGAGTTGATGGGAATGACGTGACCGGAAAGCTCAACGGCGGGCGAGAGGCCACCGAGGTCAGCGATACCATGGCGGCATGGGAGCGCTTTCTGACCGGCGACCCCACCGCCAAAATACCAGACCGCAACTTCGTCGTCGCGTCGTGGTTGCGCAGCCAGGTGCTGGGCGTCAACCCGACCGGACGCACGGCCCCCATCGCAGCACGGGGCGATGCGATGGTGCAACTGCGCCACCGCAGCAGCGAGCTGATGGAGGCTTCGGCCGGCGTCTTTGCCGAGTTGGCGGAAACCTTCAGCGGTTCACGCACCATCATGCTGCTGACCAATCCCGATGGCATCGTGCTCGACGCTGTCGGAGACAGCCGCACGCTGGACCAGGGCCAACGCATCCACCTCACATTGGGTGGTGACTGGCGGGAGGACGTGGTCGGCACCAATGGCATCGGCACCGCGCTTGCAACCGGCCGGCCGGCCCAGGTTCATGCTGCCGAGCATTTCTGCGAGGGTATCAAGGCCTGGACCTGCGCCGGCGCACCGGTGTTCGAACCGGGCACCGGCGAAATGCTCGGCGTCATCGATATCTCCGGCCCGCCTTCCACGTATCAGCGTGGCAATCTCACGTTGGCGGTGCTGGCGGCGCGACAGATCGAGATGCATCTGGCTGATCGGGCGTCGGCGGAGCGGATGAAGTTGTTGGAAATCTGCCTCGCCCGCATCAGCGAAAAAGACGTGGCTGGAATGGTCGCGATCGATCGTAGCGGGCGCCTGGTGCATCGCACAGGGCGGGTGCCCGGTCTCGTGGCGCTCGGCCAGCGGGTCCAGGGCCTCGGCGCCGACATCGCCGTGCACGACTGGGCAGAGCGGCTGCCGGAAGGGCTTCGGGCCGAATGGTTAAACCCGGTGATGATCGATGGCCGGGCAATTGGCGCGGTGTTGGTGGTGCCTACTCGCCCCTTCGCAGCATCGTCGGTGTTATCGCCGCCACCTGTGCCGACGCGGCCAGATGGTTTTGATCTGATCGTGGGGAACAGCGCCTGTCTGGCAGACGTCAAACTGCGGGCGTTGCATCTTGTGGGCAAGCAGGTGCCGGTGCTGATCGAAGGCGAGACCGGCGTTGGAAAGGAATTGTTCGCCCGCGCTATCCACGGCGGCGATATTCCGGGCAAGCCGTTCGTTGTCTTCAATTGCGGCGCTGTCGCACGGGATTTGATCGCCAGCGAGTTGTTCGGTCATGTCCGTGGCGCGTTCACCGGCGCTGCCAACGAAGGGCGTCCGGGGCGTTTTGAACAGGCAAATGGTGGAACACTCTGCCTTGACGAAATCGGCGAACTTCCGCTCGATCTACAGCCATATCTGTTGCGTGCGTTGGAGGAGGGGGCAATTACCCGTTTGGGTGACACCCAACCCCGCCGCGTGAATGTCCGGCTGCTGACGATGACCAACCGGAAGCTCCTTGATGAGGTCGCGGCCGGGCGCTTTCGTCGCGATCTATATCACCGCATCGGAGTCACGTGCATCAGACCGCCGCCACTGCGCGAGCGAGTTGGCGACGTGGGCCTGCTGGTGGATCATTTCAACGCGTTGCTTGCCGAACGCCACAGCGTGCCGATGCGACATTTCGGCATTGATGCGATGCAGCTTTTGTCGGCGTATCACTGGCCGGGAAATGTCCGAGAACTTCGCAACGTCGTCGAAAGTTTGCTGTTGATGTCTGACACGACCGATGTTCGGCTCGACGAACTGGCGTCCGGTCATTTGATCCAGGCGATCGCAGTTTCTGGCGCGCTATCTGTGGACTTGCAGCCGGGATCCACGCCGACGACCTGCCTGGCCGACGTCGAGCGTGCTGCTGTTATCGCGGCGATGGGCCGTTATAAGGGCAATGTTGCTGCAGCGGCCCGTTCGCTCGGCGTCTCACGCAGTACAATGTATCGTAGGATCGATCAATACGGCCTGCTGACTTGAAGCGGGGTTGTTGGCGCTGTCGACAAAAGAATATGCAACCTACTTGGTCGATCCGCTACGCCCACCCAGACGACCCGCGTGCCGCTCACCAATGCTGATGACTGCAAATCGGTGCGAGAGTTCGGCGCCGATGGGGTCTCTTGCTGGTGCTCATTCACAGCCTGAAATCGAGCGCTAATCCGCAATGATAAAGTCCGGATAACGTGATCACCGCAGCACTACAATAGAGTATTGCCATTCAGTCGAAGAATCCGGCGTCCTCTTCCAGCAGATACTTTTTGGCGCCCTGGGCGTCGATGTCGAGGCCGAGCCCGGGGGCGTCGAGAACATCGATCATCGAATCCTTCACAATTTGCTTCGGCAATCCGATGACGATGTCGTTCCACCATGGGTCGGAGGCGCTAGGATATTCGAAAGCCACGTAATTGGCGGGCAAGGTTGCGCACACGTTGATCAGCGCGCCGAGGCCGAGAAGGCCGTTCGCTGTACCGTGCGGCGCCATCAGGATCGAGTGCATATAGGCGTGCTCTGCAACCCATTTGAGCTCGGCCATTCCGCCAATATCGGCAGGATCGGGGCCGATGACGCGCACCGCCTGTGTCTCGATCAGCTCCTTGAAATTGTGCCGCAGGTAAATCTGCTCGCCGGTATGGATTGGCGTCGAGGTGGAAATGGTCAGCTCCCGATAGGCTTGCGGGTTGACCCACGGAACATAGTCACCGGTCAGCATGTCCTCAAGCCACATCAAATTGTACTTCTCGACCGCGCGCGCGAACTTGATCGCATCGGGCAGCATCCAACCCGGGCCGCAGTCGAGCGCCAGGCTGACGTCGGCGCCCAGCACTTCCTTCATCGCGATCACGCAGTCGAGCATGTGGTTGAAACCGCGCTCGCTGATCACACCCTGATCCATGGCACCGTGATAGCCAGACTTCTTTTGCGTCACGCCGTAATGGAAGCCTTCTATGCTGTCCTTCATATTGGAGTGGAACGAGATTCCTTGCTTAACCATGAAGAAGTTCTGCGGTTGCTCCTTCATCCATTTGACGTCAGCAGCGTAATCCTCCGGCCGATCGCCCGTGCGTTTCTGGCGGATCGAGCCGTTATAGACGCGCACCTTGTCGCGCACCTTGCCGCCGAGCAGTTTGTAAACCGGCACGCCTGCGGCCTTGCCGGCAATGTCCCACAGTGCATGCTCGATCGCACTGACGGCTGCGCCATAGGGCTTGAACGAGCCGCGTTGGCGGATCTTCAGCATCACCCGCTCGACGTCAGTTGGATCTTCGCCAATCAGTGCCTCGCGGAAATGCAGCACCCAAGGCTTGAGGTAGGATTTGGTGAACTCGACTTCGCCCAGGCCATAGAGGCCCTCGTCGGTGACGATGCGGACGATGGGGTGCTTGCCGATAACGGCACAGCGGAGGTCGGTGATTTTCATGTTCGGTCCTTCTCGCCTCAACTCCAGGTGCGATCCCAGGAATAATCGTTGTCCCAGTGATGCGTGGGCTGCCAGATGCCGGTTACACCCGGCTGCAGATGCTGCGAAATCACCTCGTCGACGACGTCGTCGATCCCCAGGCCCGGCTTGTCCGAAACAGTGATGAAGCCGTCCTTCACAAGCGGCTTGGGAAGGCCGGTGACGATATCGTCCCACCAGGCGACGTCGGCAGAGTGGTATTCGAGCGCCATGAAGTTTTCGGTCGCGACCGCCACGTGTGCCGCTGCCATGGCCGCGATTGGGCTCTCGGCCATATGGATGGCCATGGCCACGCCGTGGTCCTGCGCCATGTCGCCGATCTTCTTGGTCTCGAGGATGCCCCCGCTGGTGAGCAGATCTGGGTGAACAACGGAGAGGCCGCCGCTCCTGAGCAGAGGCGCGAAGCCCTCCTTGAGGTAAATGTCCTCGCCAGTGCAGATCGGCACCGTGGTGGCGTCCTGCAGTTGTCGGTACTGCTCGGTGTACTGCCATGGGATGACATCCTCGAGCCAGGCTGGCACATATTTTTCAATCCGCCGAGCAAGGCGAATTCCATTCTGCAATGAGACATGGCCGACGTGGTCTATGGCGAGCGGAATATCCATACCGATGACGTCGCGAACCTCGGAGATATATTGCTCAAGAAGGTCGATGCCCTTGTCGGTAAAGTTGAGGCCGGTGAACGGGTGGGCGACGTTGTGCGAATCGTACAGCGCGTTGCGGGCACGCCGCTCCTCGATCGTCTTGACCGAGCCGCGGCCGGGGTGATGGCGATACGCTTCAAGGACGCCGGCAGGGGCCACGACCGCACCGGGGACATCGGCGATCTGCATCAGTCCCAGGTCCATCTTGAGGAACGTGAAGCCGCGGTCCATACGCTCTTTAAGGCGCTTGCCGGTCTCGGTACCGCTCGGCACGGTCGCATCGGTGTCGCAATAGATGCGCACCTTGTCGCGAAATCGGCCGCCGAGCATCTGGTAAATCGGGACGCCATAGGCCTTGCCGGCGAGATCCCACAACGCGATTTCAACGGCCGAAACGCCGCCGCCTTGCCGTCCGTGCCCGCCGAACTGCTTGATCCGCCGAAACAGGCGATCAATGTCGCAAGGGTTCTCACCCAGCAGCCGGCTTTTGAGCATAAGCGCGTAGCTGGCGCTGGCGCCGTCGCGCACCTCGCCAAGTCCCACGATGCCCTGGTTGGTGTAGATCTTGAGCAGCACTGAAGTGAACGGCGCGCCAGTGATTTCGGCGACCCGCATATCGGTGATGCGAAGCTCGGACGGCCTGGAGTTCGTGTTCACCCAATTGAGCGCTTCGTCGGCCCCACGCGTATTCGGCATGAATGATCCTTATTGATTTCGGCGATATGGGAAAGAAGTTCTTCTTTTGTGAACAGAAGAAGCAAAAAACTTCTTTTTGCCTAATCCAAGATGATCTCATGAGCCTGCAGATAGTCGCGGTTCAACTCGATGCCGAGACCAGGCTTGGTCGTTAGCTTGAGGCTGCCGTTCGAATTGTCGAGTGGTGTGTCGATGAGGTGATCGTATTTACTGAGGTTCCACTCCGACGTTTCGAGCTTGTAGAAGTTAGGTACGGTCATCATCACCTGCGCTCCCGCAACCACGTTGATGGGTCCCGCGGCGTCATGCGGTGAAACCGGGATGTAGTAGGCCTCGCATAGGGCGGAAATCTTCTTCAGTTCGGTAATGCCGCCGGTCCAGGTGACGTCCGGCATGATGTAGTCAGCGAGCTTGTTCTCGAGAACGGGCACGAAATCCCACTTCGTGTGGCCGCGCTCGCCCCACGCGATAGCGGCACTCACCTTCTCGCGCACCTGCTTGAGCGCGTTAAGGCTCTCGGGCGGACAGGGCTCCTCGAACCAGTCGATCTGGCCGGCTTCCTCAAGGCTCCGGCAGAGGCGGATGGCGGTGGGAACGTCGAAGCGACCATGCGCATCAATGAGAATCTCTATATCAGGCCCCGCCGTTTCGCGGATCAGAGCCGTCAGTTCGGCGGCTTCGCGCTCGTCCTTGCGGGTCATGCTGCCATCGAGGTAGCCGTCCCGCTGTTCGCGGGACGATCCATCGACGCTGCGGCCCTGGTGGGGGAAAGGATCGAACTTGAGCGCCGTGTGTCCGGACTCGACGATGTCTCGAATTTCGCGAACCACGGCCTCCTTGCTGGTGAATTTTCTCTGGTCGGGATGAGTGTAGAGCGCGATTTCATCGCGTACTGGTCCACCCAGCAACTCGTAAATCGGCTTGCCGAGGACTTTGCCCCTGATGTCCCAGAGGGCTATGTCGATGGCACTCACGCATTCGACGGCGGCGCCGCGGCTGCCCATATAGGTGAAGCTGCGGAAAATCTTGTGCCAGAGATGCTCGATCCGCGCTGGATCCTCGCCCGTCACGGCGACGCCGATCTGCCGCAGGATCGTGCAGAGCGCGCGGTTGGCGAGCCTTGTGGTGGTGGTGATCTCTCCCCAGCCACTTACCCCCTCATCGGTCGTGACTTCGACGAACAGGAACTCTCCCCAATAAGAAGCCTGGGAGTTTATCAGCCACGGCCGTACGCTCGTAATTTTCATCTCAATTCCCTTTACTTGAAATGGTCAGGTTCACGATGTTCGAGACCGGATAGTCGTTCTACCCGCCCCGAACGGCGTTGCGCGCATGAGGAGCCGTGACGCCGAGCGAGATCGGTGACGACGAACACATCGTCAGCGGCGAACCGTGCCCCGACGATATCTTCGCTGATTATTTCATAAAGTGAGGTGCTCTCGCTGGACGCCCCAACGGGCTGAGCCGGCACAGGGGTTTGAGCTTCGACATCGCTTATTTCGACCAAGACAATTTCCCTGGATCAATAGCGTTTTATCCGATTTCGTTTGCGGATTCTACAAATTCTATACGATCCGACGTATTGACAGGCAAGCCGCAATCTGGAAACGTTCTAGTCGATCAAGGGGATAGATAGCGCGGAAAAACGCGTGCTTTACGGTAGAACGAGCAAGAATCGATCACCTCGGCGCAGAGCGGCATGAAGAACCTGGAGGATACCTAATGACAAGGATTCCACTCGCTGGAACTGTCCTTCGTGGCGCTGTCTCCACGGCTTTGATAGCATCCCTGATGTCCGTCTCGGCGCGCGCTGCGCCGCCGGTCGACGTGAGCAAGTGGTCGTCGGAGTATGTGCGCTCCATTGCCGGAACAAAGGATTTTGACACGGCTGCCGATTGCGCCAAGGTCACCCCGCTCGACTATAAAGGGCGACTGACGTTCTGGTATCAGGGTGTATTCGAGGGCGACCCTGACCTTCTGCGTCAATACTACAAAGATTTTTTCGCGACCTTCCGCAAGACTTATCCGAATATTCAGCTCGAGGAACAAGCGCTCACCTATAATGACCTTCTGGACAAGTTCCGCACGGCGCTCCTTGGCAACGCTGGGCCGATGGTCGTGCGGCTGCAAATCTTGGGAGGCGTCGAATTTGCTTCCAAAGGGTATCTTCAGGAATTGAAGCCTGAAGACGTCGGCTACTCGACCGAGGACTTCTGGCCAGGCGCCATGAAGTCGGACACGTGGAAGAGCAAGACCTACGGTATTCCCACCAACAACGAGACCATGGCGTTCATCTGGAACGCCGACGTGTTCAAGCGGGCCGGTCTCGATCCCGAAAAGGCGCCCGCGACTTGGGATGATGTCGTCAAATATTCCAAGCAGATTCACGATAAGCTCGGAATCTCAGGCTACGGTCTCGTGGCCCGCAAGAATGCCGGCAACACGCCTTACCGCTTCTTGCCTCAGCTCTGGGGTTATGGCGGCGGCGTGTTTGACGAAGCCACGCAGCACCCGACCTACGGACAGATTGAACTGAACAGCGCCGCGAGCAAGCAGGCCTTGCAAGCGTCGTATGATATGTATGTGCGTGACAAGTCGGTGCCAGTCTCGGCATTGACCAATCAACAAGCCGACAACCAGCCGCTTTTCCTGGCGGGCCAGCTCGGCATGATGATCTCGCACCCCTCCGACTACGACGTTATGCAGGACCTCAAGAAAAAGGCGACCGGCAGCGACCTGCTAAAGGCGCAAACAGCCATCGACAACATGCGCTACGGCCTCATCCCGACCGGGCCGGACGGCAAACGCGCTGTCGTGTTCGGTGGCTCGAACATTCACATCCTGAAGCCTGAGTATGTCGACGGCGGCAAGGTGGACCAGGCGGCGGCCAAGGCGCTTATCTGTTTCTGGACAGGCCCAGAATGGTCGTTGAAGATGGCCTATGCCGGGTCGAACCCCGGCAACCTGAATGGCTTCAAGACCAAGTGGATGAAGGAACGTCTGGAGACCACCAAGTTTCTCGACGTCTCGACGTCGATGCTGCCTTACGGCGTGCCGTTCCCGGCGATTCCGGAGACGCCCGAGATCATGAACATCGTCGTGCCCGACATGCTTCAGAATGCCCTCACGGGCACAATGACGGTCAATCAGGCCGCCGAAGATGCGGCCAAGAAGGTCAAAAGCATCATGACCGGCGGCAGTCTCTAGCCGCTCCTGCCAAGGCGACCGGCGGCGATCGTCGCCGGTCTGTTTGCTTACAATCAAAAGGGCGCTCCCATGACCACGGCGACAGGCCTGGCCGACGCGCGTCTGCGAAAAAAAGCCAAACGCGAGGGAATTCTCCAGCAGGCATGGACCCGTCGCGCCGACTATCTTTACGTGTTGCCTGCGATTCTGGTGATGCTCGTCGTCATTGCCTATCCTATTTACTATACCGTCGATCTATCGTTCTTCAATACGCCGCCAGGTCTCCAACTGCGCGACAAGGTGTTCGTCGGGTTAAACAACTATGTGGTGATCCTCGGCAGTGACGTGGTTTGGCGCGTCACCGTGAACACAGTGATTTGGACCTTTTTCTCGACGGTGTTCTCTTTCGCCCTGGGACTGGGGTCAGCACTCGCCCTGCACCGAGATTTCGCCGGTCGCGGCGTCATGCGCGCAATCCTCATTATCCCTTGGGTCGTGAGCGCCGTTGCTGCGTCCTACATCTGGAAGTGGATCTATCATTCGGATTTCGGCGTCATCGGCGCCGTTCTGGTGGGCCTTGGACTTGCCGCTCACCCGCCTAACTTCATCGACAGTGTCAGCACTGTTTTGCCCTCGCTGATCGTCGTCAACGTGTGGCGCGAGTTCCCTTTTGCCATGATCATGCTGATGGCGGGCCTGCAAACTGTGCCCGAGCAGTTACTCCGAGCCGCCAAAGTCGACGGCGCGTCAGCGTGGCAGCGCTTCTGGCACGTTACGTTCCCCCATCTGCGGGGCGTATCCACCGTGACCATCCTGCTACTCGCGGTGTCGAACTTCAATTCTTTCATTATTCCTTGGATCATGACCGGCGGCGGCCCATCAAACGCATCCCATATTTGGATAACGCATATCTATGAGCTCGCCTTCGGACGCCAGCGCTGGGGCATAGCGTCGGCCTATTCGGTACTGTTGTTCCTTATCCTGATGTCGCTGGGCTACTTTTACGTGCGCGCCCTCAGTAGCGGCGATAGAAAGGAGCGTGGCGCGTGACGTCGATGACCAACAGAGTGGCGCCTCGTAAAGGCAAACCGCTCGATGTCTGGCGTTGGGTCGGGCGCATCTTCCTCGTGCTGATGCTGCTTTACACCGCCGTACCGATGATCTGGATGCTGTTGACCTCGATCAAGTCTGGCTTCGCGGCCATGCAGTTCCCGCCCCAATGGTGGCCGAACGAGCCAACGCTTGCGAGCTACCAGAGACTGCTCGACCCGACCAACAGCGTGGGGCAGGACTTCCTGCGGTTCTTCTGGAACAGTCTTTTTGTTTCCACGGCGACGACGATCCTGGCGGTCATTGTCGCAGTGCCGGCTGCTTATGCTTTCTCACGATTTGAATTTCCAGGGCGGAATTTCCTATTTTTCGCGGTGCTGTTGCGCAATATGTTCCCGGCGGTCATCTTCCTTGTGCCGCTTTTCATCCTGATGCGGCTGCTCGGCCTGGTGAACACGCATGGCTCCCTGATCCTCACCTACTTGACGTTCGGCCTGCCGCTTGCGATTTGGCTGCTCAAGGGTTTTTATGACAACATTCCCTACCAGCTTGAGCAGGCGGCCCGCATCGACGGTGCCACCCGGTTCAAGGCGTTCATGCTGATCGTGATGCCGCTGTCGGCACCGGGGATCATCGCAACGGCAATCTACTCCTTCATCGGCGCCTGGAATGAATATATCTTTGCCTATACGTTTCTTAACAGGAACGACAAATTGACGCTGCCAGTCGGCATTCAACGTTTTTTTTCGGAGAACACGACGGACTTCCCCGGCCTCATGGCGGCGAGCTTCATGATGAGCCTGCCGGTCGTCGTGCTCTTCCTTCTGCTCCAGCGCTATTTCGTGCGTGCGCTCACCGAAGGCGCCGTCAAACACTAGAAGGCAGGTTTCATGGCCCATGTGGTCCTTACTGATCTCGTCAAAACCTATGGCAACTTCAAGGCTGTCAACGACGTGACTTTGACGGTCGGCGACGGTGAGTTCGTAGCACTGGTCGGCCCGTCGGGTTGCGGTAAGACGACCACGCTCAATTTGATTGCCGGATTGATTCCGATAACTTCGGGCGAGATTGCGATCGGGGACCGTGTGGTCAATGACGTCGACCCGAAGGACCGTGACATTGCCATGGTGTTCCAGAATTACGCGCTGTATCCGCAGAAGTCAGTCTATAAGAATCTGGCGTTCCCGTTGCAGATGCGTAAGCTTCCGCGCGCTGAGATCGATCGAAAGGTCAAAGACGCGGCGCGTGTGCTCGACATGACGCATTTGCTCGAGCGCAAGCCACGCGAACTCTCGGGTGGACAACAACAGCGTGTGGCCTTGGGCCGGGCGCTGGTGCGGGACCCTGCCGTATTCCTGATGGACGAGCCCCTCTCCAACCTTGACGCCAAACTGCGGGTGCAGATGCGCTCCGAGATCAAGCGCTTTCACCAAGACCTCAAAGCCACGATCATTTACGTGACGCACGACCAGCTCGAAGCTGTGACCATGGCCGACAGGATGGCCGTGATGAAAGGCGGCTTTCTGCAACAGTATGACTCGCCGGCCCAGGTCTTCGCCCATCCCGTCAATATGTTCGTCGCCAGCTTCATCGGCAGCCCGGCCATGAGCCTTATCCCGGTTGAGGCGCGGACGGTCGACGGCCGAGCCGTGTTGACCGGCGCGGAGGGCTGGACGATGGCGCTGTCGCCACTCAACGCCCGGAAGGTCCGAAACTCGACCACCAAGAAGGTCGTGCTTGGGGCCCGCCACTCCACGATCAAGCTGCACAGGAACGCGATGCCCGACGCCATCCCGGCAAAGGCCTATACGGTGGAACCCACCGGAGACGTGACCTTCGTGCAGGCGTTGCTGTCCGGGGCCACAGTCAACATCAGCGTGCCACCCAACGTCGTCGTTCAACCAGACGAGCCCATCTGGCTCGAGTTCGACCAGGAGCGTCTGCACCTGTTCGATGGTGAAACCGAGATAGCCCTGATGGCCGACTGACGCAAAAGGATCCATGACCGTGAAGTTCAAGATCACCGCGATCATACCCTATCCAGTATGGGTGGGCAGGCGGAACCAGATGCTTGTCAAGGTCGAGACCAACCAGGGCATCTTCGGCTGGGGCGAAAGCGGCCTCAGTGGCCGCGAGAAGGCGGTGGCCGGCGCCGTCAAGCATTTCCGTGAGTTCCTCATCGGCCAGGACCCCATGCAGATCGGCCGGATCTGGCAGGAGACCTATCGCAGTCAATACTTTGAGGGCGGACGCGTGCTGCAGGCAGCTATTTCCGCAATCGACATTGCGCTGCACGACATCAAGGGCAAGGCGCTCGGGGTGCCGGTGTACGAGTTGCTCGGCGGCAAGCAGCGCGACCGCATTCCCACCTTCGCGTCCACCGGGGACGCGGCGGAGGGAGATGCCGCGATCGAGCGCGCCCGCGAACTGGCGGCACAGGGGTGGAAAGCGATCCGCTTCTTTCCAGCCGGCCAAAGCAGCAAGGACGTCTTCGAACCACGCGAGTCGATCGGAGCATCGGCCAGAATGCTGAACAGGGCACGTGAGGCGCTGGGCGACGAGTTGGTCCTCGGCATCGACTACCATCATCGACTGTCGGTGGCTGAAGCCGCGAGCTTCTGCCAAAAGCTCGGTCGAGGCGTGCTCGATTTCCTGGAAGAGCCGATCCGCGACGAGACACCCGAAGCGTACGAATCACTGCGCACGATGACGGACATTCCTTTTGCGATCGGTGAAGAGTTCGCCAGCAAGTGGCAATTCCTGCCCTACATCGAGCGCGGCATCCACCAGTTCAACCGGCTCGACGTCTGCAATGTCGGCGGGCTCACCGAGGCCATGAAGGTCGCCGGCTGGTCCGAAGCTCACTATGTCGATCTGATGCCGCACAATCCGCTGGGTCCGGTATGCACGGCGGCCACTGTGCATCTCGCGGCAGCCGTCCCCAACTTCGCATGGCTCGAAACACGGGACCCCGAATATCAGCTCGGTTTCGACAGTGCCGAATTCTTCCCCGTCCAGCCGCGGCTCGACGGTGCCGATTACCCGGTCACAGACCTGCCGGGGCTCGGCGTCGAGGTCAATGAAGCGGCCGTGCAGGCGCAGAGCCTGCGCTTCTGGGAGGCGCCCCACCTCCGCCGTCGCGACGGTTCGGTCACAAACTGGTAACGCCTTTCAGCCGAGGTTCACAATGATACACACACAAGACATCACGCGGCCGTCGAAACATCTGATAGAGGCGCTCAGGAACATCGGTGCCGCAACCGTCGCCGGCACGCTTGGACATATGGGATTTCGCAACCCGCACATGGTCGGACCACTCGCGCAAAGCCGTGGCAAATCGATCGTCGGGCCCGCTTTGACACTGCAGTTCATGCCGCAGCGACCAGACCTGTTCAACGAGGGCGAGTATGTCGATCCGGAGACGCAATTGCACCGGCACGTGCTCTACCACGTCCAGGAAGGCGACGTCGTCGTCGTGGACGCGCGCGGGGACATGAGCTCGGGCGTCTTCGGCGACATGATGTCCACCTATTTCAAAGGCAGGGGAGGTGCTGGCATCATCATTGATGGGTGCATGCGCGACCGGCCGAATGTCGAACAACTCGATCTCGCCCTCTGGCTGCGCGGCTGGACGCCGAACTACCACGTACAGACCAGCATTTATCCGAACGCCGTCAATGTTCCCATCGCGTGCGGCGGCGTTACGGTCATCCCCGGCGACATCATCGTGGCCGACGACGACGGGGTTGTGGTACTTCCGGTCGCCATGGCGCAGGCGGTGATCGACGAAGCCCAGAAGCATCACGAATGGGAAGTGTACTCACGGATCAAGCTGTTGGAGGGCGCGTCACTGCAGCGTTATTATCCCTTGCACCCAGATGCTACCGATGAATACGAAGCCTGGCGGAAAACCAATCCGAAGTCCTGATCGACGCAAGTGCTACGGGAAGAATCATGAAGATCGTAGACATCAAGACCGCGGTCGTCGCCTACCATGGCAAGGCGACGCTTGTTCGGATTGATACGGATGTTGGCATCTCCGGGTTTGGTGAGGCCAACCCAGACGCCGGAGCGGCTGCCATCGTGGGCCTGATTTCCGAACTGAAATCAGAATTGATCGGCGAAGACCCCCGCAATGTCGAATATTGCTGGGAAAAGATCCGGCGCGGTCACGTCTTTTCCGGCGCTCAATCGGGAATCTTTCTGATTGCCTTGAGTGGCATCGAGATGGCTCTTTGGGATCTCGCAGCGAAGGCTGCCGGCCAGCCGCTTTTTCGCATGTTCGGCGGCAAGTTCCGCGACCGCATTCGCCTTTACGCGGATTGCGGCGACGGAGACGATCCCTCTGGTTCCCTCGATGGGTGCGCGGCCAGGGCCAGGCGAATGGTTGAGGAGGGTTTCACGGCCCTCAAATTCGACATCGACAATCTGAAGCACCCGGCAAAGTTCGATGCCGTCAATCACACGATCAACGGCGCGGAACTGCGTTCCATGGTGGAGCGCGTGGCCGCGGTTCGCGATGCGATCGGACCAGACGTTGACCTGTGCATCGACTTGCACGCCCGGTACGATGTACCCAGCGCCTGCCGTATTGCCGGCGAGATGGAGCGTTTCAACCTACTCTGGCTGGAAGAGCCCATTCCGGCGGAGAATGTCGAAGCGTTGAAGCAGATCCGCATGCGCAGCAAAACGCCAATCTGCGTTGGTGAGAACCTCTATTTGCGGTGGGGCTTCCGGGAACTCCTGCAGCAGCAATGCGCCGACGTGGTCATGCCGGACGTTCCAAAATGCGGGGGACTTTCGGAGAGCCGGAAAATCGCTCAGCTCGCGGAGATCTATTATCTGCCTTTCGCGCCGCATCTCGTTTCGACGCCGCTTGGCACAATGGCGACGTGTCATGTCTGCGCTAGCGTGCCAAATTTTCTTGTTCTTGAGTGGCACGCCCTTGAGGAGCGTGACGTGTGGGACAGTTATGTCCATGTGCCCGGAGGCGAGAAATCAATCGTCAAGGACGGCCACATTACCTTGCCCAATGCGCCTGGCATCGGGGTTGAGTTGAACCTCGAAAGCGTCCGCAAGCACGCCGTCCGAGGCTTTGGCGTCTTCGAATAAGGTGGAGTGCGCACCGCCATCATTCTACGGGTCCTGCCGCTTGGCATCGGCGCGACGCAATATTGCTCAAGCTCTTTGTTTTATCGCGTGATTCAGACCTTTCGGTGATTCCACCTTCGGTCATCACGCTCTAACGCTGGGTGAAGCCAGTTTTGAGCAGTCCCATGAAGGCCTCGCGCATCTGCTCGGCACCGGTTGGCAGGGCACCCAGCCAAGTGCGCATCAAGGCGTCGGGGGAACCGGCGTCGATCCCGCCCATCATCTGTGTCTCGATCTTGGCGAGCACCGCCTCCTGCATCGGCTTCACGTCCGGCAGGCCCATGAAGGCGCGGGCCTCTTCCGCCGTGCAGTCGATTTCGATGGTCATCTTCATGGCGCCGGTGCTCCCGCTCTCGTTCGGATAAGCGTAGCAGAGTTTGCCGCGGCGTCTGCCCCATGGGCTCCGGCACGGTGTCATGCCAAACCGCCGTTGACACATGAAGGACGTGTCAACGGCGGTTTGGCATGAGTCATATTTTGCGTGCCGCCGCCGGCCAGCCCGGCGCGCCAGGCGTTCGGCCGAACTACGACGAAAGCGGAATATCGTACCTTATGAAGCCGCGGTTCACCGCGACCTGATCGTAGAGCCTGCGCGCCGGTGCGTTGCTCTCCTGCGTCATCCAGTAGACCCTTGCGCAGCTCCGTTCGCGGGCGAACTTGGTGACCGCGTCGATCAGCGCCCGGCCCACGCCCTGGCCGCGGACGTCTGCTGCGGTGAACAGGTCCTGCAGGTAGCACACGTCGTCCGCGGAGGTGTTGGCGTGCACCAGGAAATGCACGATGCCGACGAGACGGCCGTCGATCCGGGCGCCGCGGGCGTGCATGCGGCTGTCGGCCATGAACGCCGACCACGCGCGGTCGTATTGCGCGAGGTCGAGGACGCGGTCGTAGAACACCATGTAGTCGTGCCACAGCGCCTGCCATGTGGCGCGATCGGCTGGCATCAGCTGCGTGATTTCGATCATGCGCCGTCCTCCTTCAGCATGTCTGCCTTCAACACCTCGCCGGCGAGATACAGGCTGCCCCAGATCAGCACCCGGGCGCGTGAGGCAGGGGGCAGCTGGGCGAGCGCCTCGGCAACGGTGGGGCCTGGCCTGGCGCGGCCGCCGGAGGCTGCGATGATGTCTGCCACTGGCAGGGCCAGATGTTGGCCGGGCTCGGACACCGCCCAGATCGTGGTGACCAGTGGCAGCAGCGGGCGCAGCGATTCGGTGGTGTCCTTCGCCTTTTTCATGCCGACGATGAGGTGGATGGGGGCGTCTGACCAATGGTCGAAATGTACGGCCATGGCGGCGGCGCCGCCGGGGTTGTGGCCGCCATCGACCCAGAGTTCCCAGCCTTTGGGCAGGCCTTGCGCCAGCTTTCCGCGCAGGCGTTGCAGGCGGGCGGGCCAGGTGGCGGTGGCGATGCCCTCGACGATGGCCTCGTCGGTGACGCCGAGTTCGGCTGCGCGGATGACGGCGATGGCGAGGCCCGCGTTCTCGACCTGATGGGGGCCGGGCAGGGAGGGGTGCGGCAGTTCGATGGCGCCGTGCTCGTCCACATAGCGCAGGCCAAGCGTTGTGGGCGTGATCGACCAGCCGCCACCGCGAGCCAGCAAGCGGGCGCCGACGGCCTCCGCGTTGGCGCGGAACACGGCCATCACGCCGGGAGGCTGGCCGACGGTTGCCACCGTCACGCCGGGTTTCATGATGCCGGCCTTTTCGCCGGCGATCTTTTCCAGCGTGTCGCCGAGCATTTCGCAGTGATCCATCGAGATCGAGGCGATGGCGCAGGCGGCTGGGTGCGTCACCACGTTGGTGGCGTCGTAACGGCCGCCGAGCCCGACCTCGAGCACGCACAGGTCGGCGGGCACGCGGGCGAACAGCAGGAAGGCGACGGCCATCAGCACTTCGAACACGGTGATCGGCAGGCCAGCGTTGATGCGCTCCACCTCGTCGAACGCGGCTTCCAGCGTGGCGTCGTCGACCTCCACGCCGGCGAGGCGGATGCGTTCGTTGAAGCGGACCAGATGCGGCGAGGTGAACATATGCACCCGCCATCCCTGTGCGGCACCGATGGCGGCCAGGAAGGCGCAGGTGCTGCCCTTGCCGTTGGTGCCGGCCACGTGGATCACCGGCGGCAGCTTCAGATGCGGGTTGCCGAGCTGGCCCAGCAGGCGGATCAGCCGCTCGGTCGAGAGGTCGATCATGCGGGGGTACAGCCGGTGCAGCCGTTCCACCACGGCGGACAGGCGCCCAGCCGGCGGGTTGTCGCTCACGCGGCTACTTTCACCTTGTGGCGCAGCAAGCCGATGACGCGGCCGAGTGTTTCGGCCATGCGGTGGCGTTTGACGACCATGTCGAGAATGCCGTGGTCGAGCAGATATTCGGCGCGCTGGAAGCCTTCCGGCAGTTTTTCACGCACGGTCTGCTCGATCACGCGCGCACCGGCGAAGCCGATGAGAGCGCCGGGCTCGGCGATCTGGATATCGCCCAGCATGGTGAAGCTGGCGGTGACGCCGCCCGTGGTGGGGTCGGTCAGCACCACGATGAACGGCAGACCGGCCTCCTTCACCGCGCGTGTCGCGATGATCGAGCGTGGCATTTGCATCAGGCTGACGGCACCTTCTTGCATGCGCGCGCCACCGGATGCGGTGAACACCACCAACGGCGCATCTTGCAGCACCGCCAGCCGGGCGGCCACAACCAGGCCTTCGCCGACGGCCGCTCCCATGGAGCCTGCCATGAATTCGAACGCCATGGCGGCGACCACCGCCTTGTGGCCTGCGATCGTGCCGTGTGCCACCAGTAAGGCATCGTCCAGATGCGTGGTCTCGCGCGCCGTCTTGAGCCTCTCGACGTAGCGCTGGGTGTCGCGGAACTTCAGCGGGTCGAGCGGCACCTTGGGCAAGTCGATACGCGTGAAGCCTTCGTCCAGCGTCCAGCGCAGCCGCTCCGGGGCGGTTGCGCGCATGTGGTGGCCGCAGCTGGAACAGACCTTCTGCGACTTCTCCAGATCGGTGTGGAAGATCATCGCCTGGCAGGAGGGGCACTGCGTCCAGAGGTTTTCCGGAACGTCTCGCCGGCCGAGCAAGGTGCGGATGCGGGGGCGGACGTATTCGGTAAGCCAGCTCATGGGTGGAGTGCCCTTGTGTCCTGGCCCTGAAATACGCTGGTATTTGAGGGCGAGCAGGCCACTGAAAATAAGATCTATGCGGTGACGCGGGCGTTGCGGACGCCTTCGGCGAGGTCGCGCACCTGGTCGAGCACCAGGCGCACGGTGTCCGGCCGGGCGCGGCCTTGGTCGTCGAGCGAGTTGGCGAGGGTTTCGATCAGGGCGGAAGCGACCACCGCGGCATCGGCCACGCGCACGGCAGCGGCCGCCTGGGCCGGAGTGCGCACGCCAAAGCCGATGGCGATCGGCAAGTCGGTGGCGGCGCGAACCAGTGGGATGGCCACCCGGAGGTCTTCCTCGGAGGCGGTGCGCGTGCCGGTGATCCCGGCGATGGACACGTAATAGACGAAGCCGGAGCTGCCGTTCAGCACCAGCGGCAGGCGCTGCGGATCGGTGGTGGGGGCGATCAGGCGGATGACGTCGAGCCCGTGGGCGGTGGCGTCCGGCAGCAGCAGCCCGGCCTCCTCGCTCGGCAGGTCGACCACGATCAGGCCGTCGACGCCGGCGGCTGCGGCATCGCTGGTGAAGCGGGGCACGCCGTAGGAGAGGATGGGGTTGAGGTAGCCCATGAGGATGACGGGTGTGTCGTCGTCCTCGCGGCGGAACTCGCGCACCATGGCGAGGGTGCGAGCCATGGTGGCACCGGCCTTGAGCCCGCGCAGGGCGGCGAGCTGGATGGTCGGGCCATCGGCCATCGGGTCGGTGAACGGGCAGCCGATCTCGATCAGGTCGGCGCCGGCGCCGGGCATGCCGCGCAGGATTTCCATGGAGGTGGCGCTATCGGGGTCCCACGCCTCGAGAAACGGGATCAGGGCGCCGCGGCCCTCGGCGCGCAGCTTGGCGAAGCGGGCGGCGATGCGGCTCCCAGTCCTTGCGGTAGCAGTGCCTGCCGTCACAGCGTCACGCCCAGGGCTTCGGCGACGGTGAAGATGTCCTTGTCGCCTCGGCCGCAGAGATTCATCAGAATGATCTGCCCAGCGTCCAAGCCCGGCGCGATCTTGGCGACATGGGCCAGCGCATGGGCGGGCTCCAGAGCCGGGATGATGCCCTCGGTGCGCGTGCACAGCTGGAAGGCGGCCAGCGCCTCCGTGTCGGTGGCCGCGACATATTCAACGCGCTCGATTTCGTGCAGCCAGGAATGCTCCGGGCCGATGCCGGGATAGTCCAGCCCGGCACTGATCGAATGCGCCTCCTGGATCTGACCGTCCTCGTTTTGCAGCAAATAGGTGCGGTTGCCGTGCAGCACGCCTGGCCTGCCGCGTGAGAGGCTGGCTGCGTGCTGTTTGGTGTCGAGCCCGTGGCCGGCGGCCTCCACGCCGATCAGGCGGACGGAGGTGTCGTCGAGAAACGGATGGAACAGGCCCATGGCGTTGGAGCCGCCGCCGATGCAGGCGATTGCGATGTCTGGCAGGCGGCCTTCGGCCTCGCGCATCTGCACCTTGGCCTCTTCGCCGATCACGGACTGGAAGTCGCGCACCATCATCGGATACGGGTGGGGGCCGGCGACGGTGCCGATGATGTAGAACGTGTCGGCCACGTTTGCGACCCAGTCGCGCATGGCATCGTTCATGGCGTCCTTCAGCGTGCCCGCGCCGGAGGTGACTGGGATGACTTCGGCGCCGAGCAGCTTCATGCGGAACACGTTGGGCGACTGGCGGGCCACGTCGGTGGCACCCATGTAGACGGTGCAGGGCAGGCCGAACAAGGCGCAGACCGTGGCCGTGGCGACGCCGTGCTGGCCGGCGCCGGTCTCGGCGATGATGCGCGTTTTGCCCATGCGGCGGGCCAGCAGGATCTGGCCCATGCAGGAATTGATCTTGTGTGCGCCGGTGTGGTTCAGCTCGTCGCGCTTGAAGTAGATTTTGGCGCCGCCGAGGGTTTTGGTCAGACGTTCGGCGAACCATAGCGGGCTGGGGCGGCCGACGTAGTGCTTCAGGTAATAGTCGAGCTCCGTCTGGAACGAAGCGTCTGCCTGGGCGGCGCGGTAGGCTTTTTCGACCTCGAGCACCAGTGGCATCAAAGTTTCGGCCACGAAGCGGCCACCGAATTCACCAAAACGTCCACGATCGTCGGGACCGCTGCGCAGGCTGTTCGGCAAAGGGGCGTTGTCCACTGGCGTCTTGCTCCAATCAGGTTGCCGTCTTAGCGCAACGGGGGAGCCTGGTCACCTGCCGGATGGAGGCGCCAGCGTTGCCGCGGAGATGCGGCTGGATCAAATGCTCAATAGCGTATATTACTAGCTCAAAGGAGCAATCTGTATGGTCGATCCTAAATTATCGGGTTTTGCCAGGGGTATCTCATCAGATAAGCAAGCGGCCCGGGATTTGGTCAAAGCGGCCAGCGCTGCGGGCAACGCAGCGCCTGTTGGACCAAAAATGCCTTCGTCATACCTCTCCGTCTATCGGGCCACGCCGCTGGAGCGGATACGGCTGATCCGGAACGGGATTTCAGCGGCCGATGCGAAACGCATCTTTGTTGATCTGCCGCTTGGAAAGGGTAAGGGCCTCATGGCGCTGAATCTGTCCGTCGCCACAGTCAACAAAAAGGCCAAGCACGGCGAGATGCTCTCGCCAGATGAGAGCGAGCGCGTTCTTGGGTTCGCCAGGTTGGTCGGCCAGCTGGAGGCGATGGTCGAGGAGTCGGGCGATCCGACGGGGTTTGACACCAAGGCATGGATGGCCCGCTGGCTGACCGAGCCGCTGCCGGCGTTCGGTGGCCGTTGCCCGTTCGATCTGATCGACACCTTAGAAGGTCAGAACCTGGTGTCAGTCGCCATCGCCCAAATCCAAAGCGGCGCCTACGCTTGAGTTTCACCGTCTGGCGGATCGGCACCGACACCACGGCGTATGAAGCTGACGACCTCTCCGGCGCTGGGGCCAGGGCCACCGGTGGCCGCTGGAATGCGCAGGGCGACCCGCTGATCTATACGTCGGAGGCGCAGTCACTGGCCTGCCTGGAGACGGTAGTGCACTTGAATGCCGGCGGCCTGCCGCTCAATCGCTATTTGGTGCGGCTCACCATCCCCGCCGAGGTCTGGAGCCAGGCCCAGACCGCACCGCTGGCCAACCTGCCGGTCGGGTGGGATGCCGATCCGGTGGGCCGGGCCAGCATTCAGTTCGGCACCGCCTGGATCCGCGCCGGTGCTTGCGCGCTGCTGCGGGTGCCGTCGGTGATCGTGCCGGACGAATACAATGTGCTGATCAATCCGCTGCATTCGGACAGCCAGGCGATCTCCGCCGTCAAGCTGCGGAAGTGGCTGTACGATCCGCGGCTTTTGAAACAGTAACAGGCATCATCGGGCTCTTTCAGCCCCTGGCTTCAGCGCGACCCAGGCGCCCACCAGCATCAGCGCCATGCCCATGGTGTCGATGGGGTGCAGGACCTCGCCGGACAGCCAGACGCCAAGCAGGACGGCGATGATCGGGGAAACGAAAGAATAACTGCCGGCCTTGGTGGCGCCCCAGTCGCGCACCAGCACCAGGAAGATGGTGGAGGCGAGCAAGGCCGCGGGAAGCAGCAGGAACAGCCATGCGGCCCAGGCCTGCAGGCCCCAGTCGAGACCGGCGGCTGCGATGGCGCCGGGTTCGAACAGCAGCGAGGAGAGCAGCAGCATGCCGCCGCCTGCGGTGTTGATGAGGGCTGCGAGCAGCAGCGGCGAGACGCTGCCCATCATCGGCCGCGCCAGCACGGAGCCCGCGGAATAGGTCATGGTGCCGAGGAACACGCCGAAGGCGCCGAGCAGTACCAGGCCATCCAGCCGCCCGGCCATGGCGGCCGGGCCGAACAGCAGCAGGATGCCGGCCAGACCGATCGCCATGGCGACGACGACCCGCCGGCTCAGCCGTTCCTGGTGGGTTGCTATGGAAAACCCGAGCAGGGAGATCGGCGTGAGGGCACAGTTGATGACGGCGGCGAGACCGCTGCCGACGACGCGCAGGCTGTAGAGCATGAAATACTGGTTGAGGGTGATGAGCAGGAGACCCACCAGAGCGATGCGGCCAGCGAGATGCCAGGGCAGGCGGAGCGGGCCGCGCAGGCGCAGAAAAGCCAGCATGATGAGGCCGGCCGCAGTCCACCGCGTGCCGCCGAACAGGGCGGGCGCCAGGTGGGCGGTGCCGATCTTCATGGCAATCCAGGTCGATCCCCACACGAGGCAGAGATAGGCGAACATCACCTGAAGCCTGAAGCCGACGATCATTTGGGCCAGGCGGTCATGGGGGCCAGATGGTCATGTGAGCCAGACGGTCATGTGAGGCTGTGCGTGAGCACCGTGAGATCGTCCCAGCCATAGGCGGTGCAGGCCATGTCCCATCCCTCATGCAACTCGGTTGCGTGGCCAACGACGGCACCGCCGAGCTTTTCGTAGAATTGGCGGGCGCCGGTGTTGTCGTTTGCCACCCAGAGTGCAGCGTCGGGCATGCCGGTGGCGAGAAGATGGCGGGCGAGCACACCCATCATCTGCCTTCCGTGGCCGCGGCGCTGCGCTTCGCCGAGCAGATACATGGTGTTGATCATGCCGGCGTGGGGCAGGCTTGCATCGCGGTTGCGGCCGGCGGCGCCGAAGCCTGTGACGCGGGTGCCATCGCGGAGCACGTAAACGCCGCCAGAGCCTGCGATGACGCTGGCCCACATCGTCTCGCGCTCGCTGGGGTTGAGGCTGGCGAGCACCTGGTCGGGCATCATTCCGCGGTAGGTCTCGTGCCAGGCGAGCACGTGGACGATGCCGATGGCACGGGCATCGGCGGCCGTGGCCGGCTCAATGATCACGCTGCCCTGGCTTGCATCACGAAGGCGGCGATCCGGGCGGAGTCTTTCACACCAGGGGCTGACTCGACGCCGGAGGAGACATCGACGGCGGTGGCTCCGGTGATGCGGATGGCCTGTTGCACGTTTTCAGGGGTGAGCCCGCCGGCGAGCAGCCAGTCGTAGCCGGGCTGCCAGCCGCGCAGCAGGTGCCAGTCGAAACGGGTCGCGTTGCCGCCGGGGCGGGTGGCGCCCTGCGGTGGTTTCGCCTCGATCAACAATGCGTCCGCACCTTCGGCTGCGGGTGGCAGGTCGGTGCGCTCGGACACGCCGATTGCGCGCCAGACGGGGATTTCGAAGCGGCCGCCGAGTTCTGCCACGCGCGGGGCGGGAGCGTGGATCTGGAGGATGTCGAGGGCAACCGCGTCGAGCGTGGCGGCGACCTCGTCATCCGAGGGGTCGACGAACAACCCGACCCGGAGCGGACCGCCGATCTGACGGGCGGAGAGAGCTTGCGCCCGGGCGGGGGAAACGGCGCGAGGTGAGCGGGCGAAGAACACGAAGCCGAGCCAGTCGGCACCGGCTTCGACCGTGGCGTCGAAGCCGGCCTCGCTGGTGACGCCACATATCTTGACCCGTGTCACGCCGCCAGAACCGCCGCGATCGCCCCCGCCGCAGCGCCAGGGTCGGCGGCCGTGGTGATGGGCCGGCCAACCACGAGCCAGTCGGCGCCGGCCTGGCTTGCCTCACGCGGGGTCATGACGCGGGACTGGTCGCCGGCGGCGCTGCCGTCCGGGCGGATGCCGGGCACCACCAGCACGGGCGCGGGGCCGAGGGCTGCGCGCAGCATGGCCACTTCATGGGCGCTGCAGACCAGGCCGTCGGCGCCGGCTTCGAGGGCAAGACGGGCGAGGCGCAACACCTGCTGGCGGCTGCCGCCGGCAATGCCCGTGGCGTGCAGGGTTTCGGCGTCCATGCTGGTCAGCACCGTGACCGCGAGCAGCAGCGGCCTTGCACTGCCCGCGGTGTCGGCGGCGGCACGGGCGGCTGATATCATGGCGCCGCCACCGGCGGCGTGCAGCGTGAGCATCGCGGGCGCCAGGGGCAGCACGGCGCGCACGGCGCCTGCGACCGTGTTGGGGATGTCGTGCAGCTTGAGGTCGAGGAAGATCGGCCGGTGGTCGATCAGTCGGACGCCTGCAGCGCCGTTGGCGAGGTAGAATTCCAGGCCGAGCTTAAGAAGGCCGCAATGCGGCGCAAGCTGGTTCGCCCAAGCCAGCGCCTTTTGGGGATCGGCGCTGTCGAGCGCTGCGATGAGGCCGGTCATGGTTGCAGGGTCATCCCGGTGAGCCGCTGTTTATACGGGCGGCGGCAGCGACATGACAGGGCTGCCGAGGCGCGTTTTCAATTCCGAGACCTGCGCCTCGAGCATGCGTATCTTTGCCTCGGCGCGTCGCGCGCGCATCCGTGTGCCGATGACCGAGAACCACAGCAGCAGGGCGCCCAGCACGAAGGCGACGGCCATCGCCAACAGCACGGTGATCGACAGCGGCAGGTCCACCACCACGTCCGTGGGCCACAACCCCAGATGCACTACCTGCGGATTGGACAGCGCGAACAGTACCAGGATGAACAGCAGCGGTGCGAAGATCAGTGCGCGAAACATGTCACGGCTCCGTTGGGGAAAGCCCAGGCGATCCGGTGCGAACTTCCGGGCGAGGCTGGAGGCCAGGCCGGGGGACGGTTACTTCCCCCCACGGTTCACGCGCTCGCGGAGTCCTTTGCCTGCTTTGAAGAACGGCACCACCTTCTCGTCAACCGGCACGGCCTCGCCGGTACGCGGATTGCGGCCGGTGCGGGCATCTCGCTTCTTGATGGTGAAGGCGCCGAAGCCGCGCAGTTCAACGCGTTCGCCGCGCGAAAGTGCAGCGGTGATCTCGTTGAAGACGGTGCCCACGATGGTTTCGACGTCGCGCGCCAGTAGATGCGGGTTGGCGGCCGAGAGCTCGGCGATCAGTTCCGATTTCGTCACGCCCGGCACTCCCTATTGCGGGAGCGAAGGCTGCCAGAGGGCTTTCGGACCGTCAAGCCCAACCCCTTGATACAGAACGCTTTTCAGCAGGTCCGCAAACGGAGCGAAACCAGCGGCCAGCAGCGACTGAGTGCGACTGCGGGTGCGCAGGTCCTCGATCGGCCAGGACGCGGGGATCTTGGCCTCGGTGGCCAGCCACGCGCGGGCCGCGGCTTCGTCGCCGAGTTCGTCGACCAGTCCAAGATCGAGCGCCTGGCGGCCGGTGAAGACACGACCATCCGCGAGCGCCCGCACCTTGGCGGGGTCCATGTGGCGGCCCTTGGCGACGATGTCGACGAACTGCTCGTAGATATCCATCATCACGCCGCGCAGCTCGGTGCGGCCGGCTTCGCTCAGCGGATGGGTTGGGTTCGGCTGGTCCTTCAGCGGACCGGAGGCGATGATATCGGTGGTGATGCCGAGCTTGCTCATCAGGCCGGAGAACTCGGGTGTTTGCAGAATGACGCCGATCGAGCCGGTGAGCGTGCTGGCGCCGGCGAAGATACGCCGTGCGGGCATGGCCACCATGAAGCCGCCGGAAGCTGCTATGCCGGCCATGACAGACACCACCGGTTTGCGGGCGGCGACGCGGGCGATCGCATCGTGCAGGGCCGCGGCCGCATAGACGCCGCCGCCGGGACTGTCGATCTCGACGATCAGCGCGGTCGCGCGGTCGTCATTCGCCATGGTGTCGAGCGCCTGAACCTCGCGGGTGGTGTTGGAGATTTCACCGGTGACGAAAAGCCGCGTCACGTGGTTATGGGGCAGCGAGCGCGGACCCACGGCGATGCCGATCGCAGCCACGACCGCCACCACCGAGGCCATCCGCCAAAAGAACAGGCGGCGCTTGAGGCGCCGCCTGTCGATCAGCAGATCGGTTTCGAGAGACACGCGATGTTACTCGGGCGTGACTTGGTTGCGGCGACGGATCGCAGCTCCCAGGATGTCGCCCAGCGAGGCGCCGCTGTCGGACGTGCCGAACTCGGCGATCGCGGCCTTGTCCTCTTCGATTTCCTTGCCCTTGATGGTCAAGGAAAGCTTCCGGGACGCACGGTCCACGGCGACGATGCGCGCATCGACCTTTTCGCCGACCGAGAAACGGTCCGGACGCTGTTCGGTCTTGTCGCGCGACAGTTCGGCACGGCGGATGAAGCCGGTGAGCACGTCGTCCACTTTGACTTCGATGCCGTTGGACTGCACCGCAGTGACCACGCAGGTGACGATGTCGCCCTTGTGCACGCGATCCATCACGCCCGCCGCCGGGTCATCATGCAGCTGCTTGATGCCGAGCGAGATGCGCTCCTTCTCCACATCGACGTCGAGCACTTTGGCCTTGACCACGTTGCCCTTGTCGAACTTGGCCATCGCCAATTCGCCCGGCTCGTCCCACGACAGGTCGGACATGTGGACCATGCCGTCGATGTCCGGGCCGATACCCACGAACAGACCGAACTCGGTTATGTTGCGGATTTCGCCTTCGACTTCCGAACCAACCGGATGCAGGTCGGCGAACTCTTCCCACGGGTTGCGCTGCACTTGCTTGAGGCCGAGCGAAATCCGACGCTTGGAGCTGTCGACGTCGAGCACCAGCACTTCGACTTCCTGCGAAGTGGCGACGATCTTGCCGGGGTGGACGTTCTTTTTGGTCCAAGACATCTCGGACACGTGAACGAGACCCTCGACCCCTGGCTCCAGCTCCACGAAGGCGCCGTAGTCAGTGATGTTGGTGACGCGGCCGGAATATTTCGCACCGGGCGGATATTTCGCAGCAACACCTTCCCAAGGATCGGCTTCCAGCTGCTTCATGCCGAGCGAGATGCGCTGGGTTTCGGAGTTGAAGCGGATCACCTGCACCTTGACGGGCTGGCCGATCTGCAACGCCTCGGACGGATGGTTGATGCGGCGCCAGGCGATGTCGGTCACGTGCAGCAAGCCATCGACGCCACCGAGATCGACGAACGCACCGTAGTCGGTGATGTTCTTGACCACGCCGTCGAGGATCATGCCTTCCTTGAGGCCCTGGATCAGCTCGCTGCGCTGTTCCGCACGGGTTTCTTCCAACACGGCGCGACGCGACACGACGATGTTGCCGCGGGCACGGTCCATCTTGAGGATCTGGAAGGGCTGCGGCGTGCCCATCAACGGGCCAACGTCGCGGACGGGGCGAATGTCGACTTGCGAACCGGGCAAGAAGGCCACGGCGCCGCCGAGATCGACGGTGAAGCCGCCCTTGACGCGACCATAGATGGTGCCGTTGACGCGAAGCTGCGCTTCGAACGCCTTTTCCAGATTGGTCCAGGCCTCCTCGCGGCGGGCCTTTTCGCGCGACAGAACGATGGAACCGTCACGGTCCTCGTAGCGCTCGACATACAGCTCGATGTGGTCGCCGGGCTTCACCTCGGTGGGAGCACCCGGGGGGCCGAATTCCTTGAGGGCGACGCGGCCTTCGGACTTCAGGCCGACATCGACGATGGCGAATTCTTCAGTGAGCCGGATCACCCGGCCGGTGACGACGGATCCATCAAAGCCAGTGTCGCGGCCGAGGGTCTCGTCGAGCAAGGAGGCGAAATCTTCGCCGCCCATGTGGTCGTTTGCGAGGGCAGTGGATGCCATGAGGAGTGGTTCGTCCTTGAACGGCGCCGGCGTTGTTCCGGTGAGCCGCAGATTTTGCGCGCTTTTTTGGCACGACTAACCCGCGCAAGCGCGCAGGCCGGGTGAATCGATGGCGCACACATACGACGCGCGCATCCAGAGTCAAGCAAAACCGGGCAACAGAGCCAGTGCCCGGGCGAACACCTGATCGGCGTCGAGCTCGGTGGTGTCGAGCAGGATGGCGTCCTCGGCCGATTTCAGAGGGGCTGCGGCGCGCGATGCGTCGATGGCGTCGCGGGCGCGGATTTCGGCTGTCACCGTGGCGAGATCGGCGGCGGTATTTCGGCCCAGCAGCTCGCGGTAGCGGCGCAGGCCGCGGGCTTCGGGGCTTGCGGTGACGAACAGCTTGGCCGCCGCATCGGGGAACACAACGGTGCCGATGTCGCGGCCATCGAGCACGGCGCCGTTGGCGCCGCCGAACCGGCGCTGGAAGTCCAGCAGAGCTGCGCGAACGCCGGGCACGGCTGCGACTGCGCTGGCGGCTTCGTCGGCGACGGGGCCGCGCAGGTCGGATCGCTGGGTGTCGTCTGGTGTTATCGCCCGGGCCGCGGCTTCGGCTGCCACGGGGTCGGACGGATTGTGGCCGGCATCGAGCACGCGACGGCCGACCGCGCGGTAGAGTAGGCCGGTGTCGAGGTACGGCAGGGCGAAATGTGCCGCGAGCCGCCGGGCGAGCGTGCCCTTGCCCGCGGCCGCGGGGCCGTCGATTGCGATAATGCGGTTCATGCGGCGCGCAGCGCGTCGCCGCCGCTGTTGCCGATGCTGGTGTTGATTAGTTCGACGAAGCCCGGGAAGCTGGTGTCGATGAAACTTGCGTCGTCGACGGCGACGGCGAGCTCGGTGCCCAGGCCCAGCACCAGGGCGCTCATGGCCAGGCGGTGGTCCATATGCGTCTCGACCATACCGCCGCCCATGGGCGTGCCGCCGGTGCCGTGGACGATGAGGTCGTCGCCGTCCACCTCGACGCGCACGTGGTTGGCGGCGAGCATCGCGGCGGTGGCGGACAGGCGGTCGCTTTCCTTCACCCGCAGCTCCTTCAGCCCGCGCATGCGCGTGGTGCCGTTGGCGCGGGCGGCGAGCACGGCGAGCACGGGGTATTCGTCGATCATGCTGGGCGCGCGCTCCGGTGGCACGTCGATCCCGCGCAGCTCGGTATAGACGGCCACGATATCGCCGACTGGCTCGCCGCCCTCCATGCGTTGGTTCTCGACGCGCAGTTCCGCGCCCATTTCCCGCAGCGTGGTGAACAGGCCGGTGCGCAGCAGGTTGAGGCCGACGCCTGGGATGACGATGCGGCTGCCGGGGACCATGAGGGCGGCGGCGATCGGGAAGGCCGCGGAGGACGGGTCGCCGGGGACCACCACATTGGCCGCGCGCAGATGCGGCTGGCCGCGCAGGCTGATGATCCGGCCAGTGCCCTGGATCTCGACGCTGACCTCGGCGCCGAAATGGCGCAGCATGTTTTCGCTGTGATCGCGCGTGGCCTCCCGCTCGGTCACGACGGTGATGCCGGGCGCGTTGAGGCCGCACAGCAGGACGGCGGACTTCACCTGCGCCGAGGGCACGGGCACGTCGTATTCCAAGGGCATGGCATCGCGCGCGCCTTCGATCGCGAGCGGCAGCCGGCCGCCTTCGCGGCCTGAGAACCTCGCCCCGCAGGCGGTCAGCGGGTCGGTGACCCGACGCATCGGCCGCCGGCGCAGGCTGGCATCGCCGGTCATCACCGAAAAGAACGGGTGGCTCGCCAGAATGCCCGAGAGCAGCCGGGCGGCGGTGCCGGAGTTGCCCATGTCGAGCACGTCGGCGGGCTCGACCAGGCCGCCGATGCCGCGGCCAGAGACCAGCCAGACATCGTCGTGGCGTTCGACCTCAGCCCCCAGCGCCCGCATGGCGGCGGCGGTGCGCAGCACGTCCTCGCCCTCCAGCAAGCCAGTGATACGGGTCTGGCCGACGGCGAGTGCGCCGAACATGAGGGCGCGGTGGCTGATCGATTTATCGCCGGGAACCCGGATCGTGCCGGTCAGCGGAGCGGTCGGGCGGGAGGCCGAAAGCGGCCGTACAGGGATGATTTTCATGACGCGGTCTGCCTAGCATGCAGAGTTCCGGTTTGACAGCGAGCCCCAAGGATGGCATGGCCCCCGCCCTTCACACCCCACGCGAGGCGATCGATGGCGAAGCCCGAACTTGGCACCAAACGCGTCTGCGTCTCCTGCGGCGCGCGTTTCTACGATTTGCAGAAAACCCCCGCGGTCTGCCCGAAGTGCAGCACCGAGCAACCCCCCGAGCAGCCGCGCACCCGCCGCGGCGGCGGCAACGTGATGGAAGAGAAACGTCGCGCCAAGGTCCTGCCGGTTCCCGGCGTCGAGGACGCTGATGTCGAGGTCGAGGCTGACTCCGATGCCGAGGAGGCCGAGGAGGTCGAGGAGGACGTGCTCGAAGACACCTCCGACCTCGAGGACGCCGAAACGATCGTCGAAGTCGAGCCCGAGGCGGGCGACGAGGAGCGTTGATCGGTCGGGGCACCGACGCCGGGGCAACCCCGGCGTCGGTGCCTCAGCCCCACGGGGTGCAGGGGCTAGCCCCTGATGGGTGAAGGGCAGAGCCCTGCCCGCGCGGAGCGCATCCGGCGCAGCCGGACCATCGTCTCTCGATCTAGCTTTGTGGCGCGAGCACGACGCGGTTGATGGACGACATTTTGTCGAACACTTCCCGCCAGGCTCTGCGGAAACTGGCCTGATCGACTCCGCGGCCGCAGATTTCCCGCTCAATGTCCGCCACGCTGCGCTGGCCGTCGATCAGGCGAAGGATAGCCGCGGCCAGTTTGGGCATGGGGATCGGCACGCGCAGGCCGTCGAACAGGAAGGGGAGCGTGCCATCCGGCAGCAGGGCCGCGGCCATTTCGGGGCCGGGCATTTCGCGGACGATGGGGATTGCGTTGGCGGCCATCGCGTCGGGTGGGGAGATGGGTTCGGCGGTTCTTCGGCAATAAACGACGTGCGTGCTGATATTGCCGCACAGGGCTTCGGCCAGGCCAGCGCGGGCGATCGGGTCGAGGGCTTCGGCGCGGGCGCGCAGCCTGGGGTCGGTGGTGTAGCTGGCGGGGTCGTAGCGGGTGGGTTCCATCAGCGCGGTGATGGCGAGGCCTTCGGATTCCAGGAGTGCTGCCAGGGCTGGGATGTCGTAGGCGCGGTCGCGCGGGTTGAGCAGCAGGTCGTAGAGCCCGGCGTCGCCGCCGGTGATGTGGTCGGCGAAGTTGCGGTTGAAGCGGAGCCAGGCGCTGTCGGGCAGTGTGCGCATGACGCGGCGCGCGATGTCGAGCCGGGCTGCGGGGGGCTGGTCTGGGGGTGCGAGCAGGCGGAGGGCGTCCTGCAGCATGTAGACGCCGGTGCGGCCGTGCGGCGCGTAGACCATGAGGCCCATGCCGCCATTGGGGGCGAGCACGGATTTCAGGGCGGCGAGGCCTTCGGCGGGGTCTGGGAGGTGGTGGATTACGCCGCAGCAGTCGATGTAGTCGAAGGGGCCGAGGCCCATCGCTGGCAGGTCGAGCAGAGAGCCTTGGCGGAATTCCAAATTGGTGAGGCCGCGCGCTGCGGCGCGGGCCTGGGCGATGGCAAGTGCTGCGGCCGAGCGGTCGAGGTAGGTGACGTGGCCGGGCCGGCCGGCGCGTTGCAGATGGGTGGCCAGCATGATCGTGCCGTCGCCGGTGCCGCCGCCGGCGACCAGGCAGCGGAGTGGCGTGCTGGTGGGGCGGGTGCTGCCGAACACCCAGAAATCGACCTCGCGCAGGTGGCTGGGCGAGCCGATGATGAGGCGCTTGCGCTCGTCCTTCGGGTCGCGTTCCGGATAGGGGTAGGCTTCGTACTGCGCCGAGAGCTGCGCATCGGTTGCGTCGGTCATGGTCGCGGCATAGAGCATCCCCATGAGTGTTGCCAGAACCCGCGGCTATTTTGGAATTGGTGTCGAGGGCGTTTCCAAATCCGCCAATGTCGGCGCCTTGCTGCGCACGGCGCATGCGTTCGGGGCGAGCTTCTGTTTCACGCTCGGCGCCGGGTTCGATGCGCGGGCGGCCCGCAGCGCCGATACCTCCGACACCGCGAGCCATGTGCCGCTGTGGCGGTTTCCGGATCTGGAGGGGATGCAGCTGCCGCAAGGCTGCGCCCTGGTGGGGATTGAGCTGCTGGAGGACGCGACGGAGCTGCCGTCGTTCCGTCATCCGCTGAATGCCGCGTATGTGCTGGGGCCGGAACGCTCTGGGCTGTCGCCGGCGTTGCTGGCGCAGTGCCGGCATGTGGTGCGGATTCCCACTCGTTTCGCACTGAACCTGTCGGTGGCCGGGGCGCTGGTGTTGTATGATCGGCTGCTGCAGCATGGCCGCTTTGCCGAGCGGCCGGTGAAATCGGGGGGGGCGGCGCAGGCGGCGCCACCACCGGGGCATGGCAATCCGGTGTTTCGCCGCAACCTGCCGACATGGATGCAAGCTGACGAGACGGAGACATGAGCACGCCGCGCTTGTGGCCCGGCGTTCGCACCCGTATCAGTGGATTTATGCGCGCATTCCCTGTCCTTTTTTCCCTGGCCGTCCTGATCGCAACGCCTGTGGCTCCGGGCGTGTCGTTCGCCGCCGAGAAGGCCAAACCGGCTGCGGCCAAACCGGCCGCGGCACCTGCCGCCAACGCGCCGAAATCGATCGGCAAGTTCGATGACTGGCAGGCGGCGACCTATCTCGCGGGCGGGCAATCGGTTTGTTACGCGTTCACGCGTGCGAAATCCTCGGTGCCCGCGGCCACCGGACGGACCGACGTGATCCTGACGGTGACCCAACGGCCGCCGAGCGGGCGAGATGCGGTTTCGATCAGCGCCGGGTTCACCTATGCCACCGGTGCTGCGGTGACGGTTCAGGCGGAGACGACCTCGCTCGATTTCTACACGGCCCAACGTTCCGCCTTTGCCCGGGACGGCAAGCTGGCGGTGTCGGCGTTCCAGAAGGCGCGACAGGTTCTGGCGAAATCGCCGAACCCCAAGGGTGGCACCGTCACCGATCAGTTCAGCCTCAATGGCTTCACCGCGGCCTATGCCGCCGCCACCAAGGCCTGCCCCGCCAAATGAGTGCAGCACTCGACCTGACGGAAGCGGAACGCGTTCGCATTCTGGCCAAGACCGCGCGGTTCAACCCGCCGACGGCGGCGTTGGCGGACGGGCGGCGAGATCTTGTCGGGCTCGATCGGGCGGAGCTGATCGCCGAGCTTGCCGCCATCGGAGAGCCGGCGTTTCGCGCCAAGCAGCTGTGGCACTGGATCTATCACCAAGGCACCACCGATTTCTCGACCATGTCGTCGATCGCGCGGCCGTTGCAGGAGAAGCTGGCCGAACGTTTCGTGATCGGCCGGCCCGAGGCCGCCATCGTGCAGACCAGCACCGATGCCACGCGCAAATTCCTGTTCCGGTTTCGCGACGGGCAAGAAGCGGAGACGGTGTATATCCCTGACCCCGTGCAAGAACGCGGTGCCGTGTGTATTTCGAGCCAGGTCGGGTGCACGTTGTCGTGTCGGTTCTGCCATACCGGCACCCAGACGCTGGTGCGCAACCTGGGGGCTGCCGAAATCGTCGGCCAGTTCATGGCGGCGCGCGACAGCTACGGCGAGTGGCCGAGCCCGCGTGGCGAGACGCCACGGCTGCTGTCCACCATCGTGCTGATGGGCATGGGCGAGCCGCTGTACAACTACGAGAATGTGGCGAAGGCGATGAAGATCGTCATGGACGGCGAAGGCATCGCGCTGTCGCGCCGACGGATCACGCTGTCCACCTCGGGCGTGGTGCCGATGATGGATCGGGCCGGCGAGGAGCTGGGCGTGAACCTGGCGGTGTCGCTGCATGCGGTCCGCGACGATCTGCGCGACGAAATCGTGCCGCTGAACCGGAAATATCCGCTCCGCGAATTGATCGCCGCCTGCAAGCGCTACCCGGCCGCGAGCAATGCGCGGCGGATCACGTTCGAATACGTCATGCTGAAGGACCTCAACGACAGCGAGGCCGACGCACATGAGTTGATCAGGCTGATTGCGGGTATTCCGGCCAAGGTGAACCTTATTCCGTTCAATCCGTGGCCGGGCAGCCCGTATGAAACCAGCACGGGGCAAAAGATCGACCGCTTCGCCAAAATTGTGATGGACGCGGGTTTCAGCAGCCCGGTGCGAACGCCGCGCGGACGCGACATTCTGGCCGCCTGCGGGCAGTTGCGCACCGAGGGTGTGCGCAAGTAGCCGCTTTGTTCCGGGCTCAGCCGGCCGCAATGCGGATCGCGGCTGCCAGGCCGGGGGCTGCGGCCATGATGGCATCGCCGGTTTCGGGGCCAGGGCCATCCATGAAACCCGATACCGTGGCACCTGATTCGGCGAGAATGGCGAGGGCGGCTGCCACGTCCCACAGATTGATGTGGCTTTCGATATAGCCGTCGAGCCGGCCGGAGGCGACATCGGCCAGGCCCATCGCACCGGAGCCGCCGGCGCGGAGCATGGCGCCCTGCGCCATGACGCGAGCGGCAATGGCCTGATACTCGGCGTTGGGGCGGCGCGGCGACCAGCCGACCTCGATCATGGCGCGTTGTGGGTCGGTGGTGGCAGCGGCGTGGATGGCGACGCCGTTGAGCGTGGCGCCGCGGCCCTGGCAGGCGGCATAGGTTTCGCCCAAAGCAGGTGCCACGAGAACGCCGATGACCGGGGTCCGGTCTGCGATCAGGCCGACCGACACGCACCAGCGACTGGCGCCGCGGGCGTAGTTGGACGTGCCGTCGATCGGGTCCACCACCCAGCGCAGCGCGCCACGGCGGCCCTTCCCGGTTTCCTCGCCTTGGAAGCCGTCTTGGGGAAATTCGCGGGCGAGTGCCTCCGACAAAAAGGCTTCGACCGCGCCGTCGGCCTCGGTCAGCCAGTCCTGGGTGCCTTTCAGCGTGGCGCTGGCCGCACCCGGCCGAGGCCATAGGCGGAGGGCGAGGGCCGCAGCCTCCGTGGTGAGGCGGACTGCGGCTGCGAAACGGGGAGCGAGATCGGTCATTTGATGCCTGCGCGCATGAAGGAAGCGACGAATTGTCGCTGGAACAGCAAGAATGCCACCAGCAGCGGGGCAGAGGTCATCAAGGTCGCCGCGGTGACGATCGACCAGTCGATGCCTTGCTCGGTGGAGGCGAACACCGACAGGCCAACGGTGAGTGGCCGCGTGCTCACTGAGTTGGTGATGACCAACGGCCAGAGGAAGTTGTTCCAGTGGAAGCTGACCGACACCAGCCCGTAGGCGAGATAGGTGGGTTTGGCGAGCGGCACATAGACACGCCACAGGCGGCCAAGCAGCGAGCTGCCTTCAAGGCGCGCGGCGTCGTCCAGTTCCTGCGGCACCTGGCGGAAGGTCTGGCGCAGCAGAAAAATGCCGAAGGCCGAGCCAAGATAGGGCAGGGCGATGCCGAGGATGCTGTCGACCACGCCGAGCTGGGCCATGCTGCGGTAGTTGGCGACCAGCAACACGTCGGGTGCCACCATCAGCTGGAGCAGAAGAACGGCGAAAATAATATCGCGGCCGGGGAATTCCATGCGGGCGAAGGCATAGGCGGCGGGGGTGCACAGCACGAGCTGGGCCACCAAGATGAGTGTCACCAGCATGACCGTGTTCACCAGAAACCGTGGGAACGGGGCTGCTTCCCAGGCGCGGGCGAAATTATCCAGCGTCAGCGGCGCCGTGAGGTCGAAGTGGGTGGCGTAGGCGGACGGGTGGAAGGCAGTCCACACAGCGTAGATCAGCGGCAGCACCCATAGCAGGCCGAGCATCCAGGCGCCCAGGATCTCCAAGCCGCGCGTGCTCATCGGTAATGCGTCCGGCGGCCGAGAATGCCGAACTGCAGCGCTGCGAACCCGCCGAGAATGGCGAGCAGCACCATGGTGAGGGCGGCGGCCTGGGACGTGTCCCAGTACCGAAAACCGACCTCGTAGATGTGGTAGAGCAGCAAGTTGGTGGCGTTGTTGGGGCCGCCGCGCGTCATCACCACCACGTGGTCGACCAGGCGGAAGGCGTTGATGACGGCGTTGACGCCGACGAACAGCGTGGTTGGCATCAGCAGCGGCCAGGTGACCTTGCGGAAATACAACAGGCGAGAAGCACCTTCGAGCTGGCCAGCTTCAGCAAGATCGGGCGGCATGGACTGCAAGGCGGCGAGATAGAAGATCATGAAGAAGCCGGCTTCCTTCCAGACGGCGACGATCATCATGGCTGGCAAGGCGGTGGCAGTTTCGCCAAGCCAGTTGTGGCGGCCGAATCCGAAGATGCCGGCGATCTGGTCGAACAGGCCGTAGTCGGGCGTGAAAAAGAACAGCCAGATGTTGGCCACCGCGATCATGGGCAACATGGTGGGGGTGAAATAGGCCATGCGCACCAGGGCACGTCCGGGGATGGCGGTGTTGACGGCCAGCGCCATCAGCAGCGCGATCACGATGGAGGCGGGGATGGTGACCCCTGCGTACCAGGCGTTGTTGACGAGCGCCTTGATGAACACGGGGTCGGCGAAGATGTCCTGAAAGTTCTCCAGCCCCACGAACACCGGCGGGCGAGACCCGCGCGGTGTTGCGTAGAGACTGTCGATCATGGTGACGATGGCTGGCCAATGGGTGAACGCCACCAGAAGAACCAGAGAGGGCGCGATCATCAGCCAGGCATGGAAGGTCTGTCGCTTCACCCGCGCCGGAAGCCTTTGAGGATTTTGTCAGAGGCTGTTTGCGCGTCGGCCATCGCCTGTGCCGCGGTTTTGCTGCCGGACAGGCAGGCCTGGATTTCGGCGGTGAGGGTGGCCTGAACGCGCTGGTTCTCGAAGGTGGAGATCTCGCCGGTGGCCTGCGGCAAATAGGAGCGAGCGACGTTGGCGGCGGGGAACTTGGCCACGTATTCCGCAAGCGCCGGAGTTTCCCAGGCGTCCGGGCGCGTGGCGATGTAGCCCGTGCGCATGCACCAGTCAGCCGCGCGTTCGGGGGTGGACAGGAAGCGCGCAAATTTCAGCGAGGCCTGGCGTTCGGCGTCGTTGGCGTTCTTGAAGAAATACAGATTGCCGCCGCCGACCACGGTACGCACGCCGTCACGGCCGGGCAGACCGCCGACACCGAAGGCAAAGCCGGCCTTGTCGCGCAGGTTGGTCAGATTGCCTGTGGTGCTCTGGATGATCGAGGTGTTTCCCTCAAGGAAATCGGACGGCAGTGTGCCCCAGGTGGTGATGCCCTGCGGGGTCACCTTATGGTCGAACGCCAGGCTGCGCCAGAACTCGAGAGCCTGGATGGCGGCGGGGGCGTTGAAATAAACCTCGGTGCCGGCTTCGTTCATCAGCCGGTGGTCGTTCTGCCAGGCGAGGGCTCCGAAGGTCCATTGCGCGTTGCCGACATCGGACGCGAGTTTGAAACCCCAGCGGCTGGTGGCGTTGGCGTTGCGGTTGGTGAGCTTGGTGGCAGCGTTGACCAGACCGTCCCAGGTGGTGGGGAAATGGTCGGGGTCGAGGCCGGCTGCGGCGAACTGGGCCTTGTTGTAATAGTCGACCGCGGTGGAGCGCTGGAAGGGAACGGACCAGATTTTGCCGGCCTCACGCGCATTGGCGAGGAAGGCCGGGTAGAAGGTTTCGAGCCAAGTTTTGCCCTCGGCATCAAGGCCGATTTCCTCGGGGGCGACCAAGATGTCCATGTCGTGCAAGGCGTGGATTTCGGTGGAGCCCAAGACGGCCATGTGCGGGCCGCCGCCGCCAAGACCGGCGCCGGCTTTGATGGCCGTGACAGCTTTGGTGGCGGTCTCAACGTAGTTGCCAGCGTAGACGGGAATGACGGTGATGCCGCTTTCGGCTGCGAACGCGCGGCAATAGCCATCGATAATGGCGGCGATCGGGCCGCCGACAGCGATCGGGTAATAGAAGCTCAGCGTCTTGACGGTCTGGGCGCGGAGAATGGCGGGGGCCGCAAGCGTTGCCACGCCAACGGCTGCGGTGGTGAGCAGACTACGACGGTGCAACATCGACATGACTCCCGAAAGGATCGGCAATATCGCGACGAGCCATGTTGCTGTGTGAGACGTTCTGGTGACATTGGCGTGTCTTTGTTGCTCTCTCGCAAGAAAGCGCCGCGCGCATCTGGCCTGCCACAGACGTCGCGTCGGTTCTGTTCCAGCGCTCGCCTGTCCGGTTCGACTGGGACCGGCAGGCTACGTAGTCTTGCGGAATTGTGCGACGGGGGGCGGGCGTGATTTCATTATGTCCATGACGCAATTCGCCCTGCTTTCCCTCACCGACCGGCTCTCGATGATTATCGAGGGGCTGTATCAATCGGTGGCCGCGCGGAGTTTCAGGAATGCGGTGCCGGGGCTGTTGATCCTGTTGGTATGTCGTCGGGTGCGGCGGTTTGAGCGGGAGGTTCTGGCTCTGATTACGGCGATCCGGGAGGGTCGGGTTCGGGGGGGATGGTCTTGCCTGGGCCGGGCTCGGGTGGTGCGGGCGGAGGGGTTGCCGGTGCCTGCGGCTCGGTTGCCGAATGGGTTTGGTTGGCTGTGTGTGTTGGCGCCGTATAAGGCGGCGGGGTTTGGCAGCCAGTTGCAGTTTCTGCTTGGTGATCCCGAGATGGTGGCGCTGTTGTTGGCTTCGCCGCGGTTGGTGAAGTTGTTGCGGCCGGTTTGTCGTATGCTGGCGATTGATGCGAGCGTGTTGTCGCCGGTGGTTACGTCTATTGCTCCGTTGAGCTCCGCGTCGATTTCCGCACCGTCCTCCGCGTCGGAAGTTCCGCTGGTGGGCGACGGGTTGGCTGACGAGGTGGCCTGCGAATTTACCGACGATGTGGCCGAAGTTGCGGCCGAGGGTTCCTCGGTTCAGCCTGTTGGCGCGGGCTTTCGGGTGGTCGAGTTTGGTTCGGCTGGGACCGAGGGTGAGAGCGCTTCGGGGGTGTTGCCGGGCGGTTTTGCTTTTGACGGGGCTTAAACGCGCGCTATTCGCACTTTCATTTCGTTACGATATCATAACAATATGCCATTTTCGAGGGGTTGTTGTTGGAAGGCAGGGACGAGGCGCCCTGGTTTCTGGGCCGCGTCAGGGACCGGGGCCTCCGGGCCTCGATTTTCTTTAAGCACCACACAGAAAGGGGTCATACCCGTGGGTCGAAAAGACCCGCGGGTATGACCCCTTTCTGTGTGGCGCTTCAACGAATGGTGTCCAGAGGCCACCGCCTCTGGCGGGGTCGAGGGGCGGAGCCCTCGCCTTGCTTCCTGCGATAACTACCGGACGTAGGGCTTCAAAACGCGCGTGGCGGCGATTTGCGCGTCATCGAGGGCGGCTTTGGGTGTTTTGCTGCCGAGGAGGGCGGCCTGGAGTTGGTCGTCGATGATGGTGACGATTTTCTGGTTGTCGTGGGTCGAAAACTCGGGGACGGCAAATTCGAGCTGGTCGCGTGCCACGGCGGCGGCCGGGAAGCTTTGGAGGTAGTCTTTCATGGCCTGGGTGGTCCAGGCGTCTGGCCGGGTTGCGACGTATCCGGTGGCGATGCCCCAGGCGGCGGCGCGTTCGGGGGAGGTGACCCATTTCAGGAATTTGACGCTGGCGGCCTGTTGGGCGGCGGTGGCGGATTTGAACATGTAGAAGTTGCCGCCGCCGGTGGGGCTGCCGCGGCGCATTTTGGCAGGGAGCATGGCGACGCCGAAGGGAAACTTGGCGTTGGCCTTTATGTTGGTGAGGTTTCCGGTGGTGTGCCAGATCATGCCGGCCTTGCCTTCCAGGAAGTCTCGCGGGGCGGTGCCCCAGTCGACGATGCCAGGGGGGTGGGCTTTTTCCTTGGTGGACAGGTCGACCCAGTATTGCAGGGCGTCGTTTACGGCTGGGCTGTTGAAGCTGACCTTGGTGCCGTCGGTCGAGCCCATTTCGCCACCGGCTTCGGCGACCATGGCTTGGAGCAGCCAGTAGGTGAAGCCGGTGCCGGGGATTTCGATGCCCCAGCGGGTGACGCGGTCGCCGTCACGCTTGGTAAGTTTGACGGCGTATTCGGCGTGTTCGGTCCAGGTGGCGGGCGGGGCTTCGGGGTCGAGGCCCGCTTCGGCGAAGGCGGCCTTGTTGTAATACATGACGATGGTGGAGCGTTGGAACGGCACGCCCCAGGTGCGGCCGTTGATGAGGCCGTTCTTCATGAAGGCGGGGTAGAAGCCTTGGAGCCACATTTTGTCGTCGGCGGTGTTGTCGAAGGGGACGATCAGTTCGTCGTCGATGAGGGAGTAGGCGTCGGTGGAGAGGAGGACTGCGAGCTGCGGGCCGGCGCCTGCCTTGGTGGCGGTGACGGCCTTGGTCAGCGTGTCCGTATAGTTGCCGGCGTAGACCGGCTTGAGGGCGATGTCGGGGTTTTCCTTCATGAAGCCTGCGGCGAGGTCGTCGACGATTTTGGTGATGGGGCCGCCGACGGCGACGGGGAAGTAGAATTCCACCGTGGTTGAATCGGCGCGGGCGATACCGGGGGCGGCCAACGCCGGCAGGGCGAGGGAGGCGGTGGCGAGCAGGTTGCGGCGGGTGAAAGACATCATACGTCCCCTGTTGCTGGATCAGTGATGGCGCAGGCCGGTGGTGGCATCGAAACGATGCCGGGCGCCGGGGTTGTGGTCGAGATGGATTTTCGTGCCGGGTGCGAGGCGGACGCGGCCGGGGAGGCGGGCGAGGGCGGTCTGGCCTTGGATGTCGCAGGAGACGACCGTGTCGGCGCCGAGATATTCGGCTGAGATGACGGTTGCGGCGAGGCCGGTTTCCGCGAGGCGCAGGTCTTCCGGGCGGATGCCGACGAGGGTGTTGTCGAGCTGCAGCAGGTTCATGGGGGGTGTTCCGATGAAGGCTGCGGCGAAGCGGGTGGCGGGGGTTGCGTACATCACGTCGGGCGGGGCGTCCTGTTCCACGCGGCCTTGGTTGAGGAGTACGACCTGGTCGGCCATGCCCATGGCTTCGGTCTGGTCGTGGGTGACGTAGAGCATGGTGATGCCGAGGCGGCGCTGGAGGGCGAGGATTTCGCGGCGCATTTCGGCGCGGAGCTGGGCGTCGAGATTGGAGAGGGGTTCGTCCATGAGGCACACGGGGGCTTCGGCGACGATGGCGCGGCCGAGGGCGACGCGTTGCTGCTGGCCGCCGGAGAGCTGGCCGGGGCGGCGGGCCAGGAGGGCTGCGATGCCCAGAATTTCGACGGCGCGGTCGAGCCGTCGCTTGCGTTCGGGGGGGGCGACCGAGCGGGCTTTGAGGCCGAAGACGATGTTCTCGGCGACGGTCAGGTGGGGGAAGAGGGCGTAGGATTGGAAGACCATGGCCACGCCGCGTTCGGCGGGGGGGAGGCTGGTTACGTCTCGGCCGCCGATTTCGATGCGGCCGCCGGTGGCCTGTTCGAGGCCGGCGACGATGCGCAGGCAGGTGGTTTTGCCACAGCCGGAGGGTCCGAGTAGCACGCAGAAGCTGCCTGGGGCGACATCGATGGACACGCCGTCGAGCGCTGTGGTGGTGCCCCAGCTGCGGGTTATGTCGATGAGGCGCACGGCGGCGCCGGAAGTTTGTGGCGGGTTTGACATCTGTGCCTCTCCGTCTAGCGTTGCGCGGCGCGGGCGCAAGTGTCAGTTCGATGATCGGGGAATTATCGGCGTGGTGATCATCGGTTTGACCGGCGGGATCGGCATGGGCAAATCGACCGCGGCGGCGGCGTTTCGCCGGGCGGGGTTTCCGGTGTTCGATGCGGATGCGGCGGTGCACCGACTGCAGGGGCCGGGCGGGCGGGCGTTGGCGGCGATCGGGGCGGCGTTCGCGGGCACGGTGGTGGATGGCGTGCTCGACCGGGCGGCGCTGCGAGGCATCGTGCTGAAGGACTCGGACGCTTTGCTACGGTTGGAGCGGATTTTGCACCCGCTGGTGCGGGCGGAGGAACGTCGGTTTCTGGCACAGGCGCGGCGAAGCGGGCGCCGGGCCGCGGTGCTGGATGTGCCGCTGCTGCTGGAGACCGGCGGGCAGAAGCGGGTGGATCGGGTGGTGGTGGTCTCGGCGCCGCGTGCCGTCCAGATCCAGCGGGTGCGGTCGCGGGGGAAGATGAGTTTGCAACAGATCGAGGCGGTGATCGCGCGGCAGATGCCGGATCGGGAGAAGCGGCGCCATGCCGATCATGTGGTGCGCACCGGCCTGTCGCGACATCATGCCTGGAGGAGCCTGCGGCGGATTGTGTTGGGCATGCTTTAGCGCGAGATCGGGTCTGATCGCCGCCGTGAGCTCGCGCTGGCCGGTCCTTGTAATCTAGGCGGAATGTCCGGCGGCTTCGGCGGCTGGGGTGCTTTCGATTTTGGCGCGCAGCATGATTTCCGGCAGGCCGACCACCAGAATGAAGGCTGCGATCATCACCAGGCCGCTGAGGGTGAAGCAGCCGACCAGGGCGGTTCGGTAGGCGTCGCCCACCGCGGCCTGTTGGGTGGGGGAGAGCTGGGTCATGGCGGTGATGCCGTGCTCGGAGAGGGCGCTGAGGTCGATGGTGCCGCCGCTGGTGGCCAAGGCCACGGCGAGGCGCGAGGTCATGATCGTGCCGGACAGGGCGACGCCGAGGGCGCCGCCGAGCGAGCGGATGAAGGCCATGGCACCGGTGGCAGCCCCCACTTCGCTGTGTGCCACCGCGTTTTGTACGGCGGTGGTGAGGTTGGGCATGCCCATGCCCATGCCGAGCCCGAGAATGCCCATCGCGAATAGGAACGGCGCGGGCGGAGCTGCGACATAGGCGAGGATCGCGAGGACTGCGAGGGCGATGGCTTCGAGGCCGATGCCGGCGAGCAGGAAGGGGCGGTTCTTGCCCAGGCGCGCCACGATGCGGCCGCCGACGATGGAGGTGAGCAGCATGCCCGCCACCTGGGGCAGCACCATGGCGCCGGCGACGGCTGGGTCCATGCCGAGCACGAGTTGGAAATACAGCGGCAGGAACACGGTGGATCCCAGCATGGCGAAGGTCATCATGCCGCCGACGGCTACGCCGCGGGCGAACACGGTGTTGCGGAACAGGGTGAGGCGGATGAGGGGCTCCTTCGCCACCAGCTCGCAGCGCACCAGGGCGGCGCCGAGCACCAGGGTCAATGCCGCGAGGGCGAAGCTTGCGAGGGACAGCCAGGCAAACTCGCGCCCGCCCCAGGACAGCAGCAGCAGCAGGGCCGCGGTGGCGCCGGTGAGCAGCACGGCCCCGGCGTAGTCGATCGAGGGGCGTTCGCGCGGCGGCGGGCGACGCAGGCCGATGGCGATGATGACCAGGGCGAGCAGGCCGACCGGCAGGTTGACGTAGAACACCCAGCGCCAGGAGAGTTGGGAGGTGATGATGCCGCCCAGCAGCGGGCCTGCCACGCTGGAGAGCGCGAAGGTGCCAGTGAACAGGCCCTGGTAGCGGGGACGGTCGCGCGGGGAGACCACGTCGGCGACCGAAGCCTGGGCGAGGACCAGCAGGCCGCCGGCGCCGAGGCCCTGCAGCGCGCGGAAGGCGATCAGCTCGCCCATCGACTGCGCCGCGCCGCACAGCAGGGAGCCTGCGAGGAACACGATGATCGCTACGAAGAACACGCTGCGGCGGCCGAACAGGTCTGACAATTTGCCATATAGTGGGGTGGTGGTGGTGGTGGTGAGCATGAACGCCGTCACCACCCAGGAGATATGCGCCATGCCACCGAGGTCGCCGACCATGCGGGGCAGGGCGGTGTTGACGATGTTCTGGTCGAGCGCTGCCAGCACCATCGCGAGCAGCGCACCAGTCAGCACGAGGGTCAGGCGAACCGGCCTTGCGGTGGTGCCGGGCGGTTCGGTGGCGGGCATGGTTAGCACTCCTCGGTCGTCATTCGGATGTCGTGGCAGGGTTTAGACTGGAACATGGCGATGCGCACTGGACGCAGCGTGGCGGCGCGGTGCATTTGTGGGTGGGCAGGGGGCATGCGCGTGGATCAAGGCTATGGACATTCGGCGGTTTCCGCTTATAAAGGGCAACGGTCGGTTCTCTTCGATACAGAGACCACCGGCCTCGACCCTTTGCTGGGCGACCGCATAATCGAGTTCGCCGCGATCGAACTGATCAACGATCTGCCGACCGAGCGGTATTTTCATTGCCTGATCCACCCCGAGCGCGATATTCCGCCGGAAGCCAGCCGGGTGCACGGGATTCTTCTGTCCGAACTCGATGGTAAGCCCCGGTTTGCCGAGGTGGTAGAGGATCTGCTGGCGTTCATCGACGACGCGCCTTTGGTGGCCCACAACGCGCCGTTCGATTTCGGTTTCATGGATGCGGAGCTAGCACGGACCGGTCGGCCAAAGCTTGACCGCGCCCGGATGATCGACACGTTGGTGTTGGCCAAGACGCGTTTTCCCGGCATGCCCAACAGCCTGGACGCACTGTGCCGGCGCTTCGAAATCGACTTGTCGCAGCGCACCACCCACAACGCGCTGCTGGACTGCAAGCTGCTGGCCGAGGTGTATGTAGAGCTCACCGGCGGCCGCCAACGGGGCTTGGAGCTGGCGGCCGAGGATGGCTCCGCTCATCCGGTTGCGGTTTATGTGGCGAGCGGCCCGCGCACGCCGCGTCTCATCGTGCCGAGTGAGGCCGATCTGGAGCGTCATGCGGCGTTTGTGACGCGGCTGAAGGAGCCTGTCTGGCTGGCGTTGTAGGTCGGGCGCGCTCTATGCGCGAGGTTTCGGGGGCGGCGACACCGGATCTGGTGTGGGAGGCTAGAGCGATATCGCCTGAGGTTGAACCAACCGTTCGATAAAATTGCTCGCTAAAACAGAAGGCTAGAGCCTGATCGCTTCGCCTGCCAGAAGCGATCCCGCTCTAGCTCTTTGTTTTAGCGCGTGATTCAGACCTTTTGGTGATTCCACCTTCGGTCATCGCGCTCGGGAGCGCGCCGCGATCCATCGCCAGATCATGCCGATCCCATCGTTCACCACGATGCAGACCAGGGCCGCAGCAGCGGCTTCGGCCAGTCGTGGCCAGCTGAGGGGAGCGAAGCCAAAAAGCTCCCTGAGCCAGGGCACCGAGACCGCCAGTGTGAGCGCCGACATGGTCGTGATGACGACGACAACCAGCGCGGGATTGGAGCGGGTCAGCACACGGAAGGCGCTGTGTTTCACCGACCGGTTGGTAAGCACCAGCCCGAGGTTGCCCATGACCAGGGTCACGAAGGCCATACCCCGCGCGACCTGTTCCCCGTGCTCGTCGTGCAGGCCAAGCTGAAAGATGCCCAAGGCCGCGATCGTCACCACACCGCCTTGCAGGAGGCCGTGCAGGAGGAGTGCCGTGTCGAACAGCGGCGCGTCGGCCTTGCGTGGGGGCCTGGCCATGATGCCGTCTTCCTCGGGCTCGGCCTCGAAGACGATCGACGAGACGGGGTCGATGATGAGTTCAAGAAACACGACGTGAATCGGGCCCAGCACCATCGGCCAGCCGAACAGTACCGGCAGGAGCGACATACCGGCGATCGGCACATGCACCGCGAGAATGTAGCCGATCGCCTTGCGCAGATTGTCGTAGATGCGGCGGCCCAGCCGCACCGCCGTCACCAGGCTGGCGAAATTGTCGTCCAGCAGCACCAGCGAGGCGGCCTCCCGCGCGACATCGGTGCCGCGGCCGCCCATCGCGACGCCGATATGCGCAGCCTTCAGCGAGGGCGCGTCGTTCACCCCGTCGCCGGTCATCGCGACCACTTCGCCGGCAGCGGCGAACGCCTGGACCAGGCGCTGCTTCTGTTCCGGCATGATGCGGGCGAACACGTTGGTGCCGATCAGGCGGGATGCGAGCTGAGCCTCCTCGATGCTGGCCAGCTCTGATCCGGACAGGACGCGGTCTCCGGGGATGCCGGCCTGGCGGGCGATGGCCAGCGCGGTCGCCGGATGGTCGCCGGTGATCATGACGACACGAATGCCGCCTGCGGTGCAGGCCGCGACGGCTGCAGGAACCTCCGGGCGCAACGGGTCCGCAAGTCCGACCAGACCCAGGAAACTGAAATCGAAGTCATGCTGCGTTTCAGGCCAGGGCGGTCCGCTGCTTTTCGCCTCCGCGACAGCCAGTAAGCGCAGGCCCTGAAGCGCCAGATCGGCCACGTCTTTCTTGACGGTCTGGAGCGCCTCCGGTGTCAGATGGCAGAGTTCGGCCACCGTCTCGGGTGCCCCCTTGGCGGCGACGATAAACTCCGTCTCCGTGCCGCTGCCACTTGGGGGCTGCCAGATTTGCGACATCGCCAGCAGGCTCGGTTGCAGCGGATACCCGTGCGCCAGCACCCAGTCGGCATGAATGTGCTCGGTCTGCGCGAGGAACCGGTCTCCAAGATCGCAGAAGGCCCGCTCCATCGGATCGAACGGGTCTGGCCGGCTTGCGAGAATTGCGAACTCCACCAGCCGGTGGAAGCGTTCCGGCAGGTCCGCGTCGCCTTCCGGCGGCAGCGAACACCGCTCGCCGGTCGCGCCCTGATCGCGCGCGACGAGGGCTGCGACTGTCATGCGGTTGATGGTCAGCGTGCCGGTCTTGTCGGTGCACAGGACGGTCACGGCGCCTAACGCCTCGATCGCCGACGAGCGCCGTGTGAGCACCTTGCTCTGGGACATGCGCCAAGCGCCGAGTACCAGGAATACCGTCAGAACGAGCGGAAATTCCTCCGGCAGCGTGGCCATGGCCAGGGTAATGCCGGCAAGGATCCCGCGGACCCATTCGCCCTTCAGCAAGCCATACCCCACCGCAAGGATGACGGACGAGCCGATCCCCAGAATGGCAAAGATTTTGACCAACCGCCGCGTCTGAATATGAAGTGGAGTCGGCGCACTCTCGACAGCGTCGAGCAACGTGCCGATCCTGCCGATCTCGCTTCTGGCGCCCGTGGCAACTACCCTGGCCACGCCGGTGCCGCGCACCACAAGACTGCCGGACCAGACATGCGGGCTGTCGTCGCCACCCGGCCTGATTTCGGTCGGCGTCGACGCAGGAGCATCTCCACCGGCGATTTTCCGAACCGGAATCGACTCGCCAGTCAGGAGCGATTCGTCAGCCTCCAGATCCGTCGCCTCCAGAACTATGGCGTCGGCGGGAACGCGGTCTCCTTCCACCAGCATCACGATGTCCCCGGCAACGATTTCCGCGCCGGGAATGCGCAGCCGCGCGCCATCACGGACCACGAAGGCGGTCGTGCTGGTCAGGTCTTTCAAGGCCGCGAGCGCACGTTCCGTGCGGCTCTCCTGCACGACGACAAGAGCCACGTTCAAGATTGCAAAGGCGAGCAGGATCAGCGCTTCGGCCAGGTCGCCGACAAACAGGTAGATGAAGCCCGCCGCGAGCAGCAACTGGAGCATCGGCTCGCGCAGGGCATCGATGACGATCCGGAGCGGGCCGCGCTTCCGCTCCTGCGGAAGCTCGTTGCGCCCGTCTCGCAGCAGCCTCTGCGCCGCCTCAGCCGACGTCAGGCCCTGGGCGAGGGGTATAGCCGCCGGAGTGCGATTGATCGTCAGGCTCATAGGGCTTCCTCCATGGGGTGTTCGTCCATGGAGACAGTACTCGTGCCCGGGAGAGGCAGATTTTCGTCGATTGCGGCTTCACCGAGAGCCTGCTGGACGTAGAGCAGTTCGACGGCTGCCATCAGGAGCAGCGTGAGCGGTGCTGCGAGCAGAACTCCGACCGGTCCAAGCAGCAGGCTGAAGGCGACGGTCGACAGAATGGCCAGAACCGGCGGAAACGAGGTTGCCTCCGCCTGCACGATGGGCGTTACGAAATTGCCCTCGACGAAATGCACGCCGATATACATCAGCACGACCGAGGCCGCGTAGACCGGCCCCTGGGTCAAGGCGACGAGGGTCGCCGGGATCGCTGCGAGGATGGCACCGACGAAAGGGATGAAGCACAGCAACCCGCCCATCAGCCCGAGCGCCGCCGCGGCCTCGATGCCCAACGCCCAAAGACCGAGGCCGGTGAGGATGCCGATTGTCAGCATGACAACCAACTGTCCAACCAGCCAGCGCTGCAGGACCTGCCCGCTGATCTCGAACAGTTGCTCGGCGACAGCGCGGTGCCCCGGCGGCACCAGGCGCAGACAGAGGCGACGGTAGCGGTCCGGCTGCGCGGCCAGATAGATGGCAACGAACAAGGCAATGACGGCGTAGCCCACTGCGCGCGTGACCACCCCGACCGCGTTGGTGACCATTGAGGTCGCCCATCCTGCCGCGCCGAGGACGTTGGCGCCGGTCATTGTGCCGCTGGTCTGCCCGCGCACCTGATCCAGCAACTGCCGGCCATAGGGATATTCGGTGATCCAGCCCATGAACAGCCTGAAGCCGGCCGGCACCACCTGCACGACATCGTCCACCTGGGCCGCGACGGTTGCGCCAAACACCCAGAGGGCGCCGCTGAAGACCGCCAGGCCGATCACGAAAACACCGGTGAGGGCGACGCCGCGTCCGAGGCCGGTGTGGCTCGAAATCGGCCGCGCGGCGGCGCAGAGTCCGATGGACAGTAGAATGGCGCCAAACAGCAGCAAAAGGACGTCTGTCAGCTGCCAAACCGCCGCTGCCAGCACGGCTACGACCAGAACGACAAGCAGGCGCGCGGTAAAGCGACCGAGCGGCGTACCGGGGGAGGGCATGGACAGCAGGATTTCTGTTGTGTCATGGCCGGCGCGTTCCGCCGCTTCAGTTCGACGCGCGCTTGCGGCCACCGAGTATGGTGCGCTGACTGCCATTGCGGGAGCTCCATTCTCTTTCGGGCCCCAAACACGGCGGGGGACTGTGGGCCCACTTGGTAGAGCCCGCTGCCTAGCAGCTTGCGCGGCTAGAAGCCTTGATATGCATCAACGGCGGCTTGGTATGAAACACCCCAACGCGCCGACGATGCCGTCCTTGATCCTTGGCTTGGGGGATGGCGCCCGTCCGAAACCCCGCTTCAGAAAGTTGGCATGCGGAAGCCTCGCGATCGAAACGGGTGCGAAACCGGCATGGCTCTTCGCCCCTCCAGATCTGTTCCCGCGTGCTTCACAGACGCAACAGAAATCCGCCTGCGCGAAATAGTGCGGGCAGATCGCCTACCCGATCAGCGCCTGCTGGCCGGCGAAATTGGTGTGGTGGGCCAGCATATCCGCCCCGGTCACGCCGGCGGCCAGGCCCAGCAGCACCACGCCATGTGCGCTGTCGTCGGTGCTGGTGAGCCAGATCGCCGACTGGCCGCCGAGCGTGACATCGAAGGCGC
>JANXSM010000017.1 GCA_025352665.1 Rhodospirillales bacterium | reverse complement strand
CGATTTTCCGTCAGGAAAGGCGCGAAGAACGACCATTCCTCATCTGACATCAGTCCACGTATCAACACCGCTCTCCTCAAAGAGGAGTGTTGAATCACGATTTAAGCTGTTTCGGAATCCCGTTTGTCCACATCACCTAATCCATTATCGCCAGGAAGATAAGCTGCTCCGACGGCCACGAAGAATTTTGCTCTGGATTCTAATAATGGGATAAGTGTTTCGGGGAATATTCTTGTTATTGAGAAAACAATAAATTATGAATGTCGAATTCAAATATTCGAATTGTGTGCGCTGGAAAAGTAGTATTGATCAGGAAATTACATTAAATATATGCGGCTATTCTGATATATTAATATATAGTTAAATAAGTTATAAGAGATTTATCTCATTGATGCTAACAGTAGAATAAGCTTTGTGATATAAACTGTATTTTCGTCGCGGAATTCCTTATTAAGGGCATCAATCGTATTTTCTAAAACCATAATAGGCTTTGTGTTATATATAGCCAATTTATATAATAAATAGCCATTCTTATTATTTCCAGAAAAGGCCAGAGGTACGTCACTTTGGCATGCTATATTCAAAAATTTATGTCACTTATCGAGTGAAGATGAATTATTTACTAATTATTTTGAAATAATTAAAGTTTTTAGATCATTTTGAAATTTTCTAGAAGTCTTCTCGTCAAGTATATTGATATAACTTTGACAACTGATTTCTTCAGCGAAGTTGCCCAGGTTTTAGAGTGCGTTGACATTTGGGATTCTGGCTCGGTCTGAAATCTGATTCAAGCTCCTTTTGGGGAGCGTTGGATGACATCAGTTCGGCTGTTACTGAAGGACCACCAGTGGGAGCGTATGCGTCCGCACTTACCCGGCAAGCCAAGTGACCCTGGTCGAACCGGTGTGAACAATCGTCTGTTTGTGGAGGCCGTCCTCTGGCTCGCTCGGACGGGTCTTCCCTGCAGCGATTTACCAGACGTTTTTGGCAATTGGAACAGCACCTTCGTCCGCTTTTCTCGGTGGTCCAAGGTTGGCGTCTGGGATCGGTTATTCGCAGCAATGGTCGATGATCCAGACTTCGAATATATCATGATCGACTCCACTATTGTCCGGGCGCACCAACATGCGGCGGGCAAAAAAGGGGGTCTGAAGCTCGCGCGATCGGCCGTTCGCGAGGTGGCTTTACCACGAAAATCCATGCCGTTGTCGATGCTCTAGGAAACCCACTGCGCTTCATCCTCTCGCCGGGGCAGGCGAGCGACATCAACCAAGCCAAGGCGCTGATTGAAGGACTGCCAGCCGCCCATGTCCTTGGTGACAAAGAATATGACGCAAAATCACTCCGCGACGGCATAACCGCTCAGGGCGCCGTGGCAGTCATGCCTCCAATAACAACATCACCACAAGTTCCTTGCGACTTCGCGCTCTATTGCGAGCGCAACCTCGTCGAGCGTTTCTTTCTCAAGATTAAGCATTTCAGGCGGATCGCAACGCGCTACGAGCAAACCCCTCGTGCGTTCCTATCCATGTTATCAATCATCAGCGCATTCATCTGGATATGATGAATGTCAACGCCCTCTAAGAGCGTGATGACGTCTGATAGGCGACATCATCACGTTCTAAACGCGTCCCCGGCTTCAAGACGCGCTGGGCAACTGCTCTCGCATGACCTTGGCCGAGATCTCATCGACCATGCCACGCTCGAGGGTGCCGAGCTGGAACGGTCCGTACGCGATACGAATCAACCGCGTCACTTTCAGACCCATATGCGCCATCACCTTGCGGATCTCGCGGTTGCGGCCTTCCTGCAACGACACGCTGATCCAGGAGTTGTCGCCCTTGCGGCTGTCCAGCCCCGCCTCGATGCCGCGGTAGCGGACGCCGTCGATGGTCAGGCCCTTGGCGAGAGCAGCGAGCTCGGCGGGCTCGGGCCGGCCGAACACGCGCACGCGGTAGCGGCGGATCCAGCCGTTGCTGGGCAGCTCGAGTTTACGGGCCAGGCCGCCGTCGTTGGTCAGCAGCAGCAAGCCTTCGGAGTTAAGATCGAGTCTGCCGACTGAGACCACGCGGGGCATGCCGGGCGGCAGCTTCTGGAACACCGTCGGCCGGTCCTCGGGGTCGCGATGCGTGGTCACCAGACCGTCGGGCTTGTGGTAGCGCCACAGGCGGGTGCGTTCGGGCGCGTCGACCAACTTGTTGTCGACGACCACGAGATCGTCCGCCTGCACGAAGGTGGCGGGGTGCGTGATGGTGACGTTGTTGATGCGCACCTTGCCTTCGGCGAGCAGCTTTTCGGCGTCACGCCGGCTGGCGACGCCCGCGCGGGCGAGCCATTTGGCGATACGTTCGCCGCGGACCACCGGTACTGCGTCGGGCGGGAATTCGTCGGTCATGCGCAGGCGCCGATCAAGGCGTCGAAGATGTCGCGGTCGCCGGGGTCGATCAGGAATTCCGGGTGCCATTGCACGCCGATGCAAAAGCTTCGGGTGGGGTCCTCGATGCCCTCTATCACACCGTCGAGTGCGGTGGCGTTGACCACGGCGGTGGGACCCGCACTGCGCACGGCCTGGTGGTGGGAGGAGTTCACCCGCATCTCCCGGCTGCCGACGATTTCATGAAGCCTGGTGCCGGGAACGATGTGCACGACATGGCCGGGCTCGTCGCGCGGGTTGGGCTGTTCGTGGGCGAGCGCGTTGCGGATGGTGTCGGGGATGTGCTGGATCAGCGTGCCGCCGAGAGCCACGGCCAGCAGCTGCTCGCCGCCGCAGATGCCGAGCACCGGTTTGTTGCGTGCCAGCGCTCCCTGCACCAGCGCCAACTCCGCGGCGGTGCGGGCTTGTTTCAACGTCACGCTGCCATGGCGATCGGCGTCGCCATACAACGCGGGATCGACGTCGAAGGCGCCGCCGGTGACCACGAGGGCGTCGATGCGGTCGAGATAGGCGTCGGCCAAATGGGCCTCATGCGGCAGTGCCACCGGCAGGCCGCCACTAGCGGCGATCGCGGCTGCGTAGTTCTGTCGGAGCGCATACCAGGGGAATTTCGAGTAGCCGCCGGGGGCCTCGGCATCGAGGGTGACACCGATCAGGGGAGTTTTCATGTCGCTTGCTAGCGCTTCCCGGCCTTTACAGGCAAGAAATGTGCATGGAACCGATGGAAATGGCTTTGCAGGAGGCGCGTGATGCCGGCGCGCGGGGCGAGGTGCCGGTAGGCGCGGTCGTTCTGGGGCCGGGCGGGGCTGTGCTGGCGCAGGCAGGCAATCGGACGGAAGCGGATAACGACGCCTCCGCCCATGCCGAAATGCTGGCCCTGCGCGCCGCAGCCCGCGCCCTCGGTTCTCCGCGGCTCGTGGGCTGCGACCTGGTGGTGACGCTGGAGCCCTGTGCCATGTGTGCCGCGGCAATTTCGGCTTTTCGTATCCGTCGCCTGATGTTTGGCGCCTACGACCCGAAGGGCGGAGGCGTTGACCACGGTGCGCGGATCTTTGAGGCGCCTGGCAGCCAGCATCGCCCGGAGGTCATCGGCGGCGTGCGCGAGCGCGAGGCGGCAGCGCTTTTGCAGAGTTTTTTTGCCACCCTCCGATAATGCTCAGAAGCCGACTCGGTCGCCGCCCTTCAGCTTGAGCATCTCGCGCGCCTCGGTCGGGGTGGCGATTTCCAGGCTCAGGTCTTCGAGGATGCGTTTGATCTTCGCCACTTGCTGGGCGTTGGATGTCGCCATTTCGCCTTTGCCGATATAGAGGCTGTCTTCGAGCCCGACCCGCACGTTGCCGCCCATGATGCCGGCCATGGTACAGAAGTTCATCTGGTGTCGGCCAGCGGCAAGCACCGACCACACGTAGTCCTTGCCGAACAGATGGTCCGCCGTTTCACGCATGAAGTTCAGATTGCGCAGTTCGGCGCCGATGCCGCCGGTGATGCCAAAGATGGTCTGCACGAACAGCGGCGGCTCGACGAAGCCTTTCTCCAGACAATAGGCGAGGTTGTAGAGGTGCCCCACATCGTAGCACTCGAATTCAAAGCGCGTGCCGTGCGCTTTTCCGAGCATATTCGTGATCTTCTCAATGTCGTCGAAGGTGTTGCGGAAGATGTGGTTCGTGGTGCCCTCGAGATAGGGCTTCTCCCAGTCGAACTTCCAGTCTCGCGGCTTCGCGGCGGCGCCCGAGATATTGAAGTTCATGCTGCCCATGTTGAGGCTGCACATCTCGGGCTTGGCTGCCAGCGGTGCGGCCAGTCGCTCCTCCACCGTCATCCTCAGGCCACCACCCGTTGTGACGTTGATGACGGCGTCGCAGCTCTGCTTGATCACCGGCAGGAAGCGCATGAACACCGCGGGATCCGGCGTGGGCTCGCCGGTCTCGGGGTTACGTGCGTGCAGATGGATGATGGCAGCGCCGGCTGCGGCGGCCTCAATCGACGCCTGGGCGATCTCGTCTGGGGTGATCGGCAGCGCATCCGACATCGAAGGTGTGTGAATGGCGCCGGTGATGGCGCAGCTGATGATGATTTTTGACATGGCGCGCTCTCTCCGGAACCTTGTTGCCCCGAAGAGTGCCTTGGCTGCGCGGCGTTGGCTAGAGTGTGATGACCGGAGGTGGCGTCACCGAAAGGCCTGAATCACGCAAGAGAACAACGAGGTGGAGCGCAATAACGTCACCGATCAGACGTCATCTTGCGTCAGGTGCGGGCGCCCACGTTCTCGGTGGCTACGGTGCGCTTCGCCTTGGTATGGACCGGCGTCTTGGCCTTTGTGGTCTTGGCGTCGGTTTTCACCGGCATCTTCTTGGTTGCGGCTTCGGCAGTGACAGAGACGGCAGCAGTGGCAGCGAGGCCGATGACTGTGAACAGGGCGCGGCGAGAATACATCGGTCAGTTCTCCGAACTATTGAGAGTGCCCGGCAGAAACCGGCCTCATGATGTTACAAGCTATGATGCACGCGTGCTTGGGAAACAAGCCTATCAGAGCAATCCGAGGCCTTGCAGCATGCGCCTCATTTCTGCTGGCAACTCTGGCGTATCGGCGGCTTCAGCTCCGACATCGGCAGGTGCGGCGTCGGCTTCCAGATAGCGCCAGCCCTGGAACGGGCGCGTAGGTCGGCCTGCCACCGGGACCAGCGTTGGGGACAGCACCAGGCCAGCGCAAGCGCTTCCGTCGTCCCACTGGTCCTCGATGACGTCCACGATCAGCTGGCGCACGACGATGGCGCCAGCGATGACCCAGAACAATGAACCCCCTGCTGTGATTTCCGCAGCTCGCCGGGGGAAGCTGCGGGTCTGGTGGCGCAGCGGTGGATCGGCGGCGAGCCGGTGGGCCTGCACGAGACGCAGATGTGTGACGTCGCGAATGCCGACGGCGAGTTTGACCATGTGAAGCATGAGCGCGATGTGCGCGCGTTCCTCTGGTAAGACAACCGCCGAGCACTGGGTTGTGCGTGCCAAAGGAGATTGATCATGCCGGACGGAAGTCGAGAATTTGGCCGGAACCCCGGCCGGCCAGAGCGGCAGCCAAGCCTCAACGTGCTGGGGACAACCCTGGAATCCTGCTCGCTGGCGCCGCTGACCGGTTTCTTCCGCAACGGCTGTTGCGACACCGGGCCGCAAGACGGCGGTTGCCATACGGTGTGTGCCATCATGGACGCTGACTTCCTCGGCTTCAGCGCCGCTGCCGGCAATGATCTTTCGACACCGAGGCCGGAATACGGCTTTCCGGGCCTTAAGGCGGGCGATCGCTGGTGCCTGTGCGCGCCACGCTGGCAAGACGCGTTGGAAGCGGGCCATGCGCCGCGGGTGGTGCTCGCCGCCAGCCATCTCGGGGCGCTTGCGTACTGTAAATTGGACGATTTAATTGCAGCAGCGATTGATACGAGCCATTGATCTTGCGCGCCACGCAGGGCACGGTCCCGCGCCATGCAGGGCTAAGCCTGCGCGAGCAAGAGGAAAGAACGACATGAGACTGAACCTGACCCTCACGGGCACATTGCTGGCGGCAAGCCTGCTGGCGGCTGCGCCAGCCTTCGCCCAAGGCTCTGGCTCGGCCACACTGGATGCGGTCAAGGCACGCGGCGTGCTGGTCTGCGGCGTCGCCGGCGCGGTTCCCGGCTTCTCGCTGCCCGACAGCCAAGGCGTGATGCGCGGCCTCGATGCCGATAGCTGCCGTAACGTGGCTGCTGCCGTGTTCGGTGACCCCAGCAAGGTGAAATTCGCCGTCACCACCACGCAAAACCGTTTCACCGCTTTGCAGTCGGGCGAAATCGACTTGCTGGTGCGCTCCACCACCTGGACCCTGAGCCGCGAAGGCGACCTCGGCCTGCTGTTCGCTGGCGTGAACTATTACGACGGCACCGGCTTCTTGGTGAAGAAGGCGCTGAACGTGAAGTCGGCCAAGGAAATGGACGGCGCCACGATCTGCGTGCAGCCTGGCACCAGCACCGAGCTCGCCATTAGCGACTATTATCGCGTCAACAAGATGAAATTCACGCCGATCCTGATCCAGGACCTGGCGGAAATTCAGAACGCCTTCCTGTCCGGCCGTTGCGATGCGTATTCGACCGACAGCTCGGCGCTCGCAACATTCCGCGCGACGCAGACCAACAAGGATGACTTCCTGCTGCTGCCCGAAATCATCAGCAAGGAGCCGCTCGGCTACGTGGTTCGCAAGGGTGACGACAAGTGGTTCGACATCGTGCGCTGGACGTATTTCGCAACGGTTGCCGCCGAGGAGATGGGTGTCGACTCGAAGAACGTCGATACCATGCTGGCCAGCACCAACCCTGACATCCGCCGTCTGCTCGGCCTCGAGGGTACGCTGGGCAAGTCTTTGGCGCTCGACTCGAAGTGGGCGTACAACGTGATCAAGCAAGTCGGCAATTTCGGCGAGACCTGGGATCGTAACATCAGTGTTCTCGGCGTGCCCCGCGGCATCAACGCGGTGTGGACCAAGGGTGGGTTGCACTACGCGCCGCCGCTTCGTTGAGGCGCTGATCGCATATTTTGGTCTAACTGTCTGATGTGAACAGAGGCCGTTTCAGGAGACTGGAGCGGCCTTTTTTGCATCGAGTTTATGGCACCTGGGTGCGGGATTGATTCGCCTTCATAAAATGAAGCACACTCCAGGCTTGCGGCGGGTGCAGGCCTCTCGGCACAATAGTTGCTTATTTTTGCGATCCCAATGGGTCAAACCACCCGCCGTTGATGAGGAACTCACAAGACGATGTCTGGTCAAACGATCGATCCCCGACTGGCCAACGCCCGCAGTGCACCCAAGCGGAAACTCAATATCTCATGGGCGGACCCGCTGTTCCGCAGCATCGTCTGGCAGGTGCTCATCGTCGGCGTGGTGATCGCAATCGGCTGGTTTCTGATCACCAACACCCAGCGCAACCTGTTGGTGCGCCATATCGCAACGGGGCTCGGCTTCCTGTCCAACACCTCGGGCATTCCGATCGCGGAAACGCTGATTCCGTACGAACCCTCGGTCAGCACCTGGGGCCGGGCAGTGGTGGAAGGTATTCTCAACACGCTGAAAGTGGCCGTGGTTGGGATCGTGCTGTCGACCATCTTGGGCACCATCATCGGGATCGGCCGGCTTTCTAAAAACTGGCTGGTGGCCAAGGTCGCCGCATTCTATGTCGAAACCTTGCGCGACATTCCCGTGCTGCTGCAGCTGCTGTTCTGGTACGGCATTCTGCAATCGCTGCCGGCGCCGCGCGCTGCCATGAAAATCGGCAATGCCGTTTTCCTCAGTGGCCGCGGCCTGAAATTCCCGCTGATCGAGTGGCAAGACGCGCATTCCTGGGCGCTGGTGGCCTTCTTGCTCGGCCTGATCGGAACCATCGCCTGGAACGCCACGGCCAACAAGAAACGTGATGAAACCGGTGTGAAACCAGGGGTTTGGCCTGCTGCGGTTGGCCTTCTGATCGGTCTGCCGGTGCTGGTGTGGGCCGCACTCGGCGCGCCCTTTGTGGTCGACTACCCGGCATTGAAAGGCTTCAACTTCGTCGGCGGCGGGACGGTGACGCCAGAGTATTTCGCGCTGCTTCTTGGCCTGACCCTGTACACCGCCGCCTACATCGCCGAAATCGTCCGCTCCGGCATCCAAGCTGTGCCGAAGGGCCAGTGGGAAGCCGCCGGCGCGCTCGGTCTGCGGCCTGGCTCCGTGCTGAAGTTGATCGTGCTGCCCCAGGCCATGCGCGTGATCATCCCGCCAATGACGAGCCAGTTTTTGAACCTGACCAAGAACAGCTCGCTCGCGGTCGCCATCGGCTACCAGGATATCGTTTCCATCTCGGGCACCATGCTCAACCAAACCGGGCAGGCGATCGAGGGCGTCGGCATCATCATGGTGGTGTTTCTGACCATCAGCCTGTCCATAAGCTTGGTCATGAACTGGTACAACGCGCGGATCGCGCTGGTGGAGCGCTGAGACCATGACCCCTCCCACAGCAGACGTGATGGACGCCACCACACCTGCGCCGCTGCGCGAACGGCCGCCTGCCAGCGTCTACGGGCCCGTGGCATGGATGCGCGCCAATTTGTTCAACGGCATCTTCTCGTCGCTGGTGACACTCATTCTCGGCTTCCTGATCCTCTACGGCCTGTACGGCTTCATCGAATGGGGCGTGGTGAATGCCGTGTGGTCGGTGCCGCGCACCGCAACTGGCGCCCTCGACCCCACCAGTTGCCGCCTCGTGCACGGGCTCGGAGCCTGCTGGGCCGCCATCGGCGACAAGTGGCGGTTCATGCTGTTCGGCCGTTACCCCTATGGACAGCAATGGCGCGAGGCGCTGTGCCTGCTGCTGTTCATCGGCCTGTACTGGGTCTCAGCCGACCGCCGCTTCTGGCGGCGCGAGCTCGGGCTGATTTGGGTCGCGACCTTGGTTGTGATCTTTACCCTGATGTGGGGCGGTGTGCTCGGCCTCAGCTACGTGGCGCAAGACGAATGGGGCGGCTTGCCGATCACGCTGATCCTGGCCACCTTCGGCCTGGCGCTGGCATTCCCGCTGTCGGTGCTGGTTGCCCTCGGCCGTCGCAGCACCAAACTGCCGGCGGTGAAGATGCTGTGCGTGGTCTATGTGGAGCTCATCCGCGGCGTGCCGCTGGTGGCGCTGCTGTTCATGGCCAACGTGATGTTTCCGCTTTTCCTGCCGGAAGGCGTCAACATCGACAAGCTGCTGCGCGCGCAGATCGCCTTCATCCTGTTCGCCGGAGCCTACCTTGCCGAAGTCGTGCGCGGCGGCCTGCAGGCGCTGCCCAAAGGCCAGGCGGAAGCGGCCGACGCACTCGGGCTCACGTACTGGCAGAAAACCATGCGCATCACCCTGCCGCAGGCGCTGCGCCTGGTGATCCCACCTTTGGTGAACACCTTCATCGGCTTCTTCAAGGATACGTCGCTGGTGCTGACGATCGGCATTCTCGACTTTCTGACCACCAGCAAAACCGCCATGGCGGACCCGGTCTGGCAAGGCGTGTCGACCGAAATCTACATCGTGGTGGCGCTGGTCTACATCGCCTTCTGCTACACGATGAGCTCTTACAGCCGTGGCGTCGAGCGCACGCTCGATGGCGCGCGCAACCGCTGACACAGGAAATTTCATGAGCCAGACACTGGAGGCTCCCGCCATCGCGCTGGAGAAAGTCAATAAGTGGTACGGCACCATGCACGTGCTGCGGGACGTGACGATGAACGTGGCGCAAAAGGAACGCGTCGTCGTGTGCGGGCCGTCCGGCTCCGGCAAGTCCACCATGATCCGCTGCATCAACCGCCTGGAAACCCACCAGGAAGGTCGTATCATCGTCGATGGCACCGAACTCACCGATGACCTGCGGGCACTGGATACCATCCGCCGCGAGGTCGGTATGGTATTTCAGAGCTTCAATCTGTTCCCGCATCTGACCATTCTCGAGAACTGCACCCTCGCCCCGATCTCGGTGCGCAAGATGCCCAAGGCGGAAGCCGAGGAACTCGCCATGGACTTCCTGCGGAAGGTGAAAATCCCCGAGCAGGCCAAGAAATTCCCCGGCCAGCTCTCCGGCGGCCAGCAACAGCGCGTGGCGATCGCCCGGGCGCTGTGCATGAAACCCAAGATCATGCTGTTCGATGAACCCACCTCAGCGCTCGATCCGGAAATGATCAAGGAAGTGCTCGACACCATGGTCAGCCTGGCGGAAAGCGGCATGACCATGGTCTGTGTCACCCACGAAATGGGCTTCGCACGCATGGTGGCCGACCGCGTGGTATTTATGGACCGCGGTGAAATCGTCGAATCAGGCACCCCAGCGCGCATGTTCGAAGACCCGCAAACCGACCGTCTGAAACTCTTCCTCAGCCAAATCCTCCGCGGGCATTAGACCCGGGTCCGGCTCCGCCGGACCCGGGTCTCATGCGTTGCCGACGACGCCTTGGGCACGGCGGCTCTGCCACAGGGCGACAAAGTCGATTGGCTGCAGCAGCACCGGCGGAAAGCCGCCTTCGCGGGTGGTTTCGCTCAGGATGTTACGCGCGAACGGGAACAGCAGCCGCGGGCACTCCACCAGCAGGATCGGCTCCACCGACTCTTCGGGCACGTTGGTCAGCGTGAACACCCCGCCGTAGGCGAGTTCGGCCACGAACACGCGGGCACTTTCCTGGCCGGCTTCCACCGCCTCGTTGGCCTCCGCGCGGATGGCGAGCACCACTTCGAACACGTCCTGGCCTTCCTGGATGCGGCGCGCCTGCACATCGAGGTTGATATCCACCCGCGGCGGGCTGCGCAGCTGCGTATAGATGCCCGGCGCACCTGGCACCTCGAAGCTGAGGTCCTTCACGTATTGAATATTGACCACCAGCGGCGGGGTCGGCTGGGTTTCGGACATGGAACTCTCCGTTTGGATCAGGGGATCAGTGATGGCGCCAGATGATCTCGGCCGGCGGCGGCAGGGTCGGATCGCAGCGCAGCCAGCTGCCGTTGGCCGCACTGGTGCCGGTCATCGACAGGATGAAACCCCAATGGCTGACAACAAGCGTGTCAGACCAGTCGGGAAGCGCCGCCATTTCGGCACGGAACAGCGCGGCACGGGCGATCACCCGCTCAGCCGGCTCCTCCATCTGCGGCCACCATATCTCGTCCAGGTGGCTGAAATCATGGTGGGGAAACACCGGCGCCAGGTGCGAGATGGGCGTGCCCACGTCGCAGCTGAACGCATAGCGCTCACGCACGATCGGGTTGATGATGACGGGCACGCCTAACGCAGCCGCGATCGGGGCCGCCGTCTGCAGCGCGCGGGTATAGGGCGAGACGATGATGCGCCGGATGTTTTCGCCAACCAGCGCCACCGCCGCCGCATGGGCCTGTTCGTGGCCAAGCTCGGTCAGGCGCGGGTCGGGAATGCCGGGATCACGCCGCGTGGCGGTGAATAGCAGGTTGAACTCGCTCTGGCCGTGTCGCAGCAGGATCATGCGGCGGGTCATTACTAGGCACCCGGCCTCTGCGCAATCCGCGGTTTGCGCGTGGTTAAGTTGTGCCGCGGCCCTGTCATGCTTATGTCGTGAGCGGATACGCTGGGTTTGCAGCGTTTGGAGGCGATGATGGGCGACGGATTTCCGATTGATCTGGTGCTGTTCGGCATGGTGGCGGTGTTTCTCGTCCTCCGCCTGGTCAGCATCCTGGGCAAACGCACGGGCTTCGAACGGCCGACGGAGCGCGTGACCGAGCCGGGCACCCCTGCCCCCGGCCCCAACCTGCGCGTGGTCCCCCCGGTGATCGACGCCGTGGCCGAGCCCCAGCCCACCACCCGCCGCATTGTCCCGGAATCCGCGAGCCCGACCGGTCAGGCCCTGCAGACCATGACTGCGCTCGATCGCAGCTTCGACCCCAGCCGCTTTCTCGACGGCGCCGAAGCCGCCTTCCGCATCATCGTGACCGCGTTTGCCGCCGGCGACCGCCCGCGCCTGCACGGCCTGCTGTCCGAGGACACCTACCGTGCTTTCGAAGGCGCCATCTCCGGCCGCGAGACCGCGGGCGAGACGCAGCGCACTGAAATCCGCGGCCTGCACGCCTCCACCATCGAACATGCCGAGCTGCACGGAACCGTCGCCACCATCACCGTGAAATTCGTGTCGGACCAGGTCAACGTCACCATCGGGCCAGACGGCAACCCCGTCGCCGGCGCCGATGCGGTCACCGAAATCACCGATATCTGGAGCTTCGAGCGCGACCTCCAGCAGACCGACCCCGCCTGGCGCCTGGTGGCTGCCCGCAGTGCTTGAGTGGTCAATGCTGTCTGGCCGGCTCAGGCCATGGTGCGTCCCAGCCTTCGCCGTGTCCCTCGCAACCCTCGCCGGTTGCGCCGTGCAGCCCACAAAGCCTGCGCCTCCGGCCACTCCGCTGATGACCCTGTCCGCCGTCACGTTTGACGCCCTGCCCGGCTGGCAGCAGGACCACGCTGCCGAGGCCGTGCCCCCGTTCCTCACCGGATGCGCCCGCATGAACCAGGAGCAGCTCGGCGGCAGCGGCGACACGTTGGCCCGCGGCGGCGCCGCCTACAACTGGAAGGCCGCCTGCAACGCGGCCCAGGCCGTCCCAGCCGGCGACGACCAGGCCGCCCGCGCCTTCTTCCAGGCCCAGTTCCAGCCCTACGCGGTGCTCAACAACGGGTCGCCCGACGGCTTGTTCACCGGCTACTACGAGCCCGAGGTGCGCGGCGCCCGCAGCCCCGGCGCCGGCTACGACGTGCCGATCTACAGCCGCCCCTACGACCTCGTCGTCGTCGACCTCCAGGCCTTTGCCGATCCCTTCGCCACCGGCCATGTCAGCGGCCGCGTGCAGGCCGGCCAGCTGGTGCCCATCGCCGCTGCCCCGGCCGCGGGCAAACAGGCCCTGGTGCCGGTCGATGTCGACCTCTCCCTGTTTCCCGAGGCCGCCCGCACGAAGCGCGTCGTCGGCCGCGTGCAGGACGGCCACATCGTCCCCTATTATGACCGCGGTGAAATCGTCGGCGGCGCCCTGGCGTCCAAACGCATGGAACTGATCTGGGTCGCCGACCGGGTGGACGCGTTCTTCCTCCAGATCCAGGGCTCCGGCCGCATCCTGCTGCCCGACCACCGCGTCGCCCGCGTCACCTACAACGGCCAGAACGGCCGCCCCTACGTAGCCGTCGGCCGCGTGCTGGCCGACCAGGGCCAGATCCCGCTCGAACAGGTCACGATGCAGTCCATCCGCGCCTGGCTCGACGCCCACCCCACCGAAGCCGCTGGGATCATGGACCAGAACCCCTCCTACGTGTTCTTCCGTGAGGTCAACGGCCTCAAGCCTGAGCAAGGCCCGCCCGGCGCGCTCGGCGCCGCCCTTACTCCGGGCCGCTCCATCGCCGTCGACAAAGGCTTCATCCCGCTCGGTGCCCCGGTCTGGCTCGACACCACCGACCCGCTGGACGGCTCGAAGCTGCAACGGCTGATGCTCGCCCAAGACCTCGGCGGCGCCATCCGCGGCCCCGTCCGTGCCGACGTGTTCTTCGGCTGGGGCCCCGACGCCGAGGCCCGCGCCGGGCGGATGCGCCAGCCCGGCCACCAGTATATCCTGCTGCCCAAGGCGTGAGTGCCGGACCACCGGGCCCGTGAGCGCGCGCGCTTGACGGAGCAACTCCTCTGCGGCGACTGCCTGGAAATCCTGCCCACGCTCGACCCCGCCTCGATCGACGTCGTGGTCACCTCGCCCCCCTACAACCTCGGCCTCGCCTACAGCCGCTACAACGACCGCCGCGACGAGGACGCCTATCTCGACTGGCTGACCGAGGTCGCAACCGCCATCCGCCGCGTCATGCGGCCCGACGCCTCGTTCTTCCTCAACATCTCCGGCTCGTCATCGCAGCCTTGGGTGCCGTTCGAGCTCATCGTCCGCCTGCGCAAGCTGTTCGTGCTGCAGAACCACATCACCTGGATCAAGTCGATTTCGGTGGGAGACGACACGGTCGGCCATTTCAAACCCGTCGGCGGCGGCCGTTTTCTCCACCACGCCCACGAGCACATCTTCCACCTCACGCTCTCAGGCGACGTGAAGCTCGACCGTCTGTCGATCGGCGTCCCCTACAAGGACAAATCGAACATCGCGCGGCGCGGCCACGCGAACGACCTCCGCTGCCGCGGCAACACCTGGTTCATTCCCTACGACACGGTGCAGAGCAAGGCGCAGAAATTCCACCACCCCGGCACCTTCCCCATCGACCTGCCCCGCTGGTGCATCCGCTTGCACGGCAAACCGGGTGCGACCGTGCTGGACCCCTTCATGGGCACCGGCACCACTCTCATCGCCAGCCGGCGCGAAGGCGCTGCATCGATCGGCATCGACATGGACCCAGCCTATGTGGAAATCGCCACCCGGCGGTTGAGCCAGGAACCTACCGCCCCGCGGGATGGGGAAGCGGAGTGCCACCCGTCAACCCCAGCGAAAGAGCCGTAGATTACGAAATCGTAACAAAATAGACCAGCCAATTCCGGTTGTTCAGACCGGAGCAAAAATCCACCACCCCTTGCACATGACCAGCCGCCCCCGCCCCCGAAGCAGCTCCGCGCGCCACATCGCCCGGGCTGCGAACCTCAGCCCGAACACCGTCCGACGGCCTCCATTCCAACTCGCCGGATACCAGGTCGCCAGATAGCGCGGCGCCAGAGTCTGGGACGCAAGAGTCTGGGACGCAAGAGTTTGGGGCGCCAGGATCCGGCCCCCTTTCAACCTCGCTTTCCGCTTTGGCTGCGAAAACGACCTCGGGCAGAACCAACCGCGAAATCACTTCGGGTTCAATTCCCAGCATCCGGCACAGCGGCCGCAGCGTGCTGCGCAACTGCGGCGAAGCCGCCAACAGCGCCACGAACTCAGGATCGCCGAACAAATGGCGCAACTGGCTGCCAAACCCCGCCGCCTTATACGGCACCAGCCGCACCAACCAGGCAAACCCGCGCGGCAACCACACTTCAGGCCGCCGCGAACCCTCCGCCCGCACCGCCGAAGCACGCCCCGGGCAAAGCCAGCTGCCGCGAAGCCGGCCCTCACGGATCGCCGCAATCAGCCACAGGATCCGGTTCTCGATCCGCTGCAACTTGAAATAGATCAGCGTCATCAGCGCCACCGACACCGCATTCCCGGCAATCCGATCAGCCACCGCCGCGCGCAGCCCAAGCAAGGACAGCGAGAGCCGGTCGGTCAGGGAAGGGGCGCTAAATATCGTCATGAACATCAATGCAACATTTTCCGTGCAAAAGCGCAATACGGGGAATCCCTTATGTTCCCCGCCGCCAGAATGCCCGGTCCGGCGCCGTCAAGTCTGGCGTCGTGCTACGCTGCAACTTCGGCCTCACAGATCGATGCCGCGATCCTCAGGCTTCGCACGGTTGGTTCAACCTCAGGCGATATTGCTCTAACGCGTGATGACCGAAGGTGGAATCACCGGAAGGTCTGAATCACGCGCTAAAACCAAGAGCTAGAGCGGGATTACCTCGCCTATCAGGCGTCATCCCGCTCTAGTGACCGCCGAGCGGCACCAGATGGGACAGGAATGTCTCCGCGCAGGCGCGCCAACTGAACCGCTCGGCGTGGCTGCGAGCGGCCGCGCGGTCGGCGCCCAGGGCTGCCAGGCAGGCGGTGCGCAGGTCTTGGTCGACCGCGCCGACATGGCCGATCGGATTGGCCAGCACGTCCTTCGGCCCGGTCACCGGATAGGCTGCAACCGGCGTGCCGCAGGCGAGTGCTTCCAGGATCACCAGGCCGAACGTGTCGGTCAGGCTGGGGAACACGAACACGTCCCCATGTGCGTAGGCGCGGGCCAGTGCCTCGCCGTGCCGCGCGCCGGTGAAGCGTACCATGGGATACAGCCGCTGCAGCTCGGCCAGTTGCGGACCGCCGCCGACCACGGCCTTGGAGCCGGGCAGGTCGAGATCGAGGAAGGCGCGGATGTTCTTCTCCACCGCGACGCGACCGACATAGATGAACAGCGGCCGCGGCAGGTCATCCAGTTCCGGCTCCGGCTCGTCACGCAGTTCGACGCGGAACTGCGACAGGTCGACCCCGCGCGACCACGGGCGGATGCGCTTGAAGCCGCGTGACTCAAGCTCCTCCCGCAGGCTGACGGTTGCCACCATCGTGCCTTGGCCGGACGAATGAAACCGCCGCATCCACCCATACATCCAAGCGGGCGGAACCCCGAAGCGGGCTTCGACATATTCGGGGAAACGCGTGTGAAAAGCGGTGGTGAACGCGCAGCCGCGCTTCAGCGCCCAGGCCCGCGCCGCCTGGCCGAGCGGGCCTTCGGTTGCGATATGCAGCGCGTCGGGCCCGAACGCCTCGATCAGCCGCGACAGACGGCGGGTCGGGAACAGACACACACGGATGTCCGGGTAGGTTGGCAGAGGCAGGGTGCGGAACCGGTCGGGGCCGATCACCTCGATCGTATGGCCCAGAGCACGCAATTCGTCCGCCACGGTCGACAGCGTTCGGACGACGCCGTTGACCTGGGGTGTCCAGGCGTCCGAAACGATCAGGATGCGCGCCGGCAGCGGGCCTACGGCAAGCAGCCCGGCCCGGTCGGGAGCCAGAACGAGGGCCAGGGAGTCAGGCAGTTTCCGGTATCCGTGCGCCGCGCGGCGAAAAGAAGCTGAGCCGGTTCAGCGCCGCCCAGTCGACCAGTTCGAGCTGGCCGTCCATGTGCTCCACCAGCGCCGTGCAGCTTTCGACCCAGTCGCCGTCGTTGATGTAGAGGATGCCGCCCACGTCACGCATTTCGGCATGGTGGATATGGCCGCAGATCACGCCGTCGAAACCGCGCCGGCGCGCTTCACCGGCCAGCGCCACCTCGAACCGGTCGATCGCCTTGACCGCCCCCTTCACCTGCCGCTTGAGCCATTGCGACAGCGACCAGTACGGGTAGCCCAACCTGCGGCGCGCCACGTTGAACCAGTGGTTGATGCCGAGCGCTGCGGTGTACGCCCAGTCGCCGAGCAGAGCCAGGAACTTGGCGTAGCGCACCACGCTGTCGAATTCGTCGCCGTGGATCACCAGCAGGCGGCGGCCGTCCGCCGTGGTGTGCACCGCTTCGCGCCGCAGCCGCACGCCGCCGATCTCCAGGCCCATTGGCAACCAGTCCCGCAGCATTTCGTCGTGGTTGCCGGGGATGTAGGTTATTTCGGTGCCGCTGCGACCCTTGTTCAGGATCAGGCGGATCACCTCGTCATGCGTCTCGTCCCAGAACCAGGACTTGCGCAGGCGCCAGCCGTCGATGATGTCGCCGACCAGGTAAAGATGGTCGCACTGCGTCTTGCGCAGGAAGTCGGCCAGGAAGTCACTGCGGCACCCGCGGGTTCCAAGATGCAGATCGGAAATGAACACGCTGCGGTAGCGTGTCGTGCCGGGCTTACCAAGAGCGTTCAAAGCGTTCATCGCTGGGGCCGTTCTTTGCGTTCCATTGCCGGGGGCAACAGAGCTTCTAATTCTCGAGGAGCAGCAGATACGGCACACACCGCGCCGCGCACGTGAAGATTACATGACCTGACCGCTTCGGAACATCGTTGTACGAAATCACGCGACTGACCCGTGTTTGTCATGCCACTGCAACCAGTGAGGCGCATACAACACGCTTTGCCCGAGCACCCAAAATCATGCTCCGCCCGCTCTTTCTATGCTGATCGTCTTCAACCCCACCGCAGGTCGGCGACGGACGCAACGCCTGTGGCGGGTTCTCGACGTGATGGCCCAGAACGGCATGAAACTGACCCTGGTCGAGACCACGCATGCCGGCCATGCGCGCGAACTCGCCGAGGAGGCCGCGCGGAGCGGCACCCGCCTGGTGGTCGCGGCCGGTGGCGACGGCACGATCGCCGAAGTCGCTTCGGGGCTGGCGGGCTCGCAGACCAAGCTCGGCATTCTGCCGCTCGGCACCGCGAACGTGCTGGCGCATGAACTCGGCCTCGGTTTCACGCCCCAGGCCGTGGCCGCCGCCCTGGCCTTCGGCCGTACCCGCACGCTGTGGCCAGGTGTCGCCCGCGGTCCGGACGGGCCGCGGCTGTTCGTGCAGATGATCGGCGCCGGTTTCGATGCGGAGGTGGTGCACCACCTGCCGCTCGGCCTGAAACGCGTGCTCGGCCGCGGCGCATATGTGCTGCAGGGGCTGCGCGAGACCATCCGATACCGCTTTCCGCGCATCGCCCTTACCATCGATGGAATTGCGACCGAAGCGGGCAGCGTGATCGTCACAAAGGGCCGGCTCTATGGGGGCCACTATACCCTGGCACCAGGTGCTGACCCGCTGGCGCCGGATTTCACGGTTGCGATGTTCGATCGGGCCGGCCCGTTCGCGGCGATCGCCTACGGCGCGGCACTCACCATGAACCTGATGCCCCGCATGCCCGGTCTGAGACTGCAACGCGCCCATGAAATCCATCTCGGCACCCACAAGACCCAGGTTGACGGCGATCCCGGTGGACACGGGCCGACCACCATTCGCAACGCCCCTGCGCCGATCCAGGTCGTTGTAGGTTAAGCCGCTCGCGGTTCCGCGGTTCCGTTGCTATGAGGCAAAGGATTACGAGGAACCGGTTTGCAAGGTCGTTCGAAAGCCCCGACCTGCCACGATCGCCCCTCCAATGAAATGATCGGGATGCGTGGCGTAAGTTTTCCCCGCAGATCGCGTGACGGCTTCGTGCCGGACCATGAACCGCAGAACCAGATGATCCGCATCGCCGACGTGGATGCTTGACGTGGCTTGTCCGCGGGACTAGTGAAAATCGTAGGACACGCAGCTTCGGCTTGCGAACGCCTGCTTCCGCGCAATTTCCGCGCGTCGGAACAGTGGCAGCCCCGCCGATCTCCCCGATCTGGCAGCCGCCACGCGAGCGTCGCCGCTCCTCGTTCCGATCCCTTCGCCCGCCCTCTCCGACCCTCCTTCGAGGCAACCCAATGCACCTTGCCGAACTCAAGGCAAAATCGCCGGCCGACCTGCTCAGCTTTGCCGAGTCGCTGAACATCGAGAACGCCTCCTCCCTGCGCAAGCAGGACATGATGTTCACCATCCTGAAAACGCTGGCCGAGAACGACCAGGCAATCCACGGCGAAGGCACGTTGGAGGTCCTGTCCGACGGGTTCGGCTACCTGCGCAGCCCCCAGAGCAACTACCTGCCGGGGCCCGATGACATCTATATCTCGCCCACCCAGGTGCGGCGGTTCGGCCTGCGCATCGGCGACACGGTCGAGGGGCAAATCAGGGCCCCCAAGGATGGCGAGCGCTATTTCGCCATGCTCAAGGTCAACACGATCAATTTCGAGCCGCCGGAAGCCGTCAAGCACCGCATCAATTTCGACAATCTGACGCCGCTGTATCCCGATCAGCGGCTGAAGATGGAAATCGAGATGAAGGAGCTGCCGCCCAAGGGCGCCACCCGCGACAACATCCCCCGCGTCATCGACCTCGTTGCCCCCATCGGCAAAGGCCAGCGCGCGCTGATCGTGGCGCCGCCGCGCACCGGCAAGACGGTGATGCTGCAGTCGATCGCAACCTCCATCTCGGCGAACCACCCCGAAGCCTTCCTGATCGTGCTGCTGATCGACGAGCGGCCCGAGGAAGTCACCGACATGGCCCGCACGGTGAAGGGCGAAGTCGTCGCCTCCACCTTCGACGAGCCGGCGACGCGCCACGTGCAGGTCACGGAAATGGTGCTCGAAAAGGCCAAGCGCCTGGTCGAGCACAAGCGCGACGTGGTGATCCTGCTGGACAGCATCACGCGGCTCGCCCGCGCCTACAACACCGTGGTCCCGTCCTCGGGCAAGGTGTTGACCGGCGGTGTCGATGCCAACGCACTGCAGCGCCCCAAGCGCTTCTTCGGTGCCGCCCGCAACATCGAGGAAGGCGGCTCGCTGACCATCATCGCAACCGCGCTGATCGACACCGGCAGCCGTATGGACGAGGTGATCTTCGAGGAGTTCAAGGGCACCGGCAACAGCGAGATCATCCTGGACCGCAAGCTGTCGGACAAGCGCACCTTCCCCGCGGTGGACATCACCAAGTCCGGCACCCGCAAGGAGGAGCTGCTGGTCGACAAGGCAACGCTGTCGAAAATGTGGGTGTTGCGCCGTATCCTGAACCCGATGGGCGCCATGGATGCGATGGACTTCCTGTTGGACAAGCTGAAATACAGCAAGAACAACAACGATTTCTTCGACGCCATGAACACCTGAGCTGCCGCCGGGCCGCCGTTCCGTGTCATTGGCAGCATTGTCCTTGACCCATGCGGCGGACCGGATCGCCATCGTGCGCGGCATCGGCCTCACGCTGGTCAGCGGCATCCTGTTCGCGGTCAGCAACGCCGCGGCCAAGTTGGCGATGCACGACATCCCACCCGGCGAGCTGCTGTGCGCGCGGGCCGTGGTCGGGCTGGGTGTGGTCAGCCTGTTCATCCCGATCGCCACCTGGCGTGCGCTGCTGTCGGACGGCGAATGGCGGCTGCATCTGCTGCGCAATCTGTGCTCGGGCCTGGAGGTTTTCTGCTTCTACTGGGCGGTCGCCAGAACCCCGCTCGCGGACGTGAGCACAATCTATCTGGCGACGCCCATCTACGTCACAGCACTTGCCGCGATCTTCCTGCACGAACCGGTCGGCTGGCGGCGCTGGTCCGCCGTGCTGGCGGGTTTCGTGGGCGTTCTCGTGGCACTGCATCCGGCCGGCGCCACTGTGTCGGCCCCTGTGCTGGTCGCCATGTGCGGCAGCCTGCTCTACGCCACCTCCCTGGTCGTCACCCGCCGGCTGCGGGCCACGCCGAGCACACTGCTTGTCGCCACGCAGCTGGCGGCGTTGATCGTGGTGTCCTCCGCCAGCGCCACGTTTGGCTGGGTCGTGCCCACCGCGGGGCAATCGGTCGCCATGGTGGCGATCGGTCTGGTCTCGATGGTGGCCTATTGGGCGATGAACCAGGGGCTGCGCCTCGCTGCGGCCTCCGCGGTCGCCCCGTTCAACTATTCCTCAATTGTCTGGGCCATCCTGCTGGGCTTCGTGGTGTTCGGCGACATTCCGGCCCCCGCGACGTTGCTGGGCGCAGCAATCATCGTTTGCGCCGGCCTGTTCATCATGCTGCGCGAAACGCAGGTCGGCGCACCGACCGCCGGCTGACCCCCGTTTATCGGCCGTTCGTCCGCGCGGGGTTACCATCGCATCGCCATATTTACTTACATGCAGATATCCTTATATACCGCCGTAATATTCCTCGAAGGACACCGCGCTCATGCCCGATACCGCCGTCGCTCCCGACTACAAGGTCCGTGACTTCTCGCTCGCCGCCTGGGGCCAGAAGGAGATCTCCATGGCGCAGGACGAGATGCCCGGCCTGATGGCGCTGCGCGAGGAATACGGCAACACCAAGCCGCTCGCCGGCGCCCGTATCGTCGGCTGCCTGCACATGACCATCCAGACCGCGGTGCTGATCCAAACGCTGGAGCATCTCGGCGCCACGGTGCGTTGGTCCTCATGCAACATCTTCTCGACGCAGGACCACGCGGCCGCCGCGATCGCTGCAGCGGGCACGCCGGTGTTCGCCTGGAAGGGCATGAACGAGGAAGAATTCTGGTGGTGCATCGAGCAGACGCTGCGCGGGCCGGATGGCTGGACGCCCAACCTGATCCTCGATGACGGCGGCGACGTGACCGCCATCATGCACAACAAGTATCCCGAGATGCTGGCCGGCGTGAAGGGCCTCTCCGAGGAGACCACCACCGGCGTGCATCGTTTGTGGGAAATGGCCAAGGTCGGCGCGCTGAAGGTACCCGCCATCAACGTCAACGACTCGGTCACCAAGTCGAAGTTCGACAACCTGTATGGTTGCCGCGAAAGCCTGGTGGACGCCATCCGCCGGGGCACGGACGTGATGATGGCCGGCAAGGTCGCCATCGTGTGCGGCTTCGGCGATGTCGGCAAAGGCTCCGCCGCCTCGCTGCGCCAGGCCGGCTGCCGCGTGCTGGTCACCGAGATCGACCCGATCTGCGCGCTGCAGGCGGCGATGGAAGGCTATGAGGTGGTCACTCTCGAGGACGCCGCCCATCGTGGCGACATCTTCGTGACCGCGACCGGCAACGTCGACGTGATCACCATCGACGACATGCGCAAGATGAAGCATCGCGCGATCGTGGCCAACATCGGCCATTTCGACAGCGAGATCCAGATCGAGGCGCTGCGTAACTACACCTGGGACAACGTCAAGCCGCAGGTCGACGAAGTGGTGTTCCCAGACGGCAAGCGCCTCATCGTGCTGTCCGAAGGCCGCCTGGTGAACCTGGGCAACGCCACGGGGCATCCAAGCTTCGTGATGTCGGCAAGCTTCACCAACCAGGTTCTGGCGCAGCTGGAACTGTGGACAGCCAAGCCGGGTCAGTACGAGAACAAGGTCTACACGCTGCCCAAGCACCTGGACGAGAAGGTCGCCGCCCTGCATCTCGCAAAGGTCGGCGCGAAGCTCACCAAGCTGTCGCCGAAGCAGTCCGAATATATCGACACGCCCGTGAACGGCCCGTTCAAGCACGAGCTGTACCGCTACTAAATCTCTGCACGGGGAGCGTTTCGGCGCTCCCCGTCGCAAAACCTAACAGATGCGTTATGTCGCCGACGTTTCACGAACCATAAACCCTCTCGGGCGTATTCCTACGCTAACTTGCGCCTATCACGGTGCGACGCGAGGGACCATGCAGCATTTCCCCCAGACCCAGGCGGTTCGCCGCGCCCTCGAAAACACGCGCGACAGCTCTGTCATGGCCGATCTGATGTTTTTGGAATGTTGGGAAACGAACGCCATGCCAGGTGCCGCGGCTGCGTTGCGGGTCACGCAGATCCGCAGGGCCAATCCGCTGCTGGCCGCAGCCGTGCACGCCGAGATTTCAGCGGTGCGTCAGGTTTAAACCGGCGGGCCCACTTCCTTGCCAGCAAGCCCGCCCGGTGGCAGCTTGCCGCGGCTGCAAGGGAGAGCTCGATGGCTGTCAAAAAAGTATATCCGGATGCCAGGTCCGCCTTGGACGGGGTGTTGCAGGACGGCATGACGGTCATGTCGGGTGGTTTCGGCCTCTGTGGCATTCCCTCCGTGCTCATCGAGGCGATCCGCGACGCTGGTACCAAAAACCTCACGGTCGTTTCCAACAATGCCGGGATCGACGATTGCGGCCTTGGCCTGCTGCTTGTCACCCGCCAGATCCGCAAGATGGTCAGCTCCTACGTCGGCGAAAACGCAACTTTTGCCAAACAATTCCTGGCGGGCGAGCTCGAGATCGAATTCAACCCGCAGGGCACGCTGGCGGAGCGCATACGCGCCGGCGGCGCCGGCATCCCAGCCTTCTTCACCAAAACCGGCGTTGGCACCCAGATCGCCGAAGGTAAGGAAATCCGTGAGTTCGACGGCGCGACCTACGTGATGGAGCGCGGTCTGTGGGCGGATCTTGCCATCATCCACGCCTGGAAAGCCGACACGGAAGGCAACCTCGTCTACCGAAAGACGGCGCGCAACTTCAACCCGATCATGGCGACGGCCGCCACCCACGTGATCGTACAGGTCGAACATTTGGTGCAGCCGGGCGAGATCGACCCCGACCACATCATCACGCCTGGCATCTTCGTCAACCGCATCGTGCATGTGCCGAATGTGGCAAAGCGGATCGAGCAGCGCACGATCTCACCGGCAAAAGCAGCCTAGAGCTGAGCATCGGCAAGGAGTGCGTCAGCACGTCGATGCAGCAGCCCGTTCAAACAAAGCCCTAAGGAGCCACTCATGCCCTGGACCCGAGACCAAATGGCCGCCCGCGCTGCACGGGAACTGCATGACGGCTTCTATGTGAATCTCGGCATCGGCATTCCGACGCTGGTAGCCAATCACATTCCGGCCGGAATCAATGTGCAGCTGCAGAGCGAGAACGGCATGCTCGGCATCGGGCCATTCCCGACCGAGGAAACGGTGGACGCCGACCTGATCAACGCCGGCAAGCAGACCGTCTCCGCCTTGCCCACAACCAGTTTCTTCGACAGCGCCGCCAGTTTCGCCATGGTGCGCGGCGGGCACATCGATTTGTCGATCCTGGGCGCGCTGCAGGTGGCCGAGAACGGCGATCTCGCGAACTGGATGATCCCGGGCAAAATGGTCAAGGGCATGGGCGGTGCCATGGACCTGGTGGCCGGGGTGAAGCGCGTGGTGGTGCTGATGGAGCACACCGCCGGTGGCAAGCCCAAGCTCCTGTCCGCCTGCACCCTCCCGCTGACCGGCGCAGGGGTGGTCGACATGGTGATCAGCGAGCTCGGCGTGTTCGATATCACCGAGGACGGCATGGTGCTGGTCGACATTGCACCGGACGTGACGGTGGACGAGATCCGCTCCAAGACCGAGGCAAGCTTCAAGGTGCATCCGCAGCTGGCTACTTGATGCTTGATGCTAGAGAGTGATGACCGAAGGGTCTGAATCACGTGATAAAATAAAGAGCTAAAGTGGGATTACGTCGCTTATCAGACGTCATCCCGCTCCAAGCGCGCGGACACGATCGAGTTCGTCGTCACACCCCGGCGGGTGGGCTGCCAGAAATTCGGCCAGCAGTTCGGGCGTTCCATCAGGCCATCGAGCGGTGGCGCGCAGCCACTCGACCAGAGCGGTGCTGTTTCTGGCCGCCACGATTTCGTCTTCCGGAAACCACATAGCGTCCCTTTCGTGACGGCCCCTTGATCCCGGGCGACAGGGAGGGTATATCGCCGCCTCCCACGCTATGGGAAACCGCCCCCGCGCTCAACAGCGGGCGGCGCGTGAGGCTGGGGCTGTAGCTCAGTTGGGAGAGCGCCTGAATGGCATTCAGGAGGTCAGCGGTTCGATCCCGCTCAGCTCCACCAATCTGTCTAACGATCTGGCGGTGAAAACTCTGCGGACCCAAAATCCAGCGGACCCTCTGCGGACTCAACTGGAAACTCTACCTTCTCGCCAATTCGGCTCGCAGACACAACACAACACCCCAGCCTCGGATCAGACCGCCCCGCAGCCTCCACAAGGATCACTCCACAGAAGGGGTCATGAGTATGCCGCGTAGTCAGAGGGCTATTGTGCAATACCCCTTCAGACAGCCGTGTGGCCTCCCTGTGGATGTGTTGCCTTCTCCAACCGGATGTGTTTGCCGGCGAATGACCCGCAAGCCAAAATGATGCAGCAGCCCCGCTATGGGGCAGCGATTGGTGATGACCATGTGCATTGCGGACAAGTTCAGCTCCTGCGGCACAGTCTCGCTCATCGCCCAGCCGACCACCTTACGCGAAAACAGGTCCAACACGAGGGCCAGATACAGCCATCCCTCGCCAGTGGGGATGCAGGTCATGTCGGCTAGCTAAATCTGGTTCGGCACGACCGCGGAGGCGAACTGCCGCGCCAAAAGGTTGGGGGCAGGCAGGAAAGTGTGGTTACTGTCCGTGGTTTTGCGAAACGACCGTCCGCGATGAGCTTGGATGCCGTGTGTGCATATGAGCTGCGCAACCCGGTTTTGCCCCACCCGCGTGCCTTCAGCTCGCAGCGAGGCATGCACTCGCGGGCTGCCGTAGCGGCGGCGGCTATTGGCGTGCACGCAGCGGATATTCTCAACCAGTGCCCGGTTTGCCCTGGCACGGGCACTTTCTGGCTTGCTGCGCCAAGTGTAGTGGCCGCCGGCATTGATCGTCATCACCGAACACATCGCCCGCACGAGAAACACCTCACGGTGGTCCTCGTTGAACCGGAACATCATCTCGACGGATCTCCAGCTGATCCACCGAAACTAGAGTGGAAACCATCCGGCCTGGAACATTAAGGGGTCCCCGACGCGGTTGAGATGTGTTTGATCATGCAGGCTGGGCTGGTGGCCAGTATGCGTGGGTAAGCCATTGTCTCTCGACCTTCGTTCTCGCCTGGTTGCTGCTGTGTCGGATGAGGGCATGTCCTGTCGTGGGGCGGCCCAACGGTTTGGCGTCTCTGCTGCCAGCGCCGTGCGTTGGGTGGAGGCGGTCAACAAGACGGGCACCGTCGAGGCCAAGCCACGCGTTTGCGTCGGATCAAGGCATTCAGCGGCGTGATCCTCGCGGCCGTGGCGGCGCAGAAGGACATCAGCCTTGTCGAGCTGGCCGAAATGCTGCGCGCCGACCATGGCATGTCGTTAGCGGCCAGCACCGTCTGGCGCTGCCTCGATCGCCACGGCATGACCTTCAAAAAAAACAACCCACGCAGCGGAGTAGGAGCGGCCCGACGTCGCAGTCCGTCGCCAGGCCTGGTTCGCAGCCCAACCCGACCTCGATCCGCAGCGTCTGGTGTTCATCGATGAGACCGGGGCATCGACCAAGATGGCCCGATTGCGAGGCCGCGCTTTGCGAGGCGATGATGAATGTCGGCAATCTGTTGGATCTGCTGGCAGACCGGGTGCCGGATGTCATGGCACGCCATTGTGTCCTCGTTGAAAATCCACATCTTATCCACGGCTTTGCGAACTCTTTGGCGTGCTGACATAGGGGCGTTGGCGTGACCGGCCGAGGCCGTGCCCACAGTGAACCGGATCCGCTTGCGCAGGGTGCGGCAATCAGGCGATGATTGCCGTGATAGGCGCCCTCTCCGAGCTTCTTTATATCGCTACAAATCAACGGCTTGCTGTCCCGATCAGCGTCGGAAGCTCGTGCTTGTTCACAGGTGTTGGCTATCTTGGCGTCGATTTTTTCAAAGCAAACTTACGTGCTGCGGGCCGACGCACTGCCGTGCGGCGCCGGTGCTGCGAGCACGCGGCTCAGCGCTTTCGCGGCACCATCGATGTCCGATTGCACCGCGCGGCTTGCGGCCGTCGGGTTACGGGCCCGCAGGGCTGCATGGAGCGCCACGTGTGCGAGTGCGGATGGCTCCCAGTTTTCCGATTTGGTCAGGAGGTTGATGTATGGACCAATCTGCAGCCACAGCGATTCGATGATCGAAAGCAACGTCGCCGATCCTGCGGCGCGGTAAATGGTGAAGTGGAAATCGCGGTTGGCGGGAAGGTAGCGGCTGCGGTCGTTGTCGACCCCGGCCAGATGCATCTCGTGCAACAGACCTTCGAGATGATCCATATCCGCAGATGAAATCGAGCGGGCGGCCCATTTTGTGGCCGTGCTCTCCACCTCAACCCGCACCCTGCGGAGGTCCTCGAGGCGGTCCACCGTCAATGGCGGAATACCGACAGAGCGACCGGCCACGACGGTCAGGGCCTTCTCGGCCACGAGGCGGTGCATGGCCTCGCGAACCGGCATCGCGCTCACCCCGAATGCCTCCGCGAGACTTTGGACGGTCACCGTTCGCCCCGGTTCGATCCCACCATTCTGGATTAACTCCCGAAGCCTCTCCAGGACGTGATCCTGCAACGTGGCGCGCGACACGGGGGAATAGGCGACTTCTTGTTGCGCGCGCACCAGCGCCATGAATGTGTTCCAAATTCGGTTCGATGAGCTCCAAAAGACCTATACCGAACAGGACGACAAAAACAACATCTTGCAGATTTTTCATTTTTGATTTTTGATCAAACAGCAAGATGATCAGAGCGCGCGTTGCCATCGTGGCACGCAGAGCTCTGGCGTTAGATTCTCGAGGGAGGGTTGGATGACGTTGACCAGGACACTGATGACCACCGCCGCTGCCGTGACGCTTCTCGCGTCGCCAATGGGCGCCGCGCATGCTCAGGAGAAGGCAAAAGTCTTCCTGTCGATGAGTTACATCGGCAACGACTGGCAGGGCGAGGCTGCCAACATGGTCAAGGCCATGGCGGCCAGCAAGGATATGGCAAACAAGATCGACCTGCAGGTGCAGGTGTCCGGCCCCAATGCGCAAAAACAGATTCAGCAGATCAACGCCATGGTCCAGGCCGGCGCCAAGGCCATCGTTGTCTACCCGATCTCACCCACGGCCTTGAATACGGCGGTGAAAAATGCCTGTAGCAAGGGCGTTGTTGTCATCGCCTACGATGGCGAGATTTCGGAGCCGTGCGCTTACAACGTGACGATCGATCAGGCCGCAGCGGGCCGTGTCACAGCGGAATGGCTGGTCAAGAAACTGAATGGCAAGGGCAATATCGTCGCCATCACCGGCGTGCCCGGCACGTCCGTCGATACCGAGCGCACCAAGGCGGCGAAGGAGGTCTTCGCCAAGTATCCCGGCATCAAGATCGTAAACGAGGCGGTCGGCCTCTGGAGCCAGGCGGTCGCTCGCACGGAGCTCTCCAAGATCCTCGCCACGCGAAAGTGGAGCGAAATCGACGGGCTATGGATGCAGGTGGGTTGCTACACGGCCAACACGATGCAGATCGAAGCCGGCGCCACGGCCGACAAACTGAAGCCCTGCGCAGGAGAGGGGTCGAACGGCGGCCGCATCCAGATGTTGCCCGTCAACACCGAGGTGGAAGGCGCCAACGGCACCTACAAGCCGATGGGCGCACCACGCATCTCCTATGCCTCGCCGCCCTATTCCGGTGCGCTCGCGCTCAAGCTCGCGGTGGACAAGCTGAACGGCAAGAATATCCCGCAGCACACCACCCTGCCTCTGCCGCTTGTCACCAACGAGACGATCAAGCTCTGCCAGGAGGGCACCTGGAGCGAGATGAAAGCGGGCTGCAACGCCTTCAAACCCACGCTCGTGTCGAACCCGGGTTGGTTCGCCTCGATATTTTCCATTGATACGCCCGAGGTCGGTCTCAATGCCGCGCTCGTGGGTCAGCCTGAATACTGAGCGCAAAATTCGCCGCCGAGCTTGGCTGCTTGTGGCCCGGCGGCGCCTTGCGTTGCACGCGGGGATTGGTTTCCCCGCCGATCGTGACACCGCCCGGCCGACCCTCAAGACCGGGCGGGTCGAAGGCGGTGATCGGAGTTCGCTATGTCATCCTCTCATCCGAGCCATAGCATCCCGGCGATCGTCGCGACCAACATTTGCAAGGTGTTCGGGGCGACGGTTGCGGTCGATGACGTCTCCTTCAAGGTGCAGGCCGGTGACGTTCATGCGCTGCTCGGTGAGAACGGCGCGGGCAAGTCGACGCTGGTCAAGCTACTGTCTGGCCTGATCCTGCCGACGACAGGCACCCTGTCGATCTGCGGCAAGGCCGCCGTGCTAGATTCGCCGCAGGCATCGCACACACACGGCATTCAGACAGCGTTCCAAGAGCTCTCCATGGTCAAGGACCTTACGGTTCTCGACAACATGCTGATGCCCTATCCGCCGCTGAACGCCTTCGGACAGATCCGGCGTCGCGAAGCGCGCCGCCTGGTCGACGCTCATTTGGCGAAACTCGGCCTCGAGGATATCGATCCGCAGGCGGAATTGCGAGAGCTCGACCTTAACCAGCGGCAGAAGATCGAGATCGCCCGCGCCCTGTTTCGTTGTCCGCGGATCCTGTTGCTCGATGAGCCGACGTCGACGCTGTCGGGCAGAGACGTCGACTGGCTCGGCGGCCTCATCGACACATCCCGCGCCGCGGGCGTTACAATCGTGTTCATCTCGCACCGGATGCGCGAGGTGCGGGCCTTCTGCGATCGCGTCACAGTGCTGCGGAGTGGCAAGCATATCGCCACGGAGCGGCTTGCCGACGTGAGTGACGAGGCGGTGATCGACATGATCGCCGGTAAGGCGCTCGGCCGGTCGTTCCCCGCCAAGCCGCCCATCCCGTCACTTTCGGGTGATCCGGTGCTCGGTGTTCGCGCGCTCGCGACCGAAAGCCGCCTTATCGATGTCTCGTTCGACCTGCGCCGCGGCCAGATTATCGGGGTCGCCGGTCTACAAGGCATGGGGCAGCTTGAACTGTTCACCGCGCTGTTCGGCATGGAAGAAAGCAAGGGGGAGATCCGGATCGAGGGCAAGCCGGTGACGTTCACCTCACCGCGCGACGCCGCCGACGCGCGCATCGGCATCAGCCTTGTGCCGGAGGATCGCAAGACCGAGGCGCTGTTTCTAAAGCTTGACGGCCGGCACAATGTTTCGCTTCCGGTGATTGAGCGCTACACCCGTTTCGGCCTGATCGACAGCAAACGCGAAGAGGCTGACGTCTCGCGGGTAATGGCGCAGCTGAACATTCAGATGCGGGCGCTCTGGACCCCAGTAAAGGCCTTCTCCGGCGGAAACCAGCAGAAGATCGCCATCGCCAAATGGCTTTTCGCACAGAGCCGCGTGTTGCTGCTGTTCGATCCGACCCGCGGCATCGACGTGGGCACCAAGCACGAGATCTACGCCCTGATGCAGGAATACGCGGCCGCCGGCGGCGCGATCTTGTTCTACTCCACCGAAATCCCTGAGCTCGATCACCTCGCGCACAGGGTTCTGGTGCTGTATCGCGGCCGGATCGCGGCCGATCTCGTGGACGACGCGATCTCGGAAGATGCCATCCTGCGGGCGACGCTCGGCGGCGCTCCCACCAGTTCGGAGCTGCAATGAGCGCCATCAGCCTCGACACCTCGCGCGCCGCGCCGCGGTCCCGCTTCCGCCTCGCCCGTCACCGGGGGCCCATCATCGCGGTGATCGCCTTCATGATCTGCCTGGCACTGGTGAAGGGCGTCAGCGGGGGCACGCTCGGCTACTATGAGCTGAGCACGCTTTCGGCTGGCGGGACGACCCTGGCGATCGCCGCGATCGGGCAGACCATCGTCATTCTTTCGGGTGGCTTCGATCTTTCGGCCGCGGTGGTGATCTCTCTCGTCAACGTGTCCCTCGCGGGCCACATGCAGGACACGACCGCGAGCATTGCGCTGTGGACGTGCGGCGGGCTTCTGATCGGTGCTCTGGCCGGCGCCTTCAACGGCGTCTTCATCGCAGTCTTGCGACTGGAGCCGATCGTCGTGACGCTGGCCAACATGTTCATCCTGCAAGGCGTGACTCTTCTGGTCATGGACAAGCCCGGCGGTCAGATACCGCCGGGCTTCAGCGCGGCACTCACCGGCGACGTCATTCCAGGCCTGCTGCCGATGCCGGTGCTGCTACTCGCCGCGCTTGTGGGCCTCTGGCTGTTGCTCAAGAACACAGTGTTCGGTAAGGCGATCTATTCGATCGGCTCGGATCGCGAGGCCGCCCGCGCGGCCGGGCTTGGCATCCGCCGCCACCAGTTTTTCATCTATGTTCTGGCAGGTGCGCTCTATGGCCTGGCTGGCGTGTTCATCAGCGCCCAGACCGGGTCAGGCGATCCGCTCGTCGGCAACCCCATGCTGTTGCAGATGTTCGCAGCGGTCGTGGTCGGCGGCACGCTCCTCGGCGGCGGACGTGGCGGCCCGGTCGGCACCATCTTTGGCGCCTATGTCTTGATGCTGGTCGTCAACATCCTGCTCGTGCTGAACGTGCCGGCCTTCTATTCATCGATCGTCGAGGGCTTGATCTTGGTCCTGGCCGTGCTGGGCGCGTCGATCACGCATTCCTCGGTTTTGGCCAAGACGCTGCGCACGGTGCGCCGGCGCCTGGTTGCCCGGAGCGCCGGGATGCTGCCGCACCAGTTGAACCTCACGGAGTACCGTCTTCGCCTGCCGGCTCCAGCGCCGACGGTACAGAACCCGGCATTCTGGGTGCGTCACGCCGAGGACCTGCGCAACGCGGTGCCGGCCTTCGTCTGCTTCGTCCTGGTGCTCGTCGCCACCCAGTTCGTGCTCGGCAACTCGTTGCTATCCTGGCACTTCTACAACTCGTTGATCGTGCTTGGCAGCTTTCTCGCCATCCTGGCGCTTGGTCAGGGCACGGTGATCCTCACCGGTGGCCTTGATCTTTCTTTGCCTTGGACCATCGGGTGCTGCGGCATCCTTTGCGCCGGCCTTCTGAAAGGATCGGACGCCGCCCTGATCTACGCCCTGCCGGCGACGTTCGCTTTCGGCGCCTTCGTCGGGCTTCTGAACGGCCTTGGCATTGTGGCCATCGGCCTGTCGCCCATTGTCATGACGCTCGCGATGAACGGCATCTTGCAGGGCGTCGCCCTCCTGTATTCAGGCGGCACGCCCGACGGCTTCGCATCTCCTGGCCTGCGGTGGTTCATGACTGCGGAAGTGGCTGGTATCACCCCGGTCGTGTTTCTCATGGTGTTCTTTGTGGTCGGGGCTGTGATCCTGCTCGGCAAGACGGCCTTCGGCCGTCGCGTCTATGCGATCGGCAATGGGGTGCGGGCGGCAGAGTTGTCTGGCGTTCCCGTCAAAAGCACCATCGTCAAAGTCTACGTGCTCTCCGGTCTCTGCGCTGCCCTTGTCGGCTGTCTGCTTGCAGGTTTCTCAGGTCAGGGCAGCCTCGGCATGGGCGACGAATACCTGCTTCCGTCTATCGCAGTGGTGGTGGTGGGCGGGACGCTGATCACCGGTGGGCGCGGCAGTTACATCGGCATGCTGGGTGGCGTGTTGCTGCTGACCGCGCTGCAGACCCTGCTGGCAGGAACGACGCTGCCCTATGCCACTCGCGCAATTCTCTACGGTGTCGTCGTGCTCTTCGCCGTCGTCGCCCTCCGCGAAAAGAACAGTTGAGGCACATTATGAAGCAGATGACTCTTGCCCAGAATCAACGCGTCCTCGTCACGGCCGGCGCCTCTGGCATCGGGCGCGCCATTGCCGACCTCCTGATCGAGAACGGCGCACGGGTACACGTATGCGACGTGTCCGAGGCTTTTCTGGATGACTTCCGTAGAGCCCATCCCGACCATGGCACCAGCGTCTGCGACGTCTCCGACGAAGCCCAGGTAGCGCAGCTTTTCGTCGATGTTGGCGGCAAGCTGGGCGGACTCGACGCGCTCATCAACAATGCCGGGATCGCCGGCCCCACGGGCGGCGTCGAGGAGATTGCCCCTGCCGACTGGCGCCGTACGATCGACATTTGCCTCGTCGGCCAGTTTCTCTGCACCCGCCTCGCGGTGCCGATGCTGAGGGCTGCCGGCGGTGGCGCGATCGTCAACATGTCTTCGTCGGCAGGCCGCTTCGGCTACGCTTACCGCACGCCTTACTCCGCCGCCAAATGGGGCGTGATCGGGTTCACTCAGAGCCTCGCGAAGGAGCTAGGCCCTTCCGATATTCGGGTGAACGCCATCCTGCCCGGCATTATCGAGGGACCGCGCATGGAACGTGTGATCCGCGACAGGGCCGCGCAGGCCGGTGTTTCCTATCAGACCATGGAGCAGGAATACCTGAACCGCATCTCGTTGCGCCGGATGACCGGCCCCGACGACGTGGCCGGGATGGTCCTCTATCTCTTGTCGCCGCTCGGCCGCAACATCTCGGGCCAGTCGCTTGGCATCGACGGAAACGTGGAATCACTGTGAGCACAGGACCGGAGCAGAGCTGTGCTGTCGCAGGCGACCCGGTTCCCAAACCCGGCCGCAACCTTTTGATGGAGCGCCAGAAACTGGCTTCATCACCGCCCGATGGCGCTTCCAGCTCCTGAGCGCCAAGCCGACACCGACACCGAACAATAAGGATCAGTCATTCATGGCCAGCAAACGCAAAGTTATCATCACCTGTGCTGTCACCGGGGCGATCCATACCCCCTCGATGTCGCCCTACCTTCCCGTCACCGCGCAGCAAATCGCGGATGCGGCCGTCGGCGCGGCCGAGGCCGGCGCCGCGATCGTTCATCTGCACGCGCGTGACCCGGTGGACGGCCGCCCGGACCAATCCCCCGCAGCCTTTGCCAAATTCCTGCCGATCATCAAGCAACGCTCGCCCGTCGTGATCAACCTCACCACTGGCGGCGCACCGACCATGTCGATCGAGGAGCGCGTGCAGCCGGCCGCGACCTTCAAGCCTGAAGTTGCCTCGCTTAATCTTGGATCAATGAATTTTGGCCTGTTCGGAATGCTCGACCGGTTTGGGGATCTGAAGCACGAGTGGGAGCGGACCTATCTCGCAAACAAGGACATCATCTTCCGCAACACCTTCGGCCAGATCGAGCACATCCTGGCGACATGCGCCGACAATGATACACGCTTCGAGTTCGAATGTTACGACACGGCTCACCTCTACAACCTTAAATACTTTTTCGATCGTGGCTTGGTTAAGGCGCCGCTCTTCATCCAGACCGTGTTCGGACTGCAGGGCGGCATCGGCAACCATCCCGACGACGTCATGCACATGAAACGTACCGCCGATCGGCTGTTCGGGGACCAGTATAGGTGGTCGGTTTTGGGTGCAGGCCGCAACCAGATGAATATCGCAGCCATGGCGGCCGCGATCGGCGGCCATGTGCGGGTTGGGCTCGAGGATTCGCTCTGGGATGGTCCCGGCAAGCTTGCTGAAAGCAACGCCGACCAAGTGCGACGGGTGCGCCAGATTATCGAAGGCCTCGGTCTTGATGTGGCGACACCCGACGAGGCCCGCGAGATCCTTTCCCTCAAGGGCGGTGACAACGTGAACTTCTAAACGATGCTGAGTTCTGGATTGCTCTCCGTAAAGGCACGAACACGATCGATGAAATAGGAGCCAGCCGGCAGGGCGCGAGAGCCGCTCGCGCGCCCGGGGGAACGAGCGGAATGCAGAACGGGGGAAAACGCCAATGTTGCGCATCGAAGTCATCAATGCCGATCAAGATGCTCTCGGGGAAGGCCCGTTATGGGATGTCGCGGAACAGGCGCTTTACTGGATCGACAGCTATGGACCGGCTGTCCATCGGCTGGAATCTGGCGGGCGCCGCACCAGCTGGCCGTTGCCCGAGCATGTCGGCTCGATCGCGCTGCGCCAGGCGGGCGGCGCGGTCTGCTCGCTTCAGTCAGGGTTTCACGCACTCGACTTCAATACAGGATCGGTGACGCTTCTGGCCCAGGCGCCTCCGGCCAATCCCCGCACCCGCATCAACGACGGCAAAGTCGACCGCCAGGGCCGCTTTGTCGCGGGCGCGATGGATTACGAGGAGCGTGACCCGATTTGCGCCCTCTACCGCCTCGATCCCGATGCCACCGTGACCACGCTGGATGAGGGTATCATCTGCTCGAACGGCCCATGCTGGAACGTTGAAGGCACGATCCTGTATTTTTCCGATACCAGCAGGCGGCTGATTTACGCCTATGATTATGACCCCGCCTCCGGCAGCGTCGCAAACCGCCGCGTTTTCGTCGACTTTGCTGCCATGGGCTTCGCGGGCTACCCGGACGGCGCCACGGTCGACGCCGATGGGTGCCTGTGGTCCTGCGAAGTCTATCGCGGTCGGTTATTGCGTTTTCGGCCTGACGGTATGCTTGACAGGGTGGTCGGCCTGCCAGTCGAGAGCGCAACATCGGTCATGTTCGGCGGGCCGGATCTTGATGTCGCCTATGTCACCTCAATGGCCCGTGAAGTTGGCGGCCTGCCGCCGCGCGAGAGGGAGGCCGGTATGCTGATCGCCATCCATGGCCTCGGCGTCCGCGGTATCGCCGAACCACGCTTCGCCGGTTGAGGCCGAAACCCCGCAACGAGACGGAGAAAGACCACCATGCGCATCGAAGTTCTTCTGGACGTGAAAACCACCCCTGGCGAGGGACCGTTGTGGGACGTAGACCAGCAGCGGCTCTATTTCATCGATTCCATGGATGGCCGCGTCTTTCGCACCACCGTGGACGGCACCGAACTGCGCGCCTGGGACGTGCCCCGAAAGATTGGGTCGATGGCGCTGCGCAAGGACGGAAACGGTGCCATCGTCTCCCTGCAGGGCGGCTTTCACCTCCTTGATTTCAAGACGGGAGAGGTAGACCTACTCCACGATCCGGAACCCGGGCTCACCAACAACCGCCTCAATGACGGCAAGGTGGACAAGCGCGGCCGCTTCGTGGCCGGATCAATGGATACGATGGAGGAGGGACCCAAGGGTTCGCTCTATAGCGTCTCGACAGATTTTAAGGTCACAACGCTAGACTCGAAGATCGTCTGCTCGAACGGGCCTTGCTGGAGCCCTGACGGGCGAACCTTTTACTTTGCCGATACCTGGTCAGGCGAGATCTGGGCCTATGACTACGACCTCGCAACCGGCGGCGTCAGCAATCGCCGCACCTTCGCCATCGTCGATACCAGCTGCGGTGGCGCGACCGATGGCGCGACCGTCGATGCCGAAGGCTGCGTCTGGGCGGCATTGGTCTATGCCGGCAAACTCGTTCGTTACGCGCCAGATGGAACGGTCGACCGGATCATTGATTTGCCGGTCAAGAAAGTGACGAGCGTGATGTTCGGCGGACCGAATCTCGATATCCTGTTCGTAACTTCGATGGCTAAGCCGCCACTCCCTCGCTTCCCTGGCGACGGCCCGCTGCGCGGCAGCCTGTTTGCGATCCACGATCTCGGCGTCCGCGGCGTTCCCGAAATGCGCTTCGGCGCCTGAAGTATACGGACGCGGGAACCATGAGCTGCTGCCGGTTTGGTGGACACTATCCTTAAGCTGCCGCGGCGATCCTCTCGAATTCCTACGCTCCCTGGCGCGCCGCGGCCTGCGTGGCACCAAGCTGGTGATTTCCGACGCCCACGAGGGGTTGAATTCTGCCATCAGCAAGGTCCTCAGCGCCACCTGGCAACGCTGCCGCGTGCACTTCATGCGCAACGCCATGGCCCATGCCGGCAAGACCCAGCGCCGGATCGTGTCGGCCTGAATCGGAATCGCCTTTGCCCAGGACGATGCTGCCGCCGCACGCAAGCAGTGGCGCGAGGTGGCCGACCAAGCTCGCCCACGTGTATCAAAACTGGCAGCGTTGATGGACGAGGCGGAGACAGACGTTTTGGCCTACATGGCGTTCCCCGCACGGCACCGGACCAAGATCCATTCCACCAACTCGATCGAGCGGTTGAACGGCGAGATCAAGCGCCGCAGTGACGTTGTCGGCATATTTCCGAACGAAGCCGCCGTCACCAGACTGATCGGTGCGATCTTGCTGGAGCAAAACGACGAGTGGGCCGTACA
>JANXSM010000011.1 GCA_025352665.1 Rhodospirillales bacterium | reverse complement strand
CCGGCCGACCCGATTGAGGCACCGAGGCGCGCCGGGCTTCTGGCGCCGGATCGTCCACCACTTTACGAACCACTTTCTCGCCGCGCAGCAACTGGCGGATGTCGTCGCCTGACAGGGTTTCATGTTCAAGCAGGTTTTGCGCAATCGCGTGCAAATCGGCGAGATGCTCGGTCAGGATTGTGTGCGCGGACTTATAGGCCTTGTCGATCATCATTTTGACTTCGCTGTCAATTTCGCGCGCAGTAGCTTCGGAGACATTCTTGTTTTGGGTCACCGAATGGCCAAGAAAGACCTCCTGGCTGTTGTCGCCATAGGCGATCATCCCGAGCGTCGGGCTCATGCCCCATTCAGTCACCATGCGACGGGCGAGGTTGGTCGCCATTTTGATGTCACCCGAGGCGCCGTTGGAAACCTTGTCGGCGCCGAAGATGATTTCCTCAGACGCGCGGCCGCCCATGGCCATGCAGAGTTCAGCCAGGCACTTCGACTTGGACTTGGAGTAGCGATCACCTTCCGGCAGGCTCATCACCATGCCGAGCGCACGGCCGCGGGGGATGATGGTGGCCTTGTGGACGGGGTCGCATTCCGGCTCGTGCAGGGAGCAGATGGCATGGCCGGCCTCGTGGAAGGCGGTCATCCGCTTTTCGGCATCACTCATGACGAGCGAGCGGCGTTCGGCGCCCATCATGACCTTGTCCTTGGCCTGCTCGAACTCGAACATGGCGACCACGCGCTTGCCCATGCGGGCGGCTAGCAGAGCTGCCTCGTTGACGAGGTTCGCAAGGTCGGCACCGGAGAACCCGGGAGTGCCGCGGGCGATCACCTTGGGGTCGACGTCCGAGGCGAGCGGGACCTTGCGCATGTGAACGCGCAGGATCTTTTCACGGCCGTTCACGTCCGGGTTGGGCACGACGACCTGGCGGTCGAAGCGGCCGGGACGCAGTAGGGCGGGGTCGAGCACGTCCGGGCGGTTGGTGGCGGCAATCAGGATAACGCCTTCGTTGCTTTCGAACCCGTCCATCTCGACCAGCATCTGGTTGAGGGTCTGTTCGCGTTCGTCGTTGCCGCCGCCGAGGCCGGCACCGCGATGCCGGCCGACGGCGTCGATCTCATCGATGAAGATGATGCAGGGGGCGTTCTTCTTGCCCTGCTCGAACATGTCACGCACGCGGCTGGCGCCGACGCCGACGAACATTTCGACGAAGTCCGAGCCCGAGATGGTGAAGAAGGGAACGTTGGCTTCGCCGGCGATGGCGCGAGCCAGCAGTGTTTTACCGGTTCCTGGGGGACCGACAAGCAGCACGCCCTTGGGGATTTTGCCGCCAAGACGCTGGAACTTCTGCGGATCCTTGAGGAATTCGACAATTTCCTGCAGCTCGGACTTGGCTTCGTCGATGCCGGCGACGTCGTCGAAGGTAACGCGGCCTTGCTTTTCGGTCAGCAGGCGGGCGCGGGATTTGCCGAAGCCCATGGCCCGGCCGCCGCCCGACTGCATCTGGCGCATGAAGAACACCCAGACGCCGATCAGCAGCAGCATCGGGAACCAGGAGAGCAGGTAGTGGAGCAGCGGGTTCACGTCGCTGTCCTCAGGCTTCGCGATCACGCGCACACCCTTGTCGGTCAGCCGCGAGACCAGACTGGGGTCTTCCGGCGTGTAGGTTTGGAAGCTGCGGCCGTCGGCCAGTTGACCGGAGACGGTGCGCCCCTGGATCGTGACGTCACGGACACGGCCGCCGTTCACGTCACCAATGAAATCCGAATACGCGACCTGGGTCGAGGCGGGACGGCTGGTGCCCGGCTGGAACAGGTTGAACAACACCACCAGCAGCAATGCGATGATGACCCAAAGGGCAAGGTTACGGCCAAAGTTGCTCATCTTCATCCCCGGCCACTGACGGCCAAACAGTCCCTGGCCTTGATGGCCGCTTCATCCTGGCTGTGTGCCGCTGCCTTCTGCAGACAGCTACATTCGAGCCGTGAGATCAACATAGGGTGCCGATAACCAAAGCGCATCCCCCACTTCTGCACGGAATTGTCGCATACTATCCAACCCGTATCACGCCTTGTGCGGCGCCTGGAACCGCGGCGGGAATGGCAACCGGCGGCAGGGCGCAAAACCCGCCACCTGTCATCCAGGATTGGGGACAGAAGTGAATGAAAGGTTCAGAGCCTTGCCATAGCGCTGGACCGGCTACGATCACCTGCCCGTCGCGGCGCAGCGCCGGCAGGGTGCGCAGCACCAGGCTGGGCAGTCCGGCCCGGTCGCGCGGCGCCTGGTCGCCCCAGGCGCCGATTGCGCAGTCGGGTGCGGGTAGCTGACGGAGCAGGCGGAAGCGGCCGTCCCACAGCGTGCCGGTCTTGGCTTCGGTTGGGGGTTCAATGGCCGCCTGTTCGCGGACCAGAAGCCAGCCGGGGCCCAGGCGGCCAGCAGGCAGCAGCCTGACGCCGCCGATCGTGGCGGCGCGGGGGTGCAAGGCGAGATCGCCGACCTGGGCGAGCGAGGGGGGACGGGTGGCGCCGGCGAGCATGGCGATCACGTTGGCCAGTGCTGCGGCGGGGACCGGGCGATCGAGCACGGCGTAACCAAAAGGGGAGAGGCGCAGGCCGCGGGCGAGGGCATGGGCGGACTGCCGTTCTTCCGCCAGCCGGGTTCGGCCACGCGCGGTCGCTGCGGCGACCAACACTTCGGTGGCAAGACCTTCGGAGCGCAGCGCGCGCAGGCGGGCACGTTGCTGGGTGAGGTCCTGGTTGGAGGGATCCTCCACCCAGGCGACCCCGGCGGCGCGCAAGGTGTCGCGCAGGCGCTGGCGAGGAATGGCGAGCAACGGCCGCAGGCGGCGGATGTTCTGGGTTTCGACCAGGGCCGCCATGCCGGCGAGGCCGGACGGGCCGCTGTGGGCCAGGAGGCGCATCACCACCGTCTCGGCCAGATCTTCGGCGTGATGGCCGAACACGAGATGCAGGATGCCGCGTGCCGCGCAGGCGGCTTCGAGGGCGGCGTGACGCGCGGACCGGGCCCGCTCAGCGAGACGTGCTCCCCTCTTGAGATCGTGCAGCGGCAGGATTTCGGCGGTGATCCCACAGGCAAAGAGACGCTGTTGGGTGAGTTCCGCCTCAACAGCCGATTCAGGGCGCAGGCCGTGGTCGACGATCAGGCCGACCACGGCCCCTGCCCGCCCGCGCGCCCAATCGCGCAGGATCAAGGCTGTGGCCATGCTGTCTGCGCCGCCGGAAACCGCCACCGCCAGCAGCGGCTGCGGCTCGAATGGTCCCAGCGGGTCGAGAAGATCCGCGAATTCAGCCGGGTGGATGGGGTTCAGGAGCACCCGGCCTGGGTGCGGGTGAGGGCTGCGCGTTGCACGACGTCGACGCGGGCGGAGGGGAATTGCTGGCGCAGCGTGTCGAGTGCCGCGCAGGCCGAGCGTTTTTCACCGAGCGCGTTGAGGCTGCTCGCAAGGCCGAGCAGCGAGTCCTGTGCGTGCGAGCCCTGGCGGCTGCGATCGTAGGCCTCGTTGTAGGCGATCGCGGCCTGCGGGAAGTTGCGTTGGCCGTAGGCGGCCTGGGCCAGCAGGAACTGGGCGTCGTAAGCGGCCGGCTGGGTTTTGCCGGCGGCGAGCACCTCGCGGGCCGCCGTGTCCGCCACGGTGTAGTCGCGCCGCGCCAAGGCGGCGTTGCCTTCCTGCAGGGCCAGCGCGGGGGTGCGCTTCACGGGGGCGGGCGCCGGCGGCGGCGCCGGGGGCACGCCGGGCGCCGGGGGTGTGGCGGAGCCCGACCCGGCGGGGCGGATGCCGCCCGGTGCCGAGCCGTTGTCAACGCGGAAGATGAGATCGCCGATCTGCTTGGCGAGGTCCGCATTGCGGCGCTGGCTGGCGTTGTCGAGCTCGTCGATGCGTCCGTTCAGCGTGCGCATCTGGTCCTCGAGCGAGGCGACGCGGTCGAGCAGCTGGGCAGTCATGTCGCTGCCGCCGCTGCTGGAAGTGCCGCCGCGTGGGGCGAGCGAGGATGGCGCGGCGCCGGCATAGACGGGAGCGCGGCCGGGCTGGTCGCGCAGCGCCTGCACGTCACGGCGCAGTTCGAGGATCTGGTTCTGTAGCGCGATCCCTTCGCGCGTTTCGATCTGGGCGCGCGCCGGAGTCGCGTTCATGCCCAAGCCGAGGCCCATCATCACGCAACATGCCACCAGAACGCGCATCACCGACCTCCTGAACCTTCGTTACACCCGCTTGGCGAACTTTAACCGCAGCGTGAGCAAAGAAAAACCGGCAGCCTTGTGCCTGCCGGTTGTCTATAACGCGTCAGATCCCCCGTGGTTGCGGGAGCCCGTCGCAACGCCTCAACGGATCGAGGTGATGGCGTTACGGTTTTTCGCCCAGGCTGCCTCGTTCGACGCGGGGTCGACCGGACGGTCCTTGCCATAGGAGATGGTGGTGAGGCGGGCGGACGAGACGCCCTTGGCGACCAGGTAGTCACGCGAAGCGCTGGCGCGGCGCTGGCCGAGGGCGATGTTGTATTCGTCCGTCCCACGCTCATCGCAGTTGCCGGCGATCTGAACGCTGTTGGTGGAATACTTGCCGAGCCACACCGCCTGGCGGTCGAGAACGGAGCGGTCTTCGGAGGTCAGGGTGCTGCGGTTGAGGTCGAACAGGACGCGATCGCCCACGTTGGTCGCCAGGTCTTCCTGGCTGCCAGGAGCGACGCCGACTGGCTGTGTCGTCGCGGCACCGGTGCCGCCGGTCGATGCGGTGGCGGCGGGCTCAGCGCAGGCCGCCAGCAAAGCGACGGCGGAGAAGGCGCCCAGAATCTTGATATTCATCGAATTGCGTCCCTGGAGTGAGGTGCGAAGTGGAATTCAACCACAGAGGCTTCCCAACCCCGGCGGCCAACGAGTGGCAGCATGTTACGCCAACGGTGCAATAACACTTTAAGCGTCCGCACCGCCTGCAGTTCCGCGAATACCGCGATGTTCGGAACGGGGTCAAGCTTAGTGTCCTTCCGGTCACACATGCCAACCATGCCGTGTTGCCCAGGCCACATTCGAGCACGCGAGGCGGGCGAAATGTGAGGTCTGGACCAGCGGCCCGACATTCTCCATCGTCGGATCAGGAACGAGTGGGTGACATCATGACCGATCCCGATTTCGAAGGTGAAGCCGGCGAGGAGCTGGCGCTTGAACGTGCTCGCGCCGGGCAGCCACCGGTGGCGGAGGCGACCTCGCGGGACCGGGGGGCTGGGCCGTTCCAGCGGCTGGTGCTGCGGGGTGCCACGGTGATCGACGGCACCGGCGCCCCACCAATCGGGCCGGTGGATATCGTGGTCGAGGCCGGGCGCATCGTGGAGATGCGAAAGGTGGGTGCGGCCAAACTTCCGATCCGCGCGGAGCGGCGGCCGGGGCCAGGTGATCACGAAATCGATTGCCACGGAAAGTGGGTGACGCCGGGGTTCATCGACTGCCATGCCCATGCCGGCGTGCCCTATCATGCGGCCAACGGCTGGGTGCCGCCGGTGGACTATGTTTACAAGCTGTGGCTCGCCCATGGCGTGACGACGGTGCGCGAAATGGGCGCCATGAACGGACTCGATTGGACGCTGCGGCAGAAGGCGCGTTCTGCGTCGCATGAGATCGCGGCCCCCTATATCGTGGCGCACGCGTATTTCCCCGCTGTGAACGACATGCTGAAGACGATCCATACGCCCGAGCAGGGGCGCGGCTGGCTGCGGCGGGTGAAGGCGCGCGGAGCCGATGGCATCAAGTTCTTCGGGGCGCCGCCGGCGATCATGGAGGCGGCGCTGGATGAATGCCGCAAGCTTGGCCTGCGCAGCGGCTGCCACCACGCGCAGATGGCGGTGACGCGGATGAACGCGCTGACCTCGGCGAAATGGGGGCTGACCAGTGCCGAGCATTATTACGGCCTGCCGGAGGCGCTGTTTGAGGATCGGGTGATCCAGAACTTCCCGCTCGACTACGACTACAACGATGAGTATTTCCGCTTTTCCTATGCCGGCCAGACGTTTGCCCAAGGGGCGCAGCCCGGCAGTGCGAAGTGGCGGGAGGTGATGGATGCGTTTCTGGCGCTGGATTTCACCTTCGTGCCGACCTTTGGCATCTATGACGCCAATCGCGACCTGATGCGCGCCCGCCAGGCCGACTGGCATCATGACTATGCGTGGAAATCACTGTGGAAATACTTCCAGCCGCAGCGCGGCGGGCATGGTTCGTACTGGGTGAACTGGACCACGACGAACGAGATCGAGTGGAAGCAGAACTACCGGATCTGGATGCAATTCCTCAACGAATACAAGAACCGCGGCGGCCGGGTATGCACCGGCAGCGACTCCGGTTTCATTTATCAGATCTTTGGCTTCGGGTATGTGCGCGAGCTGGAGTTGCTGCAGGAGGCCGGTTTTCATCCGCTGGAGGTACTGCGCGCCGCGACGGTGGAAGGGGCGAAGCTGCTGGGGATCGAGGACGAGACCGGAAGTCTGGAGGTGGGCAAACGGGCCGACATGCTGGTGCTGGACTACAATCCGCTGAGCGACTTCAAGCTCCTGTACGGCACCGGGGCGCTGCGGCTGAACGATGCCACCAACACCACCGAGTGGCATCGAGCCCTTCGTTACACCGTCAAGGGCGGTGTGGTTTATGACGTCGAGGAGCTGTTGGCCGATGTGCGGGCGATGGTGGTGAAAAGCTACGAGGATGATCCCTCCGAACGGCCATGACGGCGGTGCTCGACCTGGTCGTGCTGACCGGGTTTCTGGGGAGCGGCAAAACGACTTTGCTGCGGGCATATCTGGCTTCACCTGGCGGTGCCGGTACCGCTGTCATCGTCAACGAGGCCGGCGAGGTCGGGCTGGATGGGGCCATTCTGAGCGAGGGCGCGCGGGGGTTGCCGATTGCGATGCTGGCAAACGGGTGCGTGTGCTGCGCCGTGGGGGGCGAACTGGTTGCCACGATCGAAGATCTGTTGGCGAGCCTTGCGCAGGCGCCGGCGCGGATCGTGATGGAGACCAGTGGGCTGTCCCGGCCTGGCGCCATTCTGCGCAGCCTGCAACTGCGGCCGAGCGTGCCGCTGCGGGTGCGGGTGGTCAGCACGTTCGACGCGCTGCGCCATGTGGAGCTGGCGGGGTTCGCTGAGGCGGCGGCGCAATGGGCGGCGGCACAGGCGCTGGTGTTGACGCGGCAGGATCTGTGCGATGCGGCCGGGCTTGCCGAGGCGCGTCAGATGGCGCGGTCGATCAATCCGCTGGCGGTGCTGGTCGATGAACCGGATCGGGCGACGGCGTTTGCCGAGGCGCTGATGACCGATCGGCCGGTGCCGCGTTTGGAGGAAACCACCGCAGAGCATCCGCGCATCACGGCGTTCCTGGCCCGCCAGAGCGGGGCGATGGCGTGGGATCCGTTGGCGGGGTTTTTGGATGCATTGGCGTTTCGCCTTGGCGAGCGGCTGTTGCGGGTGAAGGGACTGGTGCGGCTGGAGGGCGATGCGCACCCGACGCTGGTGCAGGCTGTCGGCACGCTGTTCAGCCCGCCGCGGCCGTTCGGCGGGACGGTCGAAACAGCCGGGCTTACCATCATCACGCGCGATACCGGGCGTGGCGAGCTTGCGGCTTTGGCGGAGGGGCTGGCGCTCGAGATCACGGCGCCCTCCCCTTTTGCCCCGCGCGGACTGGGTCGGCGGGCGCTTCGGGGCGATTTCGCCTAACAGAACTCATCCTGGTCTAGGTGACCATCGCGCCCCCGTTGACGTGCAGGGTCTGGCCGGTGAGGTAGCGGGACTGGGGACCTGCGAGCATGCGGACCATGCTGGCGACTTCTTCCGGGCGACCTCTGCGTCCGGCAAGCGGCACGCGTGCGGCGTTGAGGGACGCGCTGCCGTGGCCAGATTTTCCGCGTTGCGTTTCGATCAGCCCAGGCACCACGCAGTTGGCGGTGATGCCGTAGGGGGCGAGGTCGAAGGCAAGCGCGCGGGTCAGCCCGACCACGCCCATTTTGGCGGCGATGACATGGGCGCGGTCGGTGGTGCCGGTGTGGGCGGACAGGCCGCCAAGGTTGATGATGCTGCCGCCGCCGGCGGCCTTCATGGCGGGCAGAGCGGCCTTGGCGCAGAGGAACGGGGCGTCGAGCAGCACAGCAGTGACTTCGCGCCATTCAGCGAGGTCGAGATCCTCGAACTTGGTTTCGCGACGCAGCGCGGCGTTGTTGACGAGGATGTCAATGCGGCCGAAGGCGTCAACGGCGGATTGCATGATCCGTTGCACGGCAGCGGGGTCGGTGACGTCTCCAGTGACCAGGATGGCAGTGCCGCCCGCGGCTTCGATCAGGCGTTGGGTTTCAGCGCCCGCCTCGGCGGAGCTGTTGACGTGGACTGCGATTTTGGCGCCACCGCGGGCGAGGTCGAGCGCTATGGCGCGGCCGATGTTGCGAGCTGCGCCGGTGACGACGGCCACCATTCCGGTCAGTTCGGTCAAACGCGATACTCCGACAGGGCTTTGAGGCTGGGCTGGTCGAACAGGCCGGCGATGGTTTGGGCGAGTGCTTCGGCCCGGGTGGCGGGCCAGCCACCGAATGCGCAGTTCTCGCGGAATTTCTGGTCCAACTCGGCCTGGGGCAGCGGATCGCTGTGACCGCCGCGCATGTGGCGCTGGCGCAGCTCGATCACCGTGCCATCCTCAAGGGTTGCGCGGATGTGACCGGTGAAATTGCGTGGGTATTCGTCGTCGGGGTTGATTCGGTAGCGGACCTTGCCGCACAGCGCGAGCGCCTCGGGGTCGTGGATGCGGGCTTCTGTGAACTGGCCGAAGCCGGCACGGCCATCGAGGAAGCCGACGGCTGCACAGAACGGCGTGCTGAACTTGGCAGCGTAGGGCGTGGGTGGGGCGTGTTTGAGCGACAGCGGTTCCCACAGGCGGTGCACCGTGCCCTCCCCCACGTCGCACACGATGTCGGCGATATCGGTTGTCTGGATACCGCGGGCGCGCAGGGCGATGGCGCAGTCGATGAAGGGCTGGGTCATGGTGCCACAGGCGTAGGGTTTGAAGGCGATGGTGGACATCACCCAGGTCTGGCCGAGACCTTTGAACAGATGGCTGTAGTCGGGTGTTGCGGAGGGGGCGAACGACTTGAAGAAGCCGTGGGTGCCTTCGAGCACGGTGCGGGGGCCGATGAAGCCGCCGCGGGCCATGAGGGCAGCGCGCAAACCTGACTGCGCAGCCCAGCCGGCGTGCATGCGCTTGGTCCAGGAGCCGTCGGCGAGGTATTCGATAATGCCGGAGGCCATGCTGCCGGCGATGCCGATGGCGTTGGCCACCTGGTCGCGTGGCAAGCCGAGGGCTGTGGCGACAGCACCTGCGGCAGCGATGGCGCCGATAACCGCGGTGGGATGGAAGCCTGCCTTGTGAATGGCCTTGGGGGTGACCAGGCTGAGGCGGCACAGGATTTCTGCACCCAACACCAGGCCGCGCAGCAGGGCCTGGCCTCCGAGGTTTTCGCGTTCGCAGGCGGCGATCAGGGCAGGCACGAGGACGGCACCGGAATGGACCGGCCCGCCTTCGAACGTGTCGTCGTAGTCCTCGCCGTGGGCGGCGGTGCCGTTGAGGAGGGCGGCGTCGAACCCGCTCCAGCCACCTGGGTGGCCAAAGGCGGTGCAGGCTCCTCCGGGGTCGAGTGCTGACCTGGTGGCCATCACATAGTCCTGTCCGCGGGCGGCAACGCACAGGCCGGTGACGTCGAGCACCAGGTTGCGGGCCATGGCGGTAGCTTCCGGGGGGAAGGCCGATGTGGGGGTGGAGACGAGAAAATCGGCCAGCCGGACCGCGAGCGCGGGGCTGGGGGAAGCATCGTTCATCCTTGGCCCTTAAACGCCGAAATATTCGGTGTATTTCTGCTTCACTTCCTCGGCCGCGGCTTCCAGTTGCAGCGGGTTTGACCGCAGCACCTTGATCTTGTCGAGCGGCATGCGGCCGGGAGCGAGTTTCACATCCGGATGGAAGGAGCGGGTGCCGCCGAGATCGGCCATCAGCTGCTGGCAGCGGGCACTGAACACATATTCGCCGAACAACCGGGCCGCGTTGGGATGCGGGGCTTCCTTCATGACGGCGACCTGGCCTGAGATCAGCGGCGATCCTTCGGTGGCGTAGACCTCCTGGATCGGGTTGCCGGCCTCGCGCAGGTAGAACACCACGTATTCACTGCCATCCACCATGATGGAACGTTCGCCCTGCGCCACTTTCTTTGGCGGATCGGAGGCGGACTGCACCTGCATGATGCGCTGCTTGGCGAGGGCGTCGAAATACGGCCAGCCCAGCGCCTTTTCGGTGGCGTAGGTGGAGGTGACGATGGTGCCGCTGTAGCCCGGATGGGCCTTGACCATGCGGTTCTTCCATTTCGGCGCCAGCAGATCGGCAAAGCTTTTCGGCGCGTCCTCGGCCTTCACCTGTTTGGTGTTGTAGGCGATGACGCTGAGCTGGGCGCGAACGGACGCGAATTGGCCGTCAGAGTCGCGCTCCTCCCGGGGCCACACGCGAGCAACTTCGGCGGGAACGTAGGTGGCGAGCCAGCCTTTGCGTTTCCAGCCGAGGAACATGGTGACATCGGAGCTTTCGACGATGTCGGCGGCTTTGATGTTGCTGGCGTATTCCTGCTCGATGCGCTGGAGCACCCGCTCGGCGCCGGTGCGTTCGAGCTGGATGCGGATGCCGGGCGTGATGCTTTCGAAGTCGCTGACCATCTTCTGCGCGACCGGCAGGTCGATGGAGGTGTGGAAGACGGCCGTACCCTCCTTTTTCGCGGCGGCGAGAAGGTCGGCGGGTGGGGCGGTTTGGGCACGGGCGGTGCTGGCAACGGCGGCGGCGGAGAGAGCGGCGAGGAGGGTGCGGCGGTTGAGGTTGCTATGCGCCATGGTGATCTCCTTCCCTGGGAGGTATTTTTGATTGAAGTCTGTTGGTGACAGCCTCGCGCGTGGGTTTGGGTGTGTCAACGATGGGTTTGGGGATGAGGGTGGGGGCGTGGACCGCCCGGAATGGACCAGGGCGCATTTTCAGAAAGCGCACCTCGCGTTGAGGGTGTCTGCGGAGATGTTTGCAGCGGCCGCGGCGGAGACGATCCGCCATCCTGGCGATCGGTCGCGAAAGGCCGACATGGCGGAAAGCGTCAGGGTGTCCCCCAAAACTTGGCAACCTCAATCCCCACTCGCGCAGTGTCGGTGCGTTGTCCCAACACGACACTGTTGGTTGCAAGCAGAGGTCGCGGCCGCTGTCGGGCGAGCGTCCGCCAGCGAATTCCTGGCATGCGCTGAATAAGATGGATCAGGTCACCGGCGACCGCGCTTGGCACAAGCCACCCCCTCGAACCGTTGTGCGAAATCGTGCAAGGTGAGGCCAGGCAGTCGAACGGGAGCAGGAATATGGCACGGATCATCGGGGGCATTGGCACGTCGCACGTGCCAACCATCGGCGTTGCTTATGACAAGGGCAAGCAGACGGACCCCGCCTGGGCGCCGCTGTTCGACGGCTACAAGCCGGTCGCCGCTTGGCTTGCGGAGCACAAGCCGGACGCGCTGGTGTTCTTCTACAACGACCACGCCACCAGCTTCTTTTTCGACCTTTACCCAACGTTCGCGCTCGGCATCGGCGAGAGCTTCGAGGTCGCCGACGAGGGGGCTGGCAAGCGCCCCCTGCCCCCGCTGCGCGGCGACCTCGACCTGCAGATCCACATCGCGGAATCGCTGGTCAATGACGAGTTCGACATCGCCACCTTCCAGGACCGCCCGATCGACCACGGCTGCGCCTCGCCGCTGCCGCTGATGTGGCCGCATGATCCGGACTGGCCGGGAACCGTGGTGCCGATCGCCATCAACGTGCTGCAGTTTCCGCTGCCGACCGCGCGGCGCTGCTACAAGCTCGGCCAGGCGGTCAAACGAGCCATCGAGTCTTACCCGGTCGATCTCAAGGTTGTCGTGGTCGGCACCGGCGGGCTCTCGCACCAGGTTCATGGCGAGCGTACCGGCTTCAACGACGAGGAATGGGACCGTGAGTTCCTCGACCTGTTCGAAAACGACCCGATGCGCCTCACCCGCCTGACGCATGCCGACTACATCCGTCGCGGCGGTGCCGAAAGCGTGGAACAGATCATGTGGCTGGCAATGCGCGGAGCACTTGAAGGGCCGATCCGGAGCATTCACCAGAACTACTACCTCGCCACCACCACAGCGATGACTGTCGCACTGTATGAACCGGTTGAACCGCTCTACCAGGATGCCGAGAAGCTGTCGGTGGCCGCACAATGAACCCGCAGCTCGAAGGCATCGAAGACCTCGCCGGCACCTATGTGTTCGACCTGCGCACCAGCCACCGTGCGCTGAAGCTGAACCGCTTCCTGTGGCGCATGATCGGCGCCGACGCGCGTGAAGATTTCCTCGCCGACGAGGAGGCCGCCATGAAAAAGGCCGGGCTGAGCGAAACCGAAATGGCCCTGGTGTTCGCCCGTGACTGGCTGGGCCTTATCAAGCATGGCGCCAGTTTCTTCGTCATGGAGAAGTTCGCCCGCGTCGCTCGCCAGACCAATCTCGAAGTCTACGCCATCATGCGCGGCGAAACCTTCGACGAATTCATGGCCACTCGCCGCGTGCCCGAGTGCCGCTGAGCATAACAGCGAAACCGGCACTGTTCCTGCTGCCCGGCCTGCTTTGCGACGCCACCGTGTGGGCGCCGCAAGTGACGGGACTGTCGGATATCGCCGATATTCATACGCCGGATTTCCTTGGCCAGAGCGATATCACCGCAATGGCGCAAACCGTGCTGGCCACAGCATCCGAGCGCTTCGCCGTGGTGGGACATTCCATGGGTGCGCGCGTGGCCCTCGAAATTGCCCGCATCGCACCGGAGCGAGTCGCGCGGATCGCCCTGCTCGACACCGGCGTGGCGCCACAGGCGCCAGGCGAAGCCGCCAAGCGGCAGGTGCTGGTCGACTTGGCCCAGGCCGAGGGCATGGCGGCCCTGGCCGCGCGCTGGCTGCCGCCAATGGTGCATTCTGACCGCCTGGCTGACACCATTTTCATGGCCGGCCTGCACGCCATGGTCGAACGCGCCACGCCTGCCATCTACGCGGGCCAGGTTCAGGCGTTGCTGAACCGGCCCGACGCCGAACCTGCCCTGCGCGGCCTGCGTTGCCCTGTGCTGATCGGCGTCGGCCGTCAGGACGCCTGGAGCCCGCCCTCCCAGCACGAAGCCATGGCCATGGCGCTGCCGCATGCGCGCTACGTGGTGTTCGAGAACAGCGGCCATATGTCGCCACTCGAAGCACCGGTTGCGGTCACCGCAGCACTGCGCGCCTGGCTGACGGCGCCGGCCGGCTGAAGCCGGCCGCGTTGTTGGCTCAACCGCTGCTCAGTGATTGTCGCGCGGAACCGGCGACCCACTGCGGCCGACGAGGAAGTCAAAATCGGCGCCGCGGTCGGCTTGCAACACATGGTCGAGGTAGAGCTTGGCGTAGCCGCGCACGGCGTGGGGGGTCGGCGGTGTCCACAGAGCCCGGCGAGCCTGCATTTCCGCGTCGGTGATGTGCAAATGCAAGCTGCGAGACGGCACGTCGAGTGTGATGAGATCGCCGTTTTGCACAAAGGCGAGCGGGCCGCCGGCGGTGGCTTCCGGGGCCACATGCAGCACAACCGTGCCATAGGCGGTGCCGGACATGCGGGCGTCGGAAATACGGATCATGTCACGCACGCCCTGGCGCAGCAGCTTGGCGGGGATGGGCATGTTGCCAACCTCGGCCATGCCCGGATACCCTTTTGGGCCGCAGTTCTTCAGCACCATGATGCAGCTCGCATCGATGTCGAGGCTGTCGTCCTCGACACCTGCATGCATCTCCTCGACCGATTCAAACACCACGGCGCGACCGGTGTGCACCAGCAACTCGGGTGAGGCGGCGGAGGGTTTGATGACGGCGCCATCTGGGGCGATGTTGCCTTTCAGAATGGCCATGCCGGCGTTGGGCTTGAATGGCGTCTCGAAGCTGGTGATCACCTCGCGATTGAAGCAGTCGGCCGCGGCCACATTGTCCCAGATCGATTTCCCGTTGGCGGTGAGCGCATCCTTGTGCAGCAGGCCGCGCTCGGCAAGCGTGCGCAACACCACTGGCAAGCCGCCGGCGTAGTAGAAATCCTCCATCAGGAACCGCCCCGAGGGCATAAGATCGACCAGGCAGTGCACCTCGCGGCCGAGCCTGTCGAAATCATCCAGGCTCAGTTCCACACCGACCCGTCCGGCGATTGCCAGCAGGTGCACGACGGCATTGGTGGAGCCACCGATCGCCGCCAGTGTGCGGATGGCGTTCTCGAAAGCTTCGCGCGTCAGGAGCTTGGAGGGTGTCAGGTCTTCGCCGACCATTCCAACGATGCGCCGTCCGGCCATGCGAGCGAGATGGTTGCGCCTGGCATCAGCGGCCGGAATGGCGGCGTTCTCCGGCAAGCCGATGCCGAGCGCCTCGACCATCGCCGCCATAGTCGAGCCAGTGCCCATCGTCATGCAATGGCCGGCACTGCGATTCATCGCTGCCTCGGCCTCATGGAACTGCTCGAGCGTGATTTCGCCGGCGCGCAGCTGCTCGCTCATGGAAATGATGTTGGTGCCCGAGCCGATGATCTGTCCGCGATACACGCCGCGCAGCTGCGGCCCGCCTGATATCCCAATGGCCGGCAGATCGGCAGAGGCTGCTCCCATGAGCAGCGCGGGCGTGGTTTTGTCACAGCCCATCAACAGCACCACGCCGTCGAGCGGATGGGCACGAATGCCTTCCTCCACGTCCATGGCGGCGAGGTTGCGGAACAGCATCGCAGTCGGGCGCATCGTTACCTCGCCGAGCGAGGAGACCGGGAATTCCAACGGAAAGCCACCCGCATCCAGCACGCCCGAGCGCACATGCTGGGCGAGGTCGCGGAAATGGCCGTTGCAAGGCGTGAGCTCGGACCAGGTGTTGCAGATGCCGATGACCGGCCGGCCCTCGAACTGGTCCTGCGGCGTGCCGGAGTTTTTGAGGAACGAACGATAATAGAACCCCATCTTGTCCTGCCGGCCGAACCAGGCCTGGCTGCGCAGCTTGGGTTTTTCGTTGCTGTTCATTGATGTCCCGGACCTACAGGCAACGGCCCGGCTGGGGACCGGGCCGCATAAATCATACTTTATGACTGTTGATCCTGTCAAAGCCGAGAGTCGCCTTCGGCGCGCGGTCTCCGGCCAACCCGGCCCGCGATCACACCATCGGAGGCAGATGCGGCAAGATCTTGTCCAGGGTCAGCGGGTAGTCACGGATCCGCACGCCGCACGCGTTGTAGACGGCGTTGGCCACCGCCGCCCCCACCCCGCAGATGCCCAGCTCGCCAATCCCCTTTGCCTTCAGCGGCGAAGATTTATCGTCGAGCTCCTCAAGGAAGATCACGTCCATATCAGGAATGTCGGCATGCACGGGCACATGGTATTCGGCCAGGTCGTGATTGACGAAATAGCCGTGCCGCGTGTCCACCACGCATTGCTCCATCAGCGCCGCGCCGATGCCCATGGTCATGCCGCCGATACACTGGCTGCGCGCGGTCTTGGGGTTGAGGATCCGCCCCGCCGCGGCCACGCTCATGAGCCGCCGCACCCGTACTTCCGCGGTCGCGAGATCGACGCCCACTTCGCAGAAATGTGCGCCGAAGCTCGCCTGGGCGTAGCGCTTGGTCAGGTCACCAAAATCAATCTCGGCTTCCACGCTGAGCCCCTGCGGATCAGCCAGGCTCTCAAGCGTCACGCTGCGATTGCCCTGTGACAGCTTGCCCCCGGCGAACACCACATCATCGGCGTTGAACCCAGCCTTCTGCGCCAGCACGCGCCGTAGCTTGTCGCAGGCCGCATAAACGCCGCTACCAGAGCTGTTGGCGCCCCAGGACCCGCCGGAGCCGGCCGCTTCCGGCATGTCCGTATCGCCCATGTGCACGATCACGCGCTCCATCGGAACGCCCATCATTTCGGCGGCAATCTGCGCATGCACCGTGTAGGTGCCAGTGCCTATATCGGTCATCGAGCTCTCGACGATGACCTGACCCTGCGGATCGAGCGTGACACGGGCGGCGGATTTCATCGTCAAGTTCTCTCGGATCGCGCCAGCCACGCCGATGCCGATCAGCCAGTGCCCATCGCGCATTTGGCCCGGCTTGGGATTGCGTTTTGCCCAGCCGAACCGATCGGCGCCGGTGCGCAGGCATTCGACGAACTTGCGCGAGGAAAACGGCCGCTCCGGCCCCGTCTCGGGGTCGAACTGCGTGTCATTCATTACCCGCAATTCTATCGGATCCATGCGGAGCCGCTCGGCAAGTTCATCCACAGCACATTCCAGCGCCATCAGCCCGACCGCCTCGCCCGGCGCGCGCATGGCATTGCCGACCGGAAGGTCGAGCACCGCCAAGCGATGCGAGGTCATGCGGTGCTTGCCGGCATAGAGCAGCCGCGTCTGGTTCGCCGCCGTCTCGAACGTGCCACCTTCCTGGTTGCCGCACCACACCTCGTGGCCGATGGCGGTGATCGCCCCGTCTGGCGTGGCGCCGATGCGCAGGCGCTGGATCGTGGCCGGTCGGTGGCTGGTGTGGTTGAAGATCTGCGGCCGCGTCAACGCCATTTTGACCGGACGCTGCAACTTGCGCGCCGCCATCGCCGTAATGATGATGTCGCCATACACGAACAGCTTGGAGCCGAACCCGCCGCCGATGTAACGGCTGATTACGCGCACGTCCGTCGGCTCCATCTGGAGGATGGAGGCAAGCCCATGCTGCGCCCAGTTGGGCATCTGGTTTGAGGTGTAAACGGTCAGTCTGTCGCAATGCCATATCGCAAGTGTCGCATGTGGCTCAATCATCGCGTGGCTCTGGTCGGGCGTGGTGTAAGTCACATCCAGCTGCACCGGCGCCGCCGCGAAGCCGGCTTCAAAATCGCCCACCGCGGTATCGGCAAGCGTGCTGCCCTTAGGCTCTGGCTTTTTCGCATTGCCCCGTTCCGCTACGAGATCGAACCGGCCTGGCTCGGTGACATACCGGACCCGGATCATATGAGCCGCCTCGCGCGCCTGCTCGAAGCTTTCCGCGACCACGAAGGCCACGGGATCGTCGAAGTTGCGCACCTCGGCGCTGGCCATCTGCGCGCGCGCTGAGCCCTTGCCTTTCTTGCCCTGCTCCGGTGCGTTCCGATGCGTGAGCACCAGCAGCACGCCCGGCGCCGCCTCTGCGGCTGCGGTATCGAGCGCCTCGATCCTGCCCTTGCCGATGCCGGCGCCAAGCATGTAGCCATAGGCCGCGTCCGGTGCCTCATTGTGGAACTCATAGGCGTAGGTTGCCCGGCCTGACACTTTCAGTGGCCCATCTACCCGATCATGCGCGTGGCCTACGACACGTGTTTGGTCGATCGGGTTCGTACCCGCCGCTTCGTTGAAATCCATAATCGTATCCTCAGGCTTTGATATCGGAGATGACGGCGGCCAGCGTTCGCTGCAGCAGCGGGATTTTGAAGGCGTTCTCCCGCGTCGGCGTGGCGCCCTGCAGCGCGGTGTCGGCGACGGCCTGCGCCCCGTCGCCATAGCGCGTCTCCGCCTCGGTCACCCGCCAGGGCCGCGTGGCTACGCCGCCAAAGGCAAAGCGGGCGCGATCACCGGTGATGACCGCTGCGACCGAAACTGTGGCAAACGCGTATGACGCGCGGTCGCGTACCTTGCGATAGACATGTTTCCCCCCCAGCGGCTTGGGCAGCACCACGCCCGTGATGAACTCGCCTGGCTGAAGCACCGTTTCCACATGGGGGGTGTCGCCTGGCAGCGTATGGAATCCGTCGATGGCGATACTTCGGCTGGCGCCATCTGGCATCACCGTCTCGATCGTCGCATCCAGCAGCCGCATCGCCACGGACATGTCAGACGGATGCTGGCTGATGCACGCATCCGACACGCCGATCACGGCGAGGTTGCGGCTGAACCCACCGATCGCCGAGCAACCCGAGCCTGGCGCGCGCTTGTTGCAGGGCTTCGTGGTGTCATAGAAATACGAGCAGCGCGAACGCTGCAGCAGATTGCCCGCCGTGGTCGCCCGGTTGCGCAACTGGGCGGAGGCGCCGGCCACGATCGCCCGGCTCAGCACCGCATAGTCTCGGCGCACCCTGCGGTCGGCGGCCAGATCGGTGTTGCGCACCAGGGCGCCGATTCGCAGCCCACCCTCGGGCGTCGCCTCGATCGTGTCGAGGCCAACATGGTTTACATCGATCAGGTGAGTCGGCACCTCGATCTGCAGCTTCATGAGATCCAGCAGGTTGGTGCCACCGGCGATGAATTTCGCACCCGGATTGCGCCGCACTGCCTCCGCCGCAGCTCGTGGGCTGGCGACGCGCTCATAGGTGAAGGCCTTCATGCCTTGGCCCCTTCGTGCACGGCGCGGATGGCAGCGATGATGTTCGGATAGGCGGCGCAGCGGCAGAGGTTGCCGCTCATGCGCTCGCGCACCTCGGTGTCGGAAAACGCCACATGCTCCATATCCTCGGTCACATGGCTGGGAATACCTTGCTCGATCTCATTCAGCATGGCCACCGCCGAGCAGATCTGGCCGGGCGTGCAATAGCCGCACTGGAAGCCATCATGTCTCAAGAACTCTGCTTGCATCGGGTGGAGTCGGCCGGGTTCGCCCAGGCCCTCGATCGTGGTGATCGCCTCGCCGTCATGCATCACTGCCAGCGTGAGGCAGGATATCAGCCGCCGACCCTCGACGATCATCGTGCATGCACCGCATTGGCCATGGTCACAGCCCTTTTTAGAGCCAGTGAGATGCAGATGCTCGCGCATGGCGTCGAGCAAGGTGACCCGCGGATCGAGCGTGAGGCGATGCTCAGTGCCATTCACCTTCAAAACCACCATGATGCCTGGTAGCGGCGTCGCACTGGTTGGCACGAAGGCGGAATTTGCGGCGGAGGCGGGGTTGCCCTCTGACGGAAAAGCCATCCCAGCGACGCCCAGCGACGTCGTGGCGAGCACTGTCCGTCGCGTGGATTTGTCGTTCTTCATATCGAGCATAGGCAAACCTGCTTCCTGGAAGCGCCGACGGGTCGCCGGCATCAGCAGTGCCAACGGGTCACACGGCCGCCGGTGCCGTAGCAGCGCCTCACTTCACAGTGAGCGGCCTGCGGTGGCGACGAGTTCAGCGGCTCGCGCGAATAGGCGTCTACCTCGCCGACGGTTGCAGTCGGACGGCCACCGCCACTTCACCTGATGGAAAATATCCGGATCGCAATTGACCGTATTTGCGCGAAATAATAGCGTCGCCGCAGATGATCCAACCTCGTCAATGGGGAAAACAGGAGTTAATTGATAATATAAATGAAGCGTTCAATCGCGAGATAACGCACGCGATTAAAAAACCGGGATGACAAAATGTTCTTTGACCCGGAAACGACGGGCAAATTCAGGAGATCGATTTACAAAGCGATTGTACCACTGCGCCCAATCGGGTGGATCAGCTCAATGGGTCTGCGAGCGAGGTCAATCTCGCGCCGTTTTCGTATTTCAAACTGGTCTCGATCGATCCGCCGATCGTGATTTTCTCGCACAACACGCCGTCAAACCGGTGACATATGGAAAAAGCGAGCGAGCCGCTATCGCTTGAATCTTTGGTTTATCAGAACTCCGCGAGCACCAGATGACCAGGTGTTACTTCGTCGTAGAGGGAGGGCGCTGGACTATGGCCCACGGGAAAGATCGGCGAAGACAGCGGCCGGAAATTCTGGTCTTCCCGGGGACGCCGTTGGGATGGGTCGGCAATCGGCACAGCACTCAGCAGCGAACGCGTGTAGGGGTGTCGCGGGTCCTCGAAGACCGCCGCGCGCGGTCCGATTTCGACGACGCGCCCGAGATACATCACGGCGACCTGATGCGACACGCGTTCGACCACCGCCATGTCGTGGCTGATGAACAGGAACGAGATTCCAAGGTCTGCCTGCAGCTCCATCAGCAGGTTCAGCACCTGTGCCTGGACCGAGACATCCAGCGCCGAGACCGATTCGTCGGCGACGATGAGCTTCGGGCTCGGCGCCAGTGCGCGTGCGATGGCGACGCGCTGGCGTTGGCCGCCTGACAATTCATGGGGATAACGACGCAGAAAGTTGCGCGGCAGTTCGACGCGGTCGAACAGTGCCGCCACCCGGTCGGTGATCTCGCTGCCTGAAGCGATGCCAAAATTCTGCAACGGCTCGGCCACCTGATCGATCAGCCGGCGGTAAGGATTGAGCGAGGCGTACGGATCCTGGAAGACCATCTGCATGTCGCGCCGGGCACGGCGCAGATCGACGACGGAAAGAGTCCGGATGTCCCAGCCGTCGAGCTCGATCTCGCCCGCCTCGGCCTCGACGAGCCGCAGGATCGACCGGCCGCAGGTGGATTTACCGCAACCAGACTCGCCCACCAGCGACAGGGTCTGCCCTTTGGCGAGGCTGAAGCTGACATCCTCGACCGCATGAACCTTGGCGACCGTTCGGCGCAGCAGGCTGCCCCGAACCGGGAAGCGCGTGCTCAGATGGCGCACCGACAGCAGCGGCTGTGCGGGGGGCTCTGCTGCCACAGCACTTATCGCCACCACCGGCTCCATGCCGATGACGCGCATGCGCTCGGGGGCGAGCTTGCCACGCATCTCGCCGAGCTTGGGCACGGCTGCGAGCAACGCGCGGGTGTAGTCCTTCGTGGGTGCTGCGAAGATATCGGCAACCGGACCTGCCTCGACCACCTCGCCGCGATGCATGACGACGACGCGGTCGGCCATCTGCGCCACCACCGCCATGTCATGGGTGATGAATAAAACCGCCATGCCGTTCTCACGCTTCAGCCGGTCGATCAACGCAAGGATCTCGGCCTGGATGGTAACGTCCAATGCCGTCGTCGGTTCGTCGGCGATGAGCAGGCGTGGCTCACAGGCCATGGCGATGGCGATGACCACGCGCTGGCGCATGCCGCCCGAGAGCTCATGCGGGTATTGGCGCAGCCGCCTCTCGGGTTCGGGGATGCGCACCTGGCGCAGCAGTTCGAGCGCCCGCGCCCGCGCCGCCTCGCTGCTGAGCCGCTTGTGCTTCTGCAGCCCATCCTCCAACTGTCGCCCGATGGTGAACACCGGATTGAGCGAGGTCATCGGCTCCTGGAAGATCATGCCGATCTCATTGCCGCGGATCGCCTGCATGGTGCGCGCATCGGTTTGGGCGAGGTCGATCACCTCGCCGTTGCTCCGTGTGAAGGCAAGCCGGCCGTGGGTGATGCGGCCGCCGCCGAACTCCACCAGCCGCATGAGCGAGAGCGAGGTGACGGACTTGCCAGACCCCGATTCGCCGACAACGCAAAGTGTTTCGCCCGGGCGGATCGAAAAGCTGACGTCCTTGACGCCAACGACCGGGCCGCCGTCGGTCTCGAACGCGACACGCAGGTTTGAGACTTCGATGATGGGGGGCAGATCAAGCTGGGCCATCATCGTTGCGCCCGCGGGTCCAGCACATCGCGCAAAACGTCGCCGAACATGTTGAGTGCAAGCACCGTGAGGGCCACGGCGGCACCGGGTACGAGAGCTGTCCAAGGGGCCACATCAAGAAAGTCGCGCGAGGTCTGGATCATAAGTCCCCAGGAGGATTGCGGTGGCTGCGTGCCAAGCCCGAGGAAGGACAGCCCGGCCTCGGCAAGGATGGCAAAGGCGAGGCTGATCGTGCCTTGCACGATGACCAGCGGCAGCACGTTGGGCAGCACGTGGCGGATGATCATCGCAAACCCACTCGTGCCCGTCGCCTGTGCTGCTTCGACATAGGGCATCTGGGCCACGCGCAGCGCCTCTCCGCGGATGATGCGGGCGAGAAACGGGGTGAATGCGACACCGATTGATATGATCGTGTTCGGCACGCTCGGCCCAAGCATGGCGCTGATGGTGAGTGCCAGCAGCAGAGCCGGGAAGCTGAGCAGCGTATCGACGAGGCGCATCAGCACGATGTCCGTCCAGCCGCCGAAATATCCGGAGATGATGCCAAGTGGCAGACCGAACGTGACGCTGATGCCGACGGCAGCACCTGCAATGGTGAGCGAGGTGCGCGCGCCAAGCATCACCCGATAGAACAGGTCGCGCCCGAGTTGATCGGTCCCGAACCAGTGAGCAGCCGAGGGCGGCTGGAGTCGCATCGCCAACTGCATGCGCGTGGCGAAGCTGGCGGGGATCACAAAAGGCGCCGCCACGGCGATTGTCACCATGATGACGACGATACCTAGCCCGATCAAGCTTTTTGGGGTCAGAAAACGGCGCATGTCAGCGGCTTTGGCGAAGGCGTGGATCGACTGCGAGATACAGCAGATCGACCAGGAAGTTCACCAGCATCACCACGGTTGCGATGACGAAGACCGAGGTCTCGATGAGTGGGATGTCGCGGTTGAGGAGCGCCTGGTAGGTGACCCACCCCATGCCCGTGTAGTTGAACAGCGACTCGATGACGATAATGCTGCCAAACAGATAGCCAACTTGCAGCCCGGCCACGGTCATGACCGGCCCGATGGCATTGGCCAGTGCGTATCGCCAGATGACCGTCCGCTCATCGAGTCCCTTAGCGCGGGCGACGCGGATGAACTCCTGGTTCAAAATGCCTGTCATGGTGGAGCGCGTAATACGCGTGAGATGCGCCATCAGACCGAGCCCGAGTGCGCAGGCGGGCAGCAGCGCGTGCTGGAGGGCGGCGATGAAATTCACGCTCGGATCGGTGAAGCCGCTGGACGGCAGCCATCCGAGCGTGCGCGCGAAGATCAGGATCATGACGATGCCCCAGAAGAAGTCCGGCAAGCTGATGCCGAGCAAGGCGGCGCTGGCGGCGGTGGAATCCTGCCAGCGGTTGCGATGCACCGCAGACCACACGCCAAGCGGGATGGCGCAGGCGAGTGCCAGGGCCATGGACATGACGACGATAAGGGCGCTCGCCGTCATTTTCTGCAGCAGTAACGGCCCTATCGGCACCTTGAACATCAGCGAGTTGCCAAAATGACCCGTCAGCATGCCGACAACCCACCGCCAATATTGGAGGGCGAGCGGATCGTTCAGGCCGAGGGTCTGGCGCAAGCCAGCAAGGGCGGTCGGATTGCTTTGCGTGCCGAGCACCATCATTGCCACATCGCCCGGCAATATGTTGGTGACACCGAACGTGATCATCGAAATCAGCACGAGCGTGAGCGCGATCGAGAGCAAGCGACGGAGGATATAGCTCATGCAACCGCCGGCTTAGAGGCAGGATAGCCGCCGGGAGCATGCTCCCGGCGCGTTGAATGTTGGTAAAGCACCATCACGAATGGCTCATACGTTGAGCCATGCCTTGTGGAAGTTGAGATTGCTGCCGTTCGGATGCACCACCGTGTCCAGGCCACCAACGTTTTTCTGTGCGCCCATCGTTCCGTTGCGGAACCAGAGAATAACGTCATGGGTCTGGTCGAAGATCCGCTCCTGCACCTGCTTGTAGAGGCCGGCGCGGGCGACGGGATCCACGACTTCGCGAGCCTGTTGGGTCAGTCTGTCGATCACCTCGTCATTGACGTTGCGATAGTTGAACGCCCCTTTCGAGTTCCAAAGGCTGTAGTACAGAAAGTCCGGCTCCCACAAGGTGAAGAAGTTCATCATCGTGATCTGGAAGTCGCGGTTGCTCCAGCACTGGCTCAGCCAATCTGCCCAGGTGAGCTGCTCGATCTTCATGTTCACACCGGCGGCGCGGAACCATTCCGCCATGATTTGCGCCGATTCCACGTGATACGGATAGTTGGTGGTGACCTTGAAGACGAGGTTGAGCTTGCCCGGCCCGTAGCCCGCTGCAGCCAGCAGCGCCTGTGCCTTGTCGAGGTCCTGCGTGCGGGCCTTGAGAGTGGTGTCGTAGGAGGCCGAGGTCGGGAAACTCGGCGAGCCGGTCAGCGCCCCCTGTTTCCACAACGCACCTTGCAGCAGCTGCTCCTTGTCGATCATCAAGTCGATGGCGAGGCGGACACGGGGGTCTTTGAACGGCTCGAAGGCGTGGTTCATGTTGAGGAAGTCAAAGTTCAGCGGGAACCACCCCAAAGTCTGCAGTTTCGGGTTCTTGGCTGTCTCGCTCACTCGGTCGGGCGGGATGTCATTGATCACATGTAGCTCGCCGGTCTGCAGGCCGGTGAGACGGACGGTTGGCTCGACAACCTCGCGCTCGATGACGCGGTCAAGATAGGCCGGCCCCTCCCAATAGGCTTCGTGCCGTGCCAACTCGATCTCGTGGCCGAACTCGCGTCGCACGAACTTGAACGGCCCGGCGCCGTTCGGGTTGTTGGCCTGCGTGTCGCCCGAGCCCGTCGGTATGATGGCGCCCGCGCCGTTTTCAGCGATCCGAGACAGAAACGGTGCGTTCACCCGTTTCATCTTGACGATCACGGTCGTGGCGTCTGGCGTTTCGATTGCATCGACGTCGCCGAACACTTCGAAGTTCACAGCGCCGGTCTTTGGGTCGCGCACACGGTCAAACGAATACCTTACATCCGCCGAGGTCATTGTCTTGCCGTCGTGGAACTTCACGCCTGGCCGCAGATGAAAGGTGTAGGTGAGCAAGTCGGGGCTGCTCTCGAATTTTTCGGCCAGGCTAGGGATCAGGTTGAAGCCCTTGTCGATGGTGATGAGCGAGCAATGAATGTTCTGCAGCACTCGCCCGCTTGCAGCAGCGCCTGCGGTGTGCGGATCAAGCGTCTGGGGCGTTTCCGAATGCCCCCAGATCAGAGTGCCGCCTCGCTTGGGCGTGGTCTGGGCGAACAGCTCCGTCGGCGCAGACATGCCGAGAGCGGCGGCTCCACCGATCAGCCCTGTCGTGGTCAGGAACTCTCTGCGATTCATGATGTAGTTCCTTGCGGCTGATTGTAATGGGTGATCGATGGGATCAGGCACGAAACCCGGGGCGATCGGAGGCGACGCCGAGTGCACGCTCCAACGCCATGCCAAGGCTGAGAAGCGGGCCTTCATCGAACAGGCGCCCCCACAGGGAAATACCCTGCGGTACGCGGAACAGCTTTCCCGTCGTGTCGGCTGTGCCGGTCTCAAGCTTTCCAGCCCCGAGCGAGGCCAAGCTGCGGCTGCCGAGTTCTTCAAAGCCCGCCCGCAGATGCAAGCACGGATGACCGGTGAAATTGCTCGCAACCAGCATCGGCCCCGTCATGAACGGACCGATCAGCACATCCACCTCACGGAACAGCGCGTCGAGCGCGAGCATCACCTGATAGCGCAGTCGGTCGAGCTGCACATGGTCGACCGCCGACAGGAAGCGCGCCTTGCGAAACGTGTTGGGCCAGGCGCCGTCGTCCTGCCAGGTGAGGGTGTCATCCAGGCCGGTAAGCGTCAGATCCTCAAAGGCTGCGGCAGCCTCGGCATAGAGAATGTTCATCAGGGCCGCATAGGGAAGATCGGGCAGCGAGACCGCAACGATGTCGATGCCAAGCCCGCGTGCCGCTTGAAGGGCTGCGTGATCGACAGAAGTTGCATCCTCGCCAAACGCCTCTGGGAGATAGCCGAGACGCAGACCCGAGATTCCAGCCGCCGCATCGAAATTGAATGGAGCGGCAATGGAGGCGCGATCGTCGGGATCATGGCCGTTCAGTGCATCGAGCACCATCGCGGTGTCCTCCACCGCCCGACAGATCGGCCCGACTTTGTCGAGCGACCAGCAGAGCGCCATGCCGCCGGCGCGCGACACGCGGCCGAAGCTGGGACGCAGCCCTGTCGTGCCGCAGCGCTGGCTCGGTGATGTGATGGAGCCAAGGGTTTCGGTGCCGATGGCGAAGCCGCACAGACCCGCGGCCGTGGCCGAGGCGGACCCGGCGCTTGATCCGCTCGATCCCTCGTTGAGGTTCCAAGGATTACGAGTCTGTCCGCCGTACCAAATGTCGTTATAGGCAAGCGCCCCCACCGTGGTCTTGCCGAGCAACACGGCACCCGCCGCGCGCAGACGTTGGACGATCGCCGCGTCCTTGGTGGGTACGCGGTTGCGGAAAGGCTCCGCCCCCCAGCCGGTCACGCTGCCTTCAGTGTCGAACAGATCCTTCAGGCCATAGGGAATTCCGTGCAGGGGGCCGAGCCGTGTGCCGGCCTGCAGCATGACGTCGGCTGCGTGCGCCTCGGCCAGCGCGCGCTCGGCTGTCACCACCGCGAAGCAGAATAGCTTTGGATTGAGGGCTTCGATGCGCTGCAGGTAGATCTCGGTCAGACGCCGGCTGGTGAGCACGCCATTCGCGATCCAGGCGGACAGATGGGTGAGCGAGGCGAAGGCGATGTCGGCATCGTCCGTGGGGCATGGTGCGTGGACCGTGCTGTATCGCAGTGGTGTCTGTGCAGGTGGCATCACTGTCGTCGGCAGTCGCGGGTCGAAGCGGCTGGCCATCGGCACGTCGTTGGCAAAGTGAACGCCGCGCCGCGCCACGGCCGAGGCGATCTGCCCTTCCAGGTTGCCCACCATCTGGTCGCGTTCGGCTGGCGTGTATTCCAACCCGAACAGCATTTCGGCCGATGCGATCGTCTCGACGGTGATCATGCGAGCTTGGCCGTGGGCGGCCGACGCGGATGGGCGGGCTCGGTCGCCGGGCGCTCGGCAAGGCTCTGGCGGAGTGCTTCAGTCGGGTAGCGGTGGCTTTGGTCCACCACGGCCTCGTAGCGCTCGGGCCTGCGGTCTTGCAGCAGATTGAGGCCGAAGAAGGCCTCGGTGCGGGAATTCAGCACTGCGTCCTGCAAGTCGGCGCGATGCACCACCAGCCCTTCCTCGTCGCCGAGGTAGGCCACCACCTTGCCAGTGGGATCGACGATCTGCGAGCCGCCGTAATAATCGATTTTTTGGGAGTAGGCGCCCTTCTCGCAGTGGTTGGACACCACCAACCAGAATTGGTTGAAGAACGCATTGCTCTGGGCTGCGAGATCCATTGCCCAGCCGTGATAGTCGGTTGGCCGGTCGTGGCCTTTCATCGGCCAGGCCGTCGACATCAGCACCACATCCGCACCCTTGACGGCGTAGCTGCGGAGCAGTTCCGGGAAGCACAGATCGTAACAGATGATGCTTGAGAGCACGCCTCGCGAAGTATGGAACACCGGCATCTCCTCGCCGGGTGAAAAGTATGGAAATTCGAAGGTGTTGTGGAGCTTGCGGTAGATGCCAACAACGCCCTCGGGCCCGATGAGCGCTGTCGAATTGTAGATCACATTGCCGTGCAGGGCTTTTTCGGCGAGGCCAACCTGGATGAGCATATCGTGTTGGCGGGCGAGTTCGCCGATCCGCTCGGTCGCAGGCCCTGGGATCGTCTCTGCCTCGCTGAAGTAATAGCGCTTCTGTTCGACCGCGGCTGTGGAGCCCCTGGGCAGCGCGAAATCCGCATAGCCTTGCAGCCCCATTTCGGGCAGCACGAGGATGTCGGCTCCCCGGCCGGCGGCCTCGCCGATCAGCTCGACAAAGCGTTTCAGGTTACGTGTTTTGTCATGCGTGATCTGTAGGTTCGCAGCCGCCAGCGTCGTCTCGGTCATGACCGCTTTCCTCTGATAAGTCATCCGAACAGCCAATCTGGCAGCGCAGAACAGCGACTTCGCCAAACGTAACGACACAGCTTGCGGTCCACGCACATCGATTGGAAATGGACGCTGTCGCCAATTCGTCTTGCCTGCGACGATGGCTGCATCGCCAACCGCCTGTCAATACATACATACGCGGTTGTATGTTTTTTGATTCGGAGCAATGTTGCCGATATGGAACACTTGCCTGCAAGGCCAGGGCGTACGCAGGAAGATCGCAGTGCGGCGACACGTGCATCCTTGGTGCAGGCAACCCTCAGCCTGCTGCTCTCGAAAGGCTACGCTGCCACGACTGCGGTTGATATCGCAGCCCACGCGGGAATGACGCGTGGTGCGCTCAACCACCATTTCGCCAGCAAGGACGAACTGGTCATTGCCGCCTTCGATCTCCACCTCGCCTTGGTGACGACGGACATCCGCAGTTATGCCGGCTTGGTAAGCGCCGGCGCGCTTAGTCTCAATGACTTCATCGATCGCGTGTGGACCATCATGTCCGGGCGTTTTTTCATGCTGACGCTCGAAGAGATCACCGCGGCCCGTCATAACGATTACTTGCGCGTGCAGCTCGCCGGGCGCACGCGCATTTTCCACGACGCGCTCGACGGCATCTGGAACCATTTCTTTGCGCAGACCGGACTGGCCGGCGCAGAGATCGAGGTGATGTTAAACGCGACGCTATGCCTGTTGCGCGGTATGGGTGTGCAGACCGTTCTGCGCGATGATCCGGTCTACTACCGCCGCCTGTTGCAATTCTGGAAGACGGTGATGGCCGAGCAGATCGCAGCAGCACCCCACGCTGCTATGAAGCCACCGCGGAAGGAACCACGGCGGTGACAGTATCCTTCGTATTCGTGAACGGCAGTTTTCTTACGGGTCATGCGCCGAGGGCTAGAGCGTGATGACCGAAGTTGGGATCACCAAAAGGTCTGAATCACCCGATAAAACAAATAGCTAGAGCGGTCTGTCCGCGTGGAAGACCAAGACATCGCGGACCAATCCAACCCTTCCGTAAACTTGGTATAGGTGTCGATCACGTATTGCGCGCCACGGTCGTGAGACAGGCGAACGACCGGGCGGAAGGCGGTGCTACCGGTTCGCCTGAAGCGCACCTCAGGCGTGTAGCCCACTTGGCGACAACACGCGGGCGGTCACCGTATCTTGCGGCTCCGTCCTATTACGACATCCACCGGTCCTACCACCGCGGACCACATCGCGCACAACCTCGCGGTTGTGGCCGGTGCGAAGAACGATCTCCTTGATCGATATGCCTGCACCAGCGCCATGCCGGAAGATCTCCACGAACGCTCGGCCACACGTTTCATGGCGGGTTTCATCGGCGAGATGAATTTTTCCCGGTCGTGTCGTAAGCGCAAGCACCGGCCGGTGCGGGATCGGCCTTGGTGGCATCATGATACCGGTGGTATCATGCAGGCCACTTGCCCCAGGCAGTCAGACGGTTGTCGCCATGAGGCAAAGCGGCGATCCCAACACCATCGGAACGATCGTTGGCGACGCCATGTCACTTTCCTGGGACGTAGATCACGCCAGGGTGTTTCCCGCCTGACCACAGCGACTTCATGTCACATCCGTTCCGCGCCGCCAGACATCACCAGGTCGCATGGCATGAAAGCTTGCGCCGGCGACCCCATGGCGTGCGCAGGCCTCCTCCAACTCTGTCACGGGAGCGAAGCGCGGCTCGTCGGTGAGCTGAAACGTTCCCCAGTGCACCCCCAATCCCTGCTGCGCGCCACAATCGAGCATGATGCGCACCGCCTCGTCGGGATTGGTATGCTGGTGACGCATGAACCAACGCGGTTCGTATGCACCTATTGGCAGAAGCGCCACCACGGGGTGGCCGAATTGGCGTGAAACCTGGCGAAAGATCCCACCATCACCATAGGCGGTGTCGCCTGCGACGTAGATGACGCCGACAGGTGTCTGGATAACAAAACCGCACCACAACGCCATACGCCGGTCGCCGATCCCGCGGGCAGACCAGTGATGGGCCGGATGCAGCGTGACGGTAACGCTTTCGCCGAACGTGAAGCTGTCTCCCCAATCGCCGACCTCGGTGACGCAGCCACGCGCCGCGCGGGCGATAACGGTATCCGTGCCGAGTGGGGTGATGAACCGAGGCGAATGGGCAGCCGCGAGCCGCGTCAGCGTAACCGCATCGAGATGGTCGTAATGATTGTGGGTGACGAGAACCCCGTCGATCGAGGGCAGGTCTTCGAACGCGATACCCGGACGGTTCGCGCGCTTCGGGCCCAGGAACGAGAACGGACTGGCGCGTTCGGACCAGACCGGATCGACCAGTAAATTCTTGCCGGCGACCTGGATCAAAACCGAGGCATGGCCGACCATCGTCACCGACAGGCCGTCCACAGGTGCCTCCGGTTCGGCGGCGGAGGCGACCGGAGTTTCCGGCTCCCACCGCGCCCGTGTGCCGAGTAGCCGCCAACGCAACAGCTCGATCGGGGAGCGGTCCGTCGCGGCCTGATGCGGATTGAAAAAGCGTGTGCCATCGAAGTGATCGCTGATGGGGCCTTGGTAATATGGATTGTTCGCCACGAAATTCAGTCTCCCTCGCGCCAGTCATAGCTTGCACTTCCGCCCACGCGGCGGTGGAGTGTGGTCTTCGCTGATGTCCTGCCCGAGAAAGCCCCCATGCGAACGCAGCTGAAGCTGAAACGCCGCACCCTGATGTCAGCGCTGCCGTTTCTGCCCGATCCTGGTGGGCGTCAGCGGTCTCCTCACCGGACAGTACGCCCAGTACGGATGGACTGGAAACGCGACTTTGATTTGGCGCTTTCGGAAGTGAACGCAAGTGGCGGCATCGGCGGACGCCCGGTGCAGACCGACTTCCAGGACACCCAGTCCGACCCGCGCCAGGCCGTCGCCATGGCGCAGCGCTTCGTGAGAGACCCTCGCATCGTGATCGAACTCGGCGATTTCTCCTCGGCCGCGTCCATGGCGGCGTCACCGATCTACCAGCGCGGCCAAGCTGGTGCAGTTCGGCTGCGGTCGGAGCAGCCTCGCCGTAACAGCGAGAGCGCTTACCGAACACAGCCACGCAACGGGATGAAGACGCTATTCTCCTAGGACCTTTTTCAGATGAAACCGCCGCCCACCAGTCCGGGCCCAAACCAGTACAACAAACGCGCCCGACAATAAGTTGGCGCCCAACGCCAGCAACGCAATCCAGAAATTATGCGTCTGATACCAGCTCACCTCGATGCTGACTCTTCCAGCATCAAGGTGAGCTGGTATCGCGCGCCGGGCTGGCCGGCGGCGACGCGCAAAATATGACTCATGCCAAATCGTCGTTGACACATCCTTCATGTGTCAACCTTAAGGCGGATTGGTATGATCCATGATGATGCCGACCATTCATCGAGAGTGGCCTCCAGCCACTGCCGCTGCGCCAGGCTCAACCATTTCGCCTCAGAGGGGCGGTCCGATAAAAATACCCAGATCAGAATGTCCAGCAGCGCGGCCGGCGATGCTTCAAGGATATAGATCCACTGCCAACCCTTGATGCCGAACGCACCGTCAAGCCTCAGCAATATAGCGGACAGAGGCGATCCGATCACGCTCGATAGCGAAATAGCCAGCGCAAGCAACCCAACGTAGCGCGCGCGGTGGCGACGCGGAAACCAGTAGGTGAGGTAAAGGATGACGCGGGGGAAACCCAGCCTAACAGTGCCCAGCATAAACCGCGCCAGATAGAAACCCAGCGGCCCCTGCACGAGGGCTGTGGCGCACCCGATGATCCCCTAGAACTGGATGAAGCGAAGCAGAATCACCGAAATGTCTGAATTACGCGATAAAACAAAGACCTAGAGCGGGCTTACGTCGCCTATCAGACGTAATCCCGCTCTAGGTCACCATGATCCGCGCCATCCACTTGGGCACACCGAAACGCACCAGCGCCAGGTTGATCGGCACCTCGAACACCGAATAGCCAATTGAGACCAACCCGGCACTCCAGCCGAACATCGTGGCTGTCAGCCCGATCTCCTTGTTCAGCGTCAGGGCAGCAACACCGACATTGACCCGGTCCAAATATGAAATGATGCAACGGATTGCCAGAATGGGAATGCACCGACTCCTCACCAGACGAATTGTCTGACTTTCAAGGCCATCGTTGCATACACGGCGACGCGCGGGCCGCGATCGAGGCGCCATTGGTAGAACTCGCGGATCTTCGACTTGCCGTGGCAGCTGTGGCGTTTGGTTTCGAGCACCGCGTCCTCGGTGTAATAGTCGCCGGCATTACGGCCCCAGTTGGTGTCCACGTCATGCCAGCAATCGCTGAGCTGGGCGTACAGCCGCTGCGTTTGAATTGTCTTTTCGAGATCGTTCATGTGCAGCCGCATCCCTCTCAGAGTGTCCCGCGTTCAGCGGATGCCGCAGCGCCGTATCTAATACAGTTCGGATGGGGCGGAGCCGATACCGCAGGCAATTTCGCCGACATAAATTGCAGCGCACGCCTGCGTCCACACCCCCACCGGGCCGCCCTGCGAAGCCCGCTTTGCGATCAGCCGACGCCGCCCCATGTAAAGTTATGGAGCGACAGTGAGGATGACGAGTGGCCAGATCGGCATTGGTGGTGGGCGTCAGCGGAATTGCCGGCAACACCTTGGCGCGGCATCTGCTCCGGGGCGGCTGGCAGGTCAGCGGCTTGGCGCGCCACCCCTCGCGGGACATGGAAGGGTTGCATCCGATCGCAGCCGACCTGCTCGACCCGGACAGTCTGCGCGCCGCTCTCGGCACGCTGCGGCCAAGCCATGTTTTCATCACGACCTGGCTGCGGCAATCGACAGAAGCCGAGAACATTCGCGTCAACGGCGCGATGGTGCGCAACCTGCTGGACGTATTCAAGCCGGGCGAGCTGGAGCATGTGGCGCTGGTCACCGGCCTCAAGCACTATCTCGGCCCGTTCGAGTCGTATGGGAAAGGCCACCTGCCCGCCACGCCCTTCCGTGAGGAACAGCCGCGGCTAGACGTTGAGAACTTCTACTACGCCCAGGAGGATGCGCTGTTCGCCGCCGCCGCCCGCGACGGCTTCGGCTGGAGCGTGCACCGCCCCCACACGATCATCGGCTACGCCGTGGGCAACGCCATGAACATGGGCGTCACGCTGGCCGCCTACGCCACGCTGTGCCGGGAAACCGAGCGCCCTTTCGTGTTTCCAGGCTCCGCCATGCAGTGGAACGGGCTGACGGACATGACCGACGCGCACCAGCTCGCACGCCACCTGGAATGGGCGTCCACCACCCCCGCCGCCCGCAACCAGGCGCTCAACATCGTCAACGGGGATGTCTTCCGCTGGAGCTGGATGTGGCACCGCCTGGCCGGCTGGTTCGGCCTCGAACCGGCACCCTTTCCGGCGGAAACTACCCCCCTGGAAGCCCAGCTAGCCGATGCGGAGCCGATCTGGGCCGAGATCGCCGCCCGCCATCACCTCATCGAACCGAACCTCGCCCGCCTCGCCTCCGCCTGGCACACGGACGCCGACCTGGGGCGTCCGATCGAGTGCGTCACCGACATGAGCAAAAGCCGCCGTCTCGGCTTCCTCGACTACCAGGCGACAGACGACGCGTTCTTCGACCTGTTCACCAGGCTGCGCGAGGCCCGCGTCATTCCCTGATAGCAATAACCAAGCCGATCCGGCGTGGGAGCCGTTCGCTTCGGAGGTTATGGTTCAACAAATCAATTTAACGCGTTGAGTATCTTCAGAACTGCGATTCCGACTGACTTCCCGAGTCGGATTCAGCTTTCCCATCGTCCAAGTGTTTCCTATATGTTCCCAGGGTCCGTCATGCGGTCAGCCAGTGGGGAGGAGGGAAGATGCAAGCGATCGGTTCAACAATTCCTCCTTCTCTCCACGAACTTCGCTCCCAGGTGGCCCGCCTCGAACGCGCCACCGGCCGCAAGGCCCTGGAGAGCGTGCAGCTCTTTGGCCTGCCCCAAATCGACCGGCACCTGCCCGGGGGAGGCCTTTCGCTGGGCGCGCTGCACGAGGTCGCAGGCGCCGGGCCGGACACGGAACAGGCCGCAGTCGCCGCCCTTATGGTGGCAGGTCTGGTCGCCCGGATGCAGGGGCAGGTCCTATGGGTTACGGCGCAACGCGACCTGTTCGCCCCAGGGTTGGCATCCGTAGGGCTGCACCCCGACCGGCTGTTGCTGAGCGAGGCGGGCAAGGATGTGCTGCTGATCATGGAGGAAGGCCTGCGCCATGCAGGCCTGGCCGCCGTGGTCGGCGAGGTCGGCGGGCGCCTCTCCCTCACCGCCTCGCGTCGCCTGCAGCTGGCCGCCGAGCAATCGGGTGTCACCGCCATCGCGTTGCGACGCAGCCGGCGGCATGACGACCCCATCCATGCGGAGCCCACGGCCGCTGTCACCCGATGGCGTGTGCAGGCCATCGCCTCGCCGCCGCCCCTGGCGCACGCGGCGGATACGCCTGGGGTCGGCCCGCCGCTGTGGCAGCTCGATCTCACCCGCTGCCGAGGCGGGGTTCCCGCAACCTGGATCGTGAAGGCATGCGATGCGCAGGGTTATCTCCATCTGGCTGCCGACCTGGCCGACCGACCGCCTGCATCGCAGCAAAGGCTGCGCATTGGCGGCGGATAGGCCACTGGTGACGTTCCTGCACGATGGGCGACGCCAGATCATCGCGGCCGTCAACGCAAGCGCCAGAGGCCTCGGCCTGCATGCGGGCATGCCCTTGGCCCATGCACGCGCGCTGATCCGTGAACTGTCCGTAGAACCGGCCACCTTGGCGCAAGATGCATCGGCTCTGGCGGAGCTGGCGGCCTGGTGCCTGCGGTTCTCTCCCTTCACAGGTGCTGACGGTCCAGACGGTCTTTGGATCGATGCCACTGGCTGCACGCATCTGTTCGGCGGAGAGGCCCAGTTGCTGGCCCATCTCGTCGAACGCCTAATGGGCGTGGGGATTGCCGCCCGCGCCGCCATCGCCGACACGCCGGGGGCGGCCTGGGCTGTGGCCCGCCACGCGCCAGACTCACTTCATGTGGTGCCCCCGGGTCAAACCACCGATGCAATCCGGCTTCTGTCCCTTGCGGCCTTGCGGCTCCCCGCCGAGCTCATCGAAAAACTCAGCCGCCTCGGCTTCGACCAGATCGACCAGGTGATAGACGCGCCTCGCGGACCGCTGACGCTGCGCTTCGGCGCAGAACTCGTAAGGCGCCTCGATCAGGCGACTGGGCGGCTGTTCGAACCCCTGGTGCCAGTGCTGCCGCCAGAAATCGTGGCGGAGCGGTTGCCGTTCGTCGAACCGATCTCGACCGCGGAAGCGTTCGTCTCGGTGATCGCAACGCTCGCACGCAACGTGTGCGAGGAGCTGGAACGCCGCAGCCTGGGCGCCCGCCAGCTCGACCTGGTGTTCGAGCGAGTCGACGGTAGCCACCAGATCATCCGCGTCGGCGCCGCCAGGCCTGCTCGCGATCCCCGCCATCTCGCCCGCATGCTCGACGAGAGGATCGACCAGGTCGATCCTGGGCTTGGGATCGACGCCATGCAGCTGGTGGTCACTCTTGCGGATCCTTTGAACTTCACCCAAGGCAGTGCCTCGCTGCTGCAGGACCGCCCCTGCGATCCCGATATCGCCATCCTCGTCGACCGTCTGGTGAACCGGTTGGGAGCTGGCAAGGTCTATCGCTTCGCCGCCTGCGAGAGCGACGTGCCGGAACGCTCGGTGCGCCGCGTGGCTCCTCTGTCCCCGCCGACCAAGGCGAGTTGGCCAGCCGGCCTGCCGCGGCCAAGCCGCTTGCTTAGCCCCCCGCAACCTATCGAGACGCTGGCGATGCTGCCGGATCAGCCACCGGCGATGTTCATCTGGCGACGAGTACGCCACCGCATCCGGCGAGCGGACGGGCCCGAGCGGATCCAGGCCGAGTGGTGGCGAAACGAGCGCGAGATGCGCGCCAGCCGCGACTATTGGCAGGTCGAGGATCAGGACGGTCGACGCTACTGGCTGTATCGCAGCGGTGACGGCGTGGATCCCGATACCGGCGATATCAGCTGGTATCTTCACGGTTTTTTCTGAATTGCATGAGGACCGCCGCCATGAGCGATCATTCCAAACCACGCCTCGCAACGCCTGAGGAGCTGGCCGAAGCGCTGTCGTTCGCTCTGCGGTTCAACGGCCGTCGGTCGTTCCCCCAGTCGACCGCCCTCATGGCGCGTATCACCGCCGAGCATCTCGTGCAGCACTTGGTACGCAGCGGGTTCGAAGTGACCAAACGCCCCGCCGCCACCGCTCCCAGCACCAGCGCACACAGCCATCCGCTGGCCAAACCCATTGACTGATTACGCGGAGCTGCAGGTCACTTCGAACTACAGCTTCCTGCGCGGTGCCTCGCATATCGAGGAGCTGTTCGCCCAGGCTCGCCTGCTGGATCTGCCAGCCATCGGGATTGTGGACCGCAACAGCCTCGCAGGTGTGGTGCGAGCCCATTTGCGCGCCAGCGAAATCGGAGTCCGCTCCGTGCTCGGCTGCCGGTTGGACTTGCAAGAAGGGTTTTCCGTGCTGGTCTACCCCACCGACCGTCTTGCCTATTCCCAGCTGTGCCGCTTGCTCACCATCGGCAAGGCGCGCGCGGGCAAGGGAAAATGCCATTTGTGGTGGGAGGACCTGGCCGCCCACGCCGCAGGCTTGCTCGCAATCCTTGTGCCGGAGGCGGCAGACGCGATGCTGGCCGAGCGCCTCGGCCGGCTGCGACGCGACTTCGCCGATCGCGCCTATCTGGCGCTCACCTTGCGTCGCCGCCCAGGCGATGCGGTGCGTTTGCGTCTGCTCAGCGACATGGCGCAGGCCGCTCGGGTGGTAACGGTTGCAACCGGGGACGTGCTGTATCACGTGCCCCAACGCCGGGCGTTGCAAGACGTCGTCACCTGTATCCGCGAAGGCTGCACGATCGACGATGCCGGTTTCCGCCGCGAGCGCCACGCTGACCGCCACCTCCGCCCGCCCACCGAGATGGCTCGCCTGTTCAAGGGATATCCCGAGGCGGTGGCTCGCACGATGGAGATCGTGCGACGCTGCCAGTTCTCGTTGTCGCAGTTGCGCTACCAATATCCCAACGAAGTCGAGGATGCCTCGCTCACCTCGCAGCAGACGCTGGAGCGACTGGTCGACCAGGCGCTGCCGGACCGCTACCCCGAAGGAGCCCCCGAGGCCGTGCGTGCGCAGCTTGACCATGAGCTGGCGCTGATCGGGAAGCTTGAATACGCGCCATATTTTTTGACGGTTAACAGCATCGTCCGTTATGCCCGCTCGCAGGACATTCTGTGCCAGGGCCGCGGCAGTGCGGCGAATTCCGCCGTGTGCTTCGTGCTCGGCATCACCGCGATCGACCCCGTTCGCAGTGGGCTGCTGTTCGAACGCTTCTTGTCGCTCGAACGCCGTGAGCCGCCGGACATCGACGTCGACTTCGAGCACGAGCGGCGGGAGGAGGTCATTCAATGGGTTTACGAGCGCTACGGCCGAGACCGTTCGGCGCTATGCGCAACCGTGAACCGCTACCGCAGCCGCGGCGCGGTGCGCGAAGTCGGCAAGGTGATGGGATTGTCCGAAGACGTCACCGCGGCGCTGTCGAAGCAGCTTTCGCGCTGGTCGGAAAACGGTGCCACCGAGGAGCGCGCAGCCGAGCTCAACCTCAACATGGCGGATCGCCGATTGCAGCTGACGCTGGAACTCTCCGAGCAACTCATCGGCTTTCCGCGCCACCTGAGCCAGCATCCCGGCGGCTTCGTGCTGACCTCAGAACGGCTCGACGATCTGGTGCCGATCGAGCCGGCCTCCATGGCCGATCGCCAGACCATTGAGTGGGACAAGGACGATATCGACACACTGAACTTCATGAAGGTCGATGTGCTCGGCCTGGGCATGCTCGGCTGCATGCGCCGAGCCTTCGACTTGCTGGGCGAACATCGCGGCCAGCGGCTGGACATGGCCAGCATTCCCGTGGAGGACGCGGCCACCTATGCCATGATCCAAAAAGCAGACACGCTCGGCACCTTTCAAATCGAGAGCCGCGCGCAGATGTCCATGCTGCCGCGCATGAAGCCCACCACTTTCTACGACATCGTCATCCAGGTCGCGATCGTACGGCCTGGCCCGATCCAAGGCGACATGGTGCATCCCTATCTGCGGCGCCGAGATGGGCTGGAACGGGTCAGCTACCCCAAGCCGGAACTGGAACGCGTGCTCGGCAAAACCTTGGGCGTGCCGCTGTTCCAGGAACAGGCGATGCAAGTCGCCATCGTCTGCGCCGGCTTCACGCCCAGCGAGGCTGACCAGCTGCGCCGCTCCATGGCCACATTCAAAATCACCGGCGGCGTCTCCGTCTTCAAGCAAAAGATGATCGGCGGCATGGTCGAACGTGGCTACACGCGGGAGTTCGCCGACACCACGTTCAGCCAGATCGAAGGCTTCGGCTCCTATGGTTTTCCGGAGAGCCACGCAGCAAGTTTTGCCCTCATCGCCTATGCCAGCGCTTGGGTGAAATGCCACCATCCCGATGTGTTCTGCGCGGCCCTGTTGAATGCGCAGCCGATGGGCTTCTACGCGCCGGCCCAGATCGTGCGCGATGCCAGCGAGCATGGCGTGGAAATCCGCCCGATCTGCATCAATCGCAGCCGGTGGGATTGCTCCCTCGAACCCGCAAAGGGCCGCTTCCTGGCGGTGCGTTTGGGACTGCGCATGGCCAAGGGGCTGGCGAACGGTGCCGCCGCAGAGCTTGTGGCGCGCCGGGCTGACCATCCCTATGCCAGCGCCGAGGAACTCTGGCGCCGCACCGGCCTACGCCCAGTCGACATGGAGCAACTGGCAGAAGCAGATGCCTTCCACGCTCTGGGATTGTCACGCCGAGAAGCCCTCTGGGCTATCAAAGGTTTGCAAACCGAAGCCCTGCCGCTGTTTGCAGCCGCCGACCATCCGCGTCTGCCGCAACCCGAACTGATCGAACCCACGGTGTTGCTGGCCCCCATGTCGGCCGGACGCGAAGTGGTGGAGGATTACCACGCCACCGGCCTGAGCCTGCGGGCGCATCCGTTGTCGTTCCTGCGCGCCGAGCTGCAAAAACGCGGCATGGTCAGTTGCGCCGCCCTCGCCACTTTGCGCGACGGCAAGCGCGTGGTCGTGGCAGGCCTGGTTCTCGTGCGGCAAATGCCAGGCTCGGCCAAGGGCGTGGTGTTCGTGACCTTGGAGGACGAAACCGCAATCGCCAACATCATCATCTGGCGAAGCATTTTTGAGCGGCAGCGGCGCTTGGTCCTCGGCAGCGGCATGATCGCCTGCCGCGGACGGCTGCAAAAGGAAGGCAGCGTGATCCATGTCGTCGCCGAAGAGTTGGTGGATTTAACTGAGATGTTGCGGAGCGTGGGAAATCGTCGTGAGACCTTCCCAATACCCTTGGCCCATGCAGACGAGGTTAAACGCCCCATCCATGGCGATCGCCGCACAAAAACCTCCGGACACCAGGCCGCCACCATCAAAGTGCCATCCCGCGACTTCCGCTAGGAGCCTGTCCGAGTAATCGCTTACGTAAGCACACCGCGCAACATTGATTCGCAGCCGAGGCGGCGCTGATTTTCTTAAAATCAGCCCGACCCATCTGATACCAACCCGCCTTGAGGCTGACTCTGCTAGAGCATCATCCGACCAAACAGAATCACCGTTCGGATAAAGATGCTCGCTAAAACAAAAGGCTAGAGCATGATCCGCGCGCCTATCAGCGCGGATCATGCTCTAGCATCAAGGCGGGTTGGCATGACATATCTATTCGGCGACTTTGGGCCGACTGGATGGGCGCCTTAAACAACGCAACGTCAGCGAATACCAGGACTCAGCAATTGCGGTTCGATGAGCAGCCTGATGGCGGCGGTCCAGGAGAAGGTCTCACCGCCAAGGCCGGCGCCGGTGGTGGGATCGAAATATTCGCTGAGGCCGGTCTGATCGATAAGGGTTCGGGTTGCTTCGATGATCGTGGTGGCTTTTCCGGGTTGGCCCATCTTTGAAAAACCCTCCGCTATCATCCAGTTAACCACCGCCCAGACCGGGCCCCGCCAGTAACGCATCGGCTCGAAGCGTCGGTCGGTAGGGTCGGTCGACGGGACCAACCACGGCACCCTGGAATGCCAGCGGTCAAGCGTGGCGGCGAGGTCTGCAGCGTGGGTATCTATGCCGGCGTAAAGGGGCAGGAATCCCGCAGATGTGGCGACATCGACGTTGGCGTTGGCGATGAGATCTCGGGAGACGTAGATGCCGCGCTTCGGATCCCACAGTTCGGCCTGCGCGGTCTTCATGCACTGGATGCGTTCCGCTATCTCGGCTGCTTCCGCGCGCGTGCCATGGCTTGTGCTCAGCGCCAGAAGATCCTGCTCGGCGCGCAGCAGAATGGCGTTGGTGCCGATGTCGGCCATGCGGAAAGGCGACGCCGCATACATGGCGGCGGGATTCCAGGCGGTGCCGCGGAACAGGTCGACCAAATGGATGAAGCGTTGATAGTCGTCGGCCTTGGGGCGCATCGCGGGATCGATGTGCGACGTGTCGCGCCGACGGATCGTGGTGGTCGTCGTGATGGGCACACGAGCCATGGCGGTGTCCCAGGCGGGGGAGTTGTCCATGCCGGACTCCCACGGATGCAGGGTGGCCACCAGGCCGGTGCCCTCGGGGTCGCGGGCGGTGTGCCACCAGCGATGGTTGGCGACGAGCCTGGGATAAATTTCGGCGATCTCGGCCGCGCCACCAGGGGACGCAGCGAGGACGGCACGCACGGCGGTGGCCAGGACGGGGGGTTGGGGGATGCCGGAGGTGGGCGGGGTATGGTTGGTTTGCCAGACGTCCGGGCCAGGGAAGTAGTCGTCCGACGGGACGTGGAAGACGATCTGGGGAATGAGGCCATCCGGCCATTGGCCGCGCAGGAGCAGGCGGATCTCGTCCCAGGCGCGCGGCACGTCAAAGGTGGCCCAGCCCATGGCGACGAAGGCGGAATCCCAGTTCCACTGAAAAGGATAAAGCCGGTCGGTTGGCACGGTGTAGCCGCCGCGATCGTTGTGACGAAGTGTGGCCTGCGCCCTCTCAATAATCGATTTGTTTTCGATGATGTCGGTCATTGTGGCTCCAAAGCATGGCCTGTGTCGGCTGCAAGCCAGGTGATGCGATCCTGGCGTGGGCGGATCATCAGGGTTTCGCCGGCGGCGGGGCGGGCGTCGGGCGCGGCCGTGACACGAACAAGCTGGCCGTCGACGGTGCCGGTCAGCAGGGTGTGGACGCCGAGGGGTTCGGCGACGCGGACTGTGAAGATGACGCCTGGGTCGGCAAAGTCGATGTCCTCAGCGCGGACCCCGAGCACGACGGTAGGAGCCGAGCAGGGTGCGCGCAGCGAAAGATTGCCAAGACGTACTTCGCCGCCGTGGCAGGGAAGCGTGAGGAAGTTCATGGGCGGGCTGCCGACGAAGCCGCCGACGAATTTCGTGGCGGGGTGGCGATAGATCGTGTCGGGTAGACCGATCTGCGAGATACGGCCGGCGTGCAGGACGGCGATGCGGTCGGCAAGGCCCATGGCTTCGGTCTGGTCGTGGGTGACATAGACGGTGGTGGTGCCGGCACTTTGCAGGACGGATTTGAGCTCGGCCCGCATTTCAAGCCGCAGCAGGGCGTCGAGGTTGGAAAGCGGTTCGTCCATCAGCAGCACAGTGGGCTCGACGGCCAGCGCACGAGCGACGGCCACCCGCTGTCGTTGGCCGCCGGATAGCTGGGCGGGGTAACGGTCGAGATAGGGTTCGATATGCAGAAGCGCTGCGGTGCGTTCGACCTGGCTCTGGATGCGCGCCCGGTCGGCACCGGCCATGGTGAGGCCGAAAGCCACGTTGTCACGGACCTTCATGTGCGGAAAGACGGCATAGTTCTGAAAGACCATGGCGAGGCCGCGCTTGCGCGGTGGCAGCGCCGACACGTCCTGGCCACCGATGAACACCGCGCCGGAGGTCTGGGTTTCCAGACCCGCGATGATTCGCAGAAGTGTGGTCTTGCCACAGCCGGAAGGCCCGAGAAGGGCCAGGAATTCACCGTCTGCAACGTGCAGGTCAATGCTTTCCAGCGCTACCGCCAGGCCAAAGGATTTGCGGATCTGGTTGATACGGATGTCAGCCATTTTCGATCATCGGTTGGAGATGCCCCACATCGCAAAAAGATGTTTGCGGACGAGATAGATGAAGGCGACCGTCGGCAATATCAGCACGAAGCCACCGGCGAACTGGACGTGTAACGGGCTCTCGGAGAGCACAGTGAGCAGGTAGGCGGTGAGCGTGCGGTGGCGGACGGTGAGCACGGAGGCCGCAAAGACCTCGTTCCAGGAAATGACGAAGGCGAAGATGGCAATTGCCGCGATTCCCGGCAGCGCCAATGGCAAGACGACCCTGCGCGCGGCCTGCAATTTCGAGCAGCCGAACACCCAGGCGGCCTCTTCAAGCTCACGTGGCACGGCCTGGAATAGGCTGGAAGATACCAGCACCGCGAAGGGAAGCGCGAGCGCGGTATGGACCAGTGAGACGCCCAGAGGTGTGTCGTACACACCAAGACGGATGAAACCCACCGTGAGCGGCAAGGCGAGAATGGCGACGGGGAAGGCGCGCGTCAGAAGAATCAGCAGCCGATAGGCGTTCGCCCCTCGGAAGGAGAAACGGGCGAGCGCATAGCCCGCGGGAAGGCCGAGAATGAGCGAGAAAAGCATGCACAGGCACGCGGTCTCGACGCTGGTGATGGTGGCCCCGGTGACGCCGTCGATGGCAAGGAAGTCGCGGATGGTGGAAAGTGAGGCCGAGCCAGGCCAAAACGGCTTGGGAAAGGTGTTGACGAGATCACGGCCTCCCAGCGCCCCCAACGCCAGGAAGTAGATCGGCACCAGCGTCCAGGCACAGAGCATGGTGACACCCGCGAGATACAGGGAACGCCTCATCCGATCTGCTCGCGGGGCGTACGCAATGCGCGAAGATAGACAAGCGTGGCGGCGAGCGAGACCAGCATCACCACCACGGCGTAGGCGGCTGCGACGCCGAAATTCTGGTTGGTGTACTGCCAGGTGAACGCTTCACCCACGATGACGGGAAAATTTCGGCCGCCAATAGCCTGGACGATCGCAAACATCTCAAACGCCAGCACGGTTCGCAGGATCAGTGCCGTCTGGATCGAGGGTTTCAGCAACGGCAGCGTGATGCGGGTGAAACGCTGCCAGGGCGAGGCGCCGAAGACGTCGGCGGCCTCGTTATATTCTTTAGGCAGCATCTGCACGCCGGCGACAAGAATGACCAGCACGATGGCGGTGGCACGCCACAGCTCGGCGAAGGCGATGCCGATGAGCAGCGCGGTTGGCGTTTCGTAGGACAGCCAGCTTACAGGGCCCGAAACCAGGCCCAGCTTCAGGAGAACGGTATTCAGGAATCCCTGGTCGGTCAGGATCGCGAGCCAGACGAGGCCGGCTGCAAGATCCGAGATGCCGAGTGGGATCGACCATATCCACAGCACGATGTCGCGGCCCCGGCCAAGGCCACGCAGCATCATCGCCATGCCAAGAGCAAGCACCAGTTGCAATGGCACCGCGATGGCGACGATGGCGAAGGTGTCGACGATGGCATCGTGGAAGTTGATGTCATCGGCCATCGTGGTGAAGTTGGCCGTCGTCCAGGCACCATGAACCTGGAACGCCAGGGCGATCGTCTGCACCAGCGGCACCAGGAACAGTACGCCGAGAAACAACAGGCTCGGCGCGATGAGGATGTAAGGGATCACCGGCCCTTACTCCACCGGGCATGGCCCCTGGCTTGGCTTGTCAGGCAGCCAGCAAGGTGCACCCGTTTCGGCCATGATCTTCTTGAGGCCTTCGGCCTGGCGGTCGAGCACCGCGCGCGGTTTCTCTCCGCGCAGCACCACGCGCTGGAACGTATCGAGGTAGATCTTGTCGAAAGCTCCGCCCTGCGTGCCCAGGCCTATTGGTAGCAGGCTGGGCTTGGCGTCCGGCGCCGACTGCGTGCGCGCGATGGCGGCGACGGCGAGCTTCAGGCCCGGCTCGAGGTCGTCGGGCAAGGTTGCCGTCACCACCGGGAAGAAACCGGACGTCTGAGCCATCTTGATTTGGGTGGCGGGGGTGGAAAGATAGTCGATAAGGGCCTCGGCCCCCTTGGCGTCCGGTGCGCCCTGGGCGATTGCAAGGCCGGCGATGACGGGCATGTAGCCTCTGCCCTTCGGGCCAGCCGGCGCGGGGAAGGCCACGAACTGATCGGGTTTCTGGCGCAAGGCGTCGAGCATCCGGGCGACGTGGTCAAAGCCGATCCAGACGTCACCCGCCAGCAGCGGCTCCTGCATGAAGTTGTAGCTGGTGGAGTTCGGATTGACCGTTTTCCACAAGGCCGCGAACTGGGTCCACATGGCCTCAGCCTCAGCCGACTTGAACGTCGAGACGACGCCGCCGGTGTAGGACGGATAGAGGAAGCCTTCGAAGAAGCGGTGCATCAGCCCCTGCGGTCCGGCGGGGAAGCCAAGCATGCGCTTGCCGGTGGAGGCCTGCACGGCGGCAGACCATTCGGCGAGCTGGTCGAAGGTCAGTGCGTTGATGTCGGCACCTTTTGGCAGGAACGGCAGTGCCTGCTTGTTGGCGACCATGATGTAGGTCGCCTGCATCCAGGGGATATACATCTGGTGGGCGGTTCCGAGTTTGCCCAATTCCATGAGCGCGGGCGGGATACCACGACCCGCGAGCTTGGCCGCCAGCACGTCCATCGGCATGAGGTCGCCGGCGGTGACGAGCGGCTGGAGCTCGCCGTGCAGTCCGCCGACAAGGCTCACGGTGTGCTTGCCACCTTCGCGCTCGGCGGCCAGGCGGGTGGGGACCACCTGGGGGAAGTCGGCGACATAGGTGGTGAGAACCGGGCCGGCCTTGAGGATGATCTCGCGCATCTTCTGCGCTTCCTCCACAGGGCGGAGCTGGGTAGACAGGAACACCAAGTCCTCGGCGCGTGCTGGCAAGCTCATGGCCATTGTTGCCGCCAAGACACTCGTTACGATCCGAATCATAGTGTTTGTCCCTTCGTTGTTTCGATGCGGCTCTGCTCGGCCGCTGGTCCGTCGCTGGCCCGGGCTATCAGTTGTGCTGACATGATCTCGAAAAGCGTTTCCGGGTCCGCCCCGGCGAGAATCTGCGTCAGCATTGCAACCATGCGTCGGCCTGCTGCCTCGATCGGCTGCGCGATCGTGGTCAGCGGCGGGGCGGTATGGGTGGAGAAGGCGTGGTCGTCGAAGCCGATAACGGAGATGTCGCGGCCCGCGCGCAGGCCGGTTTCAGCCAGTGCATGCAGCACGCCCACGGCCATGCGGTCGGTGGCACAGACAACCGCGCTAACCTGGAGGTCCCCAGGGGCGACACTGCATAAAAGCGCGTGCATGGCATCAAAGCCGCCAGCTTCTGTGGGTTCCGCCTGGAAGATTGCCGTGGCTATCAGCCCCGCTTCAGTCAGGGCCTGGCGCCAGCCGGATTCGCGGGCGATTGAGAAGCTAAGGTCACCCGAAGCCGCCAGAAACGCGATGCTGCGATGTCCGAAACCGATCAGTCGGCTCGTGGCCTGCGCCACAACCTGGGTGCCATCGGTGTCCACGAAAGCATAGGGGCGTTTGGAGGAGCTGCGTCCGTGCGCCACGAAAGGCACAGCGGCGTTCTGGAGATAATCCACCCGCGCATCCCGGACACGCATTCGGGCGAGCAGGAAGGCGTCAACCTTGCGGCCTTCGACCATGTGGCGGTAGGCGGCCAGCTCGGCATCGCCCGGGGGGGCGGACGAAACCAGCAGATCCAGGCCGGCCTCGGCCAGAGCGGGGCCAACGGCGCTAAGCAGGCGTAAGAAGAACGGATCGTCAAAGCGGCCGATCCCCGTCGGCAGGATCAGGCCAACCGCATCGGCCCGCCCCCGGCGTAGCCGACGCGCGCCCTCGTGTGGACGATAGTCGATGCGCAGTGCCTCCGCCTCGACCCGCGCCCTGGTCGCACTCGACACGTCGGAATGCCCACCCAACGCGCGCGAAACGGTGGTGATCGACAGGTCGAGCTTACGGGAGATCCTGGACAGCGACATTCTTTGTTTTTTTCTGTGCCCAAATTCTTTTTGGAAGACGTTTCAGTCCATCCGAAAGGTTTCGGATTTCAAACGCTAGCCAATCTGTCATGTATGGTCAATCTGTCAGTTGGCGGCCCTCGGCGGTTCGCAGAAGCCGGCAGGAAGCTGCACGAGCTGGACGTTCTGCAGATGCACACGGGTCGTGAGGCTCTGACCGGCAACCATCGGATGCAGGGTGATCAGTATTGATGGTCCGCCCTGGCGGGTGCTCAGGAGGATGACACCGTCGGGATGGCCGCACAGCGCTGCCTGCTCATCGGCTCGCCTGGCCTGGAGCCGCTCTCCCGAACGGTTGATTTCGGGGCTGCTTGCCAGCAGGCGGTCCGCGGGCGGTTTGGTGGGCGTGATCCTTAGACTGGATCCGAGCACGACCACCGCCGATTGCACGATTGCGAACGCCGCACAGGTGATGCAGCAGCCGTATGGGCTGGCATCGGATACCGGCGTTGTTTCACAATGGAGCGTTCTATTTTCTACACTGCCGGTGAGCGGCAAAACTCACCTGCAATCTATGCTGTCCATCTCGCATGATCCTGTTCCACCTGACTATCGTCGGTCATCAGACCTACGGCACCATCACCTCTGATGAGGTTCGGACGAATTTGTTGAAGGCCCACGCGGCAGCGCTGCCGCGCGGGCGGCGAGCCTGCGCAGACTGTCCGCTCCGGTTTTGGCCAACATCTGGCGTGATTGGGTACGCACGGTGGCCTCGGAGGCACCGCGACGGCCTGCGATTTCCGCAGCGCTCTCGCCGCGGATGGCAGCCTCGGCCACCGTCGCTTCGCCCGGCGTCACGCCGAACAGCGCCAACAGGAGCTGTCCGCGCGCCTTGCTGCGACGGCTCACCGGATCCAGGATCAGAAGCAGCGTCACGTCTCGCCGGCTGGAGTCGCGTGGCGGTGCCGCGAGCAGGACGAGCGGCGGACCACCGGCGGCGGGCTGGAGGTGCCAGAACCCGCCTGCGCCGCCCGACGACACCTGGTGAAGCAAACTGATAGCCCGTCGGGGTCCGTTGATTGGGTGGGGGTGCAAACACCGGCGCGACTTGCCAGGCTGCGGTTGGCGCAAAGCATTTCGTTTGCTGCAGCGTTGGCGAACAGGATGCGCCGCCCACGGTCCACCACAAGAGCGGCGGTGTCCGTTTCGGCCGGGCCCGCCAGGGCTGCGTGGGCAGCACCGGTCGCCAGCTGCACTGACAGCTTCCCAGCCTGCCTCACCAGGCTCCAAGCTGCTTCTGCCGGCGAGGCCGGACGCTCGGCCTCTCAGTTCGCCATATCGCCACGGTGGCGAAGGTGCCAGAGGCGTTCGTGGGCGGCGACCAGACTTTCCATGCTCCGGCGGCGGTTGCCGTCGACGGAGACGGGGCGCCGGGTGAGCATGTTTTCGAGGACGCGGAGCAGTTGGTCCGCCACGTCGAAGTCGGCCTGGTCGCACGCGTGGTGGAAGGCGATCAGAATTTTATCCGACAGCCGACGGCTGTAGCGGGGGGTGACGCTGGCGGCGGGATCGCGCGGCTGCTGTTCGCCAACGTCGAACTTCATCGTGGTTGCGGCCTCGGGGAGGATCGCTTCACTCATGACGCTTGTATCCTCGTGCGGATGGCATCGGCGATCTCATCACCGCTCGTTCCTTGCTTGAACAGCATTCGGAGCTGCCCGTCGGGTCCCATCAGGTAGAGGAACGACGAGTGGTCCATGAGGTAGGCAGATGCGTCCTTGGGGGTAACCTTGTTGTAGTAGACACGGTAGGCCTTGGCGGCGGCGGCGATCTGGGCGGGGGTTCCGGTGAGGCCGACCAGGCGGTCGTCGAACAGCTTGGTGTATTCGGCAAGGGTTCGGCCGGTGTCGCGTTCGGGATCGATTGTGATGAACAGCGGGGCGACCTGGGCTGCGAGTGGGCCGAGCTTATCGAGGCTGGAGGCGACGGCCTGCAGTTCGGTGGGGCACACGTCGGGGCAATAGGTGTAGCCAAAATAGACGAGCATCCAGCGGCCACGGAAGGTCTGGTCGGTGACGGTCTTGCCTTGGGAGTCGACCAAGGCGAAGGGGCCGCCGACCTGGATGTTACCTACAAGGCCAGCAACGCTCGGCGCATGGGTGCCGAAACCGCCGAACCAGATCACGCCCCATGCGCCGAGCAGGAGGACGATCAGGCCAATGGCGGACCAGCGAATGACGCGCAGCATGGTATAAAATTCCGGACAATCCGTCACAGCGGCGGAAGGCTACTGATAAGCGTGACAGGGCGCCCCGGCAAACCAAAAGACACGTCCGTATCCGTGCCTGATGGTCGCTTTTTGAGACATATCCAGTAAGCTAATGTCACGTTTTGTCGTGGGCACACAGGCAAAAACCCGGCCGAGCGGTTCGGCCGGGTTTTTGCCTGCCTGGGGGGAGCGGATCAATCCGCCAGCAGGATATCGCCTTGGGGCTGAGCTGAGCCGAAGGTGGTGTCCGAGAAGGCTTCCTCCCAGGTGCCCTGGGTGGAGGCGCGGGAGTATTCGGTGGAGCGGTTCTCAAAGAAATTGGCGTGCTCGACGGCGTTGAGCATGTCGTCGAGCCAGGGCAGCGGGTTGCGGTCGACGTGGAACAGTGGGTTGAGGCCGAGCTGGGTGAGCCTGCGGTCGGCGATGTAGCGGATGTACTGCTTCACCTGGGCGGCATCGAGGCCTTCGACGGCGCCCATTTCGAAGGCGAGGTCGATGAACGCGTCCTCGTGGTCGACGATGGTGGCGCAGGCGACGTAGAGCTCGCGACGCAGCTCGTCAGTCCAGATTTCCGGGTTTTCCTGCACGAAGGTGCGGAACAGCCGAATGGCGGACAGGCAGTGCAGGGTTTCGTCGCGCACCGACCACGAGACGATCTGGCCCATGCCCTTCATTTTCCCGAAGCGGGGGAAGTTGAGCAGGATGGCGAAGGAGGCGAACAGCTGCAGGCCTTCGGTGAAGGCGCCAAAAGCGGCCAGAGTCTTGGCGATCTCATGCTTGCTGTCGGCCCGGAAGGTCTGCATGTAGTCAAACTTATCCTTCATCTCCTTGTATTTGAGGAAGGCCGTGTATTCGAGCTCGGGCATGCCGATGGTGTCGAGCAAGTGGCTGTAGGCGGCGATGTGGATGGTCTCGGAGTTCGAGAACGCCGACAACATCATCAGCACTTCGGTGGGTTTGAACACTTGGCTGTAGTGCTTCATGTAGCAGTTGTTCACCTCGACATCGGCCTGGGTGAAGAAGCGGAAGATCTGGGTGAGCAGGTTGCGCTCCCCATCCGACATATTCTTGTGCCAGTCCTTCACGTCATCGGCGAGGGGGACTTCCTCGGGAAGCCAGTGGACGCGTTGCTGGGTAAGCCAGGCCTCGTAGGCCCAGGGGTAGCGGAAAGGCTTGTAGACTGGATTTTCCGTCAAAAGGTCGAAGCGGACCGGAGTTGGGTTCGGGGAGTGGTGTGAGCCGTCCATTAGGTAAATATCCTAGGTATGAGAGAGCCGGCTATTGGCAGGCCAGGCACTCGTCGTAGTCGATGGGTTGAGCGACCTGCGGCAAGCGGGTGCCGTCATCGGTGCCGTCGGTGGCGAGCGGGATGCCGGTGAACTCGGCCGGGCGGATCGCTTTTTCGCTCACCGCATCAGCACGCTGGATGGACAGGCTGCGGCAGTAGTAGAGCGACTTCACGCCGCGCTTCCAGGCGAGGTAGTGGATCTGGTGCAGGTCGCGCTTGTGCACGTCGGCGGGGACGAACAGGTTGACCGACTGGCTTTGACAGATATAGGGCGTGCGGTCCGCGGCGTGTTCGACAATCCAGCGCTGGTCGAGCTCGAAGGCAGTTTTATAGACCGATTTCTCCTGCGCAGTCAGGAACTCCAGATGCTGCACGCTGCCCTTGTTGGTGGTGATGGAGGACCAGACGTCGTCGGTGTCCTGTCCCTTCTCGGCGAGCAGCAGCTGCAGGTGGCGGTTGCGTACGGTGAAGCTGCCGGACAGGGTTTTCTGCAGGAACACGTTGGCGGCGATCGGCTCGATGCCCGGCGAGGAATTGCCGGCGATGATCGAGATGGAGGCGGTGGGTGCGATCGCCATCTTGTGTGAGAACCGTTCCATGATGCCGAAGTCGGCGGCATCCGGGCACGGTCCGCGTTCTTCTGCCAGCATCCGCGAAGCCTGATCGGCTTGGCCGCGGATGTGCTTGAACATGCGGATGTTCCACACCTTGGCGATCACGCTTTCGAACGGCACGTTCTGCGACTGCAGGAACGAATGAAAGCCCATCACACCCAGGCCCACCGATCGTTCGCGCATCGCGGCGTAGCGAGCGCGCTCCATGCCCTCTGGGGCACGATCGATGAAGTCCTGCAGCACGTTGTCGAGGAAGCGCATCACATCCTCGATGAACAACGGGTGATCCTTGAACTCGAACCAGTTCTCGAGATTGATCGAGGACAGGCAGCAGACCGCGGTGCGCTGCTTGCCGTATTGGTCGATGCCGGTGGGCAGCGTGATCTCGCTGCACAGGTTGGAGGTTTTCACCTCGAGCCCCGCGAGTTTCTGATGCTCTGGCAGCGCCCGATTCACATGATCAGAGAAAATCAGATACGGCTCGCCGGTCTCGACGCGCGCGGTGAGGATGCGGATCCACAGAGCGCGAGCACCGATCTTGCGCACGACCGCGTGGTCCTTCGGCGATGTGAGCGCCCATTCTTCATCGGCTTCCACGGCGCGCATGAAGGCATCTGGCACCAAGATGCCGTGGTGCAGATTGGGCGCCTTGCGGTTCGGATCGCCACCAGTCGGCCGGCGGATTTCGATGAATTCCTCAATCTCGGGGTGCCAGACCGGCAGGTAGACGGCAGCCGAGCCTCGGCGCAGGCTACCCTGCGAGATCGCCAGCGTTAGGCTGTCCATCACCCGGATGAACGGGATGACGCCGGAGGTCTTGCCGTTCTGGCCGACTTTCTCGCCGATCGAACGCAGATTGCCCCAATAGCTGCCGATGCCGCCGCCCTTGGAGGCGAGCTGCACGTTCTCGTTCCACAGACCGACGATGCCGTCGAGACTGTCCGACGCCTCGTTAAGGAAGCAGGAGATCGGCAGACCGCGCTTGGTGCCGCCGTTGGACAGCACCGGCGTCGCTGGCATGAACCACATCTTGCTCATGTAGTCGTAGATGCGCTGGGCGTGGGCGGTGTCCTCGCCGTAGAAACTGGCCACCCGGGCGAACAGATCCTGATAGCCCTCATCGGGCATCAGATACCGGTCGTCGAGCGTGGCGCGGCCGAAATCGGTAAGCAAAGCATCACGCGACCTGTCCATACGGACCTGGTGGCGCCCCTGCATCTGGACTGCGTCAAGCACGGCGGTATCCCCCTCAGCCACGGTCATATCCATGTCCCTATTTTGCCCAATGGGTCGGCGCCGTCAATTCAAATGACACTACATATGGGGAGTTCGCCCCGACCAGACCACAATATGAGCTCTCATGGCGGATGTGCAACACAACCTCGTGCTTGTGAACGAAAGAAGAACATAAGCGAATTTCCGGCACTGTCGCGGCAATTCGGCGTGAACTCCCCAGGTACCCCGTTATCCACAGGCTGGGGACGAATCGGGGGACAGACATGCGCGTGACACGGGCGCGTCACATGGCGACTCTGCAAAGTACGTAACCGGACATGGTTCTGTAGGCGGCCCGCATATTGCCCCGCGCGAGGCGACCAGACAGCCACCGCCCAGACGGAGTTATCCCCATGCAAGTGGTCCTTCACGCGCAGTCACGCGCGCCCTGCAAGCCATTGCGGTCACGGCCGCGGCGTTTCTGCCCTTTGACCATCTGATCCTGCCGAGGCCCGATGGCGCGCCTCTATATCATGGACCTGGCTCGGCGGAGCCTCGAGATCACCCGCATCACCCGCCATCGCGCGGCAACCCAGGTGCTCGCCCGCCAATGCGAAGCCGTGAATGCTTGCGATGGCGCCGCCTCTCGACGCGGACAAGGCGGATGCGGCCCCACAGGTCAATGATATCGTGGGTTTCCAGCGCCCCGGCGGAGTCGCTGTGCTGCTGGTCTGGGGCAACTGGCATGCTGGGCCGTATTTCCGGGGCGACTCGATGGCCTTCTTCAACCCAGAGCTGGCTGACACCAATGTGGTCGACCATCACGCGGTCGATCTGCCGATAGCCTTGCTTCTGGTCGAGACGGACTGAAGGCCATGTCCGCGGGCATCAGTGTCGTCAATGTCGGCTTGACCTATCTGCGCGACCGGCGGGTGACGCAGGCGCTGGTCGGCTGCAATCTGGAAGTGCTGCGCGCGGTGGCTGGGCGACGCTGATCGGCGCCTCCGGCTGCGGCAAGTCGACCTTGCTGCGCATTCTCAGCGATATTATGCATCCGACCGCGGGCGCGGCGACACTGGGCAACCAGACGCCGGCGTAGGCGCTGGCGGACCGCAGCTTCGCGCTGGTTTCGCTGTAATCGGTGATGCTGCCGTGGCGCAAGCTGCTGCCCAATGTGGAGTTGGCGCTGGAGGTGGCCAACGTGGGCCCCGCCGAGCAGGCGATCGAGATGGTGGGGCTGCGCGGGTTCGAGAACGCCTATCCGGCCGTGCTGTCCGGCGGCATGCGCCAGCGCGTGGCGATCGCACGGGCGCTGACGCTGCGGCCGTAGTTTCTGCCGATGGATGAGCCGTTCGGGGCACTCGATCAGCTGACCCGCGAGCACCTAACTTCGAGCTGTTGCGCGTCCCACGCGAGACCGGGGCGACCATGCTGCTGGTGACGCATTCAATCAGCGAAGCGGTGATTCTGTCTGACACGGTGGTTGTGATGTCGCCGCGGCCGGGCCGCATCGTGCGCCGCGTGGAGATCGGCTTTGGCCATGACCGCACGCCGGCCATTCGCGACGCCCCGGAATTTGGGGCAGCCGAAGCCGAGCTGCGCCATGCGGTGGCGGGACAGCCAGCCGAACCCCTTGCTTATGCATCCTGACAGGAGACCATCGATCGGATCCGACCCCTCGCAGCCCTGCTGCTGTGCCTGCCGCTTTCGGCCCAGGCCCAAACTCCGCGCTGATCGAGGGGCTGTTCAAAGCCGAGGCGCTGGATGTGGCGCTGGTGCCGGCGGGCCAGGGGGTGAACCAGGTGCAGATGGTGGCGGCCGACGTGGCCGATGTCGGCATCGCCAACCCCGAGTCGATCATCGCGGCGTCCGGTCGGCGCGAGAAGTTTAAGGCGTTCGCCTCCCAGTTCCAGACCTCGCCGGTGGCGATGACGTGCCGCGAGGACAGCGCGGTGTGACCAAGGCTTCGGAACTAGGGCCTGATCGCTTCTGGCAGGCGAAGAGATCAGGCTCTAGTCTTTTGTTTGAACGAGCAATTTTATGGCAATCTCCGCGGGGGATCGTGGGCACATCCCCCTACCCTGCCGTCTCCGTTACCCTTGCGCGGCGTTCTGCGTAGAGGGCCAGACGCTTTGCGGCGGCTGGGGTTTGGGCGTGCACGCCTTCGGCGGCGGAATACGGCGGCAGGGTTTCGACGTAGTGGCAGGCCGCCTGGTGGCCGCCGCCAAATTCGCGCAGTGAGGGGTCGTCGGTGCGGCATTTTTCGGTGGCGAAGGGGCAGCGGGTGTTGAAGTGGCAGCCGGGCGGCGGGTTCATCGGGCTGGGCATGTCGCCGCCGGGAATGGTGCGGGCGACTCGGCGGTGCGGATCGGGGCGCGGGATGGCTGCCAGAAGCGTGCGGGTGTACGGGTGCAGGGGGGCTGCGAACAGCGCGGCCTTCGGACCGATTTCGACGATGCGGCCGAGATACATCACGGCGACGCGGTCGGCCATGTGCTTCACGACGGCGAGATCGTGGGCGATGAAAAGGTAGGACAGACCGAGGCGAACCTGCAGGTCCTTCAGCAGGTTGACCACCTGCGCCTGGATCGAGACGTCCAGCGCCGAGACAGGTTCGTCGCAGACGACCAGCGAGGGCTCGACGGCAAGGGCGCGGGCGATGCCGATGCGTTGGCGTTGGCCGCCGGAGAATTCGTGCGGGTAGCGTGTGGCGTGGTACTGGGCGAGGCCGACCAGGTGAAGCAGCTGGTTCACGCGGGCGCGCCGGGCCATGGCGTCGCCGATGTTGTGGACGATCAGCGGCTCCTCAAGGATGTCGCCCACGGTCATGCGCGGGTTGAGTGAGGCGAACGGGTCCTGAAAGACGATCTGCATGCGCCGGCGCAACTTGCGCAGGGGTGCTCCGGACATGTCGCTGATATCAGTGCCTTCGAAGCGGACGATGCCGGCGCTGGCCTCGATCAGGCGCAGCACCAGGCGGGCGGTGGTGGATTTGCCGCATCCCGATTCGCCGACCAGGGCGAGGGTTTCGCCACGGGCGAGAGAGAAGCTGACACCGTCGACCGCCTTCACGGTTCCGACGGCGCGCGGGATGATCAGGCCGCGCCTGACCGGATAGTGCTTGGCGAGGCCTTCGACCTCAAGCAAGGGACCGAGGCTCATGCCTGCAACTCCGTCATGGCTTCCATGGGCATTGCTTCCACGGGTGCATGGATGCAGGCGACCTCGTGGGCGGTGCCGAGCGAACGCAAGGTGATGTCGCCGCTTTTGCAGGCCGGAGTGCAGAACACGCAGCGGGGGTGGAAGCGGCACCCGGCCGGCAGGTCGAACGGCGGGGGAACCGCGCCTTCGATGGCGAGCAGGCGTTCGTGGGTCTCCTCCAGCTTGGGGATGCTGCCGAGCAGGCCGAGCGTGTAAGGGTGCTGGGGGTCGTCGAAGATCTCGGTGCCGGAGGCGCGTTCAACGACGCGGCCGGCGTACATCACTGCTACTTCATCGGCCATTTCGGCGACCACGCCGAGGTCGTGGGTGATCAGGATAATGGCCATGCCGGACTGCTCCTGCAGGTCGCGCAGCAGGTCGAGGATCTGGGCCTGGACGGTGACGTCGAGGGCCGTGGTGGGTTCGTCGGCGATCAAGAGGTCGGGGTCGCAGGCGAGCGCCATGGCGATCATGACGCGCTGGCGCATGCCGCCCGACATCTGGTGGGGATATTCGTCGAGCCGGCGGCTCGCTGCCGGGATGCGCACCCGGTCGAGCGCTGCAATGGCGCGGGCGCGCAAGCTGGCTTTGCCGGCGGATTTTTCGTGGGCGCGGATCGCCTCGGTGATCTGGTCGCCGATCGAGAACACCGGGTTGAGGCTGGTCATCGGCTCCTGGAAGATCATGCCGATGCGTTTGCCGCGGATGGCGCGCATGGCCTCGGGCGACAGGCTCAACAGGTCGGTGTTGTCAAACATCACCCGCCCGTCGGCGATGCGACCGGGCTGGGGCACCAGGCGCATGACGGAGAGCGACAGCATCGACTTGCCGCAGCCGCTTTCGCCGACGATGCCGAGGGTTTTGCCGCGGGCGACCGAGAGGCTGACGCCGTCGACCGCGTTGACCAGGCCCATCTGGGTGCGAAATTGGGTTCGCAGCCCCTCGATACGCAGGAGAGGCTCGCTCATGCGCGGTAATCTAGCCGGTCGTTCTCGATGAGGCGCAGGGCGGATCCCCAGGCCCATTCATAGTGCGACAGGGCGTCCTCGCCGGGGCGGTTGAACTGGGCGGCGGTGTGTCGGCGGACGGCCTCGGGCGGCAGGATGAGCTCGGCGCCGCCGGACTGGGCTGCGATCTGAGCCTGGCAGGCGCGCTCCAGGTAATAGATGTTCTGGAACGCCTCGGGGATGGTGCGGCCGCCGACCAGCAGGCCGTGGTTGGCCAGAATCATGGCGCGGTGCTCGCCAAGGTCGGCCACCAGGCGGTCCCGCTCGTCGAGGTCGAGCGCGATGCCTTCGTAACCGTGGTAGGCGAGATGGCCGTAGAATTTGAGCGCGTGCTGGCTGATCGGCAGCAGGCCTTGCTTCTGGGCGGAGACGGCGATGCCGGCCGAGGTGTGGGTGTGCACCACGCAGGTGAGGTCTTCGCGGGCCATGTGGATGGCGGAATGGATGGTGAAGCCGGCCGCATTGACGCGCTGGCTCTGGCCTTCAGAGCCGATCACGCGGCCGTCGAGATCAACCTTCACGAGGTCGGACGCGCGCATTTCGTGGAACATCACGCCGTATTTGTTGATGAGGAAGTGGTGCTCGGGGCCGGGCACGCGGGCGCTGATGTGGGTGTAGATGAAATCGGTCATCCGGAAATGCGCGACCAGCCGGTAGAGTGCTGCGAGGTCGCAACGGACGGACCATTCCTCGGCGGAGATGCCGGCGGGGGCGGTGCTTTGAACGGCGACGTTCATCTGGGTCTCCGGAAATATGCCAGCGGAGATGTTCCCCCGGGTGTATGGATGCGTCAAGCAGATGGCGTGGTCTCAATGCAGCAGCAGGTCGTTCCCACGCAAGGCGAGGGTGGCTCCCCGGGGGAAGGGTTGGAGCCCATTGGCAAGCAAACGGTGGGCCGCACGCTTGGCCAGGCGCGGAAGGTCCGCCTGCTGGAGGTGTTCGGCCCGGGCCTAGTGACCGGGGCCGCGGACGACGATCCGAGCGGAATCGCAACCTACAGCCAGGCGGGCGCCCAGTTCGGCTACGGGCTCAACTGGGTGATGCTGCTTAGCTGGCCGCTGATGTCGGTGACCCAGGTGATCAGCGCGCGGATCGGTGCGGTAACCGGACATGGGATCGCCCGCAATCTCAAGCTGCATTATTCGCCCTGGCTGCTGCGCGGCGCCGTGCTGCTGCTGCTGGTGGCCAATGTGGCCAATCTCGGAGCGGATCTGGGCGCCATGGCCGCCGCCCTGCAGTTGCTGATCGGCGGGCCGATGGCGATCTATACTGCGGGATTTGCGGTGTTCTGCCTGGTGACCGAGGTTTGGCTCGGCTACGCGCGATATGCCGGTCTGCTGAAATGGCTGACGCTTTCGCTGTTCGCCTATGTGGGCGTGGTGTTTGCCGTGCATGTGCCGTGGAACGAGGCGCTGGGCAGTCTGGTGGTGCCGCGTATCACGCTGGACGGCGGCCATGCGGAGATGCTGGTGGCCATCCTCGGCACCACGATTAGCCCGTATCTTTTTTTCTGGCAGGCGGCGCAGGAGATGGAGGAGTTGCGCGCCCGCGCCATTCCCAGCCTGCAGGAGCATCCGGACGCTGCGGCCGAGTTGCGGCGGATCGACCTCGATACCTGGGTGGGCATGGGGTATTCCAACCTGGTCGCCTTGTCCATCATGATCGCCACCGCCGCGACCTTGCACGCCGCGGGCGCCGCCGAAATCCAGACCGCGGGCCAGGCGGCGGAGGCGTTGCGACCGATCGCAGGGCCGGCCACGTTTTTTCTGTTCGCACTCGGCATCATCGGGACCGGATTGCTCGCCGTGCCGGTGCTGGCCGGCTCGGTCGCCTACGCCTTGTGCGAGACCTTCGATTGGTCGGAGGGACTCGACCTGAAACTGGGCCGGGCGCGGGCATTCTATGGCGTCATCGCGGTCGCCACGTTGACCGGGATGGGGCTGAACTTCGTCGGCATCGATCCAATCAAGGCGCTGTATTGGAGTGCGGTGCTGAACGGCGTGCTGGCGTCGCCTCTGATGGTGGTGATGCTGCTAATCGCAAGCAATCGCGAGATCATGGGCGCGCTGCGGCTGCCGTTGTGGCTGCGTTGTGTTGGATGGTTGGCGACGGCAGTAATGGGTGTGGCGAGTCTGGCCTTTCTTGTGCTGTAGGCGAGCGCATGGAAAGGCGCTTCGAGGCTCGGCTTCTGGGCACGCGCTGTGTTCTGCTGCCGTTTGTACCTCTCGTTACTGCTCGCGGTGCTTGGCATCTACGTGCTGGTCGGGCGCGAGGTGCTGCACCTGCCGGCCATCCCGATGACCGGCAGCGAGAGCGATGGTGCGAGGCGGAGAAGAACCACGCGCAGGTTCTCAGCCAGACCGAGGACGCCCTGCGCCAGGCCCGGAAAATGGAGGCGATCGGCCAGCTCACCGGCGGGATCGCGCATCATTTCAACAATATGCTGTAGGCGATGTCGCGAGGGGTGGAGCTGATGCGGCGGCGGATCGACGAGGGCACGCCGCAGAAGGTCGCCCGTTACGCCGAGGCAGCGCGCCAGAGCATCGCTCGCGCTGCAACACTCGCCCACCGCCGGGCTCGCCTTTCCCCGCCGCTGACGTGCCATCGCCTTGGAGATGCGGCTTCGCACCGGGGCCTGGCCGTTCACCTTCAATTCCAACCAGCTTGAGAACGCGTTGCTCAATCTTGCCATCAACGCGCGCGATGCCGTGCAGTCAGCAGGTGGGCTGCTGCTGGTCACCTGCGAAGAGGTGCATTTAAAGCAATATCGCCTGAGGTTGAACCAACCGTGCGATAAAATTGCGCGTTAAAACAGAAGGCTAGGAGCCTGTCCGAGTAATCGCTTACGTAAGTACACCGCGCAACATTGATTCGTAGCCGAGGCTGCGCTGATTTTTTTTAGAATCAGCCCGACACTTTTGAAGCAAGCTTCTTTCGTTTTTCGTTACGGCCATGATTAATCAGACAGGCTCCTAGAGCCTGATTTCTTCGCCTACCAGAAGCGATCAGGCTCTAGGTGATGTGGACAAACGGGATTCCGAAACAGCTTAAATCGTGATTCAACACTCCTCTTTGAGGAGAGCGGTGTTGATACGTGGACTGATGTCAGATGAGGAATGGTCGTTCTTCGCGCCTTTCCTGACGGAAAATCG
>JANXSM010000003.1 GCA_025352665.1 Rhodospirillales bacterium | reverse complement strand
CGATTTTCCGTCAGGAAAGGCGCGAAGAACGACCATTCCTCATCTGACATCAGTCCACGTATCAACACCGCTCTCCTCAAAGAGGAGTGTTGAATCACGATTTAAGCTGTTTCGGAATCCCGTTTGTCCACATCACCTAGGACTTCCAGCAAGGCTTGGCCGGCAGCAAACCGTCGGGTTTGGAGCAGACAGCATGCGAAAGCAGACGTTCTTCGCTTGACGTGTTGATACCGGAGTGAAACTCCGCAGAACCGCCGTTCGAAAAGTCTCCAGTTGATCGTGTTGTTCTTGCTTGCGGGGCATGTCCCGCAAGCAAGAACAACACGATGAGACGATGCTCTCCCGAATTGCGGGAGGGATGGGCTGGTGGTGAAGCTGGAGTGGATAATCATGATCCTTGATCTGCATCGACAGGGTTTGTCGGTCTCTGCCATTGCCCGACACTTGGGGCTCGACCGCAAAACCGTTCGCCGAACCATCCAGCGTGGTCCGGAGCCTCCAACCTATGGCCCGCGTCAGCCCAGACCGACGCGCCTGGATCCGTTTGCGGGATATCTGCGCGAGCGGGTCAAAGCCTATCCCGGCCTCACGGGTGCGCGGCTCCTGCGGGAGCTGAAGGAGCTGGGATATACCGGCGGCTACACCCTCGTGACGGACTTCCTGCGCGACGTTCGCCCGATGGCCGATGGCCGGTTCGAAGTGCGCTTCGAGACGCCGCCAGGCGAGCAGGGTCAGGTCGATTTTGCTCAGTTTCAGGCGGCCTTTGCCGACGAACCGACCACGCCACGCATTGTTTGGCTGTTTTCCATGGTGTTGGGCTACAGCCGCCTGATCTGGGCCCGCTTCGTGATGCATCAGGATCTGGCAACGGTGCTGCGCTGTCATGTCGCGGCCTTTGATGCCCTTGGTGGCGCGCCACGTGAACTGCTCTACGACCGGATGAAGACGGCGGTGACGGGTGATGGTGACCAGGGTGGGATCATCTACAACCGTGCCTTGATCGATCTGGCGCGCCATTACAGCTTCCATCCGCGTGCCTGCCAGCCATACCGCGCAAAAACGAAGGGCAAGGTCGAGCGGCCGTTCCGCTATATCCGCGAAGACTTCTTCCTCGCTCGCAGCTTCCGCAACCTCGCCGATCTGAACGAGCAGTTGCGCCGCTGGCTGGACGACGTTGCCAACCCTCGTTTGCACGCCACCACCAGGCGCGTCGTCAACGAGGCTTTTGCCGAGGAGAGGCCGCACTTGAAACAGCTGCCGCTGGCGCCGTTCCGCGCGGTGCTACGCCTCGAGCGCCGCATCTCGCGCGACGGCATGGTGAGCGTGGGCGGCAACTTCTATAGCGTGCCGGACGCCACCCGCCGCCGTCCGGTGGAAGTGCACACGCTGGCGGAAGAAATCCACATCTTTGACGACGGCGTGCTGATTGCCGCCCATCCGGTGCTGGAAGGCTGCCACCAACGCCGCGTCGCGCCCGATCACCGCAAAGGATTTTATCGGCCCCATCGCAGACTACCAGGCGGGGCCACGATTTTGGGGCGCGCCGGTGATAAGGTCGCCACGCGTTCGTTGGAATTCTACGACGCTGTCGGTCGACGCCTGGCGCAGGAGCGACGGACATGAACGCTCTTGGCGAGCTGATACCTGCAACACTCGATCGCATCCGCCATGATCTCGTTGGCCTGAAGATGCCGCGGGCGCTGGAAGCTCTCGACCAGATCGTCCGCCGTCTCGAGCACGCCGAAATCAGCGCACTGGAGGCCATCGACATCCTGTTGTCCGAAGAGCTGACCCTGCGAGAGAACAGCCGCATCAAGACAGCCCTGCGCATGGGCCGCCTGTCGACGATCAAGACGCTTGCAGGCTTTGACTTCTCCTTCCAGCCATCTCTGGACCGGGATCGCATTCTGACCTTGGCCCAGCTCGGATTTGTCGATCGCCACGAGGTAGTCCACCTTTTGGGACCCCCTGGAACCGGGAAAAGTCACCTCGCCATCGCGCTTGGGGTGGAGGCGATCAAGGCAGGCAAGAGCGTCTACTTCTGCACATTGGCGGAACTGCTGGCCCAACTTGCACGAGCCGAACGCGAAGAACGCCTGCTCAAGCGTCTCGCCTTCTTCCGCAGGCTTGCTCTCCTGGTCGTTGATGAGATCGGCTACCTGCCTGTTGTCCCTGGAGGAGGTAATCTGTTCTTCCAACTGGTCGCCACCCGCTATGAACGCGGGGCCATGGTGCTGACGTCAAACCGTAGTTTTGCCGAATGGGGTGACGTGTTTGGTGATCCGGTTGTGGCAACCGCACTGCTGGACCGGCTGCTGCACCACGCGATAGTCATCCAGATCGAAGGCTCGAGTTATCGCCTGCGCCAGCATGCTGAGCTCATGCCGGAGCATGTGCGGTTCAAGGCCATTATCAACCCGCCGATAGCGATGCCGACCCCGCGGCCGCGAGGGCGTCCGCCTAAAAATAGATATGCCCACCCAGGGACATGACCGGTGAAACTGAGGACTTTTATTCCGGTAGAAGTGGGGATTCTTCTACCGGCGTTGACATGACGCAAGTCGCTGATGTGAACAAACCGATGAGCAAGCCTCATTGCAGGTTGGCCAACTGCATGCCGCAAAATCGGGGTCTGAGTTGGAAGTCAAGCGACGTTAACCTGCATCTATGGTTCTGCGCGATCGAGGCCATCACTTGGCGAGTTCGCTCTGGTCGGCCAACCGCATGATTTATCCCGGTAGCCGCAGAAATTAGTGGCTGCAGGACCCGCCGCCCGGCACACAGAACTCTGCACAGAAAGGGGGGTTGAGATGAACGGCGCCACCCGCCTGGGCGAATGTCTCACCGAGCTTAAATTGCTTATCAAAAGGTATCAAGGTGCAACTCACCACGGCAGGGCGGTCCGCTCCACGCCGTTTCACGACCATGCGTGAACTTGCGCACATCACATCGCCCGGCTCCTTGCCGAGGATCGCCCAGCAGCTTTCGGTGATCTCAGGCACGTTTGGCCGCGCGTTCATCTCAGGAAACAATACCAACTGCCCCGGGTCCAACACGTCGATATCCAGGCCCAGCGTGACGAAGAGCTCTCGGTAGCCGGCACGAAGCGTGGCTTCATCCTCGCCCCACCGCGTGCGCCCGGCGATCGCGACGGTAAAGCCGTGCCGGGCCAGGAAACCCAGGCCGGAGAGGGCGGGCGCCCAGCTACCTGTTCCCCGCACCGCCTCGTGGCGCTCTGGTGTGTGATGGTCGAGCGACACGCGAATCGTGATCCGAGGTCCGTCATCGCGCTGAAGCTGAACGAGCTCGGAGGCGAAGCGCTGCATCGGGCGCATGGCGTTGGTTAGCACGAGAACCCGGTAGCCCGCTTCCAGCGCGTCGCGCATCATGGTTGGCATGTTGCGGTTCATGAACGGCTCGCCGCCGGTGAAGCCGATCTCCTCTAACTCCGGATGCAGAGTTCTGGCTTCCTGAAGGTAACCACACGCCTCGGCTTGGCTTAGATAGGCGAGCCGATCATTCGTTGGGCTACTCTCGATATAGCAGCCGGTGCAGGTCACGTTGCACAGCGTTCCCGTATTGAACCAAAGCGTCCGCAACGCCTGTAGCGGCACCGCGGCCCGGCGCTCGCCGGTCGCAGTGATAAACCTGTCACTGAAGCGTGGCCGGGGCGCAGTCACGGGGGCGCCAGGCCGGGTGGCCGGCTCGCTCATCGTATGTTGTCCGTCGTTGGTCAACGCTGCACCCAGGCGTCGCGTTGCTCCCTGAATGGCATCGCTAGCGAGGCACCGAGCCGCATTTTCTTCGGGTCGCGATAGGCGGGCACGCCGATGCGATCGTCCCGTGCCATGACATCCATCCGGAAGGTGCCGTGCAGATGGTCCCACAGGCTGAGCCCGCTCGACCAGTTGGAGTCGGTCTCAGCCTGCACCGTGGAGTGGTGAATGCCGTGCATTCTGGGCGTCGTCAGCACATCGGCAAGGCGCCGCTCCAGCCGGGCCGGTAGGCGCAGGTTGGAGTGGTGGAACAGCACGGACGCAAAGAAAAAGGCCTGCCATAGGGAGAGTGCCCGGCGCGACGTGCCGAGAACCGCCACTTGAGCAGCGCGCCATGGTATGGAGATCAGCATGTCCATCGCGTGAAAACGCAGCGCGGTGGTGCTGTCCATGTCCATATCCACATGATGCATCAGATGAAAACGCCACAGGAACGGCACCTTATGCGTCAGCACGTGCCAGACATAAATCGTATAATCCATCCCCAGCACCGCCAGTCCGTCGCGTAGCAGCCTCGGCAGGGGAAGGCGCTGAAACAGGCCCCAGCGCCGCCGCTCGACTGCTTCGGCCAAGCGACCGACGAGCGGCCGCTCTGCCCTCGCGACCACGACCAAGCTGAGCGCCCCCAGCGCCAGGTTGCGCATCGCTCGGTCTGGCTCGCGCTGGGTCTGCCGTCGCAGGGGAGCCCAATGCTCAAGCAGAATCAGTGCTGCGACGCCAGCGACAGCCAGGACTGGAGCATGCGGGATACTTTTACGATTTGCCACGGCCGGGATTTGAGCCTCCGCGCTCCTCACGCAAGCGGCCTTGCATGAGCTCGATCAGGCTTGTGTTGTTCACCCGCTACCCAACCCCTGGCCAGGCCAAGACCCGTCTGATTCCAGCCTTGGGTGCCAACGGAGCCGCGGAGCTACACCGCCGGCTGACGGAGGCCACGCTCGCAACCTTGCTGGCGACGGGCCTGCCGGTGGAGCTTTGGGTGACGAGTGCTGAGGTCGCCGCGTTCGAGGCATGGCTCGGCAAGACGACGCCGATCCGGCCACAGGAGGCCCAAGACCTCGGTGCCCGGATGAACCGGGCTCTGCAGGCGACCCCCGCAATCCTGGTCGGCTCCGACCTACCGACCCTCACTGCGTCGCATATCGCTCACGCGGCGGCGCTGTTGGCGGACGGCAAGGTGGCACTCGGCCCGGCCGAAGACGGTGGCTATTACCTAGTCGGACTGCCGAGCCCGATGCCGCTCCTGTTCGAGGCGATGGTCTGGAGCGGGTCCGATGTGCTGTCCGCGACGAGACACCGGTTGGACACACATTCAGTTCCCTACGCGCTGCTGCCCACCCTGCCCTACCTGGATCGGCCGGAAGATCTTGCTCGCTTTCCCGGCCTGGTCGCATGAGCGGCGTGGCCATCGTCATTCCCATGCTGAACGAGGCGGCGGCATTGCCCCGCCTCCTAGAGCGGGATGACGTCTGATAGGCGACGTAATCCCGCTCTAGCTCTTTGTTTTATCGCGTGATTCAGATCTTTCGGCGATTGCACCTTCGGTCATCACGCTCTAACGAGCCTCAGCGTGCTGGATCCGACGCCGGACGAGATCATCGCTGTGGACGGCGGCAGCACGGACTCGTCCGTCGCGATCGTGCAAGCGGGCGGATTGCGTACCATCACGGCGCCCCGCGGCCGCGGGGCGCAGATCAACGCGGGAGTCGCTGCCGTGTCTGCCCCGCTCGTCTGCGTGCTGCACGCCCACACCTTGCTGCCGGACGACGCGATGGCCGTGATCGCCAATACCATGGCAGACCCGCGCATGGCGCTCGCCAGTTTCCTACCATTGTTGAGCGGGCCAGGCGGGGTGCGCTGGGGCACCAGCCTGCACAACTGGGCCAAGACGTATTACGGCCCATTGCTGTTCCGGCCGCATCTGTTCCTGCGCGGCGGCCGGCTGTTGTTTGGCGATCACGCAATGTTCTTCCGCCGGGCCGACTTCCTCGCCGCCGGCGGATGCGATACCAGCTTGCCGATCATGGAAGACGTCGATCTGTGCGTCCGTCTCAATCGGTTCGGCCTGACACGGATGGTGAACGGCGTGGTGATCACATCGGATCGCCGGATCGCGGCCCGGAGCGCCGTCCGCGCCAACCTCATCTATCTCCGCGTCAGCGCGAGCTGGGCGGTCGGGCTGCGCCGCAACCTGGATCGGCACTATCCGGACGTGCGCTGATGGGCCGCACGCCTTCCGCCGGCAGAAAGCCAGTCGTGACCGCATACCGGACCAAACGTCGGACGTAGTGGACATCCGTCGTTGGGCAGCGGCGCCCGCTGAGTGCAGTGAGATTCGCGATAACGAAGCTGGGGCTGGGCCGCAGGTATGGGGCATAGAGGGCCGTCACCGTTGCGTGCAGCCATTGTTGCCGGGGCGATAGGCGAGCCTTGTCGAACCGCTCGGCCGGCATCAAGCGAGGTGTCTGGAGGTGGAGAAAATCCGTTGCGGGGGTTTCCAGCACAATGAGGCGCACAGGATCGCCGGCGGCGAGATGAAGGATCCGGCCGTCGGCCTGCTCCATACGCTCCGTGATGTCGACCAGTGCACCCGCCAAGTGGTCGATTGGCACCAGGTTCAGGCTCGCGTCAGGCCAGGCAGGCAAAGCCCCGCTACGCCCCCCGGTGACGAGGCGGAGCAGCTGATACAGGCTGCCAAAGGCCCCAATCGCGCCGCTCTCCAAGTCTCCCGATACGATCGCCGGCCTCGCGATCGCCACGGGCTGACCTCGCCGGTGCGCCGCCAGCACGAGGGCCTCGGCCGCCGCCTTGCTTGCCTCATAGCCATTGTTGAAGCGTGACGCCGTGGTCGGGGCCTCGGGCACCACCCCACCGGCTGTTCCGCACACATAGGCCGTGATGACGTGGAGGACCCCGATACCACGGCCAGCTTGCGCGGCAAACGCCAGCACCTGTGCCGTGCTGCCGACGTTCAACCGGTCGCAGGTCGATCGCGGCAGGTTGAACGCCGTCACCGCGGCACAACGCACGATCACATCAATACTCTCAGCCAGCGCGATTTTGGCCTGCGCGGTCAGGCCGAACCCCGCCGTGGTCACGTCACCGTCCAGCAAAGTGACAACACCGCCCCCGTACGAGCCACGCGGTTCCTCGTCATAAGACCGAGTGGGAATAGTGGCGCCGTCGTTGCGCTCGAGGATGCGGTTGCGGTGCAGCAACGTCACCACGTCGTGCCCCCGATCCGTCAGCACGCCGCATAATTCGCGCCCGACCAGCCCCGAGGCACCGGTGACGAGAATACGAAGGTGGCCGGGCCTCGGAGCAGCGTCGGATGTCACACTGTGCTCATATCGGCGGGTTAGGAGCGATGGAGGGCGAACTTGGTTTGGACGCACGACGTTGTCGTCGTCGGCGCCGGCTCGGCGGGGTTAACGGCGGCGGGGGGCTTGGCGCGGCTCGGCCTGCGTGTGGCCCTGATCGAACGCGATCGCATGGGCGGTGAGTGCCTCAACACAGGCTGCGTCCCCTCCAAGACGTTGCTGGCGGCGGCGCACCGGGCGCAGGCGATGCGCGGCTCGGCCCTCGGAATCACCCGGCATGAACCCTCGGTCGATTACGCCGCCGTCGGCGCACATGTGCAGGGCGCCATCGCTGCCATCGCGCCGCACGATGCAGAGGAGCGGTTCGCGGCCTGGGGCGTCGAGGTCATCCGGGGTGACGCCAGCCTGACCGGCCGGCATAGCCTGCAGGTGGGTGGCCGAAAATTATCTGCCCCCCGCATCATCTTGGCGACCGGGTCCGAGCCGTCGGTGCCCGTGATACCGGGCCTCGCCGACATCCCGTTCCTCACCAACGAGACCCTGTTTGCCCTGGACGTGCTGCCGAGCCACCTGGTGGTGCTCGGCGGCGGCGCAATCGGGGTGGAGATGGCACAGGCGTTTCGTCGCCTCGGGTCCGCCGTCACTCCGCTCGACTGTGCGACCGTGCTCGGCGCTGCCGACGCGGATGCCGCCGCCGAGCTGCGCGTAGTGCTGGCGAAAGAGGGGGTGACCATCCTTGACGCTGTCGCCGTGACAGCGGCGTCGGCAACGCCTGACGGAATTCGGCTCGATCGCGCCGATGCTCCATCAATCCATGGATCGCACCTGCTGGTCGCGACCGGGCGGCGGGCAAGGTTGGAGGGACTGGGGCTGGAACAGGCCGCCGTGGCGTCAGGGCCGGACGGCATCATCGTCGACCGGCGCCGTCGGACGACGAACAAGGCCATATTCGCCATCGGGGATTGCAAGGCGGGGCCCCGGTTCACGCATGCTGCCGGTTACGAGGGAACGCTGGTGGTCTCGGCCATCGGCTTCGGCCTACCGAGCCCGGCACAGTTCAACTTGCTGCCCTCGGTGACCAGCACCGTGCCGGAGCTCGCCCAAATCGGTCTTACCGAACAACAGGCTCGCGCTGCGCACAGGCAGGTTCGGGTGTTGCGCGTGCTCTTGTCGGATAACGACCGCGCAGTCGCCGAGGGCGACATGACAGGCTTCGTCAAGCTCGTTCGGGTCAACCGTCGGGTAGTCGGCGTGACGATCCTCGGCACCAACGCCGGCGATATGCTCCTCCCCTGGAGCCTTGTGCTGCTCAAAAAGGCGAGCCTCTGGGCCATGGCGGAAACGATCGTCCCGTATCCGACACGGTCCGAACTGTCCAAAGCGGCAGCATTTTCAGGCTTTGAGCCTTGGCTATTTGGCAAGGCCGCACGAAGCTGGGCGCGCTTACTGGCCAGGCTCCGCCGCCACTTGGCGCTGAGTGTCGTCAGGTCAACGGCAAGAATGGCCGTTAGCAGACTGGCAGCTATAGGGCAGGCGCGCCGTGCGAGCAGACTTTCACTATTCCAATGTGGAGAAACGACCGCCTCGAGCCGACGAAGACGGTCGTCAATTTGACGACAGCAGAGTTGGACGGATGAACCTTGCTGTGGAAGAGGAGAGACTCAAATTGGCCCTGCCCGTATTCGTGTTGATGTCGCAGGCCCGACACGGGTGGGGGCACCAGCTGAGCGATCTGGCCGCCCGTTGTAGTCCCGGTCAACCACAAGTCTGATTGATCCAGCTCAGGCGCACGCTTGAAGGCGATGAAGATGAGCCGGGGTCGCCGATGCATGAGACAGCGAGCGTGCGGCTTGGTGAAACGGGCATAGGGAGCGTCACGCCACCTGGTCACGACAACATTGTCGATCATTGCTGCAACGCCTGGACCAGGCTCGTCGATCAACTCTGGCGCATCATGTCCATTGGGCTACGAGATTGGGCGCACCGGTTCTTATCAGCGGGACTTGGTGTAAGGCCGCAGACTACAACGATCAGCAATGCCGTGTAGCCGAACGCCCAGCCGACCCAGGACGCAATCAGAAAGAGTGCGAAGCCGCCAAGCGCAAGAGCGATGACGCCGGGATGCATCAGCCCGTCAGAGAAATCCAACTGTAACGACTCCACTTGGCGGGTGCGCTCTGCGGGAAGGAGAATTGGGTGGATTGCAAGTGCCAGCTGTGTGAATGCGAACGTGGATGCGGACATCGTGATGGCCTCCTTGGCCGGTTCATGCTGGATAACGTCTGTCGGCAGATCGCTCCCGGTGAGCAGAAGCTGGGATTCCAGCGGTGATACCAGCTCACCTTGATGCTGACGCTTCCAGTATCAAGGTGAGCTGGTATCACGCGCCG
>JANXSM010000002.1 GCA_025352665.1 Rhodospirillales bacterium | reverse complement strand
GTTATGACCCGCGGGTATGACCCCCTCATCACTCTCAAACCTGCTTCAATGCTTAGAGGTCCAGGGGCCTGGACCCAGCTTTGCCGAACTGCAGCGGCCGCCCCCGTCTGAACGCACGAGGTTACAGAGTGGTGGCTGCGGCGAAGAGCAACGGTCGTGTCCCCGGACGTGGTGCTGGATATTGATCGACTGCACCACGAAGTGACGAAGCTGAGGGCGGAGCGTGACATAATAAAAAAAGCCGCAGCCTACTTTACGAGGGAATCGATATGAAGTTTGGCTTCGTGGCGAAGTACTGAGGAACCTGGTCGGTTCGATCGCTTTGCGAGGCGTTCGGTGTGTCACGCAGTGGCTTTCACGGTTGGCTGACACGCCCACGCAGCGCTCATTGGCGCGTGCTGATCGAGGTGATGCGTGCGGGATCTGCAATAAGCCAGTTCCAGGCGGTTTTGCGGGCTTCAACGATATGGCCGTAGCTGTCTCAGACCAGGGCACAGAGTTTGTTGTGTTGAAGATAGTCCCAGACATTCTCCATTGGGTTCAGTTCGGGGCTATAGGGCGGCAGGTGCAACAAGACGATATTGTCCGGAACCATCAGCGTACCACTCTCGTGGTGCCAGCCCGCGCCATCGCACGTTAGAGCGGGATGACGTCTGATAGGCGGCGCAATCCCGGCCAAGCTCTTTGTTTTTATCGCGTGATTCAGACCTTTCGGTGATTTCACCTTCGGTCATCACGCTCTAAGGCGGCGATGGCGCCTGTGTGCTGATTTCTGCCAGATGCAGGTTCATCATTTTGGTATTGGCGGTCGGTGTGATCATCGCGGCACCCACGCTGCGTGCGGCGCTGCTGCCTCACCGCGGGAGCGCCCATGCAGAATCAACACCAGCGCCAGGATGCGGCGAACCTGAGCCCCTTCGGTGCATTTGGCCGATGCCGCGCGGAGCCCAGATGCCGTAAACTCCTCCCGCGTGACAGTGACTGCCGATCCCATGTCCCCACTCCTACCTGCGAATCGTAACGCAAAAGCAGCGAAACAGAGTTCAGGCCAGATAGGAATCCCCCAGAGAGTCAGAATTATCCGGCGTTGGCATCAGACCAACAATTCCGTTGACACGCAAAACCCATCCTCGGATTGTCGTTTGTGTACTAACGAAAATTTAAGCCTGCTGCTTTCACCAGGTGCCGGACGAAACAATTAAAGGTGGATAGGATGTACGACCGTTTCGTAGCACTACAGCAGATCGATCGCTGGCTTTCCGAGGACATCGGGCTCTTTGACCTGACTGCCCAGCTCATGATCGATCCTGCCGATACGGCGACGTTCTACATGAACGCCCGAGAGCGGGTGACCGTCGCTGGGATCGAAGTCGCGGCCGCAGTGTTCACCCGCTACGAGCCCAGGTGCACGGTGGAGTTGAAGGTTAAGGATGGTGACGTGGCCGAGAAGGGCGCGGTTCTTCTTGTCGTCACCGGCCCCGCCCAGGCGCTTCTTACCGCTGAACGCGTCGCCCTCAACATCGTGCAGCGTCTTTCCGGTATAGCGACCGAGACGGCCAAATACGCCGACGCCATCAAGCACACCAAGGCGCGTCTCCTCGACACGCGCAAGACGACCCCGGGCCTGCGGATGCTGGAGAAGCACGCTGCCGCCTGTGGTGGTTCCCTCAACCATCGGCTTGGCCTCGACAACGGAGTCATGCTCAAGGACAACCACATCGCGGTATGCGGCAACATCACCGAAGCGGTTCGCCGCGCACGCCTCAAGATGCCTGTGTTGACCAAGATCGAGGTCGAGTGTGACCGCCTGGAGCAGGTGCGCGAAGCGCTGGATGCGGGAGCCGACGTCATCATGGTCGATAACATGTCGATTTTGGACATGCGGGAGGCCGTGAAGATGGTTGCCGGCAAGGCAAAAGTCGAAGCTTCCGGCGGGATCCGCCTGGATACAATCGCGGCCATCGCCGAAACGGGTGTGGACTACGTGTCCACCAGCCGCCCCCTTCAGTCCGCGCCTGCCGTCGACATCGGACTGGACGAGGCCACCTGACGGCAGGTCCAGGAAATACCGACCGTGCCATCCGGCCTTTTCTTCTTCGTGGTGGGTGCAAGCGGGGTCGGGAAGGACACCCTCATCGCCGGTGCTATGGATCAGCTTGGCTCGACGCACCGCTATGTGCAGGCACGGCTGGTCATCACTCGTCCTGCCGGACCCCACGAGGACCATGAGCCGATCTCGGCCGGCGAGTTCGCCAGGCGCCAGTCTGCAGGTTTATTCCTGCACAGCTGGGACGCCCACGGCCTGCAATACGGCTTGCCCGAAGAGTTGCACGAGCACCTTGCGGCCGGCCAGAACATCATCGCGAACGGTTCGCGCGCAACACTTTCCTCGTTGCTCGGAAAAGTCTCGCCCCTGGTCGTAATCGAGATCGCGGCCCGCGGGGATATCCTCAAACGTCGAATCTTGGACCGGGGGTGGGAGACCGTTGCAGAAGCGGAAGCCCAGTTGGCGGTTGAGGTAGCACCCCTGCCGCCCGAGGCCGACGTCATCACGGTGATGAACAATACCTCGGTGCAGGAAGGTATTGCGGCATTGGTGAATGCACTTGAGACGGCGTTATCCCGGATGGCCCTTCGCAGGATCCCGATCCGGGCCGGACGCGCTAACATCGCCTACCTGCAGTCTAACGGAACCGACGCAGCATCGACCTATCTGGACGGCAACCGGATCGACATCTCCGGTCATGGACGCAGCATTCGCGCGCGCGTGAACACGGTCGATCCAGGCTGGCACCTGTCGCCGGGCGAGATTGGGATCTCCAGCGAGGCTTTTGACAGACTGGGCATTGCGGCAGGCAGCCTCGTTGCCCTGCAGCGCATGCCCTCACCCAGCAGCCGCAGGCTGCTACGACGCAAGATTGATGGCGAAAAGCTAGATGCGAAGGAATACGCCACGCTGTTCCGCGACATCGCCGAGGACCGCTACCCCGAATCCGAGGTCGCCGCATTCCTGGTCGCGACCATCCAGACGCTCGATGACGATGAGGTTGTGGCGGTCGCCCAGGCGCGATGCAGTCTGACGCCACGGATCGACTGGGGTGCTCCGATCGTGGTGGACAAACACTCGTTGGGCGGTGTCCCGGGGAACAGGCTCACACTGATCGTCGTCCCCATCGTCGCAGCACACGGCATGCTGATGCCGAAAACGTCCTCCCGCGCCATCACATCCGCGTCCGGAACCGCCGACGTGATGGAGGCCGCATGCCGGGTTGACCTCGACGCGGCGGAAGTTCAACGCGTTGTGGGCCACGCAGGTGGTTGCATCGTCTGGAACGGGCGCCTAAACTATTCTCCCCTCGACGACATCGTGAACGACATCACCCGCCCGCTGGAACTCAACAGCAACCGCTGGTCGGTCGCCTCCATCTTGTCGAAGAAGTGGGCAGCCGGATCAACCCATGTCGTGGTCGATCTGCCCTACGGACCGCACACCAAGCTCAGGAATTTCCAGGAGGCGCGCGAGCTTGAGCAGCTGTTCGAGCATGTCGGAGAAGGCCTTGGGCTCAGCGTCCACGCCCTCGCATCGGCCGCCCCCGGTGCGATCGGACGTGGGATTGGCCCGGTGCTCGAACTCCGGGACGTAAGGCTGGTGCTCAGCAACAATCCCGCGGCACCGCAGGACCTGCGCGAAAAATCCCTCCGCTTTGCGGCGAAGATCTTGTCTTTCGACCCCGACATCGGAACCGAAGCGGCCGGGCGGCTGCGGGCGGAACATCTTCTGACTTCCTATGCCGCCATGCGGCGGTTCGAGGCGATCGTCGATGCTCAGGGAAGGCGGGACCCGCTTCTGCCTGGCACGTTCACAGAGACGGTGTGGGCGAAGCAGGTGGGATGTGTGACGGAGATCGACGGATGGAGAGTTGCCGGAATTGCACGTCGCGCCGGCGCTCCATCCGACAAGGGGGCCGGTATCGACCTGGCCGTACGGGCTGGTGAACCCGTCACGCGGGGGATGGCGCTCTACACCATTCATGCCTCGACCAAAGCGGATCTGGACGCCGCCAGGCAGCTGGCGGCCGAAGACGACGGGATCACGATCACGGAAGTCGCGATGATGACCGCGTGATGGACAAGGCCGACACGCATTCACCAGGCGTCGCGATGCGGCGTCGCAGAGCCCCAACAATGGAGCGTCCTTCTATGTCGATAGCCCTATCCTGCCTCATCCGGACCGTCGCCACCGCTGCCGTTGCACTTTCGCTGATTGCTGCTCCGGCCGTCGCGGATGAGATTTCTGTGACCCAGTGGGGCGCCAGCCTCTATGGCGCGCCCTTCGCCGTCGCGATCGAACGTGGCGACTTCAAGAAGGCGGGGATCGACATCACCGGCATCATCGGGTCCGCCGGCGGCGGCACCAGCGTGCGCAACGTCCTGGCGAGCGACACCCCTTACGGCGAGGTGGCCACCGCCGCAGCCCTGGCGGCGGCGCGCCAAGGCCTGGATATCGTGATCGTCAACGCGGCGACCCATACCGTGGCCGAATCGACCCTGGTCACTATGCCGAATTCGGACATCAAGACGCTCGCAGATCTGGTCGGCAGGAAGGTGGCGATCACCTCGCCCAGATCCACCTCGGAGATGGTCCTGCTCCTCGAGATGGAGCACCAGCATGTTGACGCCGCCAAGATCCAGCGTGTCGCGTCAGGGGGATACACCCAAGGTCTGACGATGCTGGAGCAGGGGGCCGTCTCTGCTGCGGTCCTGATCGAGCCACTGTCCATCACCCGCGCTGCCCGGTACCGCACCGTCATCCGAGCCAACGGCTTGATCCCGGCAATGACGACCTCCGTGGGCATCACGACTCGGGAGTTCGCCAAGACCCATCCGGAGAAGCTGCGCGCGATCATCCTCGGACGCCGCCTGGGTGTGCAGGCGATCTATGCCGACCCGGTTGCCGCGTCAAAGCAGGTCGCCAAGGCGTTCAACATGGACCCGGTCCTGGCGGAGCAGGCCATGGTCAACATGATCGCCCCGAACATGTGGAGCGAGGGCAAGATCGATCTGAACGAGCTTAACCGGATGGCTGACGGCCTCAAGTTGATCGGCGAGATCAACGAGCGGCCGGATTGGTCCAAGCTCGTCGACAGGTCTTATCTGCCTGCCGACCTTCAAGCCGCGCAGTGATGGATGGCTTGGAATACGCGGCGCGCCTGTCGGGCGTGACGCGTGTTTACGGCACAGCTTCCGGGCCAGGCAGCCTGCATGCCTTGGGACCGGTCGACCTGGACCTTCGATTGGGCGAGTTTTTCTCCGTGGTCGGTCCTTCCGGTTGCGGAAAGTCGACCCTGCTCGACGTGCTCGCGGGCCTGAACCCGCCCAGCGCCGGCAACGCCGAGTTCGAGGGTAAGCCCATTAGGGGCGTGCCCGACGGGATCGGGGTCGTGTTTCAGGAGGATGCGTCGTTCCCCTGGCTGACGGTGGCCGCCAACGTCGCGTTCGGCTTGCGTGAGAATGGAACCGACAAGGCCGAGATCCGGCGGCGCGTCGACTACGCAATCGGCTTCATGGGATTGACGCAGTTCCGCGACGCATACCCGGCCCAACTGTCGGGCGGCATGCGGCAGAGGGTCTGCATCGCCAGGACGCTGGTACTGCAGCCTCGGATGATCCTGCTTGACGAACCGTTCGGCGCGTTGGACCAGCAGACCCGGTTGCTGATGGGGGACGAGCTGCTGCGGCTATGGCGCGAGACAGGTGCGACCGTGCTCCTCATCACCCACTCGCTGGACGAGGCGGTGATGCTGTCCGACCGTGTCGGCGTGATGTCGGCCCGGCCTGGCCAGTTTATCGACGTGATCGAGACCGGTTGGCCCAAGGACCGCGACAGCCGCATCGTCGCCGCACCGCGTTTCGGCGCATTAAACGGACGTATCTGGGAGAAGCTGCGGGCCGAAACCATGAAACACATGCAAACCCAGGGGGTGGCGGGACCGTGAGGTATCGACCGCTTGCCAGCGCTGGCGTCGTCACTGCCCTGGTGTTGGCACTGGAAGTCTCCTGCCGGGCAGGGTTGTTGAAAAAGTCGACAATCATCCCCCCTTCAGACATGGCAGCGAGCCTTTGGGATCTCCTCGCATCTGGCGTGTATTCCCACGCCATCCTGCTGACGCTTGGCAACGTCGCCATCGCCTCCGGTATCTCAATCGCCGGAGGTTTCGTGGCAGGAGTCGCGATCCACGCCAGCGCGTTTTTCCGGCGGGGGATCGAGCCGTACCTCTCGGCCTACTACGCGGTGCCCACGTTCATCTTCTATCCTGTGTTCGTCGTGCTGTTCGGCGTGGGCAGCGGGGCGATCGTGGCAATCGCCGTGATGCTCGCGATCGTCGCCATGATCACCGCCACGCTCAACGGGATGGATCGCATTCCCCGCGTGCTCACCCGCACGGCCCGTGTCCTGCGGATGCCGCGGCTGCGGGCAGCACTTCTGGTCCAGCTTCCAGCAACGACACCCTATTTGTTCACCGGCGTCAGGCTCTCGATCGCCTACGCGTTCATTGGCGTGATCGCATCGGAGTTCATCCTGTCCGGCGACGGGCTCGGCTACGCGATCGCCTACGCCTACAACAATTTCGAGAACCGGACGATGTACGGCCTGATGCTCCTGATCGTGGTCGTCGTCAGCGTCGTGAACGCCTCCCTCGACATCCTCGACCGCCGGCTCCAGGCCCGGCTGCGAGCCTAGGTGATGTGGACAAACGGGATTCCGAAACAGCTTAAATCGTGATTCAACACTCCTCTTTGAGGAGAGCGGTGTTGATACGTGGACTGATGTCAGATGAGGAATGGTCGTTCTTCGCGCCTTTCCTGACGGAAAATCG
>JANXSM010000001.1 GCA_025352665.1 Rhodospirillales bacterium | reverse complement strand
CGATTTTCCGTCAGGAAAGGCGCGAAGAACGACCATTCCTCATCTGACATCAGTCCACGTATCAACACCGCTCTCCTCAAAGAGGAGTGTTGAATCACGATTTAAGCTGTTTCGGAATCCCGTTTGTCCACATCACCTAGGTCGAGATGGGTGAACGGCGGTGTCAGCACCAGCACCAGACCAATCGTCGGATCGGCGAGGATGTCGTCGAGATCATCGCACACCGGCAACGCGTGGGCTGCAGCAAACGCATCGCGCCGCGCCTTGGTAGGGCTCCAGGCCGCAGCGACCTTGGTGACGTCCGAAAGCTCGGCCAATGCCAACGCATGCTTGGTGGCGGCTACGCCAAGGCAAATGATGCCGACGCATGCGTGTCATGACCGTGTCTCTATTGGGGCGAGCAGCGAAGGGCGTGCCGGGTCTGCCTCCGGAACGGCCGCGAGCAGAGCTTGCGTGTATGGCTGCGTCGGGTGGGTGCAGATAGCGTCGGCGGTGCCTACTTCCACGATGGAACCGCGATACATCACAACCACACGATTGCAGAAATAGCGGATCACGCCGAGGTCGTGGCTGATCAGGATGAAGCTCAGGGCGATCTTGGGTTGCAACTCCAGCAGTAAATCCAGGATCTGGCCGCGCAACGTCACGTCCAGCGCCGAGGTTGCTTCGTCGGCGATCACCAGGCGCTGATCCAGGGCCAGGGCACGTGCGATGACGATGCGTTGCCGTTGCCCACCGCTGAAAGCGTGGGGATAACGGCTCATCACCTCGGGCGGCAGTCCGACCATGCCGAGCAGCTCGCGCACGCGCGTTGAGAGCTTCTAACCGGATAAGATGTTGTTGCCCAGCAAGGGCTCGCCGACGACCTGCCCCACCGTCATCCGTGGATTGAGCGATGCGAACGGATCTTGGAACACCATGCGTATTTCACGATGCTTAGGCCGCAACCCCGGTCGTGGGAGGGTGGCCAGATTCAGCATCTGGTCATCGCGCATCGTATATTCGATGCGGCCTGTCGTCGGTATCAGGATACGCATCAGGAAATTGCCGAGCGTGGTCTTGCCTGAGCCGCTTTCGCCGACGGTGCCGAGGTTCTCGCCCTCCACCATATCGAAGCTTGCGCCAGACAGCGCCTGGGTTGATGGCTTCGCAGCGTGGAAAAGCGCCTTTGCCGTAGGATAGATCATGCCGAGGTCGCGGGCCCGCAGCAGAATGCGCGACGATGGGGCTGGTGGTGCTGCCGACGGGGCTGCCATCCCAAGCTTGCGAGATGCCTCCAATAGGCTCCTTGTGTCCGGGAGCACCGGTCGGTGAAACACCTCCTCGACCGTGCCGCGTTCCACCACCTCGCCGCGATACATGAGGAGCACGTCGTCGGCGATCTGTGCGACCACGCCCATGTCATGGGTGATGAACAGAACAGCAAGTCCCTTCTGCACCTGCAAGCGACGGATCAGGCGCAAAATCTCCGCATGTGTGGTGACGTCAAGCGCGGTGGTCGGCTCGTCCGCGATCAACACCTCGGGACCGCAGGCCAATGCCATGGCAATCACGGCGCGTTGCCGCATGCCGCCGCTCAGTTCAAACGAAAACTTTTCCACGGCGGTCTCGGGGGACGGGATCTCCACCTGCCGCAGAAGCTCTATGCTGTGCCGCACGGCCTCCTTGCGGTCTGCCAGACCACGGGCGATCAGTGTCTTGCCGATCTGCTTGCCGCCCGGTGGATCGGGCTGAGCGAAGTCATGGGCTCCTGAAGCACCATGCCGATCTCACAGCCGCGGATGCTGCGGATCTGCCGCCCACGCGGATCCAACTGGGCGATATCGACCGGTTTCTGACCCGGAGCTGCCGAATATAGAATTTCGCAACCAACGATTTTTCCCGGCGGCCCGACCAGGCGCATGATCGACCGTGCGGTAATGCTCTTGCCGCTGCCGCTTTCCCCACCACACACAACCTACGTCCGCGGACCAGGGTGAAGCTGACGTTGTCGACTGCGCGAAAAATGACGCGGCCAATCGGAAAATACGTCCGCAGGCTGCTAATGTCGAGCACGACGTGCTGGCTGTTGGCTGCCTCCATCACCTCTGTGTCGGGGGCGGTATCAGTGGGCCTGGGGATCCGCTGCGTCACGCAGGCCGTCGCCCAGGAAATTCAGTGCCAGCACGGTCACGGCCACGGCGGCGCCCGGCAGAAGCAGCCACGGCGCCGCGGAAAGCGCTTCGACCGACTGTGCCTCCTTCAGCAGCGTGCCCCAACTGATCGCCGGTGGCTGCAGCCCGAGTCCGAGGAAACTCAACGACGTTTCTGCGAGGATCATCATCGGAATCGCCAACGTGACGGAGGCAATAATGTGACTGGTCATGGCGGGCAGCATATGGCGCAGGATGATGCGCGTTTGGCCGCACCCGTCGAGCCAGGCGGAGGTGACATAGGTTTCGCTGCGCAACGCCAGGAAGCGGCCACGGACCACGCGCGCAAGCTCGGTCCAGCCGACCAGCGAGATGATCAGCGTGATGCAGAAATAGCGTTGCAAGGGCGACCAGTCCTTCGGCAAGGCTGCCGCCAGCGCAAGCCACATTGGGATGACGGCCAGCGAAAGTATGTATTCGATCAGCCGCTGCACCAGCCAATCGGTGCGTCCGCCCACGTAGCCCGAGATGCCGCTAAGCATGACGCCCAGGACAAGGCTGCAGGCAACGCCGACGAGGCCGATCGAGAGCGAGGCCCGGGCACCATAAATGATTCGGCTGAAGATATCACGGCCGAGGCGGTCGGCGCCGAGCAGAAACACCGCATCACGCGGGTTGGCAGCTCCCAGAAAATGGATGTCCCCCGACCAGATCGACTAAAAACGATACGTATCGCCATCTACGAACAAACCAAGATAGATCTTTCGCGTGGCATCCGGCACGTATCGCGCGGCCAGGGTAACCGGGTCGCGGGTGGAACGAAGCGGCACCACGTAGGGGCGCAGATGCCAGTCATCCGCCGTGCTGTCGATCCAGTGGATCATCTGGGGTGGATGGCACACCAGCCGGGCATTGCTGTGGTCTGGCGAGACCGGCGCCACCAGTTCGGCGAGGATTGCTACGACATACATCAGGATCACCAGGATCAGCCCCGCCATAGCCAGTTTATGGCGACGAAAGCGCAGCCAGGTAAGATAGGCCTCGGAAGCCTGTGCCAGAACTGGCATGGCCGTGGGCGCGATCGGGCGCGGATTGGCGAACGTGTCGTTCACTCGAAACGGATCCTGGGATCAAGCAGGGCCAGAAGGATGTCGGACACCAGCGTGCCGATGACGGTGAGCGAGCACAGCAGAAGCAGGAACGCGGCTGCCACATACTGGTCCTGTGCCAACAATGCGTCGAACAACATCGGCCCCGCGGTGGGAAGGTTTAGCACGATCGAAACGATCACTGAGCCAGAAACCAAGTTTGGCAAGACCCAGCCGAGTGTGCCGATGAACGGATTGAGCGCGATGCGGATCGGGTGGCGCACCAACAAGGTGAGCTCAGACAGCCCCTTGGCGTGGGCGGTGTCGACGTAAGGCTGGTTGAGCTGGTCGAGCAGGTTGGCGCGCATGATCCGGATGAGACTGGCCGACCCGTGGGCGCCAAGGATCACCATTGGGATCCATAGATGGGCGAGCAGGTCGCCGGCACGCTCCCAGGACCACGGCGCGTTCAGGCAGCCGGGTGAGAACAGCCCACCGACATCAGCGTGAAATACGGTGACGCCGATATACGTCAGCACAAGCCCAAGCAGAAAGTTCGGTATCGCCAGGCCGATAAAGCCTGCCATGGTCACCAGATAATCGCCGAAGGAGTAGCGGCGGACAGCGGAGTACACCCCAGCCGGCAATGCGATCGCCCAGGTGAACAGCAGGGTCACCAGAAAAAGGATGAGCGTGAGTACCATGCGTTCCCCGATTAGGCTCGATACCGGCTTCTGCCATTTGAACGAATAGCCAAAATCACCGACAGCGACGCCGCTGATCCAGGTCCAGTACTGCACGATCTGGTTCTGATCGAGACCGTAATGGACACGCATTGAGGCGTGTATCGCATCATCCACGGTCTCGCCCGCAGCTGCGAGAGAGGCGGCATAATACGAAACGAAGTCTCCGGGTGGTAGCTTGATCAGAATGAAAACGCTGATCGCAACCAGTGCCACAAACGGGATGATGCCGATCAGACGCCGGATAATAAAGCGACCCATGGTTACGGTGCGAAGTGATACTGCTGCGGCAGGGTGGGAGCAGGCGTCGGATATTCCTAGCCGAGCGGAAGTTTATCAGGAACGTTCATCAAGTGTTCACTGCGAATTTCGAAGGTAACCACACCCTGTACGGTGCCGGTCACCTCGAACGCATCGGCCGCCAATTGCAGGATCTGCTTGAACAGGTCATCGGGCTTGGCTTCCGTCGGTGCCTGCTTCCACTCGTCCCAAAGCTTCAGTCGCTGTCCCATACTGGCGGAAGGCTCTTTCCCCCTGCTTGCCGCAAAGTCGTGATTGGTAAGCAGCTCGCGAAGTTTGGCGTCCTTGTCGGTCTGATTGAAGAACAGGCCGGTGGTGGCTGATTCAGCAGGCTCCAGCGCGGCCAGCGCGTAATGGCCTTCGGCTGCGTGCTGGGCGAGCACCGGTTTGTTGTTGATAGTGTTGATGTGGCGGACGAGAAAGTCGATCTTACTGCCGATCCCCGCCAGCACGATCGACTGGATGATCCGAGATCACCTTAAAGTTCACCGTATCGATATATTGTCGCTGGTTGCCTGCGCTGCCGACCTGCCAGAACTACGGGTTGCGCTGCAACACCACTTCCGTGGCGCCGGCGGAGTAAGGCGTGGTAATCACCCAGGGGTCCAGAACGGGGCGCTCGGTATTTGCCCAGCGTGCGGGTATCTCGATGTCACCGCAGCGTTGGCGCAGCAACGTGGGCCAGTCGGGCTGGCGGGAGGCTGCCAGAAGCTTGCCCACGTTTGGATTATATTTTGGTACGAACTGCTGGCAGTAGTGCTTGGCGTAGAGGACGGGATGCTGGCCCAGCGGGCCTGCGAGCACGCCGGGCAGTCGCAAATAGGGCCCGGCGAAGATCAGCTTTACGGTGGTGTCGTCGACCTTCTCGGCCTTCATGATCTGCCCGCCGACCACTTATTGGGTTGGCGGCGAGGCGAAGAATTCTCTGTTGGGGAGAAGGTCGTTGACGAAGAACAGAATGTCGTCGGCGGTGAACGGCGCACCGTCCGACCATTTAACCTTGGCACGAAGTTTGACGGTATACTCAGAGCTGTCGGCATTGGTTGACCAGCTTTCGGCGACATTGGGCAGGATGGTCTGAAAATCTGGCGACCATCGGGTAAGGCCCATGTTCCCCGAGGTGGGCAGGATCTGGTTATGGTCTGCATCGCCGCGGACCACGGTGCGAAAGGTACCGCCGAAGCGTCCCACTGTCACGGTTTTCACAACCTCCGGTGTGGATGGAAGGCGCGTTGCGACCGTCGGCAGCTTGCCCTGGGCGGTAAGGGGTGCCAGGGCTGGCGCATCTTGAAACGCCAGCGCAGGAGCCGCGTGCAAGCTGGCGAGGGCGAGGGCAGCCAGGCTGTTGTGACAACGAGTGCTCGCTTCATGACATTCCCTGCGTGCCCTTGACGGGCATCTGTTGGGTCAATCAAGATTTCATTGTGGCGGTGCCGAAATTCATATGACAACCCGTCACAAGTGGAGCGGCTCACGATGAGGCCCATGCGTCAACCGCAAACCGCAAAGCCGGCTTCCCTGGCTGGCGACCTGGTCGTAAGGCTGAGCCGCCAGATCGTCGGAGGTGCGCTGCCGCCGGGCACCCGCCTACCGACGGAATTGCAGCTTTCGGAGGAAGCTGGCGTTAGTCGGACGGTGGTGCGTGAGGCGGTGGCGGCGTTGCGGGCAGATGGTCTGGTGGTAACGCGCCAGGGCTTTGGCGCCTATGTGGCCGAGCATAGCCAGCAGCAGCCGTTTCGTATCGACGCCGATGCGCTCGACAGCCTGCAACGCATGATCGACGTGATGGAGTTGCGCCTGGGGCTCGAGGCCGAGGCAGCGTCGCTCGCGGCCATGCGGCGTACGGCGGCGGACTTGCGGCATATGGAGGCGTCGTTGGCCGCCATCGACGAGGCCGTGATGAAGTCCGAGCGCAGCATGGCTGCCGACTTCGAGTTTCATCTCGCCATTGGGAATTCAACGCGAAACCCGTTGTTTCACGATTTCCTGACCTACCTGGGCCACTTTCTCATTCCCCGTCAGAGTGTCCGGCAGGCGACGACAGCGGCCGAGGCGTAGACAGCAAATGGCAGGATTGTGCAGCAGGAGCATAGGGCGATCCTGTTCGCCATCCGCGGCCGCGACACCGAAGCGGCGCGGGCTGCGATGCGCGCCCATCTGATCGGCAGCCGGGAGCGCTATCGCAGTCTGCGTGATGCGCTCGAAAGTCGCTCCTGAAAGTTTGGATCTTGACCGACCAGAAATTCTGGTTCGATGTTGTCATACAAATCGGGTACACCAGCCCGGGATAATTAATCGGCAACGGTCAGGGCGTTGGCGGGTGAAGATCACCGACATCAAGGTTCGCAGTTTTTCGCATATGTCGCGCCAGAACAATGACAGCGATGGCCATAGTCATCCCTGCGATCCGCGCCAGGTGCGCCAATCGATGCTGACGATTGTGACGGACGACGGCACCGAGGGGCATTGCTTCGCGCCCAGCGAGGTGGTGCGGCCGCATCTGATCAACGGCTTTGCACGTGATGTGCTGCTTGGAGAAGATCCGTACGATCGCGAAAAGCTGTGGCAGGGCTTGGCGCATTGGCAACGCGGTGGCAACGGGCAGCTGAGCGATCGCACTCTAGCAGTTGTCGAGCTGGCGCTATGGGACCTGACAGGCCGCAAGCTCGGCATTCTCGTCTACAAGCTCATTGGGGCTTATCGTAACAAGGTGTTGGCCTACGGCAGCACGATGTGCGGCGACGAGGTATTTGGCGGACTTTCATCGCCAGAGGATTATGCTCGTTACGCCGAGGTGCTGGTCAAGCGCGGCTATAAGGCGATCAAGCTGCACACCTGGATGAAGCCTGTGTCCTTTGCACCCGATCCGCGCATGGACGTGAAGGCGTGCGCTGCGGTGCGCGTGGCGGTGGGAGCGGACTTCCCGCTGATGCTCGACGCCTATCACGGGTACAGTCGGAGCAAGGCGCTGTGGCTTGGGCTGGAGCTGCAAAAGCTCGGCTACACTTGGTTCGAGGAGATGATGAACGAGGCTTCGATGAGCTCGTATGTGTGGCTGGCGGAAAACCTCACCATGCCGATCATCGGGCCAGAGACAGCGGACGGAAAATTCCATACGTGTGCCGAATGGATTAAGTCCGGTGCTTGCGACATCACCCGCACCGGGGTACGTGACATAGGCGGTATCGGACCTTCAATGAAGATCATCCATCTTGCTGGGGCTTCCGGTATGAACTGTGAAGTTCACGGCAGCGGTCCCGGCAACCTCACGCTCTGCGCCGCACAGAAGAACGGCACCTGGGTTGAGCGGGGCCTGCTGCATCCGTTCATCGAATACGATGAGGTGCCTGAGTATCTGAACGCGCAGGCTGATGCGATGGATGCCGACGGCTACGTGCATATGCCGCAGATCCCGGGTCTCGGCGATGACATCAACTTCGACTACATAGACAACAATCTGGTGTGACGCGGCGCATCACGGGTGACCGCAGTCATCGCCCATCGCGGCGGCGCGCTGCTATGGCCTGGGAACAGTCGCACGGTGTGCCGCGGCGCGGTGGCTTTGGGGTTGATGAAGTTCAGCTTGAACTTCACGCCACCGCATATGGCGAGCTGGTGGTGCTGCTGCATGACGCGAGCCTCGACTGGACCACGGATAGTGTTGGTGCAGTTGAGGCGATGTCGCCAGACCGTCGATCGACGATTACGCTGAACCGAACCGGCGGCGAGACGCTGCCTGTGTTGGATGAAGTGCTCGAAATCCTGCGGCTGTCTGCGGTGGTGTTGCGGCTGGAGCTCAAGCAAGGTGCGGCTGCCATGGCGGGGCTGCTGGCGGACACACTCGAGCGATCCAGGATGTTGGACCGGACGATCGTCACTGCGTGTGCGATTGACGATCTGCTGGCGATGCGGCACTTGCCAACGCAATGCCATGTGCTGCCGCTGAGCACGGCGTATTTGTCGACCGTGACACCGTCAGATGGGCTACGCGTGGAGTCGCCCCACGGCCTCGGCGGCATCGGCCTGCGGTGGAGCGTGGTGCCCCAGGTTTTGCCACAGTCTTTCGTGAGGCGGGACGAACGATGGATCTGTTCGGCTGCAACGACGAGTCAGCGATCAGGTCGGCGCTGTTGGCGAATGCCGATGCGCGGTCAACTGATCTCCCGGATCTTGCGATGTCTCTCCGCTGATTTGGTAACAGGGCGGCGCGGCCGCAGTGGCTCTGGGAGGTCGGTGTCCGGCCGGGGCACGGCCTTGCGCATCAGGTCGAGCAGGAAAGTGGCCGCCGGTGTGAGGGGCAGGCCGGCTTTGCGGATAAGCACGATTGTGGGCGCGGGCAGGGGCTCGAACACTTCGATCGTTTGCAGAACCGTCCCGATAGGCTCGAGGTCCATCCATTGTATGGGCGCCATGGCGAGAATGTCGCTGTTGGCGATTGCAACCAGCAGCGTCAGCGCCGATTGGGTCTGCAGCGCCAGCCGGGGCGCAGGCAGGTGGTGGCTTGCGAACACGGTGCCGAGTTCCTCCTCGGCCTGCAGGGTAATGGAGGTCGTCGCCCATTCGGCGTCCCCCAATTCGCTCAGAGATTTCGCACCGGCGAGCGGATGGTTGCGGCGGCACAGAATTTTGCGCGTGTTGGCGAACAGGCTTTCCTGCACAAGATCGGATGCGAGCGCGCTGTCCGGCTCCGGACCGATGAAGAAGTCGACGCTGCCGCCCCTGAGGCCGGCTTCGAGCGTGGAATAGAAACCCTCGATGATGTGCAGCCGCACGCCGGGGTAGCGTTTGCGGAACGGGACAAGTGCCTTGGGCACCATCGCGATATGCGGCGCAATCGACAGGCCGGCGACCACGCTGCCCTGGGTGCCCCCTTGCAGCTGTTCGACCTCCTCCCGCGCGCGACGGACTTCATGGAGGATGGCATTGGCGCGACGGATGAAGATGTGGCCCATCGGCGTCAGCGCCATGCCGCGCGCCTGGCGTTCGAATAGTGCGGTTCCCAACTCGCTTTCCAACTCGCCCAGGCTTCGCGTCAGGGCCGGTTGGGCAAGCTGCAGGTGGCGGGCGGCGGCGCGCAGGCTGCCGCGTTCGGCGATAGCGACCACGTGCCGGAAATGGTGCAGTTTCATGTGAACCGATGCCTGGAGTGTATCGCTGAGATCAATCTGCCATCTTTCGGCCATCCCCGTCCATCGCTAGCCAAAAGTCTGGAAATACGACAGCCGGTCAACAACCCGGCCCGGCTGTGCGGCCCTCAAGCGGCACGCCGGAACTCACGCCAAGGAGCTATGGCATGACGGTGATCAGGGCCTTGCCGCTGCAACCGCGCCGCGTGGGTGGGTTGGGTGTGCATTCCGTGGACCAGTTCAATTTCGTGGTGCCGGATCTCAAGCTCGCGCAGAAATTCTATTCCGATTTCGGCCTCGATGTGCGTGAGGAAGGCAACGGTCTGGGTCTATACACCGTCGGGCATGAGCATCGCTGGGGCCACATCGGCGAGGGCGGCACCAAGCGGCTGAGCTATCTGTCGTTTGGCGCGTACGCCGACGATATGGCGCCGCTGCGGGCGCGGTTGCGAGGCTTTGATGTGGCGCAGATCGACCCGCCGACGGGGGTCGAGTCCAACGGATTCTGGTTTCGTGATCCGGATCATACGCTGGTGGAAATTCGGGTGGCGGGGAAGTCTTCTCCCAATGAGAAGGCGGTTGTCAGCAACCCGTCTTCGCCACCGGGCGTGCAGGGTTCCACGCCGCGTTCGAAGGCGCCGTTCGTGCGGCCGAGGCGGCTGGCCCATGTCCTGGTGTTTACCCGTGATGTCGGCCGCGCGATCCGGTTCTACGAAAATGTCATCGGTCTGCGCCTGTCGGATCGCGCGGGCGAGGGGGTGGCATTCATGCACGGTATCCATGGCTCGGATCATCACATGGTGGCATTTGCGATGTCCGAAGGCCCAGGCCTGCATCATTTGAGTTGGGATGTCGGCTCGTTCCACGAGGTGGGGTTGGGCGCCATGCAGATGGCCGATCGCGGTTTCAGCGCGGGATGGGGCGTCGGGCGGCACGTGCTGGGCTCCAACTATTTTCACTATGTCCGCGACCCATGGGGCAGCTACGAGGAGTATTCCTCCGATATCGACTACATCCCTTCCGATATGGACTGGCCGAGCGACGATCATCCGCCGCACGATGCCTTCTATGTTTGGGGCCCCAACCCGCCGGCCGACTTCGTGTTCAACTACGAGACGTCGACGGGAACACCATAATGAAGATCGATACCGTCGATGTGTTGATCGCCGGCGGTGGTCCGGTTGGGTTGGCGCTGGCGATCGAACTGGGCCATCGCGGCATTTCCTGCCTGGTGGCGGAGCGGAATGATCGCGTTGGGTACAGCCCTCGTGCGAAAACAACCAATGTGCGTACGCGCGAGCATCTCAGGCGGTGGGGCATCGCCGAGGCATTGCGCAAGGCCTCGCCCATTCCGCCGGATTACCCACCCGACATCGTGTTTGCCACAAGAATGGATGGGAACCTTCTCGCGCGGTTCGAAAATGCTTTCAATGGCCAGCGGGTGCGCAACGAGCTGTAGTCGGAGGAAGCCCAATGGGTGCCGCAATACACGCTTGAGGGGGTGCTGCGCGAGCATGCGGCGGGGCTTGCCGACGTGCGGCTTGCCTTCAACACGCAGGTGACCGGTTTCGAGGATACCGGTGACGGGGTCGGCGTGGATCTGTTGCAGCTGCGGTCTGGAATCACCACGAATATCCGCAGTTCCTATTTCGTCGGCGCCGATGGCGCACGCAGCTTTGTGCGCGAGGCGATCGGTGCGCGGCTGTCGGGTGAGCGCGATGTCGCGAAGAACTACAGCATCATCTTCCGGGCCCCCGACCTCGCGGGGCGTCAGGTGCATGGCCAGGCGATTATGTATTGGATGGTCAACCAGGACGTGCCTTCCGTGCTGGGGCCGATGGACCAGAACGACCTGTGGTATTTCATGGCGACCAAGCTCGCAGGCAACGTCGATCCCGCCAAGGTCGACCCCGTCGAGCTGATCAGGCGTGGCACCGGGTTCGCCGATCTCGCCGTCGAGGTGCTGCACACCGATCCATGGGTGGCGCATAGTCTGGTGGCGGATTTCTATCACAAGGGGCGTGTGTTTCTTGCCGGCGATGCCTGCCATCTGCACCCGCCGTTCGGTGGTTTCGGCATGAACATGGGCATCGGCGATGCCGTCGATCTCGGATGGAAGCTGGCAGCGACTTTGCAGGGATGGGGCGGCCCAGGGTTGTTGGCCGCATACCACACAGAGCGCGCACCGGTGCATCGCCGCACCATCCGCGAGTCTGTGATAAACTACGCAACGGTTGGCAATCAGCTGGTGCGGCCTGACCTGGAGGCGCCGGGGCCGGCGGGCGATGCGGTGCGTGCCGCGCAGGGCCAAATCATCAAGGACAGCAAGATCCGCGAATTCAGCACGCTCGGCCTGGTGTTGGGCGCCCGTTACGATGGCTCGCCGATCGTCGTGGATGATGGCACGCAGCCGCCAGAGGAGCACTCCATCCACTACGTGCCATCGGCCTTTCCAGGCGGTTTGGCGCCGCATGCATGGCTTGCCGATGGCTCGTCGTTATACGACCATTTCGGGCTGGGATTCACCCTGCTCGTCACCGGGGAAGCCAACGCCGGGGTGGATGCCATGCGAGCGGCGGCCGACCAAAGGGGTGTGCCGCTTACCGTGGCGGTGCCGGGCGATGTGCGCCTTTCACGCCTGTATCAGGCCGCTTTCGCGTTGATCCGTCCGGATCAGCACGTCGCCTGGCGAGGCGACAATCTGCCGGCCGACCCGCTCGCCCTTTTGGACCACGTGACCGGCCGGGTCCGTGTGGGGCACCGGCCGAGCTGCACGCGGTCGGTTAACCCTTGAGGCCCTGTCCACCGTTGACGCTGATGACCTGGGCGGTGACCCAAGCGGCCCATGGTGATGCCAGGAACATCACCACCTGGGCCACTTCCTCTGGACGACCGAGCCGGCCGGTGGGGCAGGCGGCGAGTACGCTGTTGTAAAGTGTGGGGTCTTCGGTCTTGCGACGTTCCCACGAGCCGCCGGGGAATTCGATTGAGCCAGGTGCTACGCAATTGGCGCGGATGGCGTGTTTGGCGAGCATCGCGGCCTGGGTACGGGTGTAATGGATGACGGCGGCCTTGGCCGCGCCATAGGCCGGCGTGCGCGCAGACGGATTGAGCCCGGAGCCGGAGGCAATGTTGATGATGCAGGCGCCGATCCCCGTGGTCTCGGTGCTCGACAGCAGATGCGGCAGGGCTTCGCGGCTGGCGCGCACCACGGCGAGCAGGTCGACATCCAGGCTGGCTTCCCACGATGCCTCGTCGTCGCTGCGCCCGCTGCCGGTGGCGTTGTTGATCAGGAAATCGATGCCGCCGAGTGCTTGCGCGGCATCCGCGATATAGGCCGTGATGGCGGCAGGGTCGGCAAGATCGCAGGCTCCGGTATGGACGGTACGGCCGTGCGCGCGCAGCTCCGCCCCGGTGGCTTCGAGTGTCGCCGCACCTCGGGCGCAGATTGAAACGGCAGCGCCTGCCTCGGCAAATCCAAGTGCAATGGAGCGGCCGATGCCGCGGCTGCCGCCGGCGACGACAACACGACGATTTGCGAATTCTACGAGCATGCCGATCTTCTCCAGGTTCATGATCGGCAACGGAGCGCGAAGTGGGCTTCGGGTCAAATGCGCGAAACTGGGAGATCAGACCATTGGGCATCTACAACATCATGGCGGCGCGCAACGACGGAACGGCGCAACCGCTCGCTGATTATCGCGGGCAGGTCCTGCTTGTTGTCAACACGGCCTCGCGATGCGGGTTCACACCACAATATCAAGGCTTGCAGGTGCTGCAGGAGCGCTTCGGAACACTGGGCTTCTCCGTGCTTGCATTCCCCTGCGACCAGTTCGGCCACCAGGAGCCTGGCAGCGACGGCGAGATCCGGGATTTCTGCGAGACCAACTACCGCACGAGCTTTCCGCTCTTCGCCAAGGTGGAGGTGAACGGATCGGCCGCGCATCCGCTGTTCGCAGCGCTCAAGCGGGCGAAGGGCGGCCTTCTCGGCAGCGCCATCAAATGGAACTTCACCAAGTTCCTGATCGGGCGCGACGGGACGGTGATCGAGCGTTTCGCTCCCACCACGACCCCCGAGGCGATCGCACCCAAAATCGAGGCGGCGTTGCGCCAGGCGAAATGATTGACAGACCGCAAGCCCGGTCCTCAGCATAGGTGAAAATTCAAGGGGAGACGCGATGCGCACCGCCATCTGTCTTGCGGCTCTGTTTGCCTGGGCCGCGCCCGCGCAGGCCGAATGGAACGGCGGCGCGTTGAAGCTGGGCGTGCTCACCGATCTCTCCGGCGTGTATTCCGATGCCACCAGCACCGGCGCGATCCTGGCAACGCGCATGGCGGTGGAGGATTGCCTCGCTGCGGAATGCCGCAGCATGAGCATAGATATCGTGGCGGCGGACCACCAGAACAAACCGGACATCGCGATGTCGATCGCGCGCAACTGGATCGACAACCAGGGTGTCGATGCGCTGGTCGACATGTCAAACGCCGCCATCCAACTCGCCGTGCCCGCCCTGGTGCGCGAGAAGAACCGTGTCGCTATCTTCGCCGGCGGCACCGCGCGGCTGTCGGGCGATGCGTGCGAGCCGGGCAATATCGCGCAGTGGATGTGGGACACCTACGTGCAGGTGGCGGGCGTCGCGCGACGGCTGACCAGGCCGGGCTCTATTCGGCCGTATGGCATTATTTGAAATCTGCCGTTGACGCGCAGTCCAAGGAGGCCGGCACCGTCATCCGTCGCATGCACCAACTGCCAATCCAGGACGAGATCGTCCGCAACGCCCATCTGCGGCCGGATGCCCGGATGGTGCACGACTACTAGGTGTTTGCACCGGGGATCAGCGGGGTGGACACGCGCGGTCGGGATTCTACCCGGTTAGCCGCGCGGGACCGAACCCGTGGCGGCTTAGGATCGCCTGGCCAAGCGGGCTTTGGAGCAGGGCGATGTAGAGGTTGACGGCTCTCTCGCGCGCCGGGTCGACATTGAGGCGCACGAAATAGCTGGTGATGTCCACGGCGAGTTCCGAAGGCGGCGAGATCAGGTCCGCCACGGAGGAAAGCGTGCGCAGGCCGCTGAGTGTGCCCATTACCGCGTCGACCTCGCCGCTGCCGAGTTGTTCCATAATGCGCCGCGCGCCGATCAGCTGGCCGGGTGGATCGCCAGTACCCCGCAGACGATCTGGCTTGGCGCGCAGGGCGGCGGCACACCCGGGCTGCACACACTCGGCGCGGCTGAAGAACATCTCGGCGGGACCGCCAGCATCTGTGGAAACGGCCAACCCCAGTCGCAGCCGCGCACTCAACAGGCGCGCGAGCAGCGTATCCGGAGTGATGGCGAGTTCGCCCCGGGCAGCCACGAGCAGTGTGTCCTGGCCGAAGGGAACCGCGATGCGGCCGGGCGAAAGCGCCTCCAGCCGGGCGCGGCACGTTCCCATGACAATGTCGACCAGGGTGCCGCCGGCGAAGATGTCACCAAGCCGCATCGCAGATCCGTAATGAACAATGGCGCGCGGCAGATGTACGCCGGCACCGGCGGCAAACCCGCGCAACAACAGCCGAAGGCTCGTTTCCGCAAGAATCTGGAGGGGGCGACTGTCATCCGGGCGAATTGAGGGGGCGGGGCGTTGCAAGACAAGGATACAATCAGGGACATGGTACTCGGTAAGAATGCATGCGACAGAGAATTGACGCAAGATTAACGTGTGTCGTCGCCGCTCGCGACAGCTTGGGTGCGGCATGAGGCAGCGGGGGGGAGATTGATCCCAGCGCCCCGGCGTGATTGGCTGTCACAATGAGCGAAGATTTCAGCCAGGCTGCCCCGCGCGTATGACCGTGACGCCGAATTCCGGCTTGCTCGATGTCACCGGCCTGCGCGTCGCGTTTCCGGGGGAAGATGGCCCGGTCACCGTCATTCACGAGCTGGATCTTTCCGTGGCACCCGGCGAAACATTGGCGCTGGTTGGCGAGTCTGGCTCCGGCAAGTCGGTGACGGCGCTGGCGGTCACCCGCCTGCTCGATTTTGCCGGCGGACGGATCACCGCAGGCATGGTCGGCTTTACCGACGCGACCGGTGTGACGCTGGATCTCACCACAGCGCCCGGCGAGGTGATGCGCAGGCTGCGCGGGCCCGAGATCGCAATGGTGTTCCAGGAGCCGATGACCAGCCTTAACCCGGTGCTGCGGGTGGGTGAGCAGATCGCCGAGGCCGTGATGCTGCACCAGGGCCTGGGCCAGGCGGCCGCGATGGTGGAGGCGCGCCGGCTGCTTGATCGTGTACGCATCGCCGACAGTGCGCGCCAACTGCGACGCTTTCCGTTCGAGCTATCGGGCGGCATGCGCCAGCGGGTGATGATCGCAATCGCCCTGTCCTGCCGCCCGCGCCTGCTGATCGCCGACGAACCCACAACGGCCCTGGACGTGACCGTGCAGGCCCAGGTGCTGCGGCTGCTGCGCACGCTGCAGGCCGAAACCGGAATGGGCATGATTTTCATCACCCACGATATGGGTGTGGTGGCCGAACTCGCAGACCGCGTGGCGGTGATGCGCTTGGGCCGCAAGGTGGAGGAGGGCAGCGTCGAGCAGATCTTCGCGGCACCCCAGCATCCCTACACCCGCACCCTGCTGGCTGCCGTCCCAGTGCTCGGCAGCCTGTCGGGCGAGACGCTGCCGCGTGCCTTCGATAACGAGGGTGTGCACGCCCAACCGCAGGACACGGTGGTGGCCAAAGGGCCGCCGGTGATCGAGATCGTGGGCCTCACCACACGCTTCGACGTTCGGCGGAATTTTCGCCTGCGCGCGCGGGTGCATGCGGTCGAACACGTCAGCCTGTCCGTCCGACCTGGCGAGACGCTGGCGCTGGTGGGCGAAAGCGGCTGCGGCAAATCCACCACCGGGCGCAGCATCATCCGCCTGGAGCAGCCGAGCGCCGGCACCATCTTGCTGGACGGCGAAGATGTCACCACGCTCGACCACGAACGTGAGGCGCGGCTGCGGCGCGAGGTGCAGTTCGTGTTCCAGGACCCGTTCGCCTCGCTCAATCCCAGACTCACCGTGGGCTTCTCGATCGCCGAGCCCATGCTCACCCACCGCCTCGCGCGCGGAGCGGAAGCGGAGCGGCGCGTGCTGCATCTGTTGCGCGAGGTCGGCCTCACGGCGGAATATGCGCAACGCTACCCCCACGAAATGTCTGGCGGGCAGCGCCAGCGCGTATGCATCGCCCGTGCGCTGGCGAGCAAGCCTCGGCTCATCATCGCCGACGAGGCAGTGGCAGCGCTCGATGTTTCGATCCGCGCCCAGGTGGTCAATTTGCTGATGGGCCTGCAGCAGCGCCTCGGCCTCGCCATGCTGTTCATCAGCCATGACATGGCGGTCGTGGAACGGGTCAGCCACCGAGTTGCGGTGATGTATCTCGGCCAGATCGTCGAAATTGGTCCGCGCCGAGCCGTGTTCACAGCACCCGCGCACGCCTATACCGAACGTCTGCTATCGGCGGTGCCGGTGCCCGATCCGGCGCGCCGTAACCGTTCGATGGTGCTCGACGACACCGAGGTGCCGAGCCCTTTGCGTCCGATCGATCAACCACCCATCTTGGCACCGCTTGTGCAAGTGGGCCCCGACCATTTCGTCGCTCGCCATTCCGTGGGCGGACACTACTAAGGAGATGACCGATGCTGCGCCGTAAGCTGTTTCTCAGGACGACCTTGCTGCTGTCCGTGGCCTTGCCCCTCGCGGTGAGTGCTGCCCATTCTGCTTACGCCGCAGGTGACGTGGTGGTGGCGCTTGACAACAACGTCATCGGGCTCGACCCGGCCGATCTGAACGACAATTTGTCGATGACCGCCACCCGCACCATGCTGCAGGGGCTGTATGGCTTCGACAAGGACATGAAGCTGATCCCGGTGCTTGCGGAGAGCACCGATGCGAGCCCAGACGCGCTGAGCTACGTGGTGCATCTCCGCAAGGGCGTTGTGTTCCACGACGGCGCACCCTTTAACGCGTTGGCTGTGAAGACATCGTTCGAACGTGCGATGAACCCTGAGAACCACCTCAAGCGCGCCGCGCTGTACGATCCGATCAAAACCATCGAGGTGGTCAACGACAACACTGTCGAGATTACGCTGAAATATCCGTTCGGCGCCTTCATCAACAACTTGGCTCACCAAGCCTATGCGATCTCCAGCCCGAAGGCGATCGCCGAGTATGGCAAGGATCTCGGCCGCCACCCCTCCGGCACCGGCCCATACAAATTCGTCTCCTGGGCCACGGACACGCTGAAAGTGGGCAAGAACGAGCATTACTGGAAGCCGGGCTTGCCCGGGGTCGACAGCATCACGATCCGCAGCACGCCCGAGAACGGCGCAAGGTTGGCCATGCTGCAGGCGGGCGAGGCGCAGTATATCTATCCGATGCCGCCGGAACTGGTGAAGGTCATCGAGCGCGACCCGAAGGTCGACGTGGTGGCGGCGCATTCGATCTATGCGCGCTTCGTGGCGCTGAACGTGATGCGCAAGCCGTTCAACGATGTGCGGGTGCGCCAAGCGCTGAACTATGCCGTTGATAAGAACGCCTTCCTCAAGGTGGTGTTCGGCGGTTATGGCGTGGTGCTCGATGCTCCGCTGCCAGCCAATCTTTCCGGCTACAGCAAACAGCCGACCGGCTACCCCTACGATCCCGCCAAGGCGAAGGCACTGCTGGCCGAAGCGGGCTACCCGAATGGTTTTGAGGCACCGCTCTGGGGTGGCAATTCCACCATCTCGCAACGCGGCATGCAGTTCTTGCAGCAGCAGTTTGCAGCCGTCGGCGTGAAGGTCTCGGTCGAGCCGCTCGAAGCAGGTGTCGCTGCCGCCAAGGTGTGGAACGTCAAGGCGCCGGAGGATGCCACCACATTGATGTATTACACCGGCTGGTCCGCCTCCACCGGCGATGCCGACTGGGGTCTGCGTCCGCTGTTTTACTCCAAGGCGTTCCCGCCCAATCTGTTCAACGTCGCCTATTATGCAAATCCGGTGACGGATGCGGCGATCGAGGCCGGATTAACAACGGCGGATCCGGTCAAGCGCACCGAGGATTACAAAACGGCGCAGGCGCAGATCTGGAAAGATGTGCCCTGGGTGTTCCTGGTCTCGGATGATAATTTATCGGCAAAGTCCAAGCAGCTCAGCGGCATCTACGTGCTGCCGGACGGGCAGATGCTGATGGAAGAAGCAGCGCTGAAATAGTCGGTCGTTGCTGACATATCTCGCACGGCGGCTGGCGGGCACCATTCCGGTGCTGCTGGCCGTCTCCATTTTTGTTTTTGGCTTCGTGCACGCGCTGCCGGGTGATCCGGCACGGCTGGAAGCGGGGCCGGAGGCAAGCCCGGCCGACATCGAGGCGATCCGCCACGACATGGGCCTGGATGGGCCGATCTGGACGCAATATCTGCGCTGGGCGGGAAACACCGCGCAGTTCAAGCTAGGGCGCTCCAGCAAGACCCGCCAACCGGTCGCCGAGGTGATCGGCGAGCGGTTCTTCCCGACCTTGTGGCTGACCATCGTCTCGATGATCTGGGCAACTGTTTTGGGTGTCGGGATCGGTGTGCTCTCGGGCGTGGGGCGCGGGCGGTGGCAGGACAAAACCGGCATGGTGTTCGCCATATCAGGCGTGTCTTTTCCCGGCTTCTGGCTGGGCCTGTTGCTGATCGATCTGTTTTCGGTACGGCTGGGATGGCTGCCCACGGGCGGCTACGGAAGCTGGCAGAATTTCGTCATGCCGTCGTTCACTCTGGGGCTCTCTGTGGCGGCCGTCATGGCGCGGTTCACGCGCTCCGCTTTCGTGGAGATCATGGCGGAGGACTACGTGCGCACTGCTCGCATGAAGGGCGTGCCGGAGCGGCTGGTGGCGTGGAAGCATACCTTGCGCAACGCGCTTATCCCGGTGATCACGCTGACCGGGCTGCAGTTCGGCTTCCTGCTCGGCGGCGCCGTGGTGATCGAGACGGTGTTCAGCTGGCCCGGCCTCGGCCGCTTGCTGATCGATAGCGTGTCGTTTCGCGACTATCCGGTGATCCAGGCCGAGATCATGCTTTTTTCCGTGGAATTCGTGCTGATCAACCTGGCGGTCGACGTGCTGTACGCCGTGGCCAATCCGGAGATCCGACTGAAATGAGCGCCACCTTTGCAGCGCCGAGCAGCGCCATTCGCACGCCGCTGGGCGAGTTCTGGCGCCGCTTTTGCCGTCAGAAACGGGCATTGGTCGCCCTGGCGCTGATCGTGCTGTTGATCCTGGCCGCCGTCTTCGCCCCCTTCGTGACGCCGTTTGACCCGGCGGCCCCCGATTACGACTCGCTGCTGGACGGTCCGAGCGCCGCCCACTGGCTCGGCACGGACGCCTACGGCCGCGATATTTTCAGCCGGATCATCTGGGGTGGCCGAGTTTCGCTCACCGTTGGTTTCCTGTCGGTCGCTCTCGGCGGTGTGGCCGGCATCGTCATCGGCCTGATCAGCGGTTTCTTCGGCGGCTGGATCGACGGGGTGCTGATGCGGCTGATGGATGTGCTGCTGGCGTTTCCCGGTATCATCCTGGCCATTGGCGTGGTCGCCTTGCTGGGGCCAGGCATCGACAACGTGATCTACTCGATTGCGGTGTTCAGTGTGCCGGTGTTCTCTCGCCTGGTGCGGGGCAGTACTCTGTCGTTGAAACAAACCCTGTACGTGCAGGCCGCGCGCTGCATCGGCGTGGGACGCACGACGCTTATGTTGCGCCACATCCTGCCCGGCGCCATGCCGGGTGTCATCGTCTACGCCTCGCTGCGGCTCGGAACCTCGATCCTGACCGCCGCCAGCCTGTCGTTCATCGGCCTCGGCGCTCGCCCGCCGAGTGCCGAATGGGGCGCGATGCTCGCGGACGGGCGCAGCTATCTCGGCGTTGCCGACCACGTCACGTTGTTTCCCGGCCTTGCGATCTTCATCACCGTGCTCGCCTTCAATCTGCTCGGCGACGGACTGCGCGACGCCCTGGATCCGAAGCTACGGTGAGCGGCCGCATCACTGATGTGCCAGGCGTGCGTGTCGGCCATCGAACGATCGTCCACGGCGATATCCGTACCGGGGTCACGGCGATTCTGCCCCATGGCAACGACGTCTATCGCGACCGTCCGATCGCTGCGAGCCACGTGCTGAACGGCTTCGGCAAGTCGGTCGGGTTGATGCAGCTCGATGAACTCGGCCAGCTCGAAACGCCGATCCTGCTGACCAACACGTTGTCGGTCGGCACTTGCGCGACCGCGCTGATCCGCAGGGCCATTGCGGCAAACCCAGGCATCGGCCGCGGCGGACCCACGGTCAATCCCGTGGTAGGCGAGTGTAACGACGGCTATCTGAACGATATCCAGGCACTTGCAGTGACCGAGGCCGATGCGCGTGCCGCGATCGAGACCGCCGCCGTGGATTTCGCCTCGGGCAGCGTGGGCGCCGGTACGGGCATGAGCTGCTTTGGTTTCAAGGGCGGCATCGGCACCGCCGCGCGCCCGGTTGTCCTTGACGGGCATTCGTTCACGCTCGGCGTGCTGGCCTTGTGCAATTTTGGCCGCCCCGGCGATCTGCGCCTGGCGGACGGCAGGCGCATCGGACCGCCCGGCGATCCGGTCGAGCGCGGTTCGGTCATCTTGGTCATGGCGACCGACATCCCCCTGGAACACCGCCAGTTACAGCGGGTGATCCGCCGCGTCGGCGTCGGCCTCGCACGCGTCGGTAGCTTCTGGGGCCATGGCAGCGGTGATGTGTGCATCGGCTTTTGCACCACCAATCGCACCGCGCTGAACCCCACCACCGACTTGCTGCCCCTGCGTGCCATTGCCGAGCACCGGATCGATGCGCTGTTTGCCGCCATGGCTGACAGCACGCAGGATGCCGTGCTCGACGCACTGATGGCGGCGGAGACGATGACAGGATACGAGGGCCATAGCCGCCGTGGCCTGCGCGAAATTTTGGAGGATTCATGAAGATATTCATTTCCGCCGATATCGAAGGCGTCGCAGGCGTCGTGGTGCCCGCGCAAGGTGCCCCCGGCAACCCGGAATACGAAAGGGCGCGCCGCCTGATGACCGTGGAGGTCAATGCCGCCATCGCCGGCGCCTTCGACGGTGGCGCCGATTACGTGTTGGTGAACGACAGTCACGGACCCCAGATAAACCTTATCCCTGAGCAGCTCGACGCGCGGGCCGAAGTGATCCTGGGCCGTCCAAAGCCAGGCAGCATGTGCGCGGGGCTCGACGCCAGCTTCGACGGCGTGTTCTTCACCGGCTACCATTCCGGCGCCGGACGGTTTGGCGTGCTCTCCCATACCATCAACGGGTTTGCCTTCGCGGGGATCCGTGTCAACGGCATCGATTGCGCGGAGGCGACGCTGTATGGCGCCTATGCCGGCAGCTTGGGCGTGAAGGTGGCGCTGCTGACCGGCGACGATCAACTTATGCAGCAATGCCTGCCGTTGTTCCCGGGCGCCCAGAGCGTGCAGGTGAAGACCGCACTGGGCCAGCGCGCCGCCCGCTCCCTGTCGCCGGAGCGCGCCGGCCAGGCAATTCGCCACGGCGCTGCCGAAGCCGTGCGCAACCTCGGGGCCGTGCAGCCTTATGTGATCGCCGCCCCCTATCGGCTGGAGATCGACCTCAACACCGCAACGCTTGCCGACCAATCCGCCATCATCCCAACCGCCGAGCGCATCGCACCGCGCACCGTAGCCTTCAATGCGACCTCAATGATCGACGTGATTGGCTGGATCAACACGATTTCCGCCATTTCGGCGATGTTTCGATAGGATTTTCAGATGACCCCCATTCTCGCAATCCACGGCGGCGCCGGCACCATGCGAGCCGACACCATGACACCGGCGCTGGAGGCACAGTTCCACGCCGGCCTCCGCAGCGCCTTGTTGGCTGGACACGTGGTCCTTACCAAAGGCGGCTCCGCGGTCGATGCCGTTACCCAGGCGGTCATGGCATTGGAAGATGACCCGCTGTTCAACGCCGGCCGTGGCGCCGTCTACACCAGCGGCGGCTTGCAAGAGATGGACGCGGCCATCATGGACGGGCGCGATCGCGCGGCAGGTGCGGTCGCCGGCATTCTCGGCCCCCGCAACCCGATACTGGCGGCCTGCGCGGTGCTTGCCTCCGAGCATGTGATGCTGCAAGGCGCCGGCGCGCTGGCGTTCTGCCGTGAGCACGGCGTCGAATTCGCCCCGGCCGCGTTCTTTCACACCGACAAGCGCTGGGATGCGCTGCAGGCAGAACTCGAACGCCGCCGGCTGACGGCCGCCGACACGCGAGACGATGCCGCCAAACACGGCACCGTCGGGGCCGTCGCTTGCGACGCCGCAGGCAATGTGGCGGCTGCCACCTCCACCGGCGGCATGACCGGCAAAGCACCGGGCCGGATCGGCGACTGCCCGGTGTTTGGCGCCGGCACCTGGGCCGACAACGCCACCTGCGCCGTCTCCGCCACCGGGCATGGTGAATACTTTATCCGCCACGCCGCCGCCCACGACATTGCAAGCCGCATGCGCTATCTCGGCGAAACTCTGGAGCAGGCCGCCAATGTCGTGGTGGAGGAACTGGGCAGCATCGGTGGCTCCGGCGGCCTGATCGCGGTGGACGGGCAGGGCCATGTGAGCCTGCCGTTCAATTCCGCCGGCATGTATCGTGGCGTCATCGGCGTCGACGGGGTTGCCCGCACTGGCATCTACCGCGAAACCCTGGTGGCCTAGCTCGAAACCTAGCTTTGACGGCCAAGCGGCTCTGACCTTCCTAAGCAATGCTTGCGGTGGCGGGCCTTCTTCGCCAGTTTTCTGGATGCGGTGCGGCCATCGGGGTCGGCACGCCATCGGAGAATTGGAAAATGGGCTACAGGGTCGCGGTTGTCGGCGCCACCGGGGCAGTCGGACGCGAGATCATCAAAACCCTGGTCGAGCGAGATTTTCCGATTACCGATATCGTCGCTCTCGCTTCCGCCCGCTCGGTCGGGCAGGAAATTTCCTTTGGCGAGAAACGCGTGCTGAAGGTGCAGAACCTCGATACGTTCGATTTCTCGAAAACCGATATCGCTCTGTTCAGCCCGAGCGCTGCGATTTCAGCCGTGCACGCACCTCGTGCCGCCGCCGCCGGCTGCATCGTGATCGACAACACCAGCCAGTTCCGCATGGAGCCAGACGTGCCGCTGGTCATCCCCGAGGTGAACCCTCAGGCGTTGCACAAGATGCGCCGCGGCATCATCGCCAATCCCAACTGCTCGACCATCCAGATGGTGGTGGCGCTCAAGCCGCTGCATGATCGCTTCAAAATCAAGCGCGTGGTGGTGGCGACCTACCAGTCTGTGTCAGGTGCCGGCAAGGAAGGTATGGATGAGCTCTTCACCCAGACCAAGGCCAGCTTTGTGAACGATCCCGCGGCGCCGCAGGTGTTCACCAAGCCGATTGCCTTCAACTGCATTCCCCATATCGACAAGTTCATGGAAGATGGATCGACCAAGGAGGAGTGGAAGATGGTGGTCGAGACCAAGAAGATCCTCGACCCCGATATCGCGCTGCACGCCACCTGCGTGCGGGTGCCGGTGTTCATCGGCCATTCTGAGGCTGTCAACGTCGAGTTCCACAATCCGATCACCGTCGCCGAAGCCCGCGCCGCCTGGCGCGACGCGCCAGGTGTGATCGTGATGGATACCCGAGAGGACGGCGGCTATATCACGCCGATCGATTGCGCCGGCGAGGACAACATTTTCATCAGCCGCGTCCGGAAGGATCCCACGGTCGAGCACGGCCTGGCGTTCTGGTGCGTGTCTGACAATTTGCGCAAAGGCGCTGCACTGAACGCTGTGCAGATCGCCGAAACGCTGATTGCCATGAATCTGCTGACCCGCAAGGCGGCCTGATGTGCCGCTGATAAATCCATGGATCTGGCTCGCGCTGGCTGGCGCGAGCGAGGTCGTCTGGGTCGTGTTGCTGAAGCAATCGGACGGCTTCACAAGGCTTGGGCCCAGTGCCATCGTGGTCGCGGTGCTGGGCCTAAGCTTCTTCTGCATGTCCCAGGCGCTCCGCGTGCTGCCGATGGGCACGGTCTATGCGGTCTGGACCGGTATCGGCGCCGCCGGCGGCCTCGCCTGGGGCATCACCATGGAAGGTGAGCCAGCCGGCGCGCTCCGCATCCTCTGCGTGTGCCTGATCCTGGCAGGTGTCGCGGGCCTTAAGCTGTTCGCCTGACCTGTCGGGCTATCATACCAACCGGCGCAATTCTTGACTCATGGTGATTCCCAAAGCGTTGAGAGCCTGATTCTCTAAGCGCGTAGCGCCGTTTCGCCGCGTTGCAAGGATGAGATGGCGGCTATCTCCGGCGCGATCTGCCCAGCTGCGGCGTCGGCCCCGCAATGATCACGCCCGCCGCAAACATCGAGATAATGAACCTGCACTTGGTGGAAATCAGCACACAGGTCGCTCCGGGGGCCTGCGCCGTCATGCTCTGCGACCGCGCCGGTTGCACCAGCAGGGTAAAAACCTCGTGTTGCCCGAAAACATCAAGCTGCTCCCGCTTCCCTCCTATAGCCCGGAGCTAAACCCGATCGCGAATATCGAACTCGGCACCTTTGGTGTCGATCAGGGGCAAAGATGACGAAACGCACACGGCGAGCGCACAGAGCAGTTTTGAAGGCAAAGGTGGCTCTGGCTGCCGTGAAGGGCGAGAAGACGCTGGCGGAGTTGGCGCAACAGTATGAGGTGCATGCTAGCCAGATCACGGTGTGGCAAGCCCAGTTGCTCGCCGGTGCTGAAGGGGTCTTCGGCGGCACTGCACCCAATGCGGCCCCAGCGGGGGATTTGACGATGCTTCACGCCAAGATCGGCGAGCTGGCGCTTGAGAATGATTTTTTGTCTGGTGCGTTCAGAAAAGCCGGTCTTCTGAGCGCAAAGCGATGAT
>JANXSM010000120.1 GCA_025352665.1 Rhodospirillales bacterium | reverse complement strand
TTGAGGTTGACACATCCTTCATGTGTCAACCTCAAGGCGGGCTGGTATGCGGGGAACCACGCAATGCTGCGCACGTTGCGTAAGAGGCATGGTGGCGAACCGCCCCGGGCAACTTTGGTTCGGAGGTTCTATGCGACGGCGTGACGTTTTAGGCGGCACACTTCTGCTTCCGCTGGTCGGTACCGTGGCTGGGCAATCGGCTAAGGCCCAGCCAAACGTCCTGCAGGGCGCAGCAGACACGAGTTTCGATCCGTTGATGGTCCGCAGAATGGCAAAGGATCTCGCCACGCGACCCTACAAGGCCGCTGACGGCAAACTTCCGGAGCCGCTGAGCAACCTGAACTATGACCAGTTTCGGACCATTCGGTTCAACACCGCGCGCGCCCTATGGCGCGGACAGAACCTGCCATTCGAAGTGCAACTCCTGCATCGTGGGTTCCTGTATCGCGACCGCGTGGACCTTTTCGAAGTGGCCGACGGACACGCTCAGCCGATCGTTTACAACAGCGACCTGTTCGACTTCGGTGATGTGCCGCGCGGCGCTTACGGGGACCTCGGCTTTGCAGGATTTCGTATCCACGCGCCAATCAACCGGCCTGATTACTTCGATGAGGTCTGCGTTTTCGTCGGTGCCAGCTACTTTCGTGCTGTCGCCAAGGGGCAGGTCTATGGATTGTCGGCACGCGGCCTGTCCATCAAGACCGCCAACCCGACAGGAGAGGAATTTCCCGCCTTCCGGGCCTTCTGGCTAGAGCGGCCGCGGCCTGGCGTGGGGGTTGTCGTGGTGTATGCGCTGCTAGACAGTCAAAGTGCAACGGCTGCGTATCGCTTCACCATTCGGCCGGGCGCTGAGACGGTCTTCGATGTCGAAAGCGCCGTGTATCCCCGTGTTGACATCAGTGAAGTCGGCATCGGCACAATGACCAGCATGTTCTATTTCGATTCCAGCGGCCACGGTGGGATCGACGACTACCGTCCCGCGGTGCATGATTCGAATGGACTACAGATCGACAATGGGCGCGGCGAGCAGGTATGGCGCCAGCTGGCCAATCCACGTGATCTGCAGGTGAGCGTGTTTGGCGACAACCATCCCCGCGGCTTCGGATTGATGCAACGTGAACGCACCGTCGCCGGCTTCCAGGACCTTGAGGCGCACTACGAAAAACGGCCGAGCCTATGGGTCGAACCAATCGGTGATACTGGCGAGGGCGGAATCTATCTCGTGGAGATCCCGACACGTGGCGAGATCCATGACAACATCGTGGCGTTCTGGCGCCCGCACGGCGTGCTGGCCGCCAAGAGCGAGTGCAACTTCACCTATCGCCTGCATTGGTGCAACGATGTGGCGCCCCAGGCCGGGCTGGCGCATGTGTCGGCCACCCGCGCCGGCGCACTGACTGACAAGTCGCGTCTGTTCTCCCTTGATTTCGTCGGCGACAAGCTCAAGTCTTTGGAACCCGATGAATTACCAAAACTGAACGCCAGCGCCAGTGTGGGGCGCATTCTCAATCCGGTGGTCGAACCCAACCCGTTGACCGGAGGCTTTCGCGCCAACTTCGAAATGGTGCCCGAGGGAGCCAAGCTCGTCGAGCTTCGCGCCCAACTTGTCGGGGTACAGGGACCACTTTCAGAGATATGGACTTACCGATGGACGGCGTAAGCCTGCAGCCCGTACCACAGGCGAACCAGTCCGGGTTCTGGCCGAACCTGCCGGCGGAGGCGCCGCTGGCCATGCCCGCGCAGCCCCTGCACCATGCGCCTGCACCGCAACGCATGCCGGCGAGTGAGCCTGGCAACATGATCGCCCGGCGCCTTCTCGTCATCGGCGGGGCCGTCCTGATGACGGCAGCGGCCACGCATGAGATGGTCAACGTGCTCAACGTCGGTGGATTCACTGTGCTCGAGCTACTTATCCTGGTGATGTTCGTGACATTGTTCGCCTGGATCGCGTTGTCGTTCACCAGTGCGGTCTGCGGCTTCGTGGCACAGCTCAGCGGCGGCGGCACGCGTCTTGGCACGGCGCAGCATTTGCCGCTGCCTCAGCTATCCAGCCGCACGGCGCTGCTCATGCCGGTTTACAATGAAGCGCCGGCACGGGTGATGGCGGGGCTGCAGGTCATTCATGAGTCGCTTCAGGCAATCCACGCGCTCGATCACTTCGACATCTTCATCCTGAGCGACACCACTGATCCAGATGCGTGGATTGCGGAGGAGGCAGCCTTCCTGGCGCTGCGCGAACGCACCGGAAATCCGCATATCTTCTACCGCAGGCGCCCTCAGAACATTGAACGCAAGGCGGGCAACATCGCTGAGTGGGTCAAGCGGTTCGGCGGTGCGTATCCGCAGATGTTGATCCTCGACGCAGACAGCGTGATGACCGGGCAGGCCATCGTTCGCCTCGTCGGAGCGATGGAACGCCATCCCGACGTGGGCCTGATCCAGAGCCTGCCGGTGATTGTCAACGGCACCACGCTGTTCGCCCGCATGCAGCAATTCGCAGGCCGGGTGTACGGCCCCATGATCGCGCAGGGAATTGCTTGGTGGCACGGCGCAGAGGGAAACTATTGGGGTCACAACGCGGTCATTCGGACCCAGGCGTTTGCCGGGTCTGCGGGGCTGCCGACATTGTCAGGCCGCAAGCCGTTCGGCGGTCATATCCTCAGCCACGATTTTGTCGAGGCCGCACTGATGCGCCGTGCTGGCTGGGCCATCCACATGGTGCCGGGTCTGCCTGGCAGTTATGAGGAGGGTCCGCCATCGCTAATCGACCTCGCGGTGCGTGACCGACGCTGGTGCCAGGGCAATCTGCAGCACCTCGCCGTGCTGCCGGCCAGCGGCCTGCACTGGGTCAGCCGCATGCATCTGCTCATGGGCATCGGCTCCTACATCACGGCGCCGATCTGGTTGATGTTCTTGATCACCGGCATTCTCATCTCGCTGCAGGCCCGCTTCGTGCCGCCCGATTACTTTCCTGCAGGGCGAACGTTGTTTCCGAACTGGCCGAATGTCGACCCGGTCCGGTCGATGTGGCTGTTCATCGGCACGATGGGTATTCTGCTCGCGCCAAAGCTGCTCGCCTATGTCGCACTGCTATGCGACGGCCCGATGCGGCGCGGTTGCGGGGGCGCTTTAAGAAGCCTGCTTTCCATCCTCGTGGAGACAATCCTGGCGGGCCTGTTGGCTCCGGTGACGATGATCGTTCAGTCGGTCGATGTGGGATCCATCCTGCTCGGTCGTGATGGGGGGTGGCAGGCACAGCGGCGTGACGATGGTAGCGTGCCGTTCGGCGACATCGTGCGACGCATATGGAAGCTGACTGTCTTCGGAATAGCGCTGGCGGTGGCTGCCTACCTTGTCTCCACACCGTTGGCCTTGTGGATGTCGCCCGTCATACTCGGCCTTGCACTGGCCATTCCCCTTGTGGCGATCACCGGCCTGCGCGGAACAGGTCAGGTTCTGCGCAGGATGGGCATCCTGCGCATCCCAGAGGAGGTCATGCCGCCACCAGAGCTGGCGCGCAGCCATGCGCTGATGAGGATGTTGCGGGACGCTCCCGCCGAGGCGTCCGATGCGACGCTCCGCCTGATGAGCGATCCCCACCTCCTCGCCGCCCATTTGGCCATGCTGCCGCCACCGCGGGTGCCCGGTCGCGACCCGATTGACGCTTCCCTGCTCGTTGGACGCGCCAGAATCGATGAGGCACCCAGCCTGGTGGCCGTGCTGGCGCAGCTGAGCAAGCCGGAGTTGGCCGCTGTGCTCGGCAATGCCGACGCGTTGCACCGCTTGGTTGTGCTGCGCGACGCCAGATGACGCCCCCTCCGCAGCCACCACTTCCCTGCCGGCAAACGCGGGCCAACTATCGGTATGGCTGCCATGCCGAAGCGGGCGCGAGTGGGAGAGGGTAATGGACGGTGGATCGCAACAGACCAGACCACGGACGGATAATCCCAGACCAGGCGAGGGCGACGCCAAGACCCATCCCGGCGACGAAATGCCGAGGGACGATAAGGACGGCAACGGCCAAGAAGGCGATAACGCAGACGCGCCCAAAAAGCCGCCGATGTCGCGTGGTCGCAAGCTGCTCTATTGGTTGATCGGCCTGATCTTGGCGGGCGTTGCGATCACCGCTGCCGTCATCTACTGGCTCGACGCCAGACACTACGAAAACACCGACGACGCCTTTGTCGATGGCAACCAGAGCCAGGTTGCTTCCCAGGTCAGTGGCCGCATGACGGAGCTGCTGGTGGTCGACAATCAGCATGTCGATGCTGGTCAACCGCTGCTCACCATCGATCCGCGCGACTTTCAGGTTCGGCTCGAGCAGGCGCAGGCGCAGCGGGCCAGCGCCATTGCCCAGGCGGCGCAGGCGCGAGCCGAGCTTTTCGTACAGCGCGCGACCGTGGAACAACAGAACGCCCAGGTACATGTCGCCGAGGCCGATCTGCAGCAGGCGCAACAGGACCTCGCGCGCTATCGCGGCATCAACCCTGCCGCCATCACCCGCCAGCAACTCGACCAGAGCACGGCAACGACCAAAAGTGCCGTAGCCCGCCTGGAAGCGGCGAAGCAGGCGGGGCTTGGCAGCCAAGCCCAGCTCGTGGTTCAACAGACCAAAATCGACGCTGCCGACGCCGCCGCACGCCAATCTGCCGCCGATGTGCGCAATGCCGAGTTGCAGCTGTCATACACCCTTGTGGTGGCTCCCCAGGCCGGCAAGGTGACACGTCGCACCGTCAATCTCGGCAACTACGTGACCCCCGGCCAGGCGCTGCTCGCGATCGTGCCGGACGATTTGTGGGTGACTGCGAATTTCAAGGAAACGCAACTCAACCTTATCCGGCCGGGTCAGCCTGTGCAGATCACGCTCGATGCCTTCCCGGATGCAAAGCTGCAAGGTCATGTGGACAGCCTGCAGCGGGGCACAGGCTCGGTATTCTCAACGCTGCCAGCCGAGAATGCGACCGGCAACTATGTCAAGGTGGTGCAGCGATTACCGGTGAAAATCGTGTTCGACGGTGATGACTGGCGCAAACTCCCGCTCGCCCCCGGCCTTTCGGTAAGCCCACGAGTCACGGTGCGCTAGAGGATGGCTCGCCAGCCACCGCCTGATCTGCCGCGATCTGCTGCCGGGCCTTACAACCCTTGGCTGATTGCGGTCATTGTTTCGATTGCGACGTTCATGGAGGTGCTCGACACCACCATCGCGAATGTGGCCCTTCGCCACATCGCAGGCTCTCTCGGCGCTGGGCAGGACGAAAGCACCTATATCACCACCAGCTATTTGGTGAGCAACGCCATCATCCTGCCGGTCAGCGGTTGGCTTGCCAATGTGATTGGCCGCAAGCGATTCTACATGGGTTGCGTGGCATTGTTCACCGTCAGCTCCGTTGCCTGCGGTTTTGCAACGTCGCTGCCGATGATCATCGTATTTCGGGTCATCCAGGGCATCGGTGGCGGGGGACTGGCGCCGGTCGAACAGAGCATCTTTGCCGACACATTCACCCCAAAGCAGCGTGCGCTGGCCTTTGCCCTGTATGGCTTCACCGTTGTCACCGCCCCCGCGATCGGTCCCATGCTGGGCGGCTGGCTGACCGACAATTACTCCTGGCACTGGGTTTTCTTCATCAACCTGCCGGTGGGCCTGCTCTCGATCGGGCTGACCTTCAAGTTCGTGAGCGATTCTCCGCTGGTGCAAAGGGAACGCAGGCAACTGATCGAGCGAGGCCTGCGGATCGACTATCTCGGCTTTGCCCTGATCGCGATCGGCTTTGGTGCGCTGCAGATCGTGCTCGATCGGTTCGAGCGCGACGACGGGTTCTCATCTCCGTTCATCGCCAGTTTCGCAGCCGTCTCCGCGATAGCCCTGCTCGCCATGATCGTGTGGGAGCTGGTGCATCCGCAGCCGATCGTAAACCTGCGCCTGCTGCGCAATCGCGCCTTCGCCATCAGCTGCAGCGTGATGTTCATATTTGGTTTCATCATCAACAGCACCACCCAGCTGCTGCCGCAGATGACCCAGGAGCTGTTCGGCTACGATGCCACGAACGCCGGCCTCACCTTGGCGCTCGGCGGCTCCTTCACCTTGTTCATCATGCCGCTGGCCGGGGTGATCACGGGGCGGGTAGTGCAGCCAAAGTTCCTCGTGGCCATGGCGCTCGCCGGCACAGGGTTTGCCATGTGGCACGCGGCTGGGCTCGATCTCAATGCGGGGTTCAACAACATCGCCGATGCGCGGCTGATCCAGGTGATCTGGCTGCCGATGCTGTTCATCCCGCTATCCACCGTGCAGTTCATCGGCGTGCCGCCGCGCGAGAACAACAATGCCTCTGCGCTGATCAACATGATGCGCAATCTCGGTGGCAGCTTCGGTGTGTCGATGTCGACCACGCTGCTGGCCTGGCGCGGCCAGTTCCACCATGCGCGGCTGGCCGAGCACATCACGCCCTATACTGGGTTCGGCGATGTGACCAAGCTGGGCGCGATCGGGCGCACCGTCGCAGCACAGGCGCAGATGATGAGCTATCTCGACGTATTCACCGCTCTCGGTTGGTTCGCCCTGATCGCGGCCCCTTTTGCACTTTTCCTGCCTAAACTTGCGAAGGGAGCTTCTGCTGGTGGCCACTGACCGCCGTCTTGCCCTATTGATGCTGCCACTGCTTGCTGGATGCACGCTCGGCCCCGATTTCCAGCAGCCGAGCCCGTGGTCGCCGGCCAGCTGGTTCGGCCGCCGCCAGCCCCCCGCCATGGTTGTTAGCACCCCCACCGCCAGCGTGCCGGTGGCGGAACCGATCAATCCGCGCTGGTGGGAGAGTTTCAACGATCCGGAGCTCAGCCACCTCGTCACCCGCGCCGCAGAGAGCAATCTCGACGTGAAGGCTGCCACCGCCAGGCTGGCGCAAAGCCGCGCCCAGCTGCGCGTGGCCGGTGCCGATCTGTACCCCCAGGCAAACGGCAATGCGTCCTATACCCGCGAGCAGCAAAGTTCGAAGGGGGTGATCTCCCTGTTGGGCGGCTCAAGCGGACAGACCAGCCAGAGCAATGGCCTGGGCGGTCGGCAAGGTGGCGTTCCCGCCAGCAGCGCTACCAGCGTTCCCGCGTTCGACCTGTGGCAATACGGCTTCGATGCTTCCTGGGAGCTCGATCTCTGGGGCCGCGTGCACCGCTCCATCGAGAGTGCGAATGCCACGCTGGAAGCCTCGTTGAATGCGCGGCGCGACACGATGCTATCCACGCTCGCGGAGGTTGCGCGCGACTACATGCAGCTACGCGGCGCGCAGGAGACCTTGCGCATCACCCACGAAAACCTCGACAGCGCGCAGCAGAGCGTCGGACTGACGCAGGAGCGCGCGCGCGCGGGATTGTCGACCGAGCTTGATGTCGCCAACGCCCAATCACAGGCCGATTCAATCGCAGCCGGCATACCCCAGCTCGAACAGCAGCAGGCGCAACTCATCAACGCCATCGGCCTGCTGGTAGGTGAATACCCTGGTGCGCTAGAGGCCGAATTGGTGCCTCCCACCGGAGTACCGGAGGTGCCAGCACTGGTGCCGGTCGGCCTGCCAAGTGAGCTCGCACGGCGTCGGCCAGATATCCGCCAAATGGAGGCGCAGCTGCACGCCGCCACGGCGAGCATCGGAGCGGCAAAGGCAGATTTCTTCCCCAAGATCACGCTGTCCGGGAGTGCCGGATTTCAGGCCCTGCAATTCAAGGATCTCGGCAACTGGGGTGCTGGCACCTATTCGTTTGGCCCAAGCATCTCGATCCCGATTTTTGAAGGCGGCCGCCTGCTTGGCACGTTGGCGTTGCGCGAGGCACAGCAGCAGGAGGCTGCGATGATTTATCAACGAACGGTGCTGGCGGCGTTTCGTGATGTCGACGACGCAATCACCGCGTATCGCGCCGAACAACGCCGGCACAACCGGCTGGCCGCCAGCGCGGACTCGGCGCGCCGCGCGCTCGACCTCGCCAACATCCGCTATAAGCAAGGGCTTTCCGACTACCTGGAAGTGCTCACAGCCCAGCGCACCCTGCTCGGCGTGCAACAGCAGTTGGCCAACAGCACGGCTACGATCGGCGGCAATCTGGTGGCGCTCTACAAGGCCCTGGGCGGCGGGTGGGAGATGGCCGACAGGGAACCGGCGGCGATCCCTCAGACTTCGGTGCCGCAATAGCTGCGCCTGCCGAATGAACGGAGCATTCCGACGGCAGTGCAGCCACGACCGATACACCATCCTTATGGGTTGCAACCTCGGCTGGATCCAGGCGTTGGACGGAGCCGCTATTTCGAAAGGATAAGAACAATGGCTCTCACCAGGACCCGCGAAGGTTCCGTTGCCCCCCCGCTAAAGACGCCGACCGACCTATCGGGGAAAGGTGCCGAAGAAATAGCCACCGCGCTCAACGGCCTGGTCGCCGACTTCTTCGCACTTTACGTCAAAACGAAGAATTTCCACTGGCACATGAGCGGCCCGCATTTCCGCGACTATCACCTGATGCTGGACGAGCAGGGCGCACAGATCTTCGCCGCCATCGACCCGCTGGCGGAACGCGTGCGCAAGCTTGGCCAGCGAACGCTGCTGTCGATCAGCCAAATCGGCTCCCTGACCAAGGTGCCCGAGAACAATGAGGAATTCGTGGCTCCTGCGATGATGCTGAACGAGCTGGTCGCCGACAACAAGGCGATGGTGACCAGCATGCGCGAAGCCCACAAGATCTGCGACGACAACAAGGATGTTGCCTCGACCAGCCTGCTCGAGGTCTATATCGACGAGACCGAGCGCCGCACCTGGTTCCTGTTCGAAGCCGCTCGCGGAGCGGACAACACGGGTCACTAGAGCAATATCGCCTGAGGTTGAACCAACCGCGCGATAGAGTTGCTCGTTAAAACAGAAGATCAGAGCCTGATTGCTTCGCCGACCAGAAGCGATCGGGCTCTAGCCCAAGCCAGGCCAAGCTCCCGTGGCCATGCCTCCTCCCGCTACTTCCGGCGCGCCTGCTTGGGCGCCGGCTTCTCCGTTGCTCTCGGTGCTGCCTTTGCCGCGCTCTTCGTTACCGGTTTGGCAGGCGGTTTCTCGACCGCCTTCGTCGCCCCTCCGAGGCTCTGCCGCAGCGCTTCCATCAGGTCAACCACGTTGCTCGCTTGCGCCTCGGGCTCCTCCTCCAGATCCCGACCTTCGAGTTTCGCAGCGATCACTGCGCGCAGTCTGGCCTCATAACGATCATCCCAATCCGCAGGATCATACTTGCCGGTTTGCCGATCAATCAGTTGAGTGGCGAGTTTGACCATCTCCGGATCCGGCTTGGTTGTTGGCAGATCGTCGAAAATAGCTGCGGCATCATTCAGATCCTTGGTCTCGTGCAGCGTGTGAGCGACCATTCCGCGGCCCGTGATACCAAGCGCCACCACGCGCTCGCGTTGACCGATCACCACGCGGGAGAGTGCCATGCGTCTGGTACGCTGAATCGCCTCGTGCAGCACCATATACACGTCAGTGCCGGCCTCCCCGTCAGGCGCTACATAGTAACTGGCATCAAAATAGATCGGATCGATGGAGTCTAGATCGACGAATTTTTCGATTGTCAGAACGGATGAGCTCTCGATGCGTGCCTTCTCAAAGTCCTCATCGTCCATTAGCAGGTATTGATCCTTCTTGAACTCATAGCCTTTCACCAAATCGCTACGGGCGAGATCATCATTTGTCTCGGCGTCGTGAGCCACCATACGCACACGGTTGCCGGTTTTGGGATTGATGAGATTGAAGTGAAGGTTGCTTCGATCGTGTCGCGCGGTGAACAGCGCGACCGGGCAGGATACCAGGGCCAGGCGCAGATGGCCTCGCCAGATCGGGCGCAAATCCACACTCGGTTTCCTTCTGTCACAAAGGCGCAAGCCGGCAACATGACCTTTGGTTCCAATGCCTTGGAACCCTCACCACGCAAGATCGTTGTCGGGAATAACTGGCAATAATGGAGGCAATAATGGGTCGCGGTATTCTGCTATGGCTGTTGGGCGTACCAATTCCCATCATCATCATTCTTGCCCTTCTCTGGCACTGAGCGGACAACGGGAATGACCATCAACCCTTTTTCGGGACGTCCCAACGATCCTGCGGGCGATGTGGGCGGCAACGTCGAATCATCAACATCGGCCATCTGCTGGCCAGCGATTCTGGGCGGTGCGGCCGTCGCACTGTCCATTGCGGTCGTGCTCGCTCTGCTGGGTGCGGGCTTCGGCCTGTCCTCCGTTTCGCCCTGGTCCAACACTGGCATTTCGACAACGACCCTCACCGTCACAGCGGCGATCTGGCTTGTCGTGGTGCAGTGGATCGCTTCGGGAATGGGCGGCTACATTACAGGCCGACTGCGCACCAAGTGGGCCAGCGTGCACAGTCACGAGGTGTTTTTTCGCGACACGGCGCACGGTCTGATGACCTGGGCGGTTGCCGCACTGATCGGCATCGTTGTGATGACGTCGGCTGTGTCGGCAGTGGTCAGCGGCGGCGCGCAGGCGGTCTCAGGTGTTGTCGCGGGTGGCGCACAGGCAATCGGCGGTGCGGCGCAGGCGGGCGCTTCAAATCCAGCGGCGCAATATTACGTCGATCGCCTATTTCGCTCCGACAAGCCTGATGCCGGCACAATGCAGTTCTCGGCCGAGCAGGCGTCTCGCATCATGGCAACCGTTGCGACCACCGGCAACCTGACGCCGGAAGATCGCACCTACCTTGCGCAGATGATTTCGGCCCGCACCGGTGTTGCTCAACCAGATGCGGAGAAGCGCGTGGACGATGCCGTGAGCTCCGTTAAAGCCGTGGAGACAAAGGTGAAGCAGGTAGCCGACACCGCCCGTGCGGCAGCGGCCAAGCTTGCGATCTACTCTGCCTTGTCCTTGTTGATCGGCGCATTCATCGCGTCTGCCGCCGCCGCCCTCGGTGGCAAGCTGCGCGACGAGAGCGAAGTGCATGCGGCTCGCGAAACCTAAGCGGCTCGTCTAGAAGTGTTCGGGCGCCGCAGTGAGAGCCGTGGCGCCCGATGCATGTGGGGAGAGTGCGATGCGCCGTGAAACGGACAGCCTGGGCTCTGTCGAGATCGATGACGACCGTTATTGGGGACCGCAGACGGAACGCGCACGATTGCTGTTCCGTATTGGCACGGAGCGGTTTCCCCCAGCCCTTATCCGCGCCCTAGGCCTGCAGAAACGCGCCGCCGCCGAGGCCAATCTCGAACAGGGCGCGCTACCCCCTGATATCGCCCAGGCGGTGATCTCGGCTGCTCAGGAGGTCATCGACGGCAAGCGCGATGCGGACTTTCCGTTACCGGTCTGGCAGACCGGCTCCGGCACGCAGACCAATATGAATGCCAATGAGGTCATTTCCAATCGTGCCAACGAGATGCTGGGACAGAAGCTCGGTACGCGCAGCCCGGTCCACCCGAACGATCATGTCAACTGCAGCCAATCTTCCAACGACAGCTTCCCGACGGTGATGCATGTGGCGGCGGTGGAGGCGGTGCAATCGCGACTGGTGCCCGCGTTGGGCGTACTTCATAAAAGTCTAGCCGCACGTGCCGAGCAGTGGGATTCGATCGTCAAGATTGGCCGAACGCACATGATGGATGCGGTGCCTGTAACGCTCGGCCAGGAATTCGCGGCCTGGGCCCGCCAGGTCGAACTCGGTATTGGCAGGCTTGACTCAGTGATGGGGCGACTGTTGGCTTTGCCGCAGGGCGGCACGGCCGTTGGGTCCGGCCTCAACCGCGCTCCGGATTTTGACGTGCGGTTCTGCCTGCGGATTTCAGCGCTCACGCGCTATGCGTTCACACCGAACGTCAACAAGTTCGAGGGGATGGGCGCGCATGACGTGTTCGTCGAGCTGTCCGGGGCACTCAACGTCATTGCGGTATCGCTTACCAAGCTGGGCAATGATATCCGGCTGCTTGGCTCCGGTCCACGGGCCGGGTTTTCGGAGCTGATCATACCGGCCGACGGTCTCACCTCCTCGATCATGCCAGGCAAGACCAATCCCACGCAGTGCGAAGCGCTGACGATGGTCTGTGCCCAGGTTATGGGCAACAACGTCGCGGTCACGATCGGTGCCGCACAGAGCTTTCTGGAACTCAACGTGTTCAAGCCGCTGATTATTCATAACGTGCTGCAGTCTGTGGCATTGCTGGCGGACGCTTCGGAAAGTTTTGCCTACCACATGGTCGATCTGTTGGAGCCCAACCATGAACGGCTCGCAGAGAATCTCGCGAAATCGCTGATGCTGGTGACGGCGTTGAACCCTCATATTGGCTACGACAAGGCGGTCAAGATCTCCAAGCTGGCCTTGGCTGAAAACATCACGCTGAAACAGGCCGGCGAGAAGCTCGGCTTCGTGTCGGCGGATGATTTCGATCGCTGGGTGGTGCCGGCGGATATGACGCATCCGGGCGCGCCATTGGCCGGCTGATCAGAAACGGTCGATCCCGAAGCCCGCAATGTCGCGATCGGTGCGACCGCGCAGGATCAGGTCAGCGGTGATGCGTCCGACCATCGGGCCAAGCGTATAGCCATTCGACGACACGGCATTGAAGAACCCGCGCTGGGCCGGATGTTCGCCGAGAATCGGTGCACCGTCGATGTTGATGTTCATCGCCGCCCAGCTCCGCAGCACATGCACCTTGCGCAAGGCCGGCATCACGCGTTGGGCGACCCACAGATTGCCTTCAAGGCTTTCGCGCAGCTGCCGCGGGCGCTGATGCACGGGGTCAAGCGTTGCGGTCCAGCCGCCGCCGATGATGAAGTTGCCATTTGCGGCCTGCTTGAGCGTGAGGTGCCGATCGGCATGGGCCACCAGTCCACGCAGCATCGGGGCCACCGCCTCGGTGACGATCATCTGAAGCGGTGCCCCGAACACAGGCACCTCATGATCCAGCATCGCGCCGACACGCGATGCGAATGCGCCGGCGGCATTGACGATGCGCCCTGCGGTGATGCTGCCGCGATTTGTGTGCAGCATGAAGCCCTTTGCGGTGGGTTCGATGCGTCGCAGGCTGGTCTGGTCGAACACGCGCGCCCCTGCGGCTTTTGCTGCATCGAGAATGCCCTGGGTGGCCACCAACGGATTGATCTTGCCCTCCTGCGGACAATAGGCCGCACCCAGCATCCGGGCCGACAGATGCGGTTCGAGCCGCGCGAGATCCGATGCTGTAATCACCGAAGTGTCGATGCCCTGCGCCCGCTCCAACGTCGCCTTGGCATCGAGAAAGCGCAACTCGTACTCCGTCTCGGCCACCATGACACCGCCGGTGATGCGAATTTCGAAATCCTGGCCGGTGTCGCGCTCCAGCTGCTGCCACATTGCAACAGAGTCTCGCTGCAATGCCAACGTGCGGGCGGCGGGCGAACCGCCTGCTTCTGCCTTGGTGCCGAAGTCGAATGACAGCAGCTGCACATGCAGGCTGCCCGCATTGCCGCCGGAAGCCATGGCATTGGGACGGCCTGCATCGATGACCACGACCTCGTGCCCGGCCTTGGCCAGAAAATACGCGGTGCTCAAGCCCATGATCCCGGCACCGATCACCACGGTGGGCGCCTCGCTCAGGGGCAGAGGTTCGCCATCGGGCATCCGGTCATCCGGCAGCATGGAGCGGCGGTGGCCGCCCCACTCGGGTTTTTCAACGGCCAATGCTGCAAGCGGCACGGGTTTCAACGGCACCTGGGGCGCCAGGAGATCCTGCTCGCCACGTGGCGGAGCGCCGATGATGTCGGCCAGGTGATGGGCGCAATACCGGCCTTGGCACCGCCCCATGCCAGCGCGGGTCAGGCGCTTCAGCGTGGCGATGTCATTGACAGCCTGATCCTGCGCCACGCTTCTGAGGTGGCCGAGTGTGAGGCTTTCACAACGACAAATGATCGTTTCTGGATCACACGGGGCCATCACCGGCGCAGCAAACGCGGACCAGAGGGCTGCCTGGAACGAGCGCGCCCGACGCAGCGGCGCCGCATCGGGTGCGGGGGCCGCACGCCCCGCGCGGCGGGCAATCGCAAGACCTGCACGATGACCTTGCGCCAAAGCGATCTGCGCACCCCCGAAGCCGCCGGCTTCTCCCACCACGTACACGTCGGCAAGCGAGGTTGCGCCATCATCATCGCGTCGAACCTGTGCTATGCCAAATCCGGCGGGCACGTCGTGCGCGCAGCCGAGCAGGCGCGGCAGTTCAGATGACGGGGCAAACCCAACGCCGAGGCAAGCGGCGTCAATGGCAAAACTCACGTCGCTGCCCTCGGCAAAAGTACCGGTCGGTCCGATCGGAGCAAGCACTGCCACCTCCACACGCCCCTGCCCTTCCAGGCGACGCAAGGCATGGCGCCAAAGGATCGGGACGCCGGCCAGCCGCAGCCGTGCGAGCGAAGCCACGCCCGCCGCGGCCAGCCGCGGGTTCGCTACGAGCATGTCGAACATCGCCCGCGGCCGGCTGAACGGCGCTGCCGTGTCGGCCAGGGCGGCAACACGGCCGCCGGCGCGGAGCAATTCCATGGCTGTTTGCACATGCAGCGGGCCATTGCCGGCAAACAGCACATTTCGCCCCGGCGCCACGCCGTGGCTGCGCAACAAGGTTTGACACGCGCCGGTAGTCATTACTCCCGGCAGCGTCCACCCTGGCACTGACTGCGGTAGCTCATAGGCACCAGTGGCGACCACAAGGATCCCGAAACCGAGACGTGAGGCCGAACCTTCGCGCATGAGACCGAGTTCGCCGGCACCGTCCGCATTACGAAAGGCCGCCCACACGGATGTGCCGGACCAAAGCTCGACCCCGGCGGCCCGCACGCGCGCGATGAGAGCAGCGCCGTCTCGAAACTGGCCATCACTCGGCAGGGCCGCGCCGGCAGGTTGTTTGAAGAACTGGCCACCAGGCTTGGGGCGTTCATCAACGAGGCGCACCCGCAACCCGGCCTGGGCCGCGGCCAGAGAAGCCGCCATCCCGGCCGGGCCTGCGCCGACCACCACGACGTCGACGTGCTCGTCTGGGAGGGCCGCTCCCGGCAGCGGTGCCAACTCCGTCAGATCAGCCAGGGCGGGCCTCGCAGCGCCGCTTCGCCGCACGTCCATGCCCGCAACCACCTGCGTCAGGCAAGCGCGCTGGCCGCCGCGACGGTTGATGGTCACCAGGCAGTCCTGGCAAACCCCCATGCCGCAGAACGCCCCGCGCTCCATCCCGTTCACGCCCATGACGCGTGGGATTATCCCATGCGCGAACATGGCTGCCGCCACTGTATCGCCGGCAGATGCTTCCACCATCGCCCCGTCTATACGCAACGCGATCCGCTCGGAGGCCGCAACAAGGCGCATCAGATCGCCGGGAAGCGCAGGCCGAACCGCTTGACCAGTGCTGCCATGTCGGCGTCGAGCGGTGCTGGGATCGGCAGGCGCGGCGGCCGCGGGTCGCCAGCGCCGAATCCCATGTGGTTGAGCAGCGACTTGGTGCCGCCCACGAAATATGGGCCAAACACCGCCTCGATGATCGGCAGCCAGTGCAGATATAGCGCGCGGGCCTTGGGAATGTTGCCCTCGTCGGCCACCAGCTCGAACAGCCGCGCCATCGGCCCCGGGGCGACGTTGGACGCGACCGCTACCCAGCCTTCAGCGCCCTCGACAAAAGACTCGAAACCAAGCACGCCACCGAACACCGTCAGCCGGTCGCCGCACAGGCGAATAATGTCGCGCACCCGCAGGATCTCGAGCGTCGATTCCTTGATGTACTTGCAGCCTTCGATGGTCGACAGCCGCGCCACAATCGATGGTGTCAGGTCGACATTGGTGACCGCTGGGTTGTTGTAGATCATGACGGGAATGCCAATCGCGTCGGCCGCGGTCTTGTAGTGGTGGTAGAGCTCGTCTTCGGTTGGAGTACTGTAGAAAGGGGGGATGATCATCACCCCGTCCGCCCCCAGCCGTTCCGCCTCGCGCGAGCGCCGCACCACCTCGCGCGTGTCCTCCGCGCCAGTGCCGACGATGACCGGCACGCGGCCTGCGGCAGCCTGGATGGTGGTTTCGGCGACGGCGGTCGTTTCGTCGTTGGACAGCGACAGGAACTCTCCGGTGGAGCCGAGCGGGATGAGGCCGTGAATGCCCTCGGCGATCTGCCATTCCACAAAGCGCTTAAGGGCATCGGTGTCCAGCACGCCTGAGGTGTCGAACGGGGTGATGGTGACGGTGAAGGTGCCGCGAAACTTCTTCATGCCGGAGCCTTACTGCTGGCGACCCCGATGTGGTGCCGCAAGAAGAAAGTGCTCTGGGTGTCGTCATCAATCAAGTGGTGGCAAAGTTGCGACTTGTGACTGGTATGGTAATTGCTAGGATGCTCGCTCTGACGGAGGATGAAGATGGCAGCCGGACTGAACGACGTGGTTGCCCTGGTGGAACAGAACCGGACAGCCGAAATCGATTTTCTGCGCGCCTTGATCGCAGCACAGCGCGCGGGGGAAGACGCGGTCCAGGCGATCGTGTCCGAACGTCTCGCAGCAATCGGCGCCAAGGTTGAAAATATTGCCTATGCGCCGGCCGATGTTCCGCTGGTGGGAGAATTCGCGGCCAATGGTGTCATTGCCGAGGGGCAGCGCTCGTCGGTCGTCGGAAGCCTTCCTGGCGACGGCAGCGGCCGCAGCCTGATCCTGTTCGCACACCCAGACAGCGAGCCAGTCAACGCGACCGAAAAGTGGAAACACAATCCATTCGACGGAATTGTCGAGGATGGTCGTTTGTACGGCTGGGGGGTCGCAGACGATCTACTCGGTGTGGCTGCAGGCGTGTGCGCGATGGCCGCCGTTGCGAAAGCAGGCGTCATGCCAGGTGGCACAGTTATTATGGCAAGCACGCCGAGCAAACGGCATGCGCGCGGTGTTGCCGCGATCATGAGCCAAGGGTTTACTGCGGATGCTGCGGTCTACCTGCATCCCGCAGAGTCCGGCGTCGGACTTAACGAGATCAAGGCTTTCGCCTCCGGGCAGCTGGAATTCTGCATTACCGTCCTGGGCCAGAAACCACCCACCACCGAGCCCGGGCACACCGCATTCGCGCACCTGGCGATAAATCCGCTGGACAAGGGCTTCGTGCTCTACAGCGCCCTCAAAGCGCTGGACGAAAAGCGGGGCGCAGAGGTTTGCCACCCCCGACTACAAGCTGCTGTCGGACGCTCCACCAACATTCAGGTTTCAAACATCGTCGTTGGCCAAAACCAGAAATACAGCCGATTACACCGCACCTGCATTATCGGTTGGGCCGTCTCCTTCCCGCCGACCGAGCGTATGGAGGATGTGCAGGCACAGATCATCGCGACCATCGAAACCGCCTGCGCCGGCGACGATTGGTTGCGGGACCACCCGCCAACCGTGGAGTGGATCTCCGGCGTCACCGGCATGGAAATCGCGGAGGACCACCCGTTGTACGAGGTAGTCAGCGGTGCCGTGACGGCCGTGACCGGGGTCAAACCCTCAGTCAACCCAATGCACACCTCGAGCGACATCCGCAATCCCATCGTTCAGAAAGGCATCCCGACCGTGGGGCTTGGCCCGTTCTGCGGCGATCTGACCCAGATCGGCCAAACCGACGAATGGGTCGATGTTGAAGACTACATCAAGATGATAAAGGTGACGGCCTCTATCATCGTCAACTGGACTCGCGCCCCATAGGAGCCTCAACAATGCCGAAGACACAAAGATGCACGACCATTCTAGCGATCGGCCTGGCGCTTATGACCGGCACTGCGATGGCCCAGACCTCGACGGTGCCACCTTCCACGGCACCGGTGACCTGCTTGCCCGAAGGCAAGGATCTTCCGCTGGTCAAACCAGGCACGCTGACCATGTCGATCAATGCGACCATTCCGCCGACTGCCTCTATCGACAAGTCGGGGGCAATCGTTGGCATGAACGTTGACTTCGGCAACGAGATCGCCCGTCGCCTCTGTCTCAAGCCTGACTATATGAATGTGCAGTTCGAGGTGCAGATTCCTGGCCTGCAGACGAAGCGTTGGGACATGATCAACACTGGACTCTTCTTTACCGAAGCCCGCGCAAAGATTATGCAGTTGGTGCCTTATAGCGTTAACTCTCTTGGATTGATCACAGCTTCTGGCAACCCAAAAGCGTTCAAAACGCCGAAGGATCTGGCCGGCAAGATCGTCGGCGTCGAGATTGCAGGCTTCGAGGAGAAAACCCTGCGAAACATGAACGACGAGCAGGTGAAAGCCGGGTTGGCGTCGATGGATATCAGGGTGTTCAACACCTATGGCGACGTGTTCCAAGCACTGCGCGCGGGGCAGATCGATGCGGTGTTCGCAAGCGACGCGATCGGCACGTATTATGAGAAGCAGGGGCAGTTCACCAAAGCCGTGACCGGGCTGCTCCCAGGCTCACCAGCGGCCTTCGCAACCGCTGATATCAAGATCGCCAATGCAGTGGTGGCAGCGCTGTCCGCCATGTCGGCCGATGGCACATATCAGAAGCTGATGAGCTATTATGGCACTGCCACCATCGATAAATGGTCTGCCTATACCGGCAAGATCCAATATTTCTATGCACCATGAGTTAGGCCAGGTTATGCGGAGGACTTGCGGGCGTCCAGGCGCATGACCTGGAGCTGGAACAGTTTTTTCGAATATCTCGTCAGCCCATATATTCTGGCCGGCGTTTGGACGACGGTTTGGCTGACCTGCGTCTCGATGGCGATCGGGATCGTGCTCGGCTTCGTCGCAGCCTTGATGAAAATGTCTAACAGTGCCGTTCTGCGCGGGATCGCTAGCTTCTACGTGTGGCTGTGGCGCGGAACGCCACTGTTGGTACAATTGGTGATCATCTACACCGGCCTTCCCCAGTTCGGCATCAAACTGGGCGTGATCGAATCTGCCCTATTGGGCTTTGGTCTCAACGAAGGGGCCTATTTTGCGGAAGTGGTCCGGGCCGGCATTATGTCGGTCGACCAGGGCCAGACCGATGCCGCCCGAGCACTGGGCATGGATTATCGCCGCATGATGCGGATTGTGATCCTGCCACAGGCTTTTCGTGTGGTGGTCCCGCCGCTGGGCAACCAGTTCAACGGCATGCTGAAAACCTCGTCGCTAGCCTCGGTGATTTCGATGGAGGAGTTGTTGCGCCATGCCCAGCAACTCGCCCAGATCGAATTTCGCGTGCTGGAGGCCTATCTCGTCGCTGCCATCTACTACGTCATCCTAACGAGCATCTGGGGCCAGGTTCAGAAGCGGATCGAGGCCTATTACGGCAAGCCTTACATGCTAAGCGGCAACGTGGCGTTGCCAGAGCCGGATCTGGCACTGCGATGAGCAACGAAAATCCGATCGTCGAAATCCTCGACGTTCACAAATCCTACGGTCCGACCCCAATCCTGCGCGGCGTGTCGCTGCGCGTTCAGGCAGGCGAGGTCATCGTCATCGCCGGGCGGTCCGGCGGCGGCAAAAGCACCCTACTGCGCTGTATCGACCAGTTGGAAACGATCGATTCCGGCGAGATCACCGTGTGTGGCGAGGCGATGGCCGGCAGCACTATCCACCTAGCGCCAGGCCAGATGGCAAGGCTGAGGCAAAATCTCGGGATGGTGTTCCAGCAGTTCAATCTGTTTCCACATCTGAGCGTGCTGGACAACATCATCGCAGCTCCCACCAAGGTGCTCGGCATTCCGCGCGCGCTGGCGACCGCCGAAGCGCGCGTTTTGCTGGCTCGGGTTGGACTGCCAGAGAAGGAAAACGCCTTTCCGAAGCAACTCTCCGGCGGCCAGCAACAGCGCGTGGCCATTGCCCGAGCACTGGCGATGCAGCCGAAGGTGATGCTGTTCGACGAGCCGACGTCCGCCCTCGACCCTGAGATGATCCGCGAGGTGCTCGACGTGATGATGGATCTATCACGCCGAGGCATGACGATGATCGTGGTCAGCCACGAAATGAGCTTCGCACGCGCGGCCGCCGACAGGATCATTCTCATGCATCGGGGTCAAATCGTCGATGACTTGCCGCCGGAGCAGTTCTTTACCGCCCCCAGCAGCGAGCACACCCGCCAGTTTCTCGCCAAGAGACTGGGCTGATAGAACTCTGCACAGTTTCGTCGACCAGCAGGATGACGTCTGATAGGCGACGTAATCCGGCTCTAAGTCTTTGTTTTATCGCGTGATTCAAACCTTTCGGTGATTCCACCTTCGGTCATCCCGCTCTAGCTCTCTGTTTTATCACATGACTCAGATCTTTTGGTGATCCCACCCTCGATCATCACGCTCTAAAGCTGTTAATACTTCTTGGCGCTCAAACGGTCCGATTTCGATTTCATTCTGGAAGCAGTTTTAGCGCCGAGAGGGTCCGCAAATCCTCGCGGTGATGCGAAACTGCATAGGCCGCAGTTAGCGACTGGTCCTGCGACAGAAGGCTGTAAAGACGCGCGGCGATCTCGATGAGATCGGCATCCTGGAATCGGATCGTGTCGGTGGAGATTCTGCCAGGTATCTCGCTCGCCATCGATCGGAAGCACGTCACCTGCGCTGCCACCATGTTACGTTCTGCTTCGAGCCGTTCATCAATGTCGAAAACCGGAACGGGGGTGCCGGCTATCTGACGTATGTCAATCACCGAGCCGTGCAGAGCGTAGTTGCTCATCTCCAGGCGTACATGATCTAGCCCCTGGCGAGTGGCTCCGATGGTGGCACCCATCTCACAGTTGTCCGGCGTAGGATGCTGCCGCTCATACAACGGAACGGCCGGAATACGATGGAGAAAATAAAGACCTCGGCCTTCCAGACCCAGAGATTGGAGCAGACGCGCCGATGACCAACCGCTGCCGCACAGGTCGATGAGGAGAGCGCCCTTGCAGAGGCGCTCGGCGGCGTAATCGCGATAACCCTGCGACCCCTGTATCCGGGCACGACGGCTGGTGTAGAAATACTCGGTCTGCATCTGTTCTGGATATAAGGTTTTGAAGAGTCCGTGCCAAAGATGGCAGTCCCGGCTTGCAAACAGCAGCCGTTGTGCGTTCTTGGACAAGGCATAGCGATGCAGTGCGATCGAGCCCAGGAAGAGAAGCGGAAAGTTAAATTGGGTTTGAACCAAGAGTAGCTTTCGCAGTACAGGGTTCGGGGCTGAAATTCGGAGACGGGCGGCACGCATAATCTCACCCAAGGCGCGCAGTCCTGAATCGAGGCACCATTGTTCTACGGGTGTCGGCTCGGTCACGCGTGTATGTTCGCTGACAATGCCGAAACGTGTTGGTGATTCGACATCAGACAGTCGATTGTCACCGAGATGGCGGGTTACTCGAAAGCTGGTTTTGACATGCGGCCAGATACGGCCGGACTGCTTTCCATCTGCCGTAACGACAAGGCCGACCGGCACGTCGAGCCCAGCCCTATTGAGAAGGTTGCTGATGACGTCCGCCGGCAGATACATGTCTGATAACAGAAGATCGCCAGGCTTCACCTTGGTCAAGTTCTCGGCGACCGGAATAACCTGAGCGAGTTCGGCATCGATCTCGACCTGTTTCAACGTGTCCAGCGTAGTCGTTTCGAGACCGAGGCGTGTTGCAAGCTCCGCATAGATCATGTCCAGAGTGGTGCCCTGCCCTGCGACCGCGACCTCGCTCGCCCGGCGTGCAGCGGCGAAGCCAATAATGCCGCTCGCCGTTTCCACCAGATCAAACACGCGTTGCGGATCGACGCAACGGCGACTGATCAGCGTGTCAAAAATGTCGAAGCTGCAAATCTGCGGCGATGGCTCCGTCACATCCAAGCTTGCACTGTCGACGAATATCAAGTTGATCGAAGTGCGAGCTACGAGCGTGTAGCCGCGCTGATGAAGAAGTTTTACCATCTGTTGTGCGGTTCCCGGTATGAAATGCTCGCGGGGCTCACACTGAATGACCAGTGGCCGGAAACGTGAGAGGTTGAGTGCCTCCAGAATTTCCAAGTCCACCCCTTCGACGTCAATCGACAGAAAGTCGACTTGACGGTCGGTATACAGCGACAGCAGATCATTGACGTGCAGGTTCGGCACGCTCATCGAAACGGTCTCGGCACCAGTACAGAAGGATTCGATATGTTTGACGGCCAGCGACGATACTTCGCTGACCTCGCAGACGCTGAAGGTCAATGTCGGATCGGTTTTTGCGGATACGGCGGTATGCAATACCAGATCCCGAGGCCTCACCCTCCGCAAGTCGTCCGTTAGCCGGGCGTTGGCGTCCACCAGCACGCCGGAGGCACCATGCTTGCGATAAAGAAGGTAGGTATTGCTTGTTTGAACGGGATGGTTCGCTCCGATCTCCACGTAAAAAAGGGTGGACATGGCGCGGCCCTGTAGCGCGAGGCGCGCAGCCAGCAGCCCCTCAACAATCAGATCCTCACTGCACTGGGCATAAGTTTCCTGAATATTGGAAGCTAAGGAGGAGACACCGATGTCAGCTCTCGAGCATTCGTACGAGGTGAAGACATTCGGGGCCGTCAGTGCGGCAGCGCCCGATCCTGCCTGTGGACGCAATAAAAGAGCAGACCCATCGAGCGGTGGGGGTGTCATTTTGACCTCGTACCGGAATTTTGATCCAGGCATCAGAGTGACGACAAGTTATGAACGCTTTCTTAATCATCCGAGGACAGGGTAACGAACCGCGGGAGTTCCACATGCAGCGCATCATTTATCTCTGTCCAGCCGACAACACGCCGACGGGTGGCGTTAAGGTAATCTATCGGCATGCCGAGATTTTGGCGGGATTCGGATGCGAGGCCGCGGTTCTGCATCCTCTCGATACCAGCTTTCGTTGCTCGTGGTTCACTCACAATGTTCGGCTGTTAGATAGGCTTGACCTCGAGCCTCGATCCGATTTTGTGATCATACCAGAACTATGGGCCGGGATTTTCGGCCCACAGTGTCTGCAGCAGAAGGTCCGCTATGCAATCTTCGTGCAGAATGGCTACCTGACACACCCGATCCTTACCGCACACCCGGCCCATGTCATGCGCCAAGTTTATGAGGGTGCCGAACTGATCTTGGCAATTTCCGAAGACACAGCGCGCATGGTTGCTCTGAACTATCCTGGGCTCGTGCCAGATCGATTTCTTCGGATTCAGTATTCTGTTGCGCCAGTTTTTTCCCGCCAGCCAGAGAGATCGGATCCAAGACGGATCATCACCTACATGCCTCGTAAAATGGCAGATCACTCGCGGCGCGTCGTGTTTGCTCTTGAGCAGCGCCTGCCCAAGGATTGGACGATCATTCCGATCCATAATGTTGATGAGGGGACCTGTGCTCGGCTGCTGTGTTCATCGAGCATATTCCTGTCGTTCTCGGAGTTTGAAGGACTGCCACTGCCACCGATGGAAGCCGCTCTCTCAGGCAACCTTGTGGTTGGCTACACAGGACAAGGTGCGAAGGAATATTGGCAATCACCGACCTTCCGGGCGATCGAACAAGGTGATGTTATTTGCTTTGTCGAGGCGGCTCACGATGCCGCCATGGAGATCGACCAGGGCTCGATCCACTCAGAAACGTTGCTGCCTGGCATAACGATGCTCGCTGACCGCTACTCCCCAGTGGAAGAGCGGAGGTTGCTGCTAGAAATGCTTAGTAGGATCTCAATACTGTTCCAAGGCTGTCAGAACCCTGACAGTGAACTGTTACAAAAATCTGCGTAATAAAAGATTTTGTAGGCTTTTACTTTACATTAATTTTTTTGGGAGATGCTGACGAAAGCACCAAAAAGGCGCCAGTTAAAAACTCCTCTCCGAAGGAATGGGTTTCATGGCCGCCATTTTCTTGTCCCCGTCGCAGATTGCTGCTCTTCCCACCAGCGTCATTGCGGGCTTCACGACGGATCAAGTCGCGGGTCTTTCCACCAGCCAGGTGGCGGCTTTGACATCATCCCAGGTAGCGGCTTTGGGAACCAGCAACGCGGCAGCCCTGACAACAGCCCAGGTGGTGACGCTCACCACGGCGCAGATGAAGGCGCTGACACCGGCCGAGATGGCCGCACTTAGCACCGCCCAGGCCGCCGCCTTCACAACCGGCCAGGTGGCAGCCCTCGGCTCCGCCCAGCTGGCCGGGTTGACCACCGCCGATGTCGCGGGCCTCACCACCGCCGAGGTGGCAAGCTTCACCACATCCGCCATCGCCGGGCTCACCACTGCCGAGGTTGCCGCCTTCACCACCGCCCAGCTGGTGGCCCTCACCACAGGACAGATCGGCGTGCTCACCACAGCTCAGGCCGCGGCCCTGTCCACCGCCGATGCCGCAGCCCTGACCACAGCCCAGGTCGCCGCCCTCGGCTCTACCCAGCTCGCCGCCCTCGGCACCGCCAATGTCGCAGCCCTGACAACAGCCCAGGTGGTGGCGCTCACCACGGCGCAGATGAAGGCGCTGACACCGGCCGAGATGGCCGCACTTAGCACCGTCCAGGCCGCCGCCTTCACAACCGGCCAGGTGGCAGCCCTCGGCTCCGCCCAGCTGGCCGGGTTGACCACCGCCGATGTCGCGGGCCTCACCACCGCCGAGGTGGCAAGCTTCACCACATCCGCCATGGCCGGGCTCACCACTGCACAGATCGTTGCGCTGACAACGGCTCAGGTCGTTGCTCTGACCAATGCGCAGACCGGCGTGCTTACCTCCGCACAGGCCGCGGCCCTGTCCACCGCCAACGTCGCTTCGCTAACGACAGCGCAGATCGCAGCGTTCGGCTCCACCCAGCTCGCCGCCCTTGGCACCGCCAACGTCGCAGCCCTGACCACCGCCCAGGTGGTGGCGCTAACCACGGCGCAGGTAAAGGCCTTTAACTCGGCTGAAATAGGAGCGCTGACCACGGCGCAAACGGCTTCCTTCACAACGGCTCAGTTTGTGGCTCTCAACACTTCTGAAATAGCAGCACTTACCACTAACCAGCTGCAGGCTTTGAATACTTCGCAGCTCGCTGCGATCAGCACCAACCAGCTGATCGCGTTCAGTACGGCAAATATCGCAGCGCTCACAACGAATGAGGTGCTCGCATTAACCACATCGAGCATTGCGGCCCTTACCACCGCCCAATTCGTCGCTCTTACGACGACAGAAATGGGAGCATTTACCAGCACCCAGTCGAACGCCTTCACCGGCGCTCAACTCGCGCACATCACGGATGCCCAGGCACACGCGCTGTATCGGAGCTGAGTATGACACCCACCAGTAGGCGCTCGCATGCTGGTGGGGATTGGCTTGATCTTGACGGGTTGTTAGGACTTCGCTGGCAAAAAAGCATCGCGTCAAAATGAACGCGGTGGGCGGTATGGATAATCTAACAATTTCTCTCGATAGAATGGTGTCCGGTGTTACCGTAGAGAGCCGACCGGGGACCCATGGCGATCCTGAGCCTTCGCTGGCGTGGTTGCTGGAACGCCAGCATCTGCTGGTGCCTCCCCTCACCCTCAACATGCTTACCCTGCTGAGATCGGCTAGCTTTCAGGATCTGGTTTCGGCGATTGAGAGCTCGCGCCCGAAGCTACCTGGCACGGTCGAGATTTTGCTTTACCAGAGCTGGCTCGAAGCGGTTGGGCCTGCGCATCTTCAGTCTTTTGCGGCGTGGTACAATCTTGGCGCCACGCTCGCACGCGAAGGCGACCGTGCGCTTGCGGCGCAAGCCTATCGCAACGCGCTCGTGGCAAAACCGGACTTCCATCCAGCGTCTATCAACCTCGGCCTGTCGCTCGAGGCGTTGGGGCAACCGGAGGACGCTTTGGCGACGTGGCAGAACGCCCTGCAACCCGACGAAGTGCGGGCCGCACTGCTCAATCAACGTGGGCGCCTGCTTGAGCAACTAGGCCGGCTGGATGAGGCGGAGATTGTGCTTCGCAAAAGCCTGCTTACCGATCCCAAAGCGACTGACGCCATCCAGCACTGGGTGCATATCCGTCAGAAAATCTGCCTTTGGCCAGTCCTGCTTCCGCTCCCCGGACTTTCGGCCGATGAGCTGATGCGAACGTCGGGCCCGCTCGGGGTTTTGGCGCTGACGGACGATGCGCATCGTCAGTTGCAGACGACGACGGCTTGGATCCAACGCAAGACCACCGCGGCGCCAATGAGGCTCTCGCCAGCTCAGGGCTATCGGCACGGGCGGATCAGGATAGGTTATCTCTCCTCCGACTTTTGTCGTCATGCGATGAGCTTTCTGATTGCAGAACTCTTCGAGCGGCATGATCGAGCGCGGTTCGAGGTGTTTGGCTATTGCTCTAGCCCAGAGGACGGCAGCGCGATCCGTGCGCGGGTGATGCAGGCCTTCGATCACTGCAGGATTGTCCGACACCTGGACGACGAGGCCGCCGCGCGGCTAATCCGTCACGACGAGATCGACATCCTTATCGACCTCAACGGTTTGACAGCAGGGTCTCGCGTGCAGATCCTCCGATGGAAGCCCGCTCCGCTGCAGGCAACGTATCTTGGGTTCATCGGCCCGGTTCCTCTGCCTGAACTCGACTTTCTACTATGCGACGACTTCGTCATTCCGCCGGCCCAGGCGGATGTCTACCAGCCAACGCCGCTGGCAATTTCCTCGATCTACCAAGCCAACGACAGCAAGCGCCTCATCGGGTGCAGTCTGACCCGCGGGGATGTCGACCTGCCCGCGGACCGCTTTGTATTCTGTTGCTTCTCCAATCACTACAAAATCACCCAGGAGATGTTTTCTGCCTGGCTCTCGATCCTTCAGAGAGTGCCCAACGGCGTTCTGTGGTTGAGCGTGGACAACCGCTGGTCGGCGGCGAACCTCACGGCTGCCGCTCTTCATCGCGGCCTGACGGCCGATCGCCTGATCTTTGCGCCGCGGACCGACCCTGACACATATATGAGCCGACTGGCATTGGCTGATCTCTTCCTCGATACGTTCCCATATAATGCAGGCACGATTGCGAGCGACGCTATTCGCATGCAGCTGCCACTGCTGACATTGTGCGGCAGGTCTTTTGCCTCTCGCATGGCTGGCAGCCTGCTGCGGGCGATTGGAGCAGCCGACGGCATCACCAACACGCTCGAGGCGTATGTTGCCGCAGCGGTTCGCCTGGCATCCGATCCATCGGCTTATGCCCGGCACAAGGCTGCATTCACCGCGGAGAGTTGGCAGGCCAGCGTCGGCAACATCGCTGCCTTCACCCGCGATCTCGAGCAAAGCCTGACGCAACGTCTCGTGGCGCAGCGCCAGGCGTTTGACACTATCGAACCCCTTTCCCCGGAAGCCTGTCTCTGAATTCGCGACTCGTTCGCCGCTGAATCTGGATGCGGAGCGTGCAGGGGGTCCGTGAAATTGCTCTGTCTGTTCGACGAGGTATTTTGTTGGTTTCTCGGGCGGTTTCTGGTCCGGTTCGGGGTTTGGCGTGCCTACGAGCAGGCGCTGGACGGCCGCGAGTTGCCTTATCTGGCCGCGGCGAGGTTGCAGAGGTTGTGGGCGGTGCAGACCACCGCCCATTCCACCTGAACGTTGGCAAGGCCGCGCATCAGAAACTGGCGGAAGCCGCGGGCCTGCTTGATCTGGCCGAAGACCGGTTCAACGGTGACCTTAAGCAGATGATACGGGCTGCCCCAAGTGCCGCTGCGCAGCTTGGCAGCCATGCATGCGGCTGACCCTGATTTCGGGGGTGACTGGTGGAGCGGCACTGGACGCTGCTTTGTCGTGGCCCTCTAGAGCGAGATGACGTCTGATAGGCGACGTAATCCCGCTCGAGCTCTTTGTTTTATCGCGTGATTCAGACGTTTCGGTGATCCCGCCTTCGGTCATCACGCTCTAGCAGTCTGCCGCTTCTGTATGTCTGTAATTTGGTTGGTATCCCGTACGAGACGGGACTCCAACCAGCCCAGAACCCCGCAGAGTCCCGGCTTTCCTGGGGTTGACCGACGATACCTGTGGGGGCAACCTGTGGGGGCAACCTGTGGGGGCGACCTGCAGGCACAGGCGGGATCACGTCATGGCCAAGCCTCCCACCACCGACCACCGCAACCTCGAAAGGCGATACCTGACGTGGCACTGCGTGATGGACGTTCCGCGGCCCCTGAGGGTCATCATCGGCAAGAAACGCCTCGTCAAATCCTTGCAGACCCACGATCTGACCGAGGCCAGAAACCGGCGACACAAGGTCCTTGCCGACTTCGTGGCCACCATCCATGCGGCGCGGGCTGGAGCCAAAAGGCCAAACGCCTATGACCCGGTGACGGCCGAAGCCATCGCCACAGCCGCTCCTGGCAGTATTTCGGTTGGTGATGGCCTTGACGAGACCGAGGATCAACTGCTGCGGGAGCAGGTGATCGCAGATCGCGCCGAGGTAATCGGGGAACTGCACGGGCCCGCGGCGGGCCGCAGTTACCTTGGGATTGCTACCGGGACAGCCACGCCAGTGGGCTTGCACGTCCACGACTGGTTGGCGCAGAGCCGTTACTCAGGGCGCAGCCAGAGCCAGCACCATCAGGCCATTCGTGAACTGACAGCTTGGTGTGTCTCCTCCAAGTCCCCGACGGATGCCGAGGGGATTACTCGGAAGGTCGCCGGTCTGTTCATCGCCGCGGCTGCCAAGACGGGCCAGAACCCCAAGACGGTCAACCGCAAGCTGGCGACCTTGCGCGCGTATTGGGGCTGGATGATTCAGCGCGGACACCTGAAGGGCGAAGATCCGTGGAAGGGGCAATCTCTTCAGACGCAAAGAGCCAACGGAGGCGAGGAGACCGCCGACTGCCGCCCGTTCACCGACACCGAGTTATCACAGCTCCTCAGCGGCAGCGCGGACAGGAACCTTCAAGATTTCATGCGCATTGCCGCATTGAGTGGCGCACGGATCGGGGAGATTGCCGGGTTGAAGGTCGGGGACTGCGACGATGGGGAGTTCAACATCCGCGCCTCAAAGACCAACTCGGGGAAGCGTAAGACACCAATACACACCGACCTGGCCGGCCTCATAGACGCCCGCAGGAACGGTAGAAAGGACGGCGAGTGGTTATTCCCCGACCTCACGACCCGACCCACCGGCGAGCGGTCCATGGGTGTGTCTCAGAAATTCGGTCGGTATCGGAAGTCTCTCGGGGTGGCCGATAATGTGAAGGGAAAGCGTGGCTCGTTGGTGAACTTCCACAGCTTCCGCCACTGGTTCATCACGGCGGCGTTCCGGGCGGGCCAACCAGAGCACATCATCCAGCAGGTAGTCGGGCACAAACGTAAGGGGGTGACGCTGGGTGTCTACCATGGGGGCGACACGCGAGAGCGGCTCAAAATGGCTGTGGAGTCCGTGACGCTTCCCCAGGCAATCGTCGCGCCCCGATAGGGCCACATAGGGCAACCAGCAACTCAGCGTCCGTCCGTCGGCCAAGCATCCTAGAGTGCCCACATCCGCCCCGGGCATCCCTGGTGTTCCTCTAGGCCGGATCGGCCGCCAAAACCACCCACGCAGGACGTTGCAGCGCCCCCCAACAGGACCGACCGGAAACCCGCAGGGAACTGCGTAAATTGCACATTGCAGGCCCTATAGATATCAGCAATTTGCAATTCGCATTCTATCAGAGAGGCAGAAGGTGTCTCGATGATGCTCCCCAGGCCCGAAAATTCCCTCAAACGATCCCGCATCCCGGGCGACCAAATGACCTCCGTAACCCACTGAAGAAGAGGGCGAGAGCCCCTTCATTCGTTCACCGACAGAACCTTCCCGGACATCAGAAGTCACTGGTGTTGACATCGGATGCCGGTGTCTCAAAACATTCTTTCAAATGACTCTCCGTAATCGCACCGACCTTGATAGCCTTTGCCTTGGTTCGAGTGACTTTCGATGCGTCCCATCCCAAGAACTCAGCAACGGCCGCTTGATTCCGATATTTACACGTCTCCACCGTTCTAACGAGCAGCCAAACATCGTTGTCATCGGTTTCACCGACCACCCACCGGTGACCATCCTCAGTGTCTCGCAGACTCATCGTTCGGGGTCTAACAGCGTCGTGGGGCCTCTGCCGGTATTTATCCCAAGTCAACTTGAATGCCGCGCCGCTCTCCCCGACACCGATTTTATCCTCCAATGCCGCTAGCCCCATTATGACCTCGAAGGTAGTCGCGAGGTTGGAAGACCCCCGATAGGTAGTCCCCGCCTTGCCCGAGTGATGAACGAGAATACACCCGATCCCCCCGGTTTTCAGGCGCATCAGGAAGTCCGTGGTGGTCTTCATAGCCGCCGCATCGTTTTCATCTGCGACTTCAATTAGGGTGCTGAAATTGTCGAAGATTACCAGTTCGGCATGATGCTCCCGTGCCTTGCTGAACACGAAGTCCTGCCCGGACAGCCGATCTTTCACATGATCCGGCAGTTCCCTTTCGCCCAAGTTTGGAAACGCCACACTGTCACTCTGTAACGTCCTCGGCAGGATCAGCAGATTATCTTCAACGGCCGCACGGTCGATGCCCTCCACCGTGTCCATCAACAAAACAATCCGATCCTTCAGGTCTTCCGCGTTCATCTCCCCGTCCACCAACAGAACCCTCCTCGGCTTCGGAGAACTCCACCCGGCAACTTCGCCACCCCCCGACACCAACAGGGCCAACGTCAGGGCCAACAGGGTCTTTCCAACCCCCGGCGCGGCCCACATCATCGCGCTTTCCCCCTGCCGCAACCAGGGCGACACAAGATCCTCACGGGGGAGAAACGGGTAATCTTTCAAATCCTTCCAACGTATCGCCGTAGCCTCAGTCTTTTTGGGCCGATGGTTCCCGGCGGTCTTCGAAGCGACTTTCGGCGTCGACAGTTTGGTAATGACGTTCATGTGATCTCTCTGGTTTGGTCGGGGCTATTTGCGAACCCCGCAGTGTTGTTCATACCGGCCCCGGACAGCCATGGCGTCCACAGGCTCTACAAGCTATCCAGGGCACCCCTGGCGATTTCCCGACCCCGTGTAGCCCAAATGGCCCCAGTGGCCCCAGTGACGCCCTATGAGCCTCAGTGACCCCTATGGCCAGGGCAGGCGAGAGCCGCCACCAAGGTTCTACAACGGGCACTCAGTGGCGGCGTTCGATCAGCGGTGATGCAGGCACCCCTACACGGGCTCTACAGGGCTTCTCAGGGGCACCCCGACGATTTCCTTACCCCGTGTAGCCCAAATGACCGAAATGGCCCCAGTGACCTCCCGTGAGCCTCAGTGACCCCTATGGCCAGGGCAGGCGAGAGCCGCCACCAAGGTGGACCAGTTACCTCCGTATCGCCGAAGTGTCCTTTCGGCTTCCCGCGGGTTTCCTAAAAGTCAAGAGATGAAACGGGCTGATTTTAGTTCTCTCTCGAATTGTTTCACCCCAACATCAAAAAAGTGTGATCTCCACATGGGCTCTGGCCATGGCCACTGTGTCCACCACCGAGGTTCTCTCTGAGTCCTTGAGACACTCGACCATCAACCGACCATCCACATTACGCCGCCACAAACACCACCACGCGTCACCCCTGGGACCTACCATGGCAATCTCTTCAACAAGTTCGCACTCCGTCGCAACCAGGCAGGCCCACGCCGCCCATGCAATATCCTTGATCCAATCGGCGATATCCGCATGGTCCGCCATCGTTAGAGAACCACCCTCGTTAGCCAAGTCGTCCAATGGCATTTCGGTCTCCGCTGTATCTGGATGTTCTGCCAAGTGAGTCTGGCCTGCCCCGCGAGCAAAGTACATGTCTATTCTTTGGGAACTCCCAGGACCCGGTAGACGCTGCTCCTCGCGACACCAAGACGTTTGGCGATGACTGCTGGTCCAAGCCCCTGCGCCTTCAAAGCCAGGACCTTCGCGGGGTCAATGGTGGCTTTCCGTCCGAGATACTTTCCGTCTTCCTTCGCCTTCTCGATCCCCTCGCGTTGCCGTTCCAGCATAATTTCCCGTTCCCACGTGGCGACACCGGCCAAAATGGTCAGCATCAGGGTTGCTGTCGGGTTCCGCGTGTCCAACCGCTCGCCACCCATGGACAGGATCAACAGCCCGACGCCGCGTTTCGTTAGATCGGCATGGATGCTCAATAGATCAGCGGTCGAACGGGCCAGCCGGTCGGGCTTGGTGACTGCGAGAACATCCCCGTCGCGGAGATAGGCGAGGCACTCGCGAAGTTGTGGCCGCGTGGCGACGCTTGACACCCGCTCGTTGAAGACCCGTTCGGACCCTGCCGCAGTCAAATCTCTGACCTGCGCTTCCAAGCCCGCAACTTGGTCCGTCGTCGATGTCCGAGCGTATCCGATAATCGCCATGTGACCTCCAAGTGTCCGAATAGGGTCTAGGCTTGTGCATCTGCACCGTCCGATAAGTCAATACCCATTCTAACCGGACGCAATTATGGCCCCTTTTGACCACCCATCGGACGTCCGGCTAGGCCATGCCCTATTCGGACGCCTCGCCTCAGGCCATGCCGGATGCTGCCTGCCGTGGTCGTGCTGCCGCGCGTCGCCAACGTGTCGCCGCGTCTCCCCCGCCGTCACGCCAGACCGCCCGGGACCCCGGGGCCTCGCCAGGATCTCTTTCGAAAAAGAGGGTTGAAGATGTTCTTGTTGTTGTAATCCCAGACTTTTGCCGGGGGGCGGGGGTTCCTGGGCAAGAGTCGTTGTCTGTTCAACACGAATTGCAGGTCTGGTCCCCGGGGGGTGGGGGGGTCATTTGGGATCCTGACGGATGCCGGGGCCGATTCTTTGGATGTCTCGAAGCCGGCGCGGGCGGCGCGGCCTGTGAGGCGAACCTGTGGGGACAGCCTGTGGGGGCAGGCAACGGGAGCCCCCGAACTACCGCCCCAAAGGTGCAGTCTACATCAAGAAGATCGCCGACCATGTGATCCCACGCTGTGGGAATATCCCGTACGAGATTCGAACTCGTGTCGCCGCCGTGAAAGGGCAGTGTCCTAGGCCTCTAGACGAACGGGACGAGGCACGAGCAGGCTGGGTAGCCGAGGCTGTGGTGTCGGTCAAGCCGGTGATCGCTGGCTTCACGCATGTGCGGCGTCAACGATGGTGAAACCGACGCTGACACGACCGTTCCAGCTCTCGGCGCGCAGATGGCCCGCGACGTGGAACATCGCCCCGTCGCGGGCCAGAAGCGCCTGGGCGAGCCTGGTTTCGCCGGCGCGGAACAGCACGGACTTAAGACGTGCGCCGCCCTCGCCTTCGAGGAACACGCGCAATGTATTGCCCTCCGCACCAATGCGCTCGGCGCGGGTGACGCGAGTGCGGGGCAATACGATCATCGGCTCCTCGTTGCCGGGGCCGAAGGGTGCCAAGCGGTGCAACTGCTGGGCGAGGTCGAGGGAGCAGCCAGACAGCGCCATGGCGCCTTCCACCCGCAGGTCCGCCGCCTTCGGCAGCAGGGCTGCCGCCTGCAGGCGTTCGTCGAGAAAGCTGTGGAACGCCTCAATGTCGTGCGCGGGCAGCGCGAAACCGGCGGCCATGGCGTGGCCGCCGCCGCTGGTGAGCAGGCCGTGAGCGCGGGCGGCGATGATGGCGGCCCCCAGGTCGACGCCCGGCACCGAGCGGCCGGAGCCTTTGGCCATGCCATCCGCCAGTGCGGCCACGCAGGCGGGGCGATTGAAGCGTTCCTTGATCCGGCCCGCGACGATGCCGACGACGCCGGCGTGCCACTCGGGGCCCGCGACCACCACCGTCGGGTGGCCGGCCTCGATCTGCACCTGCGCCTGTGCCATCGCCGCATCGAGCATTTTGGCTTCGACTGTCTGGCGTGTGCGGTTGATGCTGTCCAGCGTGGCGGCCAGGCTGCGGGCCTCCAGCTCCTCCTCGGCCAGCAGCAGGCGCAGGCCGATGTCGGCCTCGCTGATACGGCCGGCAGCGTTGATGCGCGGGCCGAGCGCCCAGCCCAGGCTCATGGCGGTGGGAAACTCTGTGACACGGGCCACGTCGAGCAGGGCGGCAAGGCCCGGGCGGCCGCGCTTGGACAGCACCTTGAGGCCGGCGGTGACGAAGGCGCGGTTGAGGCCGATCAGGGGCATCACGTCGCAGACGGTTGCAAGGGCCACCAGGTCGAGCATGAGCTTCAGGTCAGGCTCTGGCCGGTTGGCGAAAAAGCCGGTGCGGCGCAACATTCGGTGCGTGGCCACCATCGCCATGAACGCGACGCCAGCGGCGCAGAGCATGCGCAGGCCCGAGCCGCAGTCGGGGCGGTTCGGGTTCACCACCGCGACGACGCGGGGCATGGCGCCCTGGGAGGCGTGGTGGTCGAGCACGATGACATCGGCGTGACCTTCCAGCGTGGCCAGGATGTCGGCCGCCGCGGTGCCGCAATCGACGCAGACGATCAGGCTGGCGCCTTGCGCTGCGAGGCCCGCCAACGCCGGCGCGTTGGGGCCGTAGCCCTCGGTCATGCGGTGAGGCACATGGGTCAGCACGCGGCAGCCGAGCTGGCGCAGACCGGTCGCCATCACCGCCCCGCTGCAGGCGCCGTCCACGTCGTAGTCACCGAACACGCCGACGGTCTCGCACGTGGTCACGGCGCGGGCCAGGCGGGTGGCGGCTGCGTCCATGTCCACCATGCAGGACGGATCCGGCATCAGCGCACGCAGGCTTGGATCGAGGAAATCGGCGGCCAACTCGGGCTTGCAGCGCGCGGCCAGCAGGCGGCCGAGGATTTCCGGCAGTTCGAGCTTCTGGGCGATCGCCTGTGCGAGCAACAGTTCCGACTCACGCCACACCCAGCGGCGGCCCGACAGGCTGGTCCCGCCGCCGAGGAAACTCTCCGGCCCAGCCTCTGATACCATCAGGTTCAGTTGGCAGCCCACGTCTTGGTGGTGAAGTTGTGGTGCGCCTCGATGAACCGCACGGTGCCGGACTTGCTGCGCATCACCATGGAATGGGTGAAGGCGCCGGTGCCGCTACGGCGCACGCCCCTGAGGAAGCTGCCTGTGGTGACGCCGGTGGCGGCGAACATCACGTCGCCGCGGGCCATGTCGTGGATCTCGAACTTGCGATCAGGGTCGGTGATGCCCATGGCGATGGCGCGGGCCCGCTGCTCGTCGGTCTCGTAGATCAGCCGGCCCTGGATCTGGCCGTCGACGCAACGCAGGGCGGCGGCCGCCAGCACGCCCTCGGGCGCACCACCCCAGCCCATATAGATGTCCACGCCCGATTCGGGCTGGGTGGTGGCGATCACGCCGGCCACGTCGCCATCAGTGATCAGGATGATGCGCGCCCCGGCCTCGCGCGTTTTGGCGATGATCTCGGCGTGGCGCTCACGATCGAGCGTGCACATGACGAGGTCGGACACATTGCATTTCTTCGCCCGCGCCAGGTTGCGCAGGTTCTCCAGCACCGGCGCGTCCAGATCCACCACGCCATGCGGCAAGCCGCCGCCGACGGCGATCTTGTCCATGTAGACGTCAGGCGCGTGGAGGAAGTTGCCGCGTTCGGCCAGCGCCAGTACGGCGCACGCGTTGGGCCCGCCCTTGGCGGTCAGCGTGGTGCCTTCCAGCGGGTCGACGGCGATGTCCATGGCCGGGCCGCCCTGGCCGACCTTCTCGCCGATGAACAGCATCGGCGCCTCGTCCATCTCGCCTTCGCCGATCACCACGGTGCCGTCGATGGCCACCGAGTCGAAGGCGCGGCGCATGGCTTCCACGGCCGCACCGTCGGCTTCGTTCTTCTTGCCCTTGCCCATCCAGTGCGACGCCGCCAAAGCGGCGGCCTCGGTCACACGGACCAGTTCGAGAGCCAGATTGCGATCGGTCTTGTGTTCGACGCTGTAGGACAAATTGGCCTCCTCAGGCGGGTTCGATGCGGATCAGAGCAGGTGTTTCAATCACGCTGTCCAGAGCCGAAATATGTGCGAGAGCCGAGCGCATGGCGCTCTCGCGGGTTTCGTGCGTGACCAGCACGACCGGCACCGCCTCGCCTGGGGCGCGGCCGCGCTGCAGCATGCTGCCAAGCGACACCCCGGCATCGCGCAGCGCCGCGGTGACGTCGGCGATCACGCCGGGACGGTCCATGACCATCAGGCGCAGGTAATAGGCGCCGAAATGACTGTCCATCGACACCGAGGGGGCGTTGGACAGATCGCCCGAGCCCGCGCCCCACACAGGGGTGACGCGGTCGCGGGCGATGTCCACGAGGTCGGCGACCACGGCCGAGGCGGTCGGGCCTGCCCCGGCGCCGCGGCCTTCGAGCATGACGCGGCCGACGAAATCGCCCTCCGCCACCACGGCGTTGAACACGCCGTCGACACGGGCGATCGGCGCCGATTCGGGCACCATGCAGGGGTGTACGCGGGCGGCCACGCCGTCTTCGGTCTGTCGCGCGATGCCGAGCAGCTTGATGCGGTAGCCGAGTTCAGCGGCAAAGGCGATGTCGAGCGCTGAAACGCTGCGGATACCCTCGACATGCACGGCGTCGAATGCCACTGGCCGGCCGAAGGCCAGGGCTGCGAGAATGGCGAGCTTATGGGCGGCGTCGATGCCGTCGATGTCGAAGGCCGGATCAGCCTCAGCGTAGCCGAGCCTTTGCGCGTCGGCCAGCACGTCGGCGAAGTCGCGCTTCTGCTCGCGCATCACGGTCAGGATGTAGTTGCAGGTGCCGTTGAGGATGCCGGCGACACGCGAGATGCGGTTGCCGGCCAGGCCCTCGCGCAGCGCCTTGATGACGGGGATGCCACCAGCGACCGCTGCTTCGAACGCGAGCGTGGTGCCGGTGCGCTCGGCCAGGCCGGCGAGTGCTGCGCCATGGACGGCAACCAGCGCCTTGTTCGCCGTCACCACTGGCTTACCGGCTGAAAGGGCCGCTTCGACCAGCGCGCGCGCCGGGCCGTCGGACCCGCCCATGACCTCCACAACCACATCGAGTGCGGGGTCGCTTGCCATGGCGACCGGATCGTCGAACCAACGCAGCCCGTCAAGCGACACGCCGCGGTCGCGGTCGCGGTTGCGCGCGGAGACGGCGGTGACCTCGATCCGGCGGCCGGCGCGGGCTGCCACCAGATCGGCGTTGGTGCGCAGCATACCGATCACGCCGGCGCCGACAGTGCCCAGGCCGGCGAGACCGACGGAAAGCGGTTTGGTCATAGCGATTTTTCCAGTTCAGGCTCGGCGGGGGAGGCGTTGTCGGCCTGCAGGAAGCCTTTGATGCTGCGCAGCGCCTGGCGCAGGCGATGGGTGTTCTCGACGAGGGCGATGCGCACATGGGTGTCGCCGTGCTCGCCGAATCCGATGCCGGGCGCCACCGCCACGCAGGCGCGGGCCAGCAGCAGCTTGCTGAATTCGACGCTGCCAAGATGGGCGAACTTCGCCGGGATCGGCGCCCAGGCGAACATCGAGCCTTCCGGATTCGGCACGTCCCAGCCAGCCGAATGCAGGCCGCGGATCAGCACGTCGCGCCGGTCGCGATACAGGTCGCGCATTTCCTGCACGCAATCCTGCGGCCCGTTGAGGGCGGCGGTAGCGGCGATCTGGATGGGCGCGAAGGCGCCGTAGTCGAGGTAGGACTTCATCCGTGTCAATGCGTCGATCAGCCGCGGATTGCCAGCGGCAAACCCCATGCGCCAGCCCGGCATCGAGTAGGTTTTGGACAGCGAGGTGAATTCGACGGCGATGTCCTTTGCACCGTCCACCTGCAGGATCGAGGGCGGGATGTGGTCGCCGAAATAGATCTCGGCATAGGCGAGATCGGACATGATCCAGATCTCATGCTTGCGACAGAACGCCACGATCTTCCTGTAGAAATCGAGATCAGCGAGATAAGCCGTTGGATTGGATGGAAAGTTCACGATCAGCGCGGTCGGCTTCGGAACCGAGTGGCGCACCGCCTTGTCCAGCGCTTCCAGCATGTCGTCGTCCGGGGTCGCTGGGATACTGCGCACCGAGGCGCCGGCGATGATGAAGCCGAACTGGTGGATCGGGTAGGACGGGTTGGGCACCAGGATGGTGTCGCCGGGGCTTGTGATGGCGGCGGCGAGGTTGGCGAGCCCTTCCTTGGAGCCGAGGGTTGCCACCACCTCGGTCTCGGGATCCAGCTTCACGTCGAACCGGCGCAGGTAGTAGGCGGCAAGCGCCCGGCGCAGGCCAGGAATGCCTTTGCTCACCGAATAGCGATGCGTGCGCGGATCGGCGACCGCCTCGACCAGCTTCGCCACGATATGGGGGGGGGTCGCCGAGTCGGGGTTGCCCATACCGAGGTCGATGATGTCCTCTCCGGCCGCGCGATACTTGGCCTTTGCCTTGTTGACCTCGGCAAAGACATAGGGCGGCAGGCGGCGGATGCGGTGGAACTCTTCGGGCATGCACAGGGGTCCGGTCGCGGCAATGAAAGCTTCACAGGTGCTTTAGTATGCACCGTCCGCGCTGGAAACCCGGGATTATCCGCGAGCAGACACCGAGCTCAGTTGCGGATGGCGGCGGCCCCGCCGCGGCCCTGCGCCTCGCCGGTGATCCGGATAGCCGAGGAGGGCACGCCCGTTGCGAGCAGGTTACTGGCGATCGACCTGGCCCGAGCCAGGGCCAGCGGCACTGCTGAGGCCTGGGCGGCTGCGTCCGAGCTGGTGGCATCGCCGTAGCCGGTCACCACGATGGCGCCGCTGCCGCGTTGGCGGCTCAGCAGCTTTAGGCTGGCCAGCGCTTCGACAGGAAGGGTGGAGGATCCCGGTGCGAATGGCACCAGGATCGGGGCACCTTCGGCGGCTGCGGCGATGGGCGGGGGGGGCGGCGGTGGGGCGACCGGCGGCGGGGTTGGCGCTGTGATCGTGGGAAGGCCCGCCAGCACCGGCGGCGGCGGCGGCCCTGCGGGGATTGGCGGCAGGGTGTCGAGGGGGGCTGCGGGGGTGGCGAATGCTGGCGGCGTCGGCTTGATGGCGGCGGGCGCCGCCGGAGGGGGAGTTGCGGGGGCGGGTGTTGCGAGCGGGGGAGCCGCGGGTATCGCATCGGCCGCCTTCGGCGGCTCCCCCGCGGTCGGCGCGGGTGGGGGCGGCGGTGCCGCCGATGGAGATGGCGGCGGCTGTGCCGCCGATGCGGGCAGGGCGGCGGTCTGTACTGCCTGGGTCGGCGCCCGCTTCAACGCCGTCATAGGTCCATCGACCGGCTGGGCCGGCGGTTTGGGAGCGGAGGCGGCCGGCAGGCTCGCGCCCAGCGCGTCATCGCCCGAGGGTGCCGGGGCCACCGCGGCCGGTCGCGGGGGAGCGGTCGGTACCGCAGGCAGCGGGGTCAGCCCAGCCGCGTATTGCGCATTGGTGCGATCGGCCACCAGCCCGCCGCCCACCGCTGCACGGGCGGCCGCGTTCGGCGCCGGTGGACGGTCCGGCACGGTGGACAGGTTGGGATAGGGTGCAGTGATCAATGGCGGCGGCGGACGCTGCTCGGCGATCTTGCCACCCTCTAGGCTGTGCCACCATTCAACCGGGCTCAGCTTCTCCGGCTGCGAGCAGCCGGAGAGCAGCGCGCCCGTGCCAACGGCGAGCAGGGTCGAGCGGGTCAGGACAGCCAACGAGGTTCGGTTCATGGGCACGACGATGCTGACAACCGAGCTGTCGCACAACCCCGGCCGGACGGGCGGCGATGCCTCGCGAGAGACTGTCGCTTGAACCCTCACGCCCGCTTCTGTAACACCGCGCCTGCGACCAAGACTGATACGTGACATGGGACGGCCCCGCTGACGCCTTTCCGGACGATGGTGCATCGCACCCTTTGGTTCGGAGATCTAGCGCGCGACGGGGTTTGCGGGAAGGACGCCTGTTATGGCCACTCAAGAGACGCCGGCGAACGGCGCTTTCAGGCTGCCCGGCAAGACAAACAAACCCGGGCTGGAGCCCGAGACAACCAAGCGCGGGCTGGAGCCCGCGACGATCAGCCAGTCCATGGCCGATATCGCCGAGCGCTCGCAGCGCATCGTGGCCGCTTTTCTGGACCGCCAGGCCGAGGAGGGCCCGCCGCGGCCGGACCCGATGCATATCGGCAGCGCCTTCCTGGAAATGACCGCCAAGCTGATGGCAAACCCCGCCCGCCTGGTGCAGGCCCAGCTCGGCTTCTGGCACGACTACATGACGCTGTGGCAGAACACCGCCCGGCGCATGATGGGAGAGTCCACCCAGCCCGTGATCCAGGCCGACCCCAAGGATCGCCGTTTCAAAGACGACGCATGGAAAGACAGAGAAGTCTTTGATTTTATAAAACAGTCCTATCTGCTGTCGGCTCGTTTCGTGCAGGACGTGGTGACCCAAGTCGACGATCTAGACCCGCGCACGGCACAGAAGGTGGATTTCTATTCCCGCCAGTTCGTCGATGCCATGAGCCCATCCAACTTCCTGCTCACCAACCCCGAGGTGTTGCGCAAAACCGCCGAATCGGGCGGCGAGAACCTCATCCGCGGCCTCAACAACCTGTTGGGCGACCTCGAACGCGGCCGTGGCCAGCTGCGCATCAAGATGACCGACACCGAGGCGTTCAGGCTCGGGGAGAACATCGCAGTCTCCCCCGGCCGCGTGGTGTTTCAGAACGCGCTGATGCAGCTGATCCAGTACGCGCCCAGCACCGAAACGGTGCTGAAGCGGCCGCTGCTGATCGTGCCGCCCTGGATCAACAAGTTCTACATCCTCGACCTGCGCCCCAAGAACAGCTTCGTGCGCTGGGCGGTAAGCCAGGGGCACACCGTGTTCATGGTCAGTTGGGTCAACCCGGACGCGGATCTGCACGACAAAAGTTTCGACGACTACATGAAGGAAGGCATCCTCGCGGCGCTCGATGCGATCGAGCGGGAAACCGGCGAGCGCGCCATCAACGCCATCGGCTACTGTCTCGGCGGCACGCTGCTCGGCGCCACCCTCGCCTGGATGGCGGCGCACAAGGACGATCGCATCAGGACCGCCACCTTCTTCGTCACCATGCTGGATTTTGGCGAGACCGGCGAGCTCAACGTGTTCATCGACGAGGAGCAACTGCAGGCGCTCGAGGAGAAGATGGCCCGGAAAGGCTTTCTCGAAGGCACCGACATGGCGGCGACTTTCAACATGCTGCGGGCCAACGACCTGATCTGGTCCTTCGTGGTGAACAACTATCTACTCGGCCAGGACCCCTTCCCGTTCGACCTGCTGTACTGGAACGGCGACAGCACCCGCATGCCAGCAACAATGCACAGTTTCTATCTGCGCAACATGTATCAGGACAATCTGCTGTCCAAACCCGGTGGAATCGCACTCGACGGCACACCGATCGACCTCGGTACCATCAAGGTGCCAGCGTATTTTCTGTCGACCCGCGAAGATCATATCGCGCCCTGGAAGACCACCTACGCCGGCGCGCGCCTGCTGGCGGGCAAGAACCGCTTCGTGCTCGCCGCCTCCGGCCATATCGCTGGCGTAGTTAATCCTCCGGAAGGCGGCAAATACAGCCACTGGATCAATGCCGATCTACCACCCACGGCCGAGGCCTGGTTCGAGGGGGCGACCGAGATCGCCGGCTCCTGGTGGGCGGACTGGCAACGCTGGATCGCCTCGCACGGCCAGGCTGCCCGCACCCGGGTGCCGGCACGCTCGCCAGCCAAGGGTATCGAGGCTGCGCCGGGCAGCTATGTGCGGGTGCAGATCAGCTGAGGGTTCTCAGTAAGGAAGCCCTTCGGCGCGTTGGCGCTTGAGGGCTTCTGCATACCAAAAGAATTCGGCAAGAAACCGGCCGAGGGATTTTTCGACCCACTCCGCGTTCGGCTTGCCGGTTTCGTCCAGCACCTGCTGAATGCGCGGCAGTGGAAACAGGCTGGGAATGCTTGGCATGCCGAGTTCCGCGAGTGTCATGCGCAGCTGCATTGCCGCCCTGACACCGCCGAACTGGCCGGCCGAGTAGCAGACTATTCCTGAGGGGCGCCAGAAATACTCTTCCAGAAAATGATCGAGCAGGTTTTTCAGCGCCGGCGGTATGCCGTTGTTGTATTCGCCGCTGACGATCAAGAACCCGTCGGCACGGCGATACAGCGTTGCAAGTGCCTCCAATTCCGCAGGCGCCTCGCCTTTCGGATGCTCTTTGTACATCCGGTCGAGCAGCGGCAACCGGGTGACCATCGGGTCGACCAGAACAGGCTCGTGGCCGCGCGCCGCCACCGCGTTCATCATCAGATGCGCGGCGCGGATGCCGAGCCGGTCGCGTCGCACCGACCCTAGCAGAACCGCCACCACCATCTTTTGTGCATCCGCCATAAGTGACCCTCGACCTGACGCAGAGTCCCGAGCCAGCCTTCAGGCTCGGGACTGCCGCCGGATTAGAATTCGTTGCTGCTTAAAGCAATGTCGCCTGAGCTTGAACCAACCGTGCGATAAAATTGCTCGTTAAAACAAAAGACTAGATCTGCTGCGGGTAGAGCGTTCCCACGCTGACCCGGTCGAGCAGGCGGCGCGTATCAGCGATAACCGCCTTCAACGCGTCCGTGGTAACCCGCATCTGGACGGTACTCTCCCGCAACTTGCGCAGGGTCTCGCCCTTTTGGGGCGCGACCGCGCTCTGGTCGCTGAACAGAGGCATCAGCACCGGACCTAGCTGGATCTCCAATGGTGGCACGATCTCTCCTACCAGAAGGGTTACGGCGGTCTCCACCTGGTTCTCGTTGGTGGGCAAGCCCACCGACTGCAGTCCCAGCGCCACAGCGAGGGTGTGGTCCAAATACGGCACCTGCAGTTGGTTGCGCAGGCCACCGGCCGGCACCGGCAGGGTCATGCTGACGGGACACAGGGACATGCTCGTCTCGATCACCACCACGCCAACCAGGCTGAGCGAGGCGAAGAACACGGTGGTGCCGCTAGAGTCCTTCACCACCGTCGCGAGGTCTCGCCCCATCGCGCCGAGCGGCAGGTCACCGGCCAGTTGCGGCAAGAGGGCGATCGCCTCGCGCTGGGCTGCCTCGAACGTGGAAAACTCGGTTCCGAGTTCATCGAGCGCGATATTGTCGCGATCATGTATGTCAAAAAAATATCTCATGCACGGCTCCTTGGGTGGCCAATGCGCATCTCGATCCAATGCGGGTCGCTGTCCAAGGTTGCGCGAAATAATGTTACTGCGATTTTTTAGGCGATCAAACCCCGTAGTGGTGGAACCAGTCCAGCATCCTGGCCCATCCGTCCCGCGCGGCGTCGGGCCGGTAGTCCGGCCGGTCGTCGGCGTGAAATCCATGCGGTGCGTCCGGGTAGATCACCAGTTCGGCCGGCCGGCCCGCGGTTTTGGCGAAGGTGATCGCCGCCTGCACCTCGCCGACCGGAATGGTGGTGTCCTTGCCGCCGTAAAGGGCGAGCAGCGGGGCTCGGATGATGGGGGAGACCTCGACCGGGGTGACCGGCTGCAGTGGGCTCGTCAGGCCGCCGATCGGGCCGTACCAGGCGCAGGCGGCGCGAAGGCGCAGGCTGTAGGCGTCGAACAGCCACACATTGCGGCCGCCGCGGCCGAAGCCTACGGCGGCGATGCGGGTGGGATCGCCACGATGGGCGATGGCATAGTTGATCGCCGACTCACTGTCGGCCCGGATCTGCCGATCCGACGAGCGAGGCAAGACGTTCTGGATCATCTCGTCGGCTTCGTGGATCTTGCCCATGTCAGCGACACGGGCATAGATCTCGGCACCCACCGCCGCATAGCCTTGAACCGCCAGCCTGCGGCAGACGTCGGAGATATAACCGTTGAGGCCGTAGATATCCTCGAACACCAGCACGATCGGGAATGGGCCTGGCCCGTCCGGCCGGGCGTAATACCCAGGCAGCGGGCCATCCGATCCGCCGATGATCACCCGGCCGGCAAACCCCAGCAGGCGATCATCGGTCACGATCGGCTGCGCCTTTGCCCTGGCGGTTGCCAGGGTAAGGACGGTCGCGGCTGCGGTGGTGACGAACCCGCGGCGTGCGAGCCCGTCGGCCTTGGTGATAGTCAGACCTTCATCGCCAGCTTGAGGTTGGCGTCGATCTTGTCGAGAAAGGCCTGGGTGTTGAGCCAGGGCTGGTCGCGCGAAATCAGGCTGGCGAGGTCCTTGGTCATGAACCCGCTCTCGACCGTCTCAACGCACACGCGCTCCAGCGTGTTGGCGAATTCGGTGACATCGGGGGTGTTGTCAAACTGGCCGCGATAGGCGAGGCCGCGGGTCCAGGCGAAGATCGAGGCGATCGGGTTGGTGCTGGTCTCACGGCCCTTCTGGTGCTCGCGATAATGGCGTGTGACGGTGCCGTGGGCTGCTTCAGATTCGACCGTCTTGCCATCCGGGCTCATCAGCACGGAGGTCATCAGGCCGAGCGAGCCGAAGCCCTGGGCCACAATGTCGGACTGCACGTCGCCGTCATAGTTTTTGCACGCCCACACATATCCACCCGACCACTTGAGCGCGGAGGCGACCATGTCGTCGATCAGGCGATGTTCATAGGTCAGACCAAGCGCGTCGAATTGGGCTTTGAATTCCTTATCGAAAATCTCCTGGAACGTGTCCTTGAACATGCCGTCGTAGGCCTTCAGGATCGTGTTCTTGGTCGACAGATACACCGGATACTTGCGCATCAGGCCGTAGTTCAAGCTGGCGCGGGCGAAGCCGCTGATCGAGGCGAGCGTGTTGTGCATGCCCATGGCCACGCCCGGGCCTTTGAAATCATGCACTTCCATCACCTGAACGGGGCTGCCGTCGGCAGGGTGGTAGTTCAGCGTCACCTTGCCGGGGCCGGGGATCTTGGTCTCGGTGGCGCGGTAGATGTCACCATAGGCGTGGCGACCGATGACGATCGGCTGCGTCCAGGTCGGTACCAGGCGGGGCACGTTGCTGCAAATGATCGGCTCGCGGAAGATGGTGCCGTCGAGGATGTTGCGGATGGTGCCGTTCGGGCTGCGCCACATCTTCTTGAGGCTGAACTCGGTCACCCGGTCTTCGTCCGGAGTGATGGTGGCGCATTTGATGCCGACGCCATACTGTCTGATGGCGAGTGCTGCATCGACCGTCACTTGGTCGTCGGTCTGATCGCGGTACTCGATGCCGAGATCGTAGTATTTCAGGTCGATGTCCAGGTAGGGCAGGATCAGCTTGTCTTTGATGAAGCCCCAGATGATGCGGGTCATCTCGTCCCCGTCGAGTTCAACGACTGGGGTCACCACCTTGATCTTCGCCATTCCGCCCTCTTGCAATCATAAATGCGGCGTGGGGGCGTACCCGGTGTAACGCTGCCCCGCCGCGCGGGCGGACAATCGCACCGCAGCACGCAGGCGGCAAGCCGTGGCAATTGCGGCCCGGACGATCGCGATCACGCGTCCGTGTGTGTCATCGTACAAAGCAACGTGCGCCATTTCATTGCCCTGCACCGGTACAGGTTGCTAAACCGTAAGGCGTGACGCATCGCACCCGATCAGCATGACCGAGCCGTCGGCAGCGCCTCGCAGCCCGCTGGGCGGCCGTGCGCTGGCTTTCCAGGCTGCCATCCTCGTGGCCGCATTGTTGCTGGTCGCCGTCACCATCGCCTTCACCCTGGTGTCGATCGACACCGAGACCCGTGACGCCCGCGGCCGGGCCGAAGGCAGTGTCTCGAATCTGGCGCTGACCATGGAATGGCAGCTCAACCGTCAACTGCAGACCATCGACCAGACGCTGCAGACCATGGCCGCCGACTGGAAGGCTGACCCGATCCATTTCGACCCGAGCGGCTGGCGCCGCCGCTCCAGCATGGTCGGCGATGTCACGATGCAGGTGTTCCTGCTCGATACCCAGGGTTTCGTCATGTCCAGCACGCGGCCAGACCTGATGGGGCTGGACATGTCGACCCGCGACTATTTCCTGGCCCAGCGCAATCTGCGCGGTCGCGGGCTGTTCGTGGGGCCGGCCATCAAGTGGCAGTCGACTGGGCGCTGGCAGATCGACCTATCGCGGCGGCTTGAGCGCGAGGACGGCGCCTTCGCCGGCGCCATCGTTATCAGCTACGACCCCTCGGCGCTGACCAGCCCACTGGAACAGGTGGATCTCGGCCAGCGCGGCCTGATCGCCCTGGTCGGCGGCGACGGCTCGATCCGCTCGCTGGTGGCCCCGGGCGAGACGCGGCCCGGCGAGGACATCAGCCGCTCCCTCATGTATCGCGCCATGCAGGACCAGCCGACCGGCACCTGGACCGGGCCCTCGGCACCCGATGGCGTGGCGCGCGTGCATGCGTTCCGCCGGATGCGCGACCAGGATCTGTCTGTGGTGATCGGGGTGGCCGAGGACGATGCGATGCGCACCGCTGCCACCTGGACCGCCAATGCGCGGCTGTTCGCCGGCGGCATCACGGCGGCCGTGCTGCTGATGGCGCTGCTGCTGGTGCGCGAGCTACGCAACAGCCGCGGCCGGGAGCAGCGCCTGGCGCAGGACCGCGCTGTGCTGGAAGACGCCTACGCTGAGTTGGAGGAGGCCAACGCCAGCGCCGAGGCCAAGACCTCGCAGATCGAGGCGACACTGTCGGGCATGTCCGACGGAGTGATGATGCTCGATGCCAATCTGTGTTTGGTGCAGTGGAACGAGCGGTTCGCCGACAGCACGGGCGTGCCGCATGAGTTGCTGCGCGTCGGCATGCCGATGGCCGAGCTGCTGCGCGGCCAGGCATTGGCCGGCGAGTTCGGCGACCGGATCGACGTCGATGTGGAGGTGCGCAGGCGCATCGCCTCGCTGCACACCGGGCGCGCCGTGGTGCTCGCCGAGCGCATCCGACCGGACGGCAGCACCTTGGAACTGCGGCGCTCGCGCATGCCCAGCGGCGGGTTCGTCACGCTCTACACCGATATCACCGCCCGAAAGCGCGCCGAGGAGGCGCAGGCCGCCGCCCGGCTTTTGGCTGAGGAGGCGATCGAGCAGAAATCCCGCTTCGTCGCCATCGTCAGCCATGAAATCCGTACGCCGCTCAACGCGGTGGTCAACAGTCTCGCGTTGCTCGACCAGTCCGGCATGTCGGCCTCGCAGCGGCGGCTGACGACCAACGCCAGCCAGGCCGGCGATGCGCTGCTGGACCTGATCAACGACATTCTCGAATTGTCCAAGATGGAGGCCGGCCAGCTCGCGGTGCGGCCTGGCGTGGTCGAACTCGCCGCCTTGTTCGACGGTGTGGCCGAGATGTTCCGCGTGCCGGCGGCCGAGCGCTCCATTCACCTGGTCATCGACATCGCTGCCGACGTGCCGCCCTTCGTGCGCGCCGATGGCGGGAGGCTGCGCCAGGTGCTGATGAACTTCGTGTCCAACGCCGCCAAGTTCTCGCTGCCCGGCCAGGTCAGCCTGCGCGCAGCTGCGGCGACCGTTTCGGGGCAGCCGATCCTGATCCTGGCAGTGCAGGACCCTGGTCCGCGCATCTCAGACCACGAGGCCGGCCAGCTGTTCCAACCGTTCTCGCGCCTGGACAACGCGCGTGCATCGGGCACACCCGGCACCGGGCTGGGGCTCGCCATCTGCGAGCGGCTGGTGCGGCTGATGGGCGGGCAGATCGGCGTGCGCCCGGCGCTGGAGGGCGGCAACGAGTTCTGGGTGACCTTGCCGCTGGAAGTCGCCACAGCGCCGATCAATCCGTTGGCGCCAGGTCGGCTCGTGGTGCTGCCCCATGTGCGCCGCGCGGTGGTGCTGCTGGTCGAGGATATTCCCGCCAACCACCTCGTCACCGCCACCATGCTCCGCCGCGAGGGCCATCGGGTCGATGTCGCCGAGTCCGGACCCGAGGCGATCCGGCTGGTCAGCGAACGGCCCTACGACCTGGTGTTCATGGACCTGATCATGCCGGGCATGAACGGCTACGAGGCGACACGGCGCATCCGCACCCTGCCCGGCCCCGCAGGGCAGGTGCCGATCGTGGCGCTGACCGCCAACACGGCGCCCGAAGACCGCGCCCGCTGCCTCAGCGTCGGCATGAACGATATGATGGGCAAGCCGGTGCGCCCCGCAGAGATGTTTGCCCTGCTGGGCCGTACCACATGGCGCAGGGAAACTCCGAAGCCGCAGGTCACCGAAACCGCACCGGTGCTGGATCTCATCCGCCTTGCGGATCTGCAACGCGGCCTGCCGGCCGCAACCCTGGCCTCACTGCTCGACCAATGCCTGCTCGACATGCAGCAGCGCATGGTGCAGCTAAGAACCGCCGTGCAGAGCGGACATACCCGCGAGATCGAGGAAATCGCCCACGCACTCGCCGGCATGGCCGGCACCTACGGGCTCGCGGCCATCGATCATCGCATGCGCCACGTCATGCTCGCCGGCAAACGCGACGACCTTGCCGCCGCTGCCCGGGATGCCGAACCGATGGAAGCGGATCTGACCGCAGCCCAGTTGGCCGTGCACGACCATTTCGTGGCGATGGCTGCGTAGGGTGATGGGCGCGGAGCCCAGTTCCGGTTACGCCGGACGGCCTTCGGTGATGGCCGGGACGGGGTTTACCCGCCACCGACGCGCGCGACCACGACGCGGAAGCCGTTGAGTTTCAGGCTGCCGCGATAGGTGCACCAGGCTTCGGATGCGTCGCTGGAGAAGCCGCCGCCGGCCAGGCCGGCGCGCGATACCAGCCCATCTTCAGCGCCCGAGACCGAAGCCCGCGAGGGCGCCTATGGCGATCCTTTCGTCCAGCATGTGGACGGCGCGCTCGAGCTGGTCGAGCGGATCCGGCGAGACATAAAGCTGCGGGGCCAACGGCCTCGCCTGGGTGGGATCATGTCCGGGAGTGGCTTCGGCGAGGCTGGCCAAATGATCGGCGATATGACCCAGCCGCGCCGCATCCGCAGGGCCGGTTGGCGAGCCGAGCGTGACCGCGCGTGCCCAGTTCACGCAGTCCAGCAAGGCCGAGGCCGGCTGTTCCAGGCCACCGCGCGAGACCCAGAACCGTCCCGCGGTCAACGGCAGCAGGGCCAGGCGCAAATCCGCCACCTCGCGATCGACGGCGCGCATAGCGGCCGGGGCGTCGGAAGGCTCGCTGGCCACGTTTAGGTGGCTGGCCCGCAACGCTCCGGCCAACGCGCGCAGGACGGCTCGGCCGGATTGAGTGACCTGTTCGCGCGTGCGAGTCGGCAACACGAAGGCCGCCACGAAGATGGCCGCGGCCGCGCCGATCGCGGTCTCCTCCAGCCGCAGCAGCAGCAGTTCTTCGATCGGCGATCCCAGCATGCCGTAAAGCAATCCAAGCAAGATGGTCACGCAGAAGATGCCGAGGGTGTAGGAGGCGGTGATGCAGTAATACATGCCGAACAGAGACAGCAAAATCACAGCAACTTCGCCGATGGCGTCTCCCGTCATCAAATACGCCAACAGGAGACCGGCGAGGATGCCCAAGATGGTGCCGCCCACGCGCTGCAGTCCTTTGTAGATGGTATCGCCGCGCGAACGAGCGCCGAGGAACACCAGATAGGTGGTAATGACCGACCAGAACCAGCGGTTCTCTGACAAAGCGATGCCGCCGGCCATGGCCAGAGCGCAGGCGAAGGTCACGCGAAAGGCCAGACGCCAGGCCAACGGTCCGCCGCCAGGGGAAACCGCGGACGGAGCCAGCGCCGTGGATTGTGTTGCAATGCCAATAGAGGCGGCATCTAGCGAACCGGCGGCGCGGGAAATATGGTGCAAGGCGCGTCGTATCTTGTCGTTCGACTGGGCACCGACGGCCGCGTCAAACCACTGGCCGTGGCGCAGTCGCCTGGCATGCCATTGCAGGACCCGCATGTGCCGCCCCGTGGCGGGCGCCTGCGACAGAGCCACGAGCAGCTGCGCCGTTGCCAGTTCGAGGTTGATGAGGGCGAGCCGCAGCGCCTCGCGTGTTTGCGGTTCGAACAGGCCCAGTTGCCCGTCGGCTGCCAACGCCACTGTGTTGAGCCGGGCAAGGCTGCGTTGCAGGCGCTGCCTGGCCGCAGGCTCGGGCCCGGCGTCGTGCAGCACCTGGACGACACTGAGCTGCACGGCCCGGACGGTGCGGCGCAAGGTGCGCGTCGGGCTGAGCGGCAGGATCACGAAACAGGCCAGCGAAGTCATCGGAATGGCGAGCAGCACCGACAGTGCCTGGATTGGAATGGTGGACGGCGGCAGGCGCAGAAACAGGCCGATATAGGTCATCACCACGCCGACCAGGCCGAGCGCCATTACGCGACGATGGTGCGACTGGAACAGGAAGCAGGCGAACAGCAGAGCCAGGAAGAATGCCTCCCCGGCCAGCCGCTGGCTATGCAGAAACGAGGTCAGAGCCGACACCAGTAGCGCGGGGACGGCCAGCACGAGCATGCTGACCTGGCGTTGGCACCATCGCGGCTCCTGCATCATGAATGGCACCATGCAGCTGAACACGATGCCGGCGGCGAATTCGGCCGGCGGGGCACCGATGAGGCGCCCGACCAGGATGGACGCAAAGGTAGTCAACGCGACCGACAAAGTGCCACGGGCGGCCAGGATCAGGCGGACCAGCCCGGGGTCGCCCAGGGAGAACCTATCCCACAGGCCCGCAACGGTTGCCGCTATACGCGAAGTTAGGGGCTTTGCTCCCGGGAATTGAAGACTTCGCAGGTGCAGCATAATCCCATCCTACGGATCGCCGGGTGCGGTGCCCAGCCCCTCCACGCAAACGTGACGAAACTACATCAGCCGCTTCATCACGCGGGGTGCCGCTTCGTCCCATCGCGCCAGCACGGGGCTGCCGGGTTTGAAGGCTTCGGCATGCTCGCTGGGCAGGTCGGCCCAAACCTCGCCATCCGCCTCGCGCAGGGCGACGCGGATGCGGGTGAGGGCACCGAGGAACACCGTTTCGCGGACGTCCGCCGCGAGGGCTCCGGGCGGGATGTGGCCGTTCATGGCCTCCAGGCGGACATGCTCGGGGCGGACGAAGAGTTCGACGTGCTGACCGGCCGCGTGGGCGGTGGCCGCGGTGGCCGGCAGCATCAGGGCGCCCATGCGCACCCTGCCCGCGTCGGCCACACCGGCCAGTACCGCGCCGGAACCGATGAAGCGGGCCACGAAACCGTCGGCTGGCACGCGGTAGATGGTTGCGGGACTGGCCACCTGCAGCACTCGGCCGCCGTTCATGACCGCGACCCGGTCGGCGATCGATAGTGCCTCCTCCTGGTCATGCGTCACCAGCACTGTGGTGACACCGGTCTCGCGCTGGATGCGTCGGATTTCATCGCGCAGCTGCACGCGCACCTTGGCGTCGAGTGCCGACAGCGGCTCGTCGAGCAGCAGCACCTGCGGCTGCACGGCAAGCGCCCGGGCGAGGGCTACGCGCTGCTGCTGGCCGCCCGACAGCTGGTGGGGGAACTTGCCAGCGTGGGCGGCAAGGCCAACGAGGTCCAGCAGGTCGGTGGCGCGCTTGAGCTGCTCAGGCTTCGGCCGGCCGGCCACGCGGGGGCCGAAGCGGACGTTGTCGAGGGCCGTCATGTTGGGGAACAACGAGTAGGACTGGAACACCATGCCCATGCGCCGCTCGCTCGCGGACAGCTTCGTCACGTCCTGACCGCCGACCACGACGGTGCCGACATCCGGCTGGATGAAGCCTGCGATGATGCGCAGCAGTGTGGTCTTGCCACAGCCGCTTGGGCCGAGCAGGCAGATCAGCTCGCCATCGGTCATGGCAAGGTCGAGCTGCGCCAGGACTTCGCGTCCGGCATAGGATTTGCGGACTCCATGGATCTCGACGGTTGCCATGCTCAGCTCCCTTCCGTGATGCGTCCGCGACCCACAAGCAGCACGCCAAGCATTGCAGCCCAGGTGAGCAGGAAGCTCGCCACCGACAGCGCCGCCGCGGCCGTGGCCTCGTGCTGGCCGATTTCGTTGATATAGACCGCGTAGGTGTGAAACAGCAGCACATTGGCAAAGGTGAACTCACCGAACACCACAGCAAGGGTCAGCAGCGTGCTGCCGACCAGGGCGGTGCGCAGGCTGGGCAGGACCACCAGGTGGATGATCTGGCCCATGCCGGCGCCGAGCGACTGGCCGGCCTCGGTCAAGGTTGGCAGGTCGATCGAACGCAGGCCGACGTCGATGGCGCGGTAGGCGTATGGCAGTGCAAGGAAAAAATACGGAATGACCAGATAGAATGGCGTACCGATCAGCCATTCTGGACCGGTGACCAAAGCGGACAAACCCGCGACCAGGGCGATCGCCGGCACCACGAAGGGCAATGCCGCGACGAATTCGAACAGCGGTCGCAGCCTTGGCGCATAGAGATTCATGAAGATCATGGCCGGCAGCAATAGCACCAGCACGGCTGCCACCGTGGCGAGGGCGAGCTCGATCGAAAGCGCCATCGAATTGAACAATTGCGGCGAGGCCAGCAGGATCCGGTAGGCCGACCATCCGTAGCGGTCCCCGCCTTCCCACAGGCTGAACGCAGCTGTCATGACCAGCGGCACACCGAAAAAGACGGCGGCCAAGACCAAGATCGTCCAGCCGCCAAAACCCAGACGGTTCATCCTTTCACCCAAGCCGACGCACGCCGTGCCAGCATCTGGCTGATCGCCAGCACCACCACCATGGTCACGATCATCCCAACGGACAGCGCGGCACCCACCCCGGGCTCGGACACGACATTGCCGGACAGCACGGCCGAGATTTCCGTGGTGACGAGACCAATGTTGCCCGACGTCAACGCATAGGCGGTCGCATAGGCCGAGAAGGAATTGCCGAACAACAGGATCCAGGCGGCCAGCAGCGAAGGGGCCAGCACCGGCAAGCCGACCAGCCGCCAATATTGTCCGGAGGAGGCGCCGAGATTTTCAGCCGCCTCCCGCCAGGATGGCCGCATCGCCCGGATGGCGGGTGTGATGATGATGACCATCAATGGGATCTGGAAATAGGAATACACCAGCGTGAGACCCGAAATGGAAAACAGGCTGAATCCGATCGCGTAGAGGTCGATACCGATCGATTTCAGCATCGAAGTCAAAAGCCCCAGCGATCCCAATGTGGCGATGAAGGCGAAGGCCAGCGGCACACCGGCGAAATTGGCCGCGACCGCTGAGAAGCTGGTGACCACAGCGCGTAGCCAGCGCGGCGCGTCCGGTTTCAACACGGCAAAGGCGATCAGTCCGCCGGCGATCACGCCCACCGTGGCCGAAGTGAAGGACAGGCTCAGGGAATGGGAGAAGGCGACCCGATAACGATAATCACCCAGGGCTGCGAAATACTGCAGGGTCAGTCCGTCGTCACCGTCGACGGACTGCACCATGAGCATGACGGCCGGGGCCGCCAGGAAGAATGCGCAAAACGCCAGGAAGGCTCCGATGAACAGCCAGGCGATCGGAGCCTTCGGCACGAAGCCTAGACCTTCACCAGGCGCGGCCAGGCGTCCGCGATCACCTTCTTGGCTGCATCGCCCTGCGCCAGGGTCGCGAACTTGATGCCCTTATAGCTTTCAGCCGGCGGCAGCGTGTCCAACACCGCCTTGGGGATTTTGCCGGCGGCGACCAACGCGTCGAACCGGATGGGATGGGCGAAGCCGCCGAGGAAGGCGAGCTGGCCTTCATCGGAGTAGACGTATTCCATCCACAGCTTGGCGGCGTTCGGATGCGGGGCGAAGGCACTGATCGCCTGGCAGTAATAGTTGCCGAACGGCTTGGCGTCCTTGGCCACCACCACGTCGATCTGCACCTTGGCCGCGTTGGCCTGCTTGTAGCCGAGGCTGAGATAGTCCCAATCGATCGTGATCGGGGTCTGGCCCGCAACCAGGCTGGCAGCGCCTGCCTTGGAAGGGCTGAAATTGCCGAGCTTGGCGAGTTCGGCAAAGAACTCGACGCCAGGCAGCACGTTGTCGTAGCTGCCGCCGTTGGCGAGCGCTGCGGCAAAGACCGCACCGATGGCGGCACCGGCTGACAACGGGTTGCCGTTGAGGGCGATCATGCCCTTGTACTCGGGCTTTTTAAGATCCGCCCAGGTCATCGGCATGTTCTTCACCACGGAGCGATTGGCGGCAAAGGCGGTGACACCGTAATAGTCGCCGTAGTAATGACCTTCGGTGTCCTTGGTGTCCGCCGGGATGTCTGCCCAGGTCGCGACCTTGTACGGGGCGAACAGCTTTTCCTTGGCGCCGGTAACGGCGAAGGCGGGGCTGACATCGACCACATCCGGCGCGCGCTGCTGGCTTTTCAGGCTGCGGATCGCCTGCAGTTCCTCGGCGGAGCTGGCATCGGGGTTGGCACTGTCGATCTTGACGCCGTAAAGCTCTTGGAAGCGGTCAAGGCTGACGCCCCAATTCGCCCAGTCGCGCGGCAGACCGATGACGTTGAACGCGCCTTCTTTCTTGGCGCCGGCGGTAAGCGCTGCTGGCACCTTCGGGCCGGGCGCGGTTGCGGCAAGGGCCGGGCCGCGGCCGAACAGGCTGAGTGCACCGGCGGCAGCGCCGGTGGCGAGGATGGAACGGCGATTGAATGACATGATGGGACTCCCGGACAAGGTTCAAGCCGTTGTCTTGACCCGCATTCACTACACGCACCGCTCGGCAAGTTGAAGCCTTTGCGCAGGTCAGCCGATCGTTTCGGCGTAATGACACGCAACCTTCACGCCGCCGAAATCGCGCGGCTCGGGCCGTTCGTTGCGGCAGCGGTTGTCGGCATGTGGGCAGCGCGAGGCGAAGGCGCAGCCCGCCGGCGGGTTCAAGGGGGACGGCAGTTCGCCACGCACGGTGATGCTTTGCTTGCGGTGGCGCGGGTCAACCGAGGGGGTCGCTGCCAGCAGCATGCGGGTGTACGGGTGGCGTGGCCAGGCGAATACCTGCTCCTTGGGGCCAAACTCCACCGGGCGGCCGAGGTACATCACCATCACGTCACGCGCGATGTGGCGGACTACGCCGAGATCGTGGCTGATGAACAGATAGGCCAGTTGGAATTCATCCTGCAGGTCCATCAGCAGGTTGAGCACCTGGGCCTGGATCGAGACGTCCAGCGCTGAAACCGGCTCGTCCGCCACCACCACCTTGGGGCCGAGCATGAGCGCGCGGGCGATGGCGATGCGCTGGCGCTGGCCGCCCGAGAACATGTGCGGGTAGCGGGCGAACTGCTCGGGGCGCAGGCCGACCTTGGCCATCATGGCACGGGCGGCGGCTTCCCGCGCAGGGCCGTCGCCACGGCGGTTGATGGCGAGCGGCTCCATCAGGATCGAACCCACGGTTTTGCGCGGGTTGAGCGAGCCGTAGGGGTTCTGAAACACCATCTGCACCTGGCGGCCGGCGGCGGGCGTGGCCGGAGCCCCTTCGATCAGCAGGGCGCCGGAGGTCGGCGGTTCCAGCATGGTGGCGACGCGGGCGAGCGTGGACTTGCCGCAGCCGCTTTCGCCGACGACCGCCAGTGTCTGGCCCACGCGCAGGGTGAACGACACGCCATCAACCGACTTCACCACGCCCTTGGGACGGAACAGCCCGCCGCCGACGGCGTAATGGCGGCGGATGTCGCGGGCTTCCATCACCACCGTCATGCCGATTCTCCCAGGGGGAAATAGCAGCGGAATTTCGCGGCCTCGCCGATCAGTGGGGGCGCGCTGGTGCGGCAGATCTCCTGTACCCGGCCGCAGCGCGGATTGAACAGGCAGCCGACCGGGCGGTCGTCGATCCCCGGCACCATGCCGGGGATGGTCGGAAGTCTCGATGCCCCCATCGCGCGTTCCGGCAGGGCTGCGAGCAAGGCGGCCGTGTAGGGGTGGTGCGGTTTGGTGAACAGCGCCTCGGTCGGCTGCTCCTCCACCATCTGGCCGGCATACATCACCTGCACCCGATGCGCAGTTTCCGCCACCACGCCCATGTCGTGGGTGATCAACGCCAGAGCCATGCCGCGCTTGGACTGCAGGTCGACCAAAAGGTCCAGGATCTGCTTTTGGATGGTGACGTCGAGCGCTGTGGTGGGCTCGTCCGCGATCAGCAGGCGCGGGTTGCAGGAGATCGCCATGGCGATCATGACGCGCTGGTTCATGCCACCGGACAGCTGATGCGGGAAGGCGCCGAGGCGTGACGCAGGGGCTGGGATGCCGACCTGGTCGAGCAGTTCGATCACCCGGTCGCGCACCTGGGCGCGGGGCACGGCGTTGTGGGCGCGGAGGCTTTCGGCGATCTGCCAGCCGACCGGGTAGCAGGGGTTGAGCGAGGTGGTCGGCTCCTGGAACACCATGGCGATGTCGCGGCCGACCAGCTTGCGCCGCGCACGGGGGGACAGGCCGAGCAGGTCGATGCCGTCGAAGCGCATCACGTCGGCGCTCACTTTTCCGGGCCAGCCGATCAGCCCCATCACGGCCAGCATGGAGACCGATTTGCCGGAGCCGCTCTCGCCGACCACGCACAGGATCTCGCCGGCCTCGACGGTAAGGTCGACGCCGTCGACGGCGCGGAAGCGGCCGAATTCGACGACGAGGTTACGGATTTCGAGCAGCGCCATCAGCGTTTCAACTTCGGGTCGAGCGCATCGCGCAGCCCGTCGCCGAGCAGGTTGAAGGCCAGCACGGTGATCAGGATGGCGAGGCCCGGGAACGTCAGCACCCACCAGGCGCGCTGATAATATTGCAGGGCGCCCGCCAGCATGGTGCCCCATTCCGGCGTCGGCGGCTGCGCGCCCAGGCCAAGAAAGCCGAGGGCGGCGGCATCCAGGATGGCGCCGGAGAAGCCGAGCGAGGCCTGCACGATCAGAGGTGCCGCACAGTTGGGCAGCACCGTGTTGAACATCAGCCGCAGCGTGCCGGCGCCGGCGCTGCGCGTGGCCGTGACATAATCGCGCGCCAGCTCCGACAGGGCGGAGGCGCGGACCAGACGGGTGTAGCCGGGCAGGAACACGATGGCGACGGCCATCATGGCGTTGAACAGGCCGGGGCCCAGGATGGCCACCACGACGATTGCCAGCAGCAGGCTGGGGAACACCAGAACCACGTCCATCGTGCGCATGATGACGACATCGACGATGCCGCCGGCGAACGCTGCGGTGAGGCCGAGCGCTGTTCCGAGGCAAAGGGCCAGGGTGACCACGGTGAGCCCGATCATGAGCGACAGCCGGGCGCCGAAGATCAGGCGCGAGAGGATGTCGCGGCCGACATCGTCGGTGCCGAGCGGGTAGTGCCAGGTGCCGCCTTCCTGCCAGACCGGGGGGGTCAGGAGACTGTCGCGGAACTGCTCGATCGGCGAATACGGGGCGGCGATGTCGGCGAGCACCGCGAGGACGACGAGGCCGAGCATGACGGCCAGCCCCAGCACGGCGCCACGGTTGACCGCGAAGCTGCGCCAGAAGGTCAGCGCGGCACTCATTTGCGGATACGCGGGTTGAGGAAGCCGTAGGTCACGTCCACTCCAAGGTTCACCGCCATGACGAGCACGGCGATCAGCAGGGTTCCGCCCTGCAGCACGGGATAGTCGCGCCGCTGGATCGCCTCGATCAGCCAGTGGCCAACGCCGGGCCAGGCGAAGATCGTTTCGGTCAGGATGGCGCCCCCGAGTAGGGCGCCGACCTGCAGGCCGATCACGGTAACCACGGGGATGAGGGCGTTGCGCAGGGCGTGCACGATGACCACGCGCAACGGCGACAGGCCCTTGGCGCGGGCGGTGCGGATGAAGTCGTCGCCGAGCACTTCGAGCATGGCGGAGCGGGTCATGCGCGCGATGGTGGCGAGCGGGATGGTGCCGAGCACGATGGTGGGCAGGATGAGATGCGAGACGGCGCTGGCGAAGGCACCGTCGTCGTCGGAAAACCAAGAGTCGATCAGCATGAAGCCGGACCAGGGCTCGACGAAGAAGGCATCGCCGATGCGGCCGGCGACCGGGGTCCAGCCGAGCGAGACCGAGAACACCAGGATCATCATCAGCCCCCACCAGAAGATCGGCATGGAGGCGCCGGTGACGGAGACACCCATCAGCCCGTAGTCGAACGCGGTGCCGCGTTTCACGGCGGCGATGACGCCGAGCGGCAGGCCGATGACGAGCGCGAAGATCAGGGCGCAGACGGAGAGCTCGACGGTTGCAGGAAACAGGGTCAGGAACTCGTCCCACACCGGCTGGTGGGTGACGGTGGAGGCGCCCAGATGGCCGCTGGCCACCTGGACCTCGTAGTCGGCGAACTGCTTCCACAGCGGCTGATCGAGCCCGAACTCATGGCGCAGGATCGCCAGGCGTTCGGGTGCTATGCCGTGCTCGCCGACCCGGACTTCGATGGGATCGCCGGGCACGGCATGGATCAGCAGGAAGCTTGCGAGCGTAACGCCGATGAAGGTCGGGATGATCAGCGTCACGCGACGCAGGAGAAAACGCAGCAAGTTACTTCAAGTCTACAGTGGTAAATTCATGAGCGCCGAGCGGGCTCATCTTGTAGCCGGTGACGTTGGCGCGCATCGGCAGATAGACGACCGAATGGGCGATCAGGAAGAACGGCGCCTCGCGGTGCATGACCACCTGGGCCTGTTCGTAGAGCTTGGCGCGCTCCGACTGGTTGGTGATCTCGGCGGCCTTCTGGATCAGGGCCTCGAACTCCGGGTTGCAGAACTTCGAGGCGGAGCCGCCGCCGATGCGCGAGGCAGCGCAGCCGGCCAGGGGCACGAAGAAATTGTCCGGGTCCCCATTGTCGCCGGTCCAGCCGAGCTCGGCCATGCCGGCTTCACCGTTCTGCACCCGCTTGCGGTATTCGCCCCATTCGTAGGAGACGATCTTGGCCTTGATACCGACCTTGGCGAGGTCGGACTGCATCAACTCGCCGATGCGTTTGGCGTCGGGGTTGTACGGGCGCTGCACCGGCATCGCCCACAGGTCGGTCTCGAACCCGTCGGGGAAGCCGGCCTCGGCCAGCAGCTTCTTGGCCGCGGCCGGATCGTATTTATAGTCCTCGACCTTGGTGTTGTAGCTCCACAGCGAGGGCGGGATCAGGTTTTTGGCGGGCACGCCGGCACCCTGGTAGACGGCATCCAGGATCGCCTTCTTGTCGATCGCCATGTTGATCGCCTGGCGCACCTTGATGTTGGTGAACGGCGGCTTCTGGTTGTTGAAGGCGAGATAGCCGATGTTCAGGCCGGGCTGGCTGAGCAGCTGCAGGGTTTTGTCGGCCTTGATCGAGGGCAGGTCGGCGGGTGCCGGGAAGACCGAGATCTGGCACTCGTTGGCGCGCAGCTTGGCGAGGCGGACGGCGGCGTCCTTGTTGATGGAGAACACCAGCGTGTCGATCTTGGGCTTGGCGCCCCAGTAGCCGGGGAACGCGCGATAGCGGATGGTGGCGTCGCGCACATACTGCACCAGCTCAAACGGGCCGGTGCCGACTGGCTCCTGGTCGATCAGCTCGGGCTTGCCGGTCTTGAGCAGGGTGTCGGCGTATTCCTTCGACTGGATGGCGGCGAAGTCCATGGCGAGGTTGGCGAGGAACGGGGCCTGCGGCTTCTTCAGCACGAACTTCACGGTGTAGTCGTCGATCTTGTCGATCGAAACCAGCAGGTCGGGCATGCTCATGTCGTTGAAGTAATCATACGCGCCGCCGGACACCTTGTGGTACGGATTTGCATCTTTCCACTGGCGCTCGAAGCTGAAGATGACGTCGTCGGCGTTGAAGCCGTGGGTTGGCTTGTAGGTTTTCGTGGACTGCCACTTGGCGTTGTGGCGCAGGTGAAACACGAAGGTCAGGCCGTCGGCCGACACGTCCCACTTCTCGGCGAGGCCCGGTTCGACCTCGGTGCTGCCGGGCTTGAAGTTGATCAGCCGGTCGTAGATCGGCTTGTTGGCGTCAAACGTGGTGCCGGTGGTGTTAATCATTGGGTTGAAGTTCTCGGGCGCACCTTCCGAGCAATACACCAGCGTCTTGGCCTGGGCGGTGGCCTGGCCGGCTATCGCGAAGCCTGCGAGGGCCACTGCGCCGAGCAGGGCACTCCTGAATTTGGACATCAATATTCTCCCCAAAGTAACGGTCGCGCGAATGAAGCGGATAAGTCGGTGCGTGGAAAGGGATTAGATTTTCCGGCGTCCTATCACAGCATCCAGGCTCCACAGGCCGGCGCCGACGGCGAACAGCTGCAGGAAACCGCCGGCCATGGCGAGGTTCTTGAGGAAGTGCGTCATCTGCCCCTGGTTGCCCGGGTGGTAGTGCACCAGCAGGCCGGTTGCGATGCAGAAGCCGGCGAGCGCCAGGGCAGCCAGCCTTGTCTGCAGTCCCAGCAGGATCAACAGGCCGCCGCCGAATTCGACGAGGACCGCGAGGTAATAGCCGATCTCGGGGTACGGCACGCCGATCGCGCCGATGGCGGCGATGGTGCCGGTAGGGTTGGTGATCTTGGCGTAGCCGCTGAGCAGGAAGATCACCGCGAGCAGCAATCGGCCGAACGCCTGGGCTGCGGCTGAAGTGGTGGGGGGCATCTGCGACTCCGGTATGTTGCGACGCAACATGAACGAAGCCTCGCCCGCCGCCAAGTGACGCACGGACGCGCGAAAAAATGCATATTCTGACTTGTTGTGCCGAAAAATATCTTATAGCCTCTGATTAAAGCTGGTAACGCAGTGCACAGGGACCGATGCAGGACACGCCCACCACACTCTCAGGCGCTGCCTACGCCCGACTGCGCCACGCCATTCTCGACGGCGCGCTCGCACCTGGCCGCAAGCTGCGCATCGACGAAGCCTGCGAGCGCACCGGCGCCACCAGCACGCCGGTGCGTGAGGCGTTGAACCAACTGGCCATGGAAGGTTTCGTGGAACGCCGGTAGCAGCGGGGTTTCGTGGTCGCCAAGGTGAGTGCGGCCGAACTCGCCGAACTCACGAACACGCGCTGCTGGGTGGAGGCGATCGCGCTGCGCGAGGCAATTGGCCATCGCAGCCAGGCGTGGGAGGAGGCGGTGGTGCTCGGTTTCCATCGCCTGGCGCGCACGCCGCGCTCGTTGGACAGCGACTGCTTTTTGGAGAACCCAGACTGGGAGCCGGCACATCGCCGCTTCCATGCAGCCCTGATCGCCACCTGCCCGTCGCGTTATCTGATCGATTTCTGCCGCCATCTGTCCGATCACGCGGTGCGCTATCGCCGCCTTGCGATGTCGGCGGCCTACCCGAGGCGCGACATCACCGGTGAGCATCGCGACCTGATGGAAGCTGCCATCGACGGGCGCACCGACGATGCGGTGGCGGCTCTGGTCCAGCACTACCGCCTGACCGCCAGTTTCGTGCAGGCGCGGGAAACCAACGGAGAGACAGTCAAATGAAGCTGATGAGTTTTATCGCGGATGGGAAATCCGGCTGGGGTATGGTCGAGGGAGACGACGTCGTCGATCTGTCCAGCCGCGCGCCCAGCCTGCGCGCCGCCCTGACCACCCCCGGGGCTTTCGCCACCGGCACCGGCCTGCCGCGCCACAGGCTTGCCGATGTCACCTTCCTGCCGCCGATCCCGGACCCCGACAAGATCATCTGCATCGGGCTCAACTATCTCACCCATATCCTCGAAGGCGGGCGGGACGTGCCGAAGTAGCCCACCATCTTCACCCGCTTCGCCAACAGCCAGGTCGGCCACGGCCAGCCGATCATTCGCCCCAACGCCTCGGAGACGCTTGATTTCGAGGGCGAGCTTGCCGTTGTCATCGGCAAACGTGCCCGCCATGTCGCCGAAGCCGATGCGATGGACTATGTGGCCGGCTACAGCTGCTACAACGACGGTTCAATCCGCGAATGGCAGCGCCACACCAGCCAGTTCACGCCGGGCAAAAACTTCCCGTCCACCGGCGGGTTCGGCCCCTATCTCGTCACCCCCAATGAAGCCGGCGACATCGGCCATGCCAGCCTCGTGTGCCGGCTCAATGGCGAGGTCATGCAGTCGGCGACGCTGGACGACCTGGTGTTCGGCATCCCCGCGCTGATCGCATATTGCTCGACCTTCACCACCCTGGAGCCGGGCGATGTGATCATCACCGGCACCACCGGGGGCGTCGGCGCCTATCGCACGCCGCCAGTGTGGATGAAGCCGGGCGACACGGTTGAAGTGGAGATCAGCGGGGTAGGGCTGCTGGTCAATTCGGTTGCACAGAACCTGGTGCACAAGCAGCATAGGAGCCACCGCCATGCATGATCTCGACGAGACCAGCCTCACCGACGCCGTGCTGGCGCAGATGGCCTCGACACCGGACGACCGGCTACGCGAGATCATGACGGCGGCAGTAAAACACCTGCACGCCTTCGCGCGCGAGGTGAGCCTGACCCCGGCCGAATGGCTCATGGGCATTGGTTTCATGACCGAGATCGGCCAGACCTGCACCGACAGCCGGCAGGAGACCATTCTCCTGTCGGACGTGCTGGGGCTTTCCGCCATGGTCAACGCGCTGCACGACAAGACGCGGGTGGATGCTGCGACCGACAGCAGCCTGCTCGGCCCGTTCTACCGCGAGGCCTCTCCCACGCTTGCGATCGGCGACTGTATCGTGGCCAATCCGCAATCGCCCGAGATCGTGTTCTACGGCCAGGTGCGCGACCTTGAGGGACGTGGCGTGCCGCAGGCCAGCGTGGAGGTGTGGCAGACCGACGAGCACGGTTTCTATGACATGCAGCTGTATGGTACGGAAAAGATGGACATGCGGGCGCGTTTCGTGACCGGCCCCGACGGGCGTTTCCATTTTCGCACCGTGCGGCCGCTGGGCTACTTCATTCCGATGGACGGGCCGGTGGGGCGGCTGATCCGCGCACAGCAGCGGCATGGCTGCCGCCCCGCGCATATCCATTTCCTGATCTCGGCCCCCGGCTACCGCGAGCTGGTGACCTCGCTGTATCAGGGCGACGACCAGTACATCGACAGCGACGTGGTGTTCGGCGTGTCCAACGCGCTGGTGATCCAGGCCAAACCGGATCCGAACTCGCCGTTTCCCGAGCTTGAGGCGATCCACTACGATTTCGGTCTCGCACGCGCCAGCGAGGCGGGCGAGGCGCGCGTGGGTGCCGACCCGTCCCGCCTGGTCAAGACTGCCGAATAAGCGTTACGGTTTCGGGGCCAGCAGCGCTGCGTCCGCCCCTTCGGACATGCCAGGCCGGTAGGTAAATACCGAGCGTGTCGCCCAGACGTTGTCGGGGAAATGCAGGGTGATGATCGCCGCATCCTGGACGAAGGCGATCTGGGCCGCTTCGCGCAATGAGGCTTCGCGCGCTGCAGGGTCGCGCTGGCTGACACTGCTCTCCAGCGCCGCATCCACGGCGGGATCGGCGAAGCGGAAGCGGTTGAGACCGCCCAGGCCGCGCGGCTCGTCGTAGCTGTGCACCACCTGCATCATGCCGGTGGTGCTGTCGCCCACGGTGGAGCCGAAGCCGATCAGGAAGCTCGCGAACTCCCGCTTGGCCGCGCGGGAGAAAAAGGCGTTGGAGGGCAGCACCTCGACCTCGGTCAGCACGCCCAGGCGTGTCCACATCTGCGCCACGGCCTGGGCAGTCTTGCTGTCCTCGACGTAACGGTTGTTGGGGGATGTGAGCGTGAGGCGGAAGCCGTTGGGGTATCCGGCCTCGGTGAGCAACGCCTTCGCGCGAGCGGGATCGAAGGCGGGGGCTGCGATCGTGGGATCGTAGCCGACGAAGCCTGCGGGGACGAGCTGGCCGGTGGCGATACCGGCGCCCTGCAGCACACGATCCACGATCAGCTTGCGGTTTATGGCAAGGTTCAGCGCCTGGCGCACCCGCTTGTCCTTGAACGGATTGGCGACGAGCGGCTTGCCGTCCAGCGCCTTGATCTGCGGATTGCTGTCATGCTCCTGGTCCATCGCCAGATAGATGAGGCGCGAGGATGGCGCGGTCCAAACTGCCACTGAAGCAGTTTTGCGCAGGCGTTCGACATCGCCGGGTGGCACGCTGTCAATCAGATCGACGTCGCCGGACAGCAGAGCGGCCATTCGGGCGGCGTCGTTTGCGATCGGGCGGATGATGACATGGTCGAAGGCGAGGTCGGGGCGGGCCTTCTCCAGCACGATGCGCTCGCCCGGCTTCCATTCCACGAAGCGCCACGGGCCGGAGCCGATTGCGGCGCGGCCGCTGTTAAAATCCGCACTGGTGGCGCCGACGGCAGCCTTCGCGGAGACAATATAGGCGCTGATGGCATTGAGCGGCACCGAAGGGTCGAAGCCCCTGGTGTGCAGGCGCAGGAGGTCGCTGCCAACCACCTCGATGCTGGCGGTGCTGCCGGCGAGACGCACATAGGGGGCTGGGCTGTTGGGCACCTTGGGCATGCGCTCCAGGCTGAACTTCACGTCCTCGGCGGTGACCGGGGTGCCGTCGTGAAACTTCGCTCCGGGCCGAATGTGGAATTCCCAGACATCGTCGCCCACTGGCTTCCAGCTGTCGGCCAGGCCCGCGCGAGGCCGCATCGCGGAGTCGGCGCTCAGCAGGCTTTCGAAGATCTGCGCCGAGATCACCTGATTGGCGCCGACAACGGCGTAGTGCGGATCAATCGAGCTGGTCTCGGTCTGCACGCCCAGCCTGGCATCGGCACTCCACGCGGGATTTGCCGTGGCAGATGCTGCGAGCGTGCCTAAAAATACAAAAATAAACTTTCTAATAAGACACATCAGCGGTATGTCCCTCGATAGGAATGAAGCGTGGTTCCCGATACTTTTGCCGGCTCGGGACAGGCATGCAGGCTGGGGAAGACAGCGAAAACAGTACGTGATGTAGGGAATTGCGTGCGCGGCCTTCATAAACGTGGTGACGTAGTGCCACGGATCCGCCCGGACGCACACCGGGGACCTTAGAGCGAGAAAGCATGCAGCGCCGTGGGACAGCATAGCGGACAGAACCTGAGGGGAAATGCGGTGTGCACGCCAACCGCGCGGCTGAACCTGGTTTTGCTCAGCGACAGCCTTTCCTGGTCTCGCGATGTCAGCGCCCAAGCCCGCGCCATGGGCATCACCGCCGTTCACACCACCGCGGACGCGCGCGAGGCGGTGACCCTGCTGGCCGGAGGATTTCCGGCTGTCTCACATCTATTGCTGCAGCCGAGCCAGGCCGGCGACCTGCTGCCACAGCTGGTGAACATGACCGCCGCCGAAGCGCCGCACGGCATCGCACTCGTGGTGCTCGGCGACGCCGGGCCGCTGGTGGGGAACCCGTCCGCGTTGGCGATGACCTTCGTCCCCGAACCCGGCGCCGCCGGGACGGGACAAGGCTGGCTGCAGCGCGTGCTGCAGCCCAGCCCGGGGCCATCCGCCATCAACGCTGGCAACACGGCCCGAAACGACCGGCTCAGCGTTGAGGAACTGCGCGATGCGCTGTATGGCGCGCGGATCCAGACCCGCTACCAACCCATCGTCAACATGGCCGACAGCCGGCCGATCGGGCTTGAAGTGCTGGCCCGGTTGGAACATCCGGTGCGCGGCATTCTGCAGCCGGACCTTTTCGTGCCGCAGATCGAGGAGGCCGGCCTCGCCTGGCCGCTGACCGAGGCTGTGGTGCGTCGCGCGTTCGAGGATTGGGGCCAGCGCCGCCTCGAAGCCTTTGGTTTCACCCTGGCGCTCAACTTCCCGCTCGACGTGCTGCTGATACCGGAGGCGCTGACCTGGCTGGAGGCGCGGCGGCGCGAAGCTGCGATTCCGGCCGAGCTGCTGGTCATCGAGCTGACTGAAAGCCGGCCAGTGACCGAGATCTCGCGGTTGCGACACGCCATCGCCACACTGCGCAGCATCGGCTACGGCCTGGCCATCGACGATGTGGGCCCCGAGGTGCGTGACCACCACGCGCTGCTCGACCTGCAGTTCACCGCCCTCAAGCTGGACAAGGACCTGGTGCGCGAAAGCCCGGACAGCACGACGGCGGCGGACTTTCTGACCCGCACCATCGCCACCGCCCGTGCCGCCGGCCTTACCATCGTGGCGGAGGGTGTGGAGGACTTGCAGATCTGGGACCGCATGCGCGCCCTTGGGGTGGACCAGGCCCAAGGCTTCCTGGTTGCCCGCCCGCTGCCGGCAGCCGCGGTTCCGCTGTGGCACCGTGACTGGTGCGCCCGGCTGGCGTAAGGGTCGGGGTCCGCTCGGGCGGGTTCAACGGTTTCCCCGCCAGATGCCCTCCTGCAGCAGCAGCAGCAGAGCGAAGCCTCCCCAACAGGCTGAGGACCCACTGGCCAAAGCCCGCGTTGCGCGCGGGGCTCGGGGGTTTGGGCCGGAACGGCTGCCGAAAGCAGCCGCGGCCAGAACGGCGAGACCTGGCAGCGCCATGGCAGCGGTTTGGTCGAGGCCCTGCGATCGGCTCATGGTCAGTGCCTCTGCTTTGTTGCAATCGCGAGCGGATCAGTAGGTCAGCCACAGCCCAGGGGTGGCCGCTTCCAGCGAGTGGCCGTCGGGGTCGCGGAAATACAGGCTGGTGCCGCCGAAGGATTGCCGCACCCGGCTTTCCAGCGCCACGCCGCATGCGGCGAGATGGGCGACCCACGCCTCTCGCTGCGAGACGGGAATGGCGAAGCAGAGATGGGTTGGACCATCCGCACCGTGCGGTGGAATGACACCGCCTTCTGTTTCGATCGGGTGCAGCGACGCACCTGAGCGAAACAGAAGCAGCACCGTGCCCCCTGGGACGGCCAGCGCGCACATTCGCTGGTCCTGTCCCAAGGTTTCCAGACCGATCACCGTTTCATAGAACCTGCGCGAGCGATCGAGGTCGGCAACATACAGCGCGGTCTCCAGCACATGGGTGATGCGGGGCGGCCGCGCGGTCATGCCGGCTATTTCGCAAGATCCTGCGCCATCTGCAGACGGTGCTGCAGCGTCGGCAGGGTTTTTGAAGCCCAATCCTTCAGCGCCGGGTTATCGCCACCCCTGGCGTAGCGCTGGAACAACGAAACCGCATCCTTGTGGGCGCTCACCTGTTCGCTGTGGTAGCGGCGGGCGAAATTGATGCCGCTTAGTCCCTTGAGCCCATCGAGCATTGTCTGATGCGAGCTGTCCATCCGGGTGGGCAGCGTGGCGCTGACGCCGCCACCCTGCACCAGCGCCTTGAGCTCGGTGGTGGTCTTGGTGTGATCGTCGATCATCTGGCTGGCGAAGTTTTTGGTGGGATCGCCGGTGCGTTGGGCGGCAAGCTGGCTGGAGCCGATCTCGAACATGTCGCCGATGGCGACTTCGCGAACAAAATCGGCGGTCCTGGGGGTGACGCCCAAAGCAGCGTTGATGCCGGTCTTTTCGCCGATCGACTGGCCGAACGCAGGGCCAATCAGCATGGCGCAGGCGGCCGCCAGAACATACCTCCTCATCACGCAAACTCCTGTCGACGGACGCAGCTCAACGCTCCTTCCCCACCGGGTTCCGGCCTCTGCTCAGATGTTGCCCTGCTCCTCGATGGGCACGATATCGTCGGCTCCGTAGTAGAGGGCCGCGCATTCACTTCCAAGCACGCCGCCCTTGATGCTGAGATCGGCGCGATACGCATCGGCGATGAAATCAAGCGTGTCGAGGTGGCGGTCCTCGAAATACATCCTGTGCACCTGGCCGCGCTCGGCGCCGCAGACGATGCGCCCGATCTTGGCCCAAATCGAAGCCATCGTGCACATGCCGCAAGGCTGCAGCGTCGAATAGAGCGTGGCGCCGCGCAGCTCCTGTGCCTCCAGGCTTTGTGTGGCGCGCCGGATGGCCACGATCTCGGCGTGTGCCGTAGGGTCGTGCTGGCAGGCGACCTCGTTGGTGCCTTCGCCGACGATCTTGCCGTTCAACACGATCACGCAGCCGATTGGAGCGCCCACGGATTTCGGCTCCGCCTGCACCAGAGCCAAGGCGCGGCGCATGAAGTCGTCGTCCCGATTGGCGTTGCTATCGGCGTTTTGGCGTTGATCCGACCTGAACAGCACCATTTTCGGCCCTCGTATCGGTGATCGCAAAAGAATACGCCGGCACGGCCCGACAGTTCCGCCGGAACCAGATTACGGTCGCCGCGTTGCCCTGCGGCGCGGATGGCGCTGTGGTGGAGAACGCCCATGGACATGTCGGCAGGATTCTACCAGGCGCCGACACGCGTGGCGGTGGCCATTCCGGTTCACAACGAGGCCGAGACCATCGAAGCCTGCCTGCTGGCGCTTTCGCGGCAAAGCGGGGCGGCGGATTTTGCCGTCGTCGCCCTGCTCAACAACTGCACCGACGATACAGCAAAGATCGCCCGGCGCCTGCAGCCGGGCCTGCCGTTCCGGCTGCATCTGTCCGAGCATTGGCTAGACCTCTCCCTCGCCGGAGCGGGCGTGGCGCGGCGTCTGGCCATGCAGAATGCTGCAGATTTGGTGGGACCGGAGGGCGTATTGCTAACCACCGACGCGGACACGCGGGTGCCGGCCGACTGGATCGCGCGCAACCTGGCGCATCTGGAGGCGGGTGCGGACGCGGTTGCGGGAATGGCTGAGATCGACCCGGCCGATGCCGCGGCCCTGCCCCCCCATTTTGTCACCGATGAAGACAAACGAACGGCCTTTGCCAATCTGCTCGACGAGATCGACTGGCTGCTGGACCCTGATCCGAACGACGCATGGCCGCGACATACCGAACACTCCGGTGCCAGCATCGCGGTGCGCGCGCAGTGGCACACCCGCGTGGGCGGCATCCCGACTGTGGCGCTCGGCGAAGATCGGGCATTCTTCGACAGGCTTCGTAAGATGGATGCGCGTATCCGCCACGCGCGCGATGTTTCGGTTGTGGTGTCTGGTCGCACGCAAGGTCGTGCCGCCGGGGGGATGGCCGAAACCATCGCACGACGGATGGTAGAGCAGGATTCGTGGCTTGACGACTGCTTCGAACCAGGACCGCACCGTGCACGGCGTGCGAGCATGCGGGCGTTTCTGCGCCAGGCCTGGTCGCGCGCGGATTGGAGCGGGCGGGCGGATCACCTGGCGACCGAGCTACAAGTGGATGTCGCCCGTGTCCGCGATTGCATGGCGGCACAGCATTTCGGCGCCGGCTGGCATCGGCTAGAACAGGTGAGCCCGCTGCTTGCGCGTGCGCCGCTGGCGACCTTGGAACTTGACCGTGAACTCGCCGTCGCCCAACGAACGGTGCAGAACATTCGCATCGTGCTCGGCCTTACCGGCTCAGCAAATCGAGCCGATACCGGGGTGTGCGTTGCTGCCGAATGACGCGCAGGCGTCGGCCTGTGTAGGCGATGAAGCGGGTTGCCGCCTGATCGCCTGACTGGGCGGCGCCGGTTTCGCCCAGCCAATGGACCAACACGACAACGCCGTCGTCGGCCAAACCCTCCAGGGTGCGCGCTGCGGTCCGGACAAGGTCGGCCTGCGAAAGATAGTAGAGCACTTCTGAGAAGATCATGAGGTCGAAGTGGCCGGGTGGCCACTCGCGCGGGATGCACATGCGCGCGATGCCGACGTGGCTTACATCGGCGAGGGCCGCACGGGCGCGGGCCAGCGCCGTTTCGCTCATGTCCACCGCGAGCAGATGGTCGCAGCGGGCGGCGAGATGGCTGGTGAGCACGCCGATCGAGCAGCCGACCTCGAAGGCGCGGGCGAACCGGGCTTGCGGAAGGGCTGCGCAGGTGGCTGCGTATTTCGCGGCCTCATACGCAGAGGTGCTGTAATTCCAAGGATCGTCCGTGCGGGCATAGAGAGACTCGAAATAGCCGGCGGGGGTCGAGCTGTCCCTCATGCGTTGGTCAGGAAGGTTTCATCATTGGAGATCATCTGCGCGGCAAGCTCTGCTTCGAGATAGAAGCCCTCGGGATCGTCGTCGATCAGATGCGTTGTCTGCGACACATGGGCTGCAAGGGCGCAGGCCTTGCGTTGGCGGTAGGGCGTGATGTCGAGTCGCCAGCCGACGATTGACATCGCATCGATCGGCTGTTCGGCGGGCAGCGTCCAGCCCCAGACGGGGTAGGACAGATGGCGAGCGCCGCAATGTTGCGCGACGCTGGCTGCCATCTTGTGCACGGCCAGGTGATCGCAGTGCGGATCGTAGGCCCAAGGGGCCAGCAGCAAGGGTCTGGCATGTTTTGCGGCGATTGCGGCGATGTCGCGAGTGGCTGCGTGGAATTTCGGGCCGTCGTGCGGGGCCGCGGTGTCGGGCAATCGCATGAAGTGCAGGCGGTGGCAGGCAACGCCGAGTACTTCTGCGGCATGACGCGCCTCCTGCTCGCGCAGGCGCACAAGGGCTGCGGGCGGTGTGCCTGGCGAGTTCGGGTGGGAGCCGGAACCGTCGGTGACGAATACGATCACCGGTTGCGTGCCCTGCTCGGTGAGCGCTGCGATCAGACCGCCGCAGCCGATCACTTCGTCGTCCTGGTGGGGGGCGAGGATGATCGGCGTTGCGTCCCCCACGAGGGTTTGCAGCGATGCCCGAGGCAAGGCGCGCATGGCGGCCTGGGCTTGGCCCGCGCGCAGGCTCACGCCGCGTCCTCCTGCGGGTGCTCGGCAAACCAGACGGCGGCGTCGTGCAGGACATCGTCGCCGGCGGGCTGGCGGAGGTAGGTTGCGAGGTCGCGCATCATCGTCTCGGTCGGGTTGGCGGTGACCAGGCTCGCGAGGCCGAGGCTGCGCTGTACCAGCGGGATGGTGGCAAGACAGGCCTGTTCGACCGCGATCCGGGCCAGCGCCACCTCGCTGGTCAGCGCCCGGGCGGCGATGCCCGGGGTGCCCGCCTGCACTGCCGCTGCACGCACCCAGGCGGTTGCGGCACGCGCGTGGATCAGCATCTCTCCGATCCTGGCACTTTGCGAAGGCGCCGTGTGACGGCCGCGCTCACGCAGCTGACGGACCGCGAGATCGACCAGCGCGCGCAGCCCGCCGGCAGTGATGGCGGAGGTGCGCCAGGCGCCTGCGGACAGGTCGGGCTCGCGCACGTAGTCGTCGCCCGCGCCGATCAGATGTTGCGGTCCCAGCATGGTATCAAAGCTTACCGCGCGGGTTGCGGTGTGGCGCATGCCGTGCAGCACTACCGATGAGGAGGAGCCGATGCGGCACATCGACGTGTCGATCATCACCATCTGTTCGAGATCGTTGTCGTCGAAGCATGTAACGACAGCGTGAGTGGCGATCCCGGCACCGCTGCAAACACCCTTGTCGCCAAGCAGGTGAAATCGGTCGCCCGCGTGATGCAGACGCAGCTTTTGGACGGAGGGCGCCACCCACACGGCGAACAGCGCGCCGTCCAACACCCTTGCGCGCATTTCCGCGCGAGTGGCGAGTGCGCCAAAGCGCTCGATCAGGGCGATGGCGTTCACATGTGCTTCGAAGATACGACCAATGCCAAGGCTGGCGTGGCCAATCACCTGGAGCGCTTCACCGAGCGGCACCATGCCTTCGGCCTCGGTGCCCCAGCCGGCACCGGCCGGCACCGGCAAGGGTGCCGCAAGTAGCCCGATGTCGCGCAGAAGTGTGATGGCATCGAGAGGAAACGCATCGCGCCTGCCGATGTCGCGAAGCTGGTGATCGGCCGCTGTCAAGGCATTCAGCAAGCCATCGCCAGCGGAGTCCACCGCCAGTGATGTGTGCTGTAGCTCATGCGACAGGATCTGGTTCACGTGAGCCTGAATCTGTGCATGAGCCGATCAGGCTTTATATTTAAAATTGCGCGTGACTGGATCTGGGGGTGCCGAAGAATTTTTGAAACGGTCACAAAAGGCTCCTGTGCCCGAATTGGCAGTTGGCCGCAAAACAACCCCACGGTGCCGCCGGTGGTTCCCCACACGGCCCGGTGGCAGATGCAAGGACAACACACCCAGGGCGTAATGGGTCCTGGGGGGCGGAACCGCCCGCCATGGAGCCCGTTGGACCCCACAGGGCTGCGGTATAGCCTTTTGAAAACAGGCAATTTTAACCATGGCGATGCATCGCGACACGTCGATTGATCCCACAGCGAAGACCGCGAGCTGTCATATTCGGCTGGGGGGCTATGTCAGCGATCATCTCGGACGACAGTTGCGGTCGCTGTATGATGACCTCGTCACCGAACCGGTGCCGCCGGCCCTCGAGCGTAAGCTTCGGGAACTGGATGAGCGCAAGGACAAAGTTTAGAGCGGTCTTTCCAGTCAAGCCGAAGACAGTATGCCCGTGATACCAGCCGCTGGGGATGGCTTCGTGGTTGATTTCAATCGGTAAACGCGACGACCCGACCGAGGACCTCGAGTAGCAGGGCTTGGTCGAGATCCAGGTTGCCGGGCACAGGCACCTCGATCCTGGTTCCCGCGACCAGGATGGTCACCAGCGAATGATCGCCGCGGAACACACTTTCGATCACCTCCACCGGCACGCCGGACGCACCCAGGCGCAGCTGTTCGGGGCGCAGCAGAACCTGGACGCGCCCGCTGGCACCTGCGCCGGGCGGTGCGGCCAGCTCGTGACGGCCCAGGACCGTCTTCACTTGGCCGCCGGACAGCTCGCCTGGCAGGAACAGGGCGGCACCCGTCAGCCGGGCCACCTCGGCATTGGCGGGCGTGCGGTAGACGGCGGCGGGGTCTGCGCATTGCGCGACCTTTCCCGCCGTCATCACAGCCACCAGATCGGCGCTGGCAAACGCCTCCTGCGGATCGTGCGTTACCAGGATCGCTGTGGATCCGCTTTCGCGCAGCTGGCCCACCACGTCGGCGCAGACGCTGCGGCGCAGCGACAGGTCGAGCGCGTTGAATGGTTCATCGAGCAAAATCAGCCGCGGGCTCGGCGCCAGCGCGCGCGCAAGAGCCGTGCGCTGCTGCTGGCCGCCGGACAGCTGGTGGGGCGCGCGGTCGCCGAGGCCGACCAGCCCGGTCAACTGCAGCATCTCGTCGATCCTGGGGCCACGGCGCTCCGCGCGGGTCAATCCGAAGCCGATGTTGCCGCGCACCGAAAGATGGGGAAACAGGGAGCCGTCCTGCGGCACGTAGCCGATGCGGCGGCGCTCGGCGGGGATAGCGGCATCGCCGCTGTCGACCAGTTCGCCGTCCAGCGCCACGCGGCCGGCATCGGCGCGCTCGAACCCCGCGATCACCCGCAACAGCGTGGTTTTGCCGCAGCCGGAGGCGCCGAGCAGCGCCAGGACGCAGCCGGATGGGACCGAGAGATCGACCCCTTGCAGAACCTCGCGACCACCCTGCAGCTTGCGTAGGCCCTGCACCTGAAGAAGCGTCCTCTGCGAGGCGCTCATTGCGGTAAGTTCATGGACGTTCGACCACCCGCAGCGCTCGCATCGTAAACAGATACACGGGTACGCCCGATATCAGCACAAGGGCGGCCGCGAAAGGGGCGGCTGCGCCATAGGCGCGATCGCTGGTGTACGACCAGAACTCAGTGGCGAGCGTGACGACCCCGGCGGGGGCAAGAAGCAGGGTTGCGGTCAGCTCGCGCATCAGCTGGAGGGCGACAAGTGCGAGGGCCGCGCCAATGCCAGGGGCGAGATTGGGCAGCATGGCAAGCACGAAAGCTGCCAGCGGCGGCTTGCCGAGGCTGCGAGCGACGTCGGTCAGTTCACGCGGCACCAGCTCGGCCGAGGCGCGCACCGCCGACTGCGCCAACGGCAGAAACAGCACGGCATAGACCAGCAGCACCAGCGTGGTGGACTGGTAGACCTCCGGCAGGTAGCGGATCGACATGAATACGCCGGCCAGCGCCACGACGATGCCGGGCAGGCCGTGCACGAGATAGGGCAGCCGGTCTGAGACACGGGCGATCCAACCACGGAACTGGATGCTGCCCACCACCAGTGGAATGGCCAGGACCGTGGTGAGCACCGCCCCCGGCAGGGCATAGCCGAGCGAGGTGAACATGGCCGGCACCACAGTTGCGATCCCGCGGCCGGTGGAACTGCCTTGCCACACCCAGAAGCCCAGCGTGACCAGGGGCACCACGAAACTTGCCACAGCCAGCAATGCCAGCGCGAGCATCACCACCGGGGTGAAGCCGCCCAATGCGATCGGCGTCAGCAGCCGTGCGCTGCCGCGGCTGATGCGGGCGTAGCGCCGGCGGCCGCGCACGGCGGCCTCGCCGAACGCCACCGGCAGGCAGATCAGCATCAGCACGCCTGACAGCAGGGCTGCGGCGTTGTTGTTGAACTCGGCGGTGTACTGGTCGTAGATCGCGGTGGTGAAGGTTTCCACGCGCAAGAAGGAAAGCGCGCCGAATTCGGCAAGCATGTGTGAGGCGACCAGCAAAGCGCCGGCACCCAGCGCCGGCGAGATCTGCGGCAGAACCACGCGCAGGAAGCTGCGGCTGCGGCTCAACCCCAGGCTGCGGGCGACATCCTCGAAATTCGGGTCGAGCCCGCGCAGTGCTGCACACACCGGCAGGTAGATCAGCGGCACGCTGTAGAACGTCAGGATCAGGATGGCGCCCTGCATTTCCTGAAACCATGGCCCGAGCGACGCCCAGGCAAAACTGGACACATAGGCTGGGATTGCCAGCGGCAGCGTGACCACCAGGCGCCAGACAGGCCGGCCCGGCAGATCGCAGCGCTCGGTGCACCAGGCGGCGGCAACCGCGATCAGACCGGCGCAGACCGTCACCGACACCGAGAGCGTCAATGTGTTGACCAGCAGGTTGAGCGTGTAGGGCCGCACCAGATCTTGCAGGATACCGGAGGTTCCCGCTTCGATCGAGCGCAGCGCCACATAGGCGATTGGCATGAGTGCCAGTACACTGGGCACCAGGCAGGCCAGGACGAGCCAAAGGGGCGGCCGCAACGACCGCCCCTTCGGTGAGAGTGCTGCGGGCGAAATTTCCGCCGGACTCAATCCACTCAAATCAGGCCCGCTTCCCGCTCGAGTGAATAGGCGTCCGACGCACTGCCCATGTCGGCGGGTGAGACGGGGGCGGTGAAGGCCGACAGCGGCGCCAGCTCGAATGGCGAGGTCACGCCCGAGATCACCGGGTATTCCGCCGTGGTGTCAGCCATCGCCACCTGCCCTTCCTGGCTCAGCATGAACGCCAGGAAGCGCTGGGCGGTTTCCTGGTTGCGACTGGTCTTGAGCATCCCGGCGGCCGAGACGTTGAAGATGTTGCCGGCATCATCGCCTGGGAAGCTATACAGGGCGGAGGCCAGGTTGGCTGCGCCCTTTTCGCGTGCCAGGGAATACCAGTAGTAGTTGTTGGACAGGGCGAAGGCGATCTCGCCGTTCTCCACCGCCGTGCTGGCGATACGGTTGCCGTTGTAGGCACGGCCGTTCGCTTTGAGGGTCTTGAGCCATTCGAGCGCGGCCGGCCGCCCCCTGATGTGGACGATGGCCATCACCTGTTCCTGGAAGCCGTCCTGCTTCACATAGCCGATCTTACCGGCGTAGGCGGGCGAGGCAACATCCATAATCGACTTGGGAAGTTGTTCGGGGGTGATCAACTTCTTGTTGTAGGTGAGCACGCGGGTGCGTACGCTGGTGCCGATCCAGGTGCCGTCGCGCGCCGCGAACTTGTCGGGGATCAGCTTCAGCGTGGCGGGATCGACCTGACCGAGCAGGCCGCGCTCGGCCAGAGATGCAATCGGTGGGCTCTGCTCGGAGAAGAACACGTCGGCCGGAGAGCGCGCGCCTTCCTCGATGATCTGGCTGGCGAGCTCCGGGCTTTCGGCGTTGCGCTCGGTGACCTTGATGCCGGTGGCCTTGGTGAAGGCGGCCACCAGCGCCTCGGTCGTAGCGCGATGCTGTCCGTTGTAGAGTATGAGCGGGGTTGCCTGCGCGCGAGCGAGGCCGGCGGGTGCTGCAACGGCTGCCGCCAGACCCATGCCTGCGTGGATCAGCGCCCGACGGGTGAGTTTGGTCATATCGGCATCCCTGCAATTGCGATGCATTCTCAATAACTCCGTTGCCGTGCGACCGCCAGCCCCCAAATGCCCGGGTCGGAGCGATATCGCGTGAGGCCAGGAGCCTGATCGCTTCGCCCATCAGAAGCGATTAGGCTGCGGGGGTTTACGATCTGGTATTCATTTCATGCGTATACCGGCGGGAAGCTGCATGGACGACGCCATGATCCGGCCGACGGACGACGTAAAAAACTGGATGAACATGTTTCGCTGGATCGTTAAGTTGATCCGGGACGAATTCGAGATCGACGAATCGAGGCTGGTTCGCAGCGCGGTGCTCGAGAGCGGCTGTGGGCTGCTCATCGAGGATATCGAGAGGGTGCTCGGTACCATATCCGAGAGTTTCCAGGTGCGATTTCCGCCTGGAACGCTCGACGAGGTGCTGCGGCTGGAGGAGCTTTGCATGCTCGCGAGCTGGTTGAAGGGGCTGTACAAGCGGCCGGATTTTCTGTCCGACGGCTACATGGCCCTGTGCGAGGGGCTTAACCCGGCCTGCCAGTAGGGGGGCTTGCGCTGCAGCGATCGGGGTGGCGCCCAGGGTTACGAACGTGATTGCTGACGAGGATGCCGTCCTGCGGCGTCTGGGCCAGCAAGCCCGCCACCGCCAGCAGGCTGAACCCCGGCAGCATGAGGAACACGATGTGGAAATCGGCCACGGGGATCGAGGCGCCCTCCCCCGCCACCAGCCCCAACAGGGTGGCGCTGACGGACACGCCAGCGCTCAATATCCACTGTTACAGCACGCTGCCGAGGCTGGTCGCACGGTTGAGCGCTGAGCGAGGCACGTCGGTGTAGGTCAGCGTCTGGATGGCGGTTGTGATGATTGTGGCGTCGAGCTGTTCGAGGAAGAAGGCGACCACCAGCAGGATCGGAGGGCGGATCGGAGCTCATGCTGCAATGCAACCCGTTGCCGAGCGCGTCATCAACCTGCCGCGCGGCTGCCTGGGGGGGATGGCAGAGCCGGGTTACGGTGCCATGCTCGACCGATCTTGGGGAGAACATTAAGATGAGTGGTACGGGACGGATCGCACTGGTGACGGGGGCCGGCAGCGGCGTGGGGCGTTCGGCCGCGCTGGCGCTGGCGCTGGCCGGCTACACGGTGGTGTGCGCGGGGCGGCGGGCCGATGCCCTGGCCGAGACCATCGAACTGGGCGATGGGCAATCGATGCTGGCGGTTCCGACCGATGTTAGCGATCCTGCAAGCGTCACCGCCCTGTTCGATTCAATCACGAACCGCTGCGGCCGGCTCGACGTGCTGTTCAACAATGCCGGCGGCAACGTGGCCAGCACCAATTTCGGCGACCTTACCCATGAGCAGTGGATGAGGGTGGTCAGCGTCAACCTCAACGGGGCCTTCATGGTGGCGCATGGCGCGTTTCGCATGATGCGCGCGCAGGACCCACAAGGGGGGAGGATCATCAACAACGGCTCGATTTCAGCGCATACGCCGCGGCCTGGCTCGGCGCCCTACACCGCCACCAAGCACGCCATCACCGGGCTGACCAAGTCCATCTCGCTGGACGGGCGGGCGTTCGACATCGCCTGCGGCCAGATCGACATCGGCAATGCGGCGACGCCGATGACTGCGCGCATGGCCCGCGGCGTGCCGCAGGCGAACGGTAGCATGCAGACGGAGCCGACCATGGATGTCGACAATGTTGGCGCGACTATCGTTTTCATGGCAGGCCTGCCGCTGGATGCCAATGTGCAGTTCATTACCGTGATGGCAACCAAGATGCCGTTCATTGGCCGCGGCTGAGCGCGGGGTCCGGTGCTGTTGACGACGTGTACGGGACGCATGAGGCGAATAGGAGATTTTGTTGCTCTTATTTGAATGAGTCGGCGTCGTCGCCGGCTCATTCACCGCCCCAGGGGTGGGGCGCGACAGGAGGGGGACTGGTGGTGAACCCATCCGGCCACCCCAGGGTTGCAGACGAGTTGCGGGTTCGCTCGGCCAGCCCGACAGCCTGCTGCTGCGGGCGACCGAGGAGATAAGGCCGGGCCAGGTGTTCAACTTGGACATGCAGCGCTGCACCCATGTGGACGGGATCGGCGATGTGCTGACCACGCGTTTCATCGACGCGGGGGCGGCCGGCGTGGTGACTGACGGCGGCATGTGCGACGTGAGCGAATTGCCCGCATGAGCCTCCCTATCTTCTGCTCGGGACCTGCCGAACCCGCCAGGTTCTCTGGCGATCATGCCCGCCTACGCGCAGGAATTGGTCGGCTGCGGCCGGGTTGTCATCTTTCCTGGCAATCTCGTGGTGGGCGACGAGGGCGGCGTGGTGGTGATGGCGGCCCCGCCGTCATGATTCTTCCGGTCGCCCTCGTGCTCCTTGGTCTGTAGCAGCCGCTCATCGACGAGCTGCTCGCCGGCGCGGTCAAGGGCTAAACATGAAGTGTAATGCATGAATATCGCGGCCATCGTTGCCTGGATCGCCAAGACCGCCGGCACACCCTGGGGCGAGATCGCCGCCACCGCGCGCATGGCCGATCACGCGGTCGGGGCCATCCTGCGCCAGCTCAACGTTCTTTCAGTGGGCGATGATGTGACGCAGATCGGCCCGGCGGCGGGGGCACCGCCGGGCCGTGCGCCTGTGCCGGGAATTCAGCCTGGCAGCAGAACGGTGTCCACCACATGGATGACACCGTTCGACTGGTTGACGTCGGCAATCGTCACCATGGCGACGTCGCCCTTGGCATCGGTGATCTGCAGATGGCCATTTGTCGTTTCGGTTACGGTCAGCATGCCGCCCTCGACGGTGGTGAGGGTGGCGCGGCCGTGGCCTTTCACAACATCCGCCATCAGCTCCTTTGCGGAATGCTTGCCGGCAACCACGTGATACGTGAGCACCGCGGTCAACTTCGCCTTATTCTCAGGCTTGAGCAGCGTGTCGACCGTGCCGGCGGGCAATTTCTCAAACGCCTTGTTGGTCGGCGCGAAGACGGTGAACGGGCCAGCGCCCTCCAACGTGTCGACCAGGCCGGCGGCCTTGACGGCGGCCACGAGGGTGGTGTGATCCTTCGAGTTCACCGCGTTCTGGATGATGTTCTTGGACGGATACATCGCCGCGCCGCCGACCTGGACGCTCTGCTCGGCGGACCAGGCGGGCATTGACAGCACGATGCTGCCGGCGAGCGAAAAACCGACGGCGGTGGCAAACATGGCATTGCGGAGTTTCATGGTACCTGTCCTGCTCTGAATGTTGTCGTGGCGGACCGTCCTGTCCGTCTCACATCGGTATTACTGGCGGCACCCCCTGCCCGGATGCAGGATACGCTTAAAAAATATGTTTCGACCCGCCGATGGCACGACTTTTACTGCACGTGCGCCTTTCAGGGAGACGATCATGCCGAACACCCATACCCGCCGCGCCGTGCTGCTTGGGCGCTGCCGCCACCGCCGTAGCCCCTGTGGCCCGCGCGCGGGTGATGGACCTTAAGGTTTCGCTCAGCGCGCTTTATAACGGCTCGACCGCCGCGTTCTCGCTCCGCCAGCAGCGCGGCTACTTCAGCAGCGTGGGGCTCAGCTACCAGTTCGACAGCCCGGGCGGGGCGGTGGAATCGCTCGGTCGCGTGGCGTCTGTCAGGTCCTGTTCCCCGGTGCCGGAGCCCACACCATTTCCGGCCAGATCGAAACCGACAGGGGCAGCTGACCGATGCGGCGGTGACGGCGCGGGAAAACCTCAATGTCGAGACGGTGCGCCGCAGCAGCTTCGCGAGCATTCCGATGGGACGCCATGGGCGAGCGGAGGAGGTCGCTGACATGGTGGCCTTCCTTGCAACCGGGCGGGCCGGCTATATTACGGGTGCGACGATCCGCGTCGACGGCGGCATCATCCGCCACAGTTGAAAGAGTGCCAGTTGTCCAACACCCGCCCTGCCCTCAAACTAACCCATGCAGCCGCGCTGAAACTGCTCGCCGCCGCCGCCGCCAAGGCCACCGAAATGGGTCAGCCGCAGGTCATCGTCATCGTCGACGAGGGGTGCAACACGCTCGCCCTGCTGCGCATGGACGGCAGCCGGATCCTGTCGGTCGATACCGCAACCGCCAAGGCGATGACGGCGGCGGCCACGGGACACCCAACCGGTGGGCTTCCCGTGGAGGCAGAAACTCGGCTCGCCATAGGCAGCCACGGCAAGATGACCAACCTCAAGGGCGGCCTGCCGATCATCGTGGACGGGCATCTCGTGGGCGGAATCGGTGTGGGCTCCGGCACCGGGGAACAGGACCTGATGGTCGCCACGGCGGCGCTCGCGGCGCTGTAAAACCAGCCCGCCTTGATGCCGACACCTGCAGCATCAAGGCGGGCTGGTATCGCGCGCCGCACCGGCCGGCGGCCAAGCGGCGTCTTCTCTGAGGGCGATCCCTGACCCAGCGTCACCAGCTCCTAGGTCCGATCGTCGCTTTTGATTGTCGCGTCGCTGACCTTTCGGGTCGTGGATGGCGCAGGCCGAGGCCGCCGACGCCACTGAAGATGCGCAGCACGGCCCAGCTCGAGGCCGAAGCCCGCGCCGGTCATGGCGCCGTCGACCCCGATGACCCCGGCCCGTCGTCGGGCATGCAGGAGCGCGGCAAGCGCAAGGAGCCCCACACTGCGGTGCCCGACGACCAGACACTGTCCACCCCCGTGCCACCCAACCCGGCTGACTTCGCCGGCCTGCAACCGTGAGCGCAATATCACCTGAGGTTGAACCAACCGCGCGGAAAAATTACTCGATAAAACATAAGGCTAGAGCTTGACCGCTTCGCCTACCATAAACGATCAAGCTCTAGGAGCCTGTCTGAGTAATCATGACCGTAACGAAAAACGAAAGAAGCTTGCTTCGGCGGGGGCGGGCTGATTCAAAAAAATCAACACCGCCTCGGCTGCGAACCAATGTCGCGCGGTGCGCTTACGTAAGCGATTACTCGGCCAGGCTCCTGGCGGATAATCTGTCGAAACAGGGGGGTGTTGCCGGCGCCGTGCGGGCCAACCGGGCCGATCTTCTCGCCCTTCTGCACCACGGCCGAGGCCTCGATGAAAACAAGCTGCCGGCCATGGTGTTTGCTGATGCCATCAAGACGGACCATGAGGTCCGCGGTCGCCGGAGCGGTCGGCCAAATTACGACCAACACGTTCAGAGCGTAAACCGCACCTGTGCCGTCTGTCCTGTGGTGCGCTAGACTGGCCGACACGCCCAGGGAGGCTGCGAGTCGAGACATGACGGTTGCGATCGAGATGGGACACACAGCGGCCGGCGCTGCGGCAACGCTCGACCTGGAGGAACTGCTGGCCACCCGCCTGCTGGTGCAAGGCAACTCGGGCTCCGGCAAATCCCACCTGCTGCGCCGCCTGTTGGAACAGAGTGCGCCCTGGGTGCAGCAGGCGGTGATCGACCCGGAAGGCGACTTCGTGACCCTGGCCGAGCGATTCGGCCACCTGGTGATCGACGCCGAGGCCCATACCGAGCAGGACCTGCAGTGCGCGGGAGAGCGGGCGCGGATGCATCGCGTCTCCACCGTGCTCAATCTGGAGGGGCTCGACGCGGAGAACCAGCTGCGCCGGGCGGCGGCGTTCCTGGGCGGGCTGTTCGATGCCGCCCGCGACCACTGGTATCCCATGCTGGTGGTGGTGGACGAGGCCCAGCTGTTCGCCCCGGCAGCGGCCATCGAGGTATCGGACGAGGCGCGCAAGCTATCCCTCGGCGCCATGACGAACCTGATGTGCCGCGGCCGCAAACGTGGCCTGGCGGGGGTGATCGCGACCCAGCGACTGGCGAAGCTCGCCAAGAATGTGGCGGCAGAGGCTTCCAACTTCCTTATGGGCCGCACGTTCCTGGATATCGACATGGCGCGCGCGGCCGACCTGTTGGGTATGGAGAGGCGGCAGGCGGAAGCGTTCCGCGATCTCAAGCGCGGCCATTTCATGGCGCTGGGCCCTGCCCTCTCGCATCGCCCCCTCAGCCTGCGCATCGGCGCCACCGACACGCAGCCGCGCAACGCGGCACCCCGCCTGACACCACTGCCGGGGACGCCGCTGGAAGACCCCCGCGCCGTGATCCTCGCAGCCCCGCCGCCCGCTGCCACCCGCGCCCAGCGGCGCCCGCCGAAGCCACCGGCGCCTGACCTGCTCAGCCAGCTCATGGCAGCCCGGCCCATCGCCCTGGTGCCCCCCGCCGAGGCCGATCTGCCGTTACCCAGCCCCACTGAGACCGCGGAACTGCGTGAGCGGTTGGACCGTATCCTGACCGGCATCCTGGCCGACACCGAAGCAGGATTCCGTTCGATCGGCGTGCTGTATCAGGATTTTCTCGTCCGCTGTCGCATCGAGGGTCTCGGATCCGGAGCCCCGGACCTTTCGGTCTTCCGCCGGCTGCTGACCCGCGCCCGGGCCGGCGTCAGCGCAGAGATGGCCGAGGATGCCGCATGGCAGGATGTCTCGGCACGCGCCGCCATCTTGCCGGAGGATATGCAGGGTATCTTCCTGATGATCGCCCACGCGGCCAAGGAAGGGCTGCCATGCCCGGGCGACCTCGCCATCGCCCGCGCCTATGGCACCCACTCGCTGGGCCGGGCGCGACGCCTGCTGACCTACATGGAGGAGCAGGACCTGATTGTCTGCCAGACGGACGGCGCGGGCCGTCGGATTCTGACGCTGGTGGAACTCGCCTGGGCGACCGCACCAGGCGACCCGCAAGCCGAAGCAGCGGCAGCGGAATAATGCCGTTGCGGCAGGGACGGTCCCGCACCCCTTTCCGGATCTGCCCGCCCGAATGCTACATCTGTCATGGCAGCCCGTAGCCCCGCGACCGCTGCGGGGAACGCCCACCCATCTCTCGGAGGTTCGAGCATGAGCAACGCAAGCGAATACACCCCGCCCAAGATCTGGACGTGGAACAAGGCAAACGGTGGCCGGTTCGCAACCATCAACCGGCCGATCGCCGGGCCAACCCACGACAAGGAACTTCCGGTCGGCCGCCATCCGCTCCAGCTCTATTCTCTCGGCACCCCGAATGGGGTGAAGGTCACCGTGATGCTCGAGGAGTTGCTGGCGCTCGGTCACACAGGTGCGGAATACGACGCCTGGATAATCAAGATTGCTGATGGCGACCAGTTCGGCAGCGGCTTCGTCGCCATCAATCCGAACTCCAAGATACCCGCGCTGGTTGACCGCAGCGGTCCGACGCCCATCCGGGTGTTCGAGTCAGGCGCCATCCTTTTGCACCTCGCCGAGAAGTTCGCAGCCTTCCTGCCAACCGAGACCGCAGCCCGTGCGGAATGCCTGTCGTGGCTGTTCTGGCAAATGGGAAGCGCACCTTATCTCGGCGGCGGCTTCGGCCATTTCTACGCGTACGCACCGACGAAAATGGAATACCCGATCGACCGGTTCGCAATGGAGGTGAAGCGGCAGCTCGACGTGCTCGACCGCCGTCTCGCCGAGACCGAATATCTGGCCGGTGCCGACTACACGATCGCAGACATCGCAGTGTGGCCATGGTACGGCGGCCTCGCGAAAGGCTGGCTCTACGAGTCAGCAGAGTTCCTTGCTGTCCAGGACTACAAGCACGTGCAGCGCTGGGCCGACGCCATCGGCAATCGGTCCGCCGTACAGCGCGGCCGCATGGTCAACCGCATCAGCGGAGAGCCCGCCAGCCAATTGCATGAACGCCACGATGCCAGCGACTTCGACAGGACGAGTTAAAGCGTGATTGCCGGATCTGGTATTACAATGCCTCCCGCGCGCGCGTTGCCAGCACGTCGGCGCGTTCGTTCATCACATCGCCGGCGTGGCCACGGACCCAGCGCCACTCGATTTCGTGGGGTTTGGCGGCGTCCAGGATGCGGCGCCATAGGTCCATGTTGGCGACCGGGTCGCCCTTGGCGTTTTTCCAGCCCTTACGGACCCAGCCGGCATGCCAACGAGTGATGCCGTTGCGCAGGTATTCGCTATCGGTGTGCAGCACCACGTGACAGGGCCGCTTCAGCGAATCCAACGCGGCCGCTGCCGCGGTCAGCTCCATGCGGTTATTGGTGGTTTCCCGCTCGCCGCCCATCAGCTCCCGCTCAGAGCCCTTGAAGCGGAGGATGGCGGACCAGCCGCCCGGGCCGGGGTTGGGTTTGCAACCGCCGTCGGTCCAGATTTCGACAAGGCCGTCGGGGAGGTCAGAGTCCATAGGAACGTGCATCCGATGCCAGCAGGTGAAAGCGCAGGCGACGGACATAGTCCATTGGGTCCTTGCGCGTCACCAGGGCACCGGCCGGGGTGTTCACCCAGTCGAACAGCCGCGTGAGCGCAAAGCGGATCGCAGCACCCTGGCAAAGCACCGGCAACGCGGCTTGCTCGGCAGCACTCAGCGCGCGCACCGCGGCGTAGCCGGCCAGCAGCGCGCGGGCCTTGGTGACGTTGAAGGCGCCGTCCGCCTCGAAGCACCAGGCGTTGAGGCAGATCGCCACATCGTAGGCGAGCAGGTCGGTCGCGGCGAAGTAGAAGTCGATCAGGCCGGACACGGCGCCGTCGAGAAAGAACACGTTGTCGGGGAACAGATCGGCATGGATGTGGCCGACCGGCAGATCGCCGGGCCAGGTCGCCAGGATGCGTGCCAGGGCTGCCGCCAGCTCGGCGCCGAGGCCAGGCTGCACAGCGTCCGCGCCGCCCGCGCAACGCGCCAGCAGCGGCGCCCAGCCTGAGGGTCCGAGCGCGTTCGGCCGGGTCGGCGCGTAGTCGCCACCGGCCAGGTGCAGCTGGCCCAGGGCGGCGCCCAGCGGGGCGCAATGTTCCACCCGGATACGGCGCGGCCAGACCCCCGGAAGAAAGGTGGTGATCGCAGCGGCGCGTCCTGCGAGCTTGCGCAGCGCGCAACCGTCGCGCGCGCGGACTGGCTGCGGACACACCAGGCCGCGGCCTGCGAGATGTTCCATGAGCCCCAGGAACCAGGGCAGCTCCGCCACGTCCACGCGCTTTTCATACAGCGTGAGGATGAAGTCGCCTGCGGTGGTGCGCAGCGAGAAATTACTGTTCTCCACTCCCTCGGCGATGCCGCGGAATGCCACCATCGCACCAATGTCATAGTTGGTGAGGAAGCCCGCCAACGCCTCGTCGGTCACCTCGGTATAGACTGCCATGCCAATTCGTCTCGCCAATGAAGCATGGAAAACACACAATGCGCGTCGGTTCCGCAACCCCCGCTATTTGCGCATAGGGCGCGCTGCCAGCAAGATGCCGCCGAATCCGCGGAGAGTTCGATGAGCCTGTCCAAATCCAAAGCCCTGGCCGGTGCGGCCCTGCTGGCAGCCGTCGGCCTCACCAGTTGCAGTGGCAAGGACCAGTTCCCACCGATCTGCCCGTCGTTGGCCCTGCTTGCCGATACCGCCGACCTGACCAGCTACAAGTCTGGCGGATCGGATATCACCGACCTGCTGCTGGACGCGCGGATTACGGCCGTGCCGGCCACCTGCACCCGCGGCAGCGACACGCTGGTCAAGACGGTGATGCATGTGGACGTGGCGGTGCAGCGCGGACCGGCCAACCCCAGCCGCACTGCGACCGTGCCGATCTTCGTCGCTGTGATGGACGGCGAGACCATCGTCGACCGGCAGGACTACACGCTGAATGCCACCTTCGACTCGAACGTCGACCGCACCCGTGTGTCCTCCAGCGACATCACGCTGAACATACCGACCAGCCGGGACAAGACGGCTGCCGCCTACAAGATCTATATCGGCTTCAACCTCACCCCGGAACAGCTGGCCCTGAACCGCAAGCGCGGCCCGCGGTAACAGGCCGCACGGCGTTCAGTTCGACATAGCCTTCTCGCCGATCCGGTCCAGCACGGCGATATCGTCTGGCAGCAGCGTGAGGTCGACCGACGCGACGTTCTCCCGCAGATGGTCGAGCGAAGAAGTGCCGGGGATCAGCAGGATATTGGGTGCGCGGTGGAGCAGCCAGGCGAGGGCCACCTGGATCGGGGTGGCATTCAGCCGTGCCGCGACGTCGAGCAGTGCTGTCGATTGCAGGGGTGTGAAACCGCCGAGCGGGAAGAACGGCACATAGGCGGTGCCGGCCGCGGCCAGCGTGTCGATCAGCGCATCGTCGTTGCGGTTCGCGATGTTGTAGAGGTTCTGTACGCAGACGACGGGCGCGATCCGGCGTGCGTCGGCCACCTGTGTGGGCGTGACGTTGCTGAGCCCGATGTGACGTACGAGGCCCTGCCGCTGCAGTTCGGCGAGGACGGTGAATGGCGCCTCGAGCGATCCTTCCGCCGGACCATGGACGTTCAACATGCTGCGAAGATTGACGACTTCGAGTACGTCCAGGCCGAGATTGCGGAGATTGTCGTGCACCGCCTGGGTCAGTTCCGCAGCCGACATGGCCGGGATCCAGGACCCGTCCGCACCGCGCCGGGCGCAGAGCTTGGTGACGATGACGAGGTTGTCGGGGTAGGGATGCAGCGCCTCGCGGATCAGCTGATTGGTCACGTGGGGGCCATAGAAATCGCTGGTGTCGATATGGTCGATACCCTGCGCCACCACCTCCCGCAGCACGGCGATTGCGCCCTCGCGGTCTTTCGGCGGCCCGAACACGCCGGGCCCGGCCAGCTGCATCGCGCCATAGCCGACACGCTTCACCCAGCGGTCGCCGAGCTTGAATTCGCCGGCTTTGCGGATGTCGATCATCGTATGTCTCCTGTAGGACGATCCGTCATGTAAGCGGTGCCGCCTCATGGGGAATAGCTCACATTCGAGACAGGCTGCTCGAAGGGCCGAACAATGGGAGCAGACGTCGCCGACCTCATCGCCTTTGGGGCGGTGACACGGGCCGGCGGGTTTTGGCGGGGCAGCGCGCGCCTAGAGCGAGATGACGTTTGATAGGCGACATAATCCCGCTCTAGCTCTATGTTTTACCGCGTGGTTGGTTCAGCCTCACGCGACATTGCTTTATGCCCCTGCCGCCAGCAAGCCTCGGCTCATGAGCAGCGCCTTGGTCTCAGGCATGCGGCCGGCGAAATCGACGTAGAGCTCCATCGGGTCGCGCGTGTCGCCGGAGGACAGCAGGATTTTGAATTTTGCCGCCAGCTCCGGGTTGAACGGGTCGCCGCTCTCCTCAAATCTGGCGAAGCCGTCGGCATCGAGAACCTCCGCCCAGAGGTAGGAGTAATAGCCGGCCGCGTAGCCGCCGCCGGCGAAGAGATGCTGGAAATGCGGCGGGCGATGCCTGGCACCGATGGCTGCGGGCATGCCGAGTTCGGCCAACACCTCTCGTTCGAACCGGGCGATATCCAGGGTCTCCGGCGTGGGATGCGTGTGCAGGCGCATGTCGAGAATGGCCGAGGCGGTGTATTCAACTGTGTCGAAGCCCTGGTTGAAGTTGCGCGCGGCATGCAGCTTGGCGACCAGGGCCGCAGGTATGGGTTCGTTGGTCTCGTGATGCCTTGCAAAGCGTGCTAGCGTCTCGGGAACTGACAACCAGTGCTCGTAGATCTGGGAGGGCAGCTCGACAAAGTCTCGCCTGACGGCGGTGCCGGACTGACTGGGGTAGCGCACCTGGCTGAGCAAACCATGCAGCGCATGGCCGAACTCGTGGAACATCGTCTCGGCGTCGTCGTAGCTGAGCAGCGCCGGGGTCGATTTGGCGAAGTTGTTGTTGTTGACGATGATCGGCGCCACGGAGCCGTCGAGATCCTCCTGGTCGCGGTAGCTGCTCATCCACGCCCCCGAGCGCTTGTCGGCGCGGGCATAGTTGTCGGCCAGGAACAGCCCGACGTGGCGTTCGCCCTCGCGCACCTCGTAGGCCCTGACATCGGGATGATAGACCGGCACGTCCGTCCGGGGGATGAAGCTAAGACCGAACAGGCGGCCCGCGGTGTCGAACACGGCCTGCTGGATGTTCTCCAGCACGAAATACGGCTTCACCTCGGCTTCATCGATGGCGTAGTCGGCGTAGCGGACCTTCTCGGCGTAGTAGAGCCAATCCCATGCCTCGAGCGTCTCGTTCATGCCCTCCGCCTTGGCCAGGCGGCCGAGGCGCTCGGCTTCCGCCAGCGCCTGGGCGCGCCCGGCGGTCCAGACCTCGCCGGTGAGGCCTTCGACCGCGGCGGGCGTGCCGGCCATGGTGTCGGCGAGGCGGAAATCGGCGAAATGCGTGTAGCCCAGCAGCCGCGCGCGCTCGGCGCGCAGGGCGAGGATTTCGGGGATGAGCCTGGTGTTGTCGTGTGCGCCGGGGTGCTCGCCGCGCGAGATCCAGGCGGCATGGGCGGTGCGTCGCAGATCCCGCCGCGCGGAAAAGGTCAGGAACGGCTCGATCAGCGAGCGGGACAGGGTGATGACCATGCCGCCCGGGTGGCCCCGTTCGGCGGCGGCGCGACGGGCCCCTTCGACAACGAAATCGGGAAGGCCCGCGAGATCGGCATCGGTGAGTTCGAGCTGCCAGGTGTTCTCGTCATGCAGCACGTTCTGGCCAAACCGGGTGTGCAGCGTGGCCAGCCGTTCGGATATTTCGGCCATGCGCTGCTTCTCGGACGGACCGAGGGCGGCGCCGGCCCGGACGAAACCGAGATGGCTGCGCTCCAGGACGCGCGCCTGGTCGGGATCGAGCTTCGGCTGGCCGGCATGCAGGCCCGCCACCCGCTGGAAAAGCCGCGGGTCGAGCGCAATCGCGGCGAAATGCGCCGCCAGCTTCGGCGCGTAGTCGAGATCGATCGCCTGCAGCGCGGTACCGCCCAGGCTGACCACGAGGTTGGCGAACACCGCGTGCACCCGCTTGAGAAAGCGGCCGGAGCGCTCCATCGCCTCGATCGTGTTGGCGAAGTCAGGCACTGCAGGGTCCTCGGCGATGGCCGCGATTTCGGCCTTGTGCCTGGTCATGCCTTCGTCGAAGGCGGGGGCGAAATGCTCCGGGCGGATCAGGTCGAACGGCGGGGCTGCGAAGGATGTGGTCCAGGTCTCAAAGAACGGGTTCATGGGTCTGCCGATCAGGTGGAAAGACCACGATACACCCCTGGCAGCAGGTCTGGCAGGTCCTCCGCGAGCAGGCCGGGTCCGAACGCGCTGGCGGCGGCGCCGTGCAGCCAGGCGGCGGCACAGGCTGCTTCGAAGGCGGGCATGGACTGGGCGAGCAGGCCGGTGATGATACCGGCCAGAACGTCTCCGGCGCCGGCGGTGGCGAGGGTGGGCGGGGCGTTGCTGTTGATGATCGCGCGCCCGTCCGGCGCTGCGATGACCGTGTCGGCACCTTTCAGCAGCACGACGGCGCCGCTTTGCCGAGCGGCCGCGCGGGCACGGTCGAGCTTGCTGCCCTCTAAGGTGAACAGGCGGCAGAATTCGCCCTCGTGCGGGGTCAGCACGCAGGGGCCTGTGATGGCTGCGAACAATATGGCGGGGTCGGGTTGGAACACGGTCAGCGCGTCCGCATCCAAAACCGTTGCGCGCCCCGTCGCCAGCATGGCCATTACCTGACCGCGGGTTGCTTCGGTGATCCCAGCCCCTGGGCCGATCAGGAAGGCGGTGAGGCGGGTGTCCTGGAGAAGGCCCGCCAGATCCTCCGGTCGCGACAGCTTGGCGACCATGATGCTGAGCAGGGACGCCGCGTAGACGGTCAGCGCCACGGCCGGGACCGCGACGGTGGTGGCGCCGGCGCCTGCGCGTGCAGCGGCGCGGGCGGCCATGCGGGCAGCCCCGGTGGTGGGGAAACCGCCGACGACCAAGGCGTGGCCGCGGCTGTATTTGTAGTCGGTGGCAATTGCTGCGGGAAACTGTTGCCGCCAAAGATCCGGATCGTTCTCCCAGCAATCCGGCGCGGGGGCGTCGGTGATGCCGATGTCGGCTACCACCACCTCGCCGCACAACAGGCGTCCCGGCAGCAGCACATGGCCAGGCTTCTTGCAGTGGAATGTGACGGTCAGCGTCGCCTGGGGGGCGCCCTCGCCGCTGCCGGTGTCGCCGGACACGCCACTGGGCACGTCGATTGCAACGATCGGGGCGGTGGTGACCAGCGCTTGGCGGACCAACTCGGGCAAGCCGCGGTTGAGCCCGGCGCCGAACACCGCGTCGACGACCAGTGCAAAGCCCTTGGCCGACTCGATGGTGAGTTCCGCGATCGGGCCGGCCCACAAGGCCGCATCAGCGCCAGAACGGGCGAAGGCGAACACGGAAACCGGCCAGCCGCGCTCGGCCAACAGGTGCGCCACCACCAGACCGTCGCCGCCGTTGTTGCCCGGTCCGCACAGAACAGCCGCGGGCCGAGGCGACCAGCGGCGCGCGATCTCGCGCGCCACGGCCGCCCCGGCCCGTTGCATCAGGGTCGCTTCCGGCGTGCCGGCGGCGATGGTCCGCCGGTCTGCCTCCCCCATCTGCCCTGTGGTGAACAGGGCAGTCTTGGCCACTTGGGCCTATCCGGCCTTGCGCTTGGCGGCCGGCTTCGCGGCCGGTGCGGGCATGCCCTCGATGATGCCCATGATGTCGCTCTCCTTCATGATCAGCAGCTCCTCGCCGGTGATCTTGACCTCGGTGCCAGACCATTTGCCGAACAGCACCTTGTCGCCCGCCTTCACGGTCAACGGCACCACGATGCCGGTCTCGTCACGCGCGCCGGGGCCGACGGCGATGATCTCGCCCTCCATCGGCTTCTCCTGGGCGGTGCCTGGAATGATGATGCCGCCGGCGGTCTTTTCCTCGGCGTTCAGGCGGCGCACGACGACGCGGTCGTGCAGGGGGCGGAACTTCATTCGGTGGTCTCCTTGGTCGGCCAAATCAGAATTCGACATCAAGTTCGGGCACTTCATCGTGCTCGTCCAGTGCCGCCACGTGCCATTCGAGCATGTCCGGACGCGCCAGGACACCATCCCATCAGGCAGTGTAGACGGGGTCGATAACCACGTCATAGCTTATGAAGCGAGTCGTAACTGGTGCGTACATGGCATCGGCCACGGTGAATCGCTCGCCGAACAGCCAGAGGCCGCCAGATTGGGCCAGGCAGTCGCGCCAGATGGTGCAGACGCGGGTGACATCGGCCTGGGCTGCGGACCAGAATCGGAAGCCGGCTCGCCTGCTGCGCAGGTTCATCTGCAGGCCGGAACGCAAGGCGGAAAAGCCGGAATGCATCTCGCCGGATATGGACCGGCAGCGCACCCGGGCGGCCCGATCGGCCGGAAACATGCCCGCTTCCGGCGCCAGTTCATTGAGGAATTCGGCGATCGCCAGCGTGTCCCACACATCCAACCTGTCGACCACCAGGTGCGGCACCAGGACGGAGGAGGTGCGCATCAGCAGCTCCTGGCGCGCCGATTCGGCGTTGGCCGCCGTCACGGTTTCCGCAATGAAGGGGATGCCCGACAGGCGGGCGAGCAGAAAGCCCCGCAAGGACCAGAGGGAATAATTGCGGCTGCTGATGATCAACACGGCGTCGGCTATGGGCCGGTTCCCTTCTGACATCTGCAACAGCCAGCCGGCTCCGACTCAACCGAAACCATATCGCACCCGCGGCGGAGCTGCATTGGCGTCGATCGGGAGTTCACCGACAAGGAGACCGGATGCCCTACCAGCTCTACCAGGCGCAGTTGGACGCCCTGGTGCCTCGGGGCCGAACTGGCGGCGGGTTGGGCGAGCAACCCGATGTGGGAAGATCGCCGACACCGATTTCGCCCGCCTCCTGGTCGCCACGCGCGACCGGCCTTCGTTGTCGAGAGCACCGAAATGGGCAACCGGATCGTGCCGGTGATCGAGGAAGTCGCCGATACGACACCGTTTGCGACCCTGCTGCATTTCCGGAAAGAAGCTGTGGACGATCAGCCCAGGCTGCTCATCGTGGCCCCGATGTCCGGCCATTTCGCGACGCTGCTGCGGGCCACCGTGCGCACCTGCCTGCTGGACAACGACGTACACATCACCGATTGGCGCAATGCACACGACGTCGCTGTCCGCCGTGGCATTGATGGCGGAAGGCGGCGACGCCGCGCACGATGACGCTGCTGGCCGGGCCGATCGACACGCGGGTGAGCCCTACCAAGGTGAACGAACTGGCACAGAGCCATCCGATCGAGTGGTTCGCCGGCAACCTCATCACGACGGTGCCGCTGCGCGATACATGGCGGTGATGGATTCGCCGGCCGAGTTTTACCTGCAGACCATCGACAAGACATTCCAACGCCCCGAGCTACCACGCGGTGTGCTGGAATTCTGTGGGCACAGGATCGATCCGTCGGCCACCCGCCGCCCGGCGCCGCTGACGGTCGAAGGCAAGCTCGACGATGGGTGTTTCGCCTGTGCCGGGAGGCCGGTCTGGTCGAGTTGGGCCATATGTCGCTCGACGGGACCAAGATCAAGGCGAACGCCTCCAAGCACGAGGCCATGCGCTATGGCCGGATGAAGAAGGTCGAGCCGGTTCTGGCCAAAACGGTGGAAGACTGGATGAGCCAGGCCAGCGGTGCGGATGACGACCGCTCCCACGGCCCAGATCGTCGTGGCGACGAGGCTGCGGACTGGATGGCCTAGAGCGGGATGACCGAAGGTGGAATCACTGAAAGGTCTGAATCACGCGAAAAAACACAGATCTAGGGGGGTGACGTTGTCTTTCAGACGTCATCCCGCTCTAGAGGACACGGCAAAGCAGCGCCCAGTGCCGCTCCACTAATTACCCCCGAAACCAGGGTCGGCCGCATGCATGGCCGCCAAGCTGCGCAGCGGCGCCTGGGGCAGCCCGTACCATCTGCGTAAGGTCACCGTTGAACAGGTCTTCGGCCAGATCAAGCAGGCATGCGGTTTCCGCCAGTTTCTGATGCGCGGCCTTGGCGTTTGCCGCAGCCGCCCGACAACGAAACCTGCCTCTGTCGATCGTCTCCCCCGGCGATCCACGCCTGATGGTACGTTACCAGGCCCACTTCGCCCCGACCCGCCCGGACCAGCATGTCGCCTGGCGCGGCGACAGCCTGCCACCCGACGCGCACGAGATGCTCGACCGGGTCAGATGAGCCATCACACCGGAATGCACCACAGCACCTTCGAATACGACAGCTTCGCCGACCTGATTGACTCCTACGAACGCCTCAAGGGCGAGACAATCCTGCCTGCCTTTGCGCTCCACCATGGGCTCACCATCTCGCTCTACTACCGGGACCCGGAAGGCAACCATGTAGACCTAAAAAACAACGATCTCGATGAAGGGGGAAAATCCGGCGACTGGGTGCGCAACTCGCCCGACTTCAAGGCCAACCCGATCAGCACCTTCTTCGACGCCCAGAAAATCGCCCAGGCTTATGCCGCCGGCCGCAATTTAAGTCGCTGCAGACCGCCATCCGCGCCGGCGAATTCCTGCCCTCGCCAATTACCAATATCAGCGTATTCGTGTACGCCTTATCCATACAACCAGGTCGGCAACCACAGGGCCAGTTGCGGAAAGGCGAACATCAGCCCGATCAGCAGGAACGGCGCGATCAGGAACGGCAGGATTCCGCGATAGATCTCAAGCGTTCTGATATCGGGCGCCTGCGCTTGGATCACGAACAGGTTCATGCCGATCGGTGGATGGATGAGGCCAAGCTCCACCACGATGACGACGATGATCGCAAACCAAGTGGGATCATAGCCATAGGCCGTGATCAGCGGCAGGAACACCGGCACGGTGATCAGGATCATGCCGATGGCCTCGAGAAAACACCCCATCAGAATATACGCCAGTATCACCAGCAGCATCACCACCAGCCCGGGCCTGCTCTGCCAGCACCGCGGGCAGCTGCGTCTGCACCATGAAATAGGCGAAGATGTTCGCCCCGATGATGATCACGTACAGCATGCAACTGGTGACAACGGCGGTTTCAACCGTCTTGACCAGTTCGCGAAACCGCAACCTGCGCCCCGCCAGTCCCAACAGGATCGCCCCGAGCGCCCCGATCGAGGCAGCCTCGGTCGGGCTGAAAATCCCCGCATAGATCCCCCCGATCGTGACCACGAACAAGGTGAGGAACTGCCACGGACCACGGAGCGCACCCACCCGCTGGCGCAGCGTGGCCGGTGGCGCCGAGGGGGCGAGAACCGATTTGCGGTTCGCCACCACCAGTGCAACCGCCATATAGAGCAGCATCAGCGCCACGCCCGGGATCAGCCCGGCGGCGAACAGCTTGGGCACCGACTGCTGGGCGATCGCGCCATAGATCACCAATATGATCGAGGGCGGAAACAGAATGCCCAGCGACCCACCGGCGGCAATCGCACCCGTCGCCAGGCTGTCCGCGTAACCGGCACGCCGCATCTCCCGCAACGAAATCGGTGTCATCGTGGCAGCTGTTGCGATCGAGGAGCCGCACACCGCGCCAAAACACGCAGAAGCCCCGATCGTGGCCACCGACAATCCACCCCGCACCCCCGACAGCATCACGCTCGCCGCCTTGAACAAATCGGCCGACAGCCCGGTGCTGGCGGCAACGCCCCCAGTCAGAATGAACAGCGGAATGACCGACAGCGTGTACAGCGAAGCGGTATCGAAATTTGTCTGCCCCAGCGTGGCGAACGCACTCGACCAGCCGGAAATCGCGAGATTGCCGATAAAACCAATAACACCCAGCGCCACCCACACCGGCAGCCGCAGAAACAGCAGCACGAAAAGTGCAACGATGCCGGCAAGGCCGACCAGCGGAGGACTCATGTCATTTCACCTTCGCAGCTGGGCGGCGGATGCTGGCGAACGCCGCCGCGACAGCCGCCAGCACAGCTCCGATCATGCCCAGGATCGCCACCGCCCAGATCACGGCAAGTGGCAGCCCCAGCTCGAGTTTGCGGTCACCGTAATCATACGTCTGCAGCGCCGGCGGGATCATGGCCCAGGTGATCAATATCAGCAGAACGATGATGACCAGGTCGGCGACAACGACCAGACCGCGCTTGCCCTTCAGGCCCACCAAGTGATCGATCAGATCGATCACGATGGTCTGCCGGCGCAGAAGTGTCGCAGGCAGGCCATGAAAGATCACCACCGGCAACAGGCTTTCAACGAGGTCGTAGGCGCCCACGATCGGACGGTTGATAAAGTATTTCAGCGCCACGTCGGCCACCGTCACAATGCCCATGACAGCCAAAGCCAGCATGGCGAGCATGAGCTGAAAGCCTGCGATCCGCGAAACGATGCGCATGCGACCGGCCTATTTCTGATAGGCAGCCAGGAAGGCCCGTGCCGGTTTGCCGGATTTCTCCAAACTGTCCACCGCCTCCGCCCCCAGCGGCTCAAGCATCGTCTTCAGCTTGGCAAGCTCAGCCGGAGCAATCGTGTGGATCGCGACCTTCTGGGCAACCATGTAGTCCCGCCCGTGCCTGTCCGCGCCATCCCAGTCATGGCCCAACCGTGCCGCAGCCGCGGGGCCGGTGGTATCGTCCAGCATCGCCCGCAGATCCGCCGGCAGTGCGGCGTAGCGCGCCGTGTTCATCACCAGGCCGAGCGTTGCCGTCACGAACGCCGGCTCGGCCACATGATGCGTCACCGTGCCCAGGCCGAAACTCCCGGCCGCCTCATAGTTGTACATCGCCCCATCGATCACGCCCTTGGCCATGCCGTCGGCGACATCGCCCGGTGGGATCTGCAACGGCACCGCGCCCAGCGTCCGCAGCATCTTGGCGTGCTGCTCACCCTGAAACCGTATCTTGAGGCCCTTGAGGTCGGCTGGCCCGTCAACCTCACGCCGGCCGGTGAAGAAACCAACCGCTGGGGTCACGCCGAACCAGAAGATCCGCAGCCCTTCGAACTCATGCGCCAGATATTGCGGCGCAAGCTCGGTCAGACGCTTCGAGGTCACCGCACTGCTGGGGTCGGCGCCCGGAAACACGAAAGGCAGATTGGAGAGCTCGGTCATCGGGTAGCGCCCCGGCGTGGCGCCGGTCAGCCCTACCGCCATATCGGCCTGGCCGTTACGCGCGAGGTCGAACTGTCGCTGCACGGGCCCGAGCTGGCCCGCCGGATAGATCCGCAACTTCAGCCGTCCACCAGAGCGTTTGTCCAGGTCCTCGCCCCAGGCTTCGAGAGCCTTGTGGATCGTATGATTGGGCGGCAAGTAATGCGAAACCTTCAGTTCCGTGGCTACAGTCTGGGCGCACAGCCGTGTTGCGGGCAGCGCCACCGCGGCGGAGACGGCCAGCAGAGCGCGTCGGGTTGTACCGATCATCGTTTTCTCCCTATGTCCTGATGTGTTGCAGCGTCAGCCAGCCGGTAACGCAGAATATCTATGCCTGAGATATGTGGTCCTCTCGCTCTGCAGGCGCGTCATTCCTCCCGAACGGTCTGGTAGCATCACCGACTCATTGCTGTCGCGCGTCGACCAGAGCCAATTTAGATGACCCGACTTTGCGATCCCCGAAAGATGACTCTTTGATGCGGATGATACTTTTCCGTTATCACCCTGGCCGCGGCCACTCTTTACGCCGCTTCCCGGCCCAGCCCATAGTCGACCACCGCGACGGTGCCCGGCGCGGACAAAGCAGGTGACGTGACCGAAACATCCTATTTCCGCCCGGTCCGGCTGGGCATGCTCACACCCTCCTCCAACACCGTGCTGGAGCCGGTGACAACGGCCATCCTGCGCGACGTGCCGGAGGTTTCCGTCCATTTCGCCCGATTCCGCGTCACCGAAATCTCGTTGCGCGACCAGGCGTTGGGCCAGTTCGACAACCAGGCCGTGCTGGCCGCCGCGCGTCTGCTGGCCGACGCGCGGGTGGATGTCATCGCCTGGAACGGCACCTCGTCCGGCTGGCTCGGCTTCGATACGGACATCAGGCTCTGCGAAGCCATCACCGCCGAAACCGGAATCCCCGCCACCACCTCGGTGCTCGCCCTCAATCAGGTGATGCAGGCGACCGGGGCGAACCGCTTCGGCCTCGTGACGCCCTATTTGCACGATGTGCAAGCCAGGATCATTGCCAACTACACGGCCGCCGGGTTCGACTGCGTGGCCGAACGGCACCTCAACGATCCTGGGAATTTCTCCTATTCCGAAGTCAGCGCCGAAACCCTTGCCACCATGGTGCGCGCCGTGGCCCTGGCCCGCCCGGCCTGCATCACGACCTTCTGCACCAATCTGCGCGCGGCGCCCCTGGTGGCAGCGCTCGAGGCCGAGCTGGGCATTCCCATCTACGACACGATCTCAGTGGTGGTCTGGCAATCACTTCGCCTGGCCGGCGTCTCACCAGCCCGCATCAAAGGCTGGGGCGGCCTGATGCAGCTCGACATCGGTCCCAGGTGATGCCCCCGCTGATGCCGGCATCGGCCCCGGGCCGGTGGCGCATATCCTGCCAGCCATCCACACCATGGACCGGCGGGCCACCTGAATTCGAAAGGACCGTGACATGCCTCGCAAGCTGATCCTGGACGTCGATACCGGCACCGACGATGCCGTCGCCATCATGATGGCGGCGCTGCACCCCGATCTCGAGCTGATCGGCGTCACCACAGTGAACGGCAATGTCGTCGTCGAGCACTGCACCGACAACTCGCTGCGGGTGCTCGACTTCATCGGCCGCGGTGACATCGGCGTCTACGAAGGGCTGGCGCGCCCGATCGCACGCTCCGACTTCCCAATCCCCCGCGCCATCAAGAAATCGACCGGTGTGCACGGCACCGAGCTCGACGTGCCACCAGCCACCAGCCGCAAGCAGAACAAATCCGCGGTGGAATTCCTGATCGAAACCTATCGCGCCGCAACCGACGAAATCACCCTCGTGCCAACCGGCCCACTCAGCAACATTGCCGCCGCCCTAGCACTCGACCCGAAATTCGTCGAGCGCGTGCCGGAGCTGGTGCTGATGGGCGGCGCACATGATCATGGCAATGTCACGCCGTCCGCCGAGATGAACATCTGGGCCGATCCGGACGCCTCGGCCTCCGTGTTCGCCGCGGGCTTTCGCAAGCTGGTCTGCGTGCCGCTCGATGCCACCCATCAGGCGCTGGTCTCGCGCGCCAACGTGCTGGAAATGGAGGCGATGGGAACGCCCGCCGGCACCGCCGCCGCACGTTTCATCGGCCGCCGCATCGGCGCCTACGACGCGAACCAACCGATGGCCGAACGCGGCGCCGCCCCGGTGCACGACGCGCTCTGCGTCGCCTACCTGGTCGACCCAAGCGTGATCACCACCCGCTTCCTCCATGTCGCCGTCGAAACCCAGGGTGCTCTCACCGTCGGTCGCACCGTGGTCGACACGCATTTCCGCGGTGAGGGCAAGCCCAACTGCCATTTCGCCTTCGGCGCCGACCGCGCCAAATTCGTCGCCATGATGCTGGAAACGCTGCGCCGCACCGCCTGAAAGGAAACACCCATGAAAGCCCTGCTGGTCCTGGCCTGCCTCGCCGCCACCGCTCCCACGCTTGCACGGGCTGACGACGATGTGAGCGCACCCACCGCCGACTGCCCCAAAGGCGTGCTGACGCTGCACATGCTGAAGCCGCAGAACAACCTGCCGTATCAAACCCAGATCGACCTGTTCAAGGCCGCCAACAAATGCGTGGCGCTGGATATCGCAGAGGTGCCGTTCGGCCAACTCGCGGACAAGATCAGCGTGCTCGCCGCCTCCGGAAACCCGCCCGATCTCGTGGTCTACGACGGACCGAATACGCAAAGCTACGCCGCTGCCGGCATTCTCCTGCCACTCGATCCCTATCTGCCGGCCGGACTGAAGGAAGACATCATCGCCCCCACCCTCACCGAGCACAGCTACGAGGGCAAGATCTACTCGCCCGGCATGCAGCAGACCACCCTGGCGCTGTTCTACAACGCCGATGCACTGGCCAAGGCGGGCGTAACACCCCCGCTACGCGAACTCGACCGCGCCTGGACCTGGGACGAGGCTGTGGAGGCGATGAAAAAATGCCAGCAAGGCGAAGCCGACAACGTCACGATGTGGGGCCTGGCACCGAGCCGTTTCGGCAACGGCACACCAGGTTTCGTGTACCGCGACCTGCCCTTCCTGCGTACCTATGGCAACCCCAAGGCGCCGCCTGACAGTTCCGCCTACAAGACGTTCTGGGCGGTCTCGCCCGACGGCAAAACCGCCCAGGGCTGGATCAACACGCCCGAAGCCGTCGCCGGCGCCAAGTTCTTCCAGGACCTGTTCACAACAGCCAAGATCACGCCCAAGGCCGGCATTCCCGATGCCTTCCAGACCGGACGCGCCTGCTTCACGCTGGACACCTCCTATTTCATCGCAGCATTGAACGCCAAGGACCCCGGCTTCAAATGGGGCGTGGCGCCGATGCCTTACGTCCACACCCCGATCGTGCACACCGGCAGCGTGACCATCGGCGTGATGGCAAAATCCCCACACAAGGAGGCGGCGGCGAAATTCGTGGTCGCCATGAGCACGGGGGCCATCGCACTCGACCTCGCCCGCACCAACCACGTCATGCCGGTGATGAAGTCGCTCTACGCCAGCTTGCCGGAACTCAACGACTACCCGCTCAGCATTTTCAACCAGGAACTGCAGCAATGGGGCCAGCCGCGGCCGCCGTCGCCGAAGTTTGCCCAATACGACAAAATTATCACTGACGCGCTGCGCGACATCGCCTATGGCGCCGAGCCCAAGGCGCGCCTTGATTCTGCGGCCCGCAGCCTGCAACCGATCCTGGCCCGCTGATCCTGCCGTATATGTCGGGGCTCTCTCGATGAAGCGCACGGCGGCGCATTGGCTGACCGTCGCAGTGTTCGTCGGCCCGTTCCTGGCGTTGCTGGCCGTATTCCAATACTGGCCGGTCTTCGCCATGCTGAGAGACAGCCTCTACGACTTCCAGCTGCTCGACCCCACGCGACGCAGTTTCGTCGGGCTCGAGAACTACTTCTACGTGCTGACCGACCCCGACCGCCTGCAGGCCTTCGCCGTCACCTTCAGCTTCGCCGCCGGCGTGGTCGTATGCGTCGTGCCGGTGGCATTCCTGCTGGCAACCTACCTCAATGGCCGACTGCCAGCCCGCGCCCTCATTCGCACCATCGTGTTCCTTCCAGTGGTGACCTCGGCGGTGGTGATCGCGACCATGTGGACATTTCTGCTCGAGCCCAACAACGGCCTCGTCAACAGCGTGTTCGGAGCCTTCGGACTGCCCCGGCTGGAGTTTCTCACCAGCAAAACGCAGGCCCTGCCCTCCATCGTGCTGATGATGCTGTGGCAGCAGACCGGCTTCGCAACAGTGCTGTATCTGTCAGGTCTGCAATCGATCCCCCACGACCTCGACGACGCCGCCTCGGTCGATGGTGCGAGCGCGTGGCAACGGCTGCGCCATGTCACCTTGCCCCTGATGGCACGCACCACCGTGCTCGTCGTGGTCATGATGACGGTGTTTTCCCTGCAGGCCTTCGCACCACCTCTGGTGATGACCGGCGGCGGTCCTGAAGGTACGTCCAACTTCCTGGCGTTCGACATCTACACCCTCGCCTTCAGCCTGCAGCAGCCGGGCGTCGCCTCCGCGGTCTCGGTGATGTTCATGCTCATCGTGCTCGCCATCAGCCTGCTGCAGATGCGCGTGCTGCGCGCGAAATTCGTCTACTGATGACCCGCCTCAAGCTACTGCAATGGATCGGCGGAGGCGTTGTACTGGTCGCCATCATCGCCTTCTTCCTGATGCCATACGTCTGGATCGTCGCATCCTCGTTCAAACAGCAATCCGCCATCTTCGCTGATATGCGGCCGCTGTCCTGGCGCACCTTCATCCCCAGCCAACCCACGGTGGAGAACATCGTCAACCTGTTCCGGTTGCGCGGCGTGGGCCGGGCGCTGGTGAATTCCGCCGTGGTTTCGATCTGCCAGGTGGCCGGCACACTGGTGCTGTGCACGCTCGCCGCCTACGGCCTGACCCGAATTCGCTTTCGTGGCGCCAACATCGTGTTCGCGCTCGTGCTGATGACCTTCCTGCTGCCCCTCGAAAGCCTGATGGTGCCGCTCTACATCACCGTCAGCGGGCTTCGCCTGCAGGATACGCTGGTGGGTGTATTCATTCCCTGGGTTGCCAGCCCGTTCGGACTATTTCTGCTGCGCGGCGCGTTCGAGGAGCTTCCCCGCGAACTCGACGAAGCCGCCCGCATCGACGGCGCCGGCCATTTCCGCATCTTTTGGAGCATCGTGCTCCCCAACGTCCGCACCGCGCTGGCGACCCTGTCACTGGTCACCTTTCTGTTCTCCTGGAATGCCTTCCTGTGGCCGCTGGTGGTGCTGTCCTCGCCCCGCAACGCAGTCATCCAGATCGCGGTCGCACAATCGGTCGCACCCGGGCAGCTGCCAAACTGGGGCGAAACCTTCGCGGGCGTCACCGTGGCAACGGTGCCCCTGATCATCCTGTTCCTGTTCCTGCAGCGCTTCTTCGTACGCGGCATCGCCATGACGGGGGTGAAGGGGTAGCGGTCACACAGGCAACGTCGCCAGCCGCTCCAGCATGCGCGCATACATCACCGGGGCATCGCATTCGGTGATCCACAGGCAGTTCTTCGGCCGCTGCGTGCGCCCGCGCCAGTCCACCACCGTCGACCCCAGCGAAAGCTCGGAACCGGTCTCGATCTCCACGTTGCACAGGCGCCCTGCAAAGAGCTCTGGCCACAGCACCCAGGCCATTGCCACCGCATCATGCAACGGCCGCGTGGCCGTGCCGTACAGCGCGTTGCCGCTCTTCTCGAAAAATTCCATCATCCCGGCACACGCGTCGCCAACTTTCGTGCCAAACGCCGCGAGATCGCGGATCCAACCGGCCGGAGTCAGCGCCAGATTGGTGCAATCAATCGGTATCGCAACCAGTTCGATGCCGGCGCCGAACACGATGGCAGCGGCTTCGGGATCGACCAGAATGTTGAACTCTGCACCCGGCGAATAATTGCCACCCTGAAAATAGGCCCCGCCCATTGCCACAATCCGTTTCACCTTACGAACGGCCAGATCCGGCGCGCGGCGCAGCAGCAATGCGATATTGGTCTGCGGACCCAGCACCGCGAAGGTAATCGAGCCGTCTTCGGCAGCCGCGAGCGTCTCCAGCATCCAGTCCAGAGCATGGGTTTCGCTGGGCGGGATCTGCGGCGCGTCCCAATCATACCCGTTCAGCCCCATCGAGCCATGCACGTCGAACGCATGGGCAGCCGGTCGCAGCAGCGGCCGGTCGCAGCCTGGATACACACCCAAGCCCGGCCGCCCCGCCAGCTCGACAATGCGCCGCGCATTGAACGAAACATCCTCCAGGGTCACGTTCCCTGCCACCGTCGTCAGGCCCAACACCTCCAGCTCCGGCGACGCCAAGGCGAGCAGGATCGCAAACGCATCGTCATGACCGGGATCGGTGTCTATGATGATCCGCTCAACCATGCTGCTTTTCCTGCTGGCGATAGGCGTAGTTCTTGTCGAGCCGCTGCATCAGGTAGTCGCCATAACGCACGGGCTCATACCGCGGAGGATTGTCCGGCCCACAACAGGTCGGCACACAGGAAACGGTACTGTCCATCGCCATGTCGAAGAAATACGGCACCGAATACCGGTCATGACCGGACAGGTTCTTCACCCGGTGCGGCGTGGACAGCCAACGCCCATTGGTCCAGTGCGAAAGCATGTCCGCGACATTCACGACCCAGCTGCCCGGCATCGGGGGTGCTGCAAGCCAGGCACCGTCCCTCCGCCGCACCGAAAGTCCGCCTGAATCATCCTGCGCCAGCACCGTGATGAACCCATAATCGGTATGCGGCGCAGACCCAAAGCTGTCATCCGGTGCATCCGGCGGCTGCGGCGGGTAATGCAGCAGGCGAAGGAACGTTGTGGGTTGGGCAAAAAACGGCGCTATCCAATCAGCCTCAAGCCCCAATGCCAACGCCATCGGTCGCAACAGCTTCTGGCAGAACGCTGCCATCGCAAGGTCGTACGCCTGAACCGGCCCGCGAAACCCTTCCAGATCAGGCCACTGGTTGTCGCCCTGGATCGGTTCGCCGTAGCGCGGGTCGTCCTGCGGTACTTCGTGCATGATCATCAGCGATTCGCTGAAATTGGGACGGGTGACGTTCGCCACCGTCGACGTCGCAATCAGCGATGTATTCGGCGCCATATAACCGCGATGGGCGGCATTCATCTTGAGCGCCATCTTCGCCGGCTCCGGCAACGTATGAAAACGGCGCGACTGGGCGAACACCCCATCCACCAAAGCCTGATCGACTCCGATATTAACGAAATAGCAAAACCCGATGCGGCTGAAAGCATCGTCGAGCTGCCGCGCAATCACCGCTTCTCCTGCTGGATCGCCCATCCCTACCATATCGATCACCGGCAGGTTCTGCAGGTCCAAACGGGCACCGTCACTCATGAAACTCTCCGGTCGCGGGAAGATCCGGCAAGCGTAGCACGCGCGACGACAGAGGTGGTCGGCTTCGTCGAGACACCGTTGCGGTTTCTATAAGTGCAACCTCTGCCGGTTGATGTGGTCTCCGTGGGTGCCGGAGCGTCGCTGCCGCAGACAGCGGCTCGTGGTTAAAGTAGGCATCGTCCGGTGTTCTGGCGTCAAGGCTGGAATGAGGCCGGCGGGCGTTGTAAAAAATCATATATCGGCCGATCGAGGCGCGGGCTTCGCCCACGCTGTCATGG